>NZ_JAOWHB010000007.1:0-1198 GCF_030332845.1 Citrobacter sp. Cpo061
TCGGTAAGATATACAAAAATTTATATAAAAAAGCACTATCGGAACATCCTGAAAAAACTTTATACTCCAGAGTTGAAATTCTGCCGTCTCAAGGAGAGAGGGGCAGGTAATAGCAACCAACAGAGGAAATGCGTATGTGCGCTTTGAATCGACGACGACACTGATAGGAGGTGTTCATGAAACCAGTAGTATATGTTGGGGGTTCACAAAAAAGCCTAACCGGCCAAAAAGTGTTCCCAAAGAGTCTTGAAGATGAAGTAGCAGTGGAGATAAACCGTTTACAATATGGCTTGTCACCTTTGCGGAAGACCAAGGCGATGAATGGCCTCGGACAAGGTGTTATCGAGTGGGTGAAGAATGGTAAACCAGCTTACCGGATGGTTTACGTAGTAGGTAAAAAAGCAGTCTACGTACTACATGCATTCTCAAAAACGTCAGATGGCACACCAAAGTCCGAGGAGGATACAATCAAGCTAAGGTATAAGATGCTTCCAAAAGACTTCTGATAAATCAGACGGTAACCAAAGCAGTGTTCACAGCACTGCTTTTTTCACTTTCACGTCAATTGGACTCTCTTTGTCGTGAGGTCGAAATGAAACATCCATAACGAATCCAATGCGGCACAAGATCTCCAATAGTGTATCGATGGCGAATTTTGAAAATTGACCGTTCATAAGATTACTGACTCTTGGCTGACTGACACCTAGCTTCTCTGCTGCGACACGTTGTGACCACCCCTGCTCACGGATCAACTCCGTAAGAATAATGATCAGCTTGGACTTCAGTGAAATCATATTTAGCTCAACAGCGTCCTTAGCAAAGAGTTCGTACGGTTCACTTACACGGTGAAGCATATTTCCCCTCATAAGTCCTGCGAGTGTAAAAAAGTAGATGCAGCTCAAAAAATATTCGAGCGTTTACAGGGTGCGGCATTATACGCACGCCTTAGAAAGAGGCAACAAAAAAATATAATTTTTTATATACCTCACCCCTTATATAATGTTCTTTAAGCCAAGATGCAAGTGACAACCGCACTTTTCACTACAAAAAAAACGGCAAGCTTCATCGAAGTTCATAGTAAATGAATAGAAATGAAGAGGTCATTTAACATAACACCCGTTGCCCGCACCCACAGAGAGGCCCTCAGTGCATTTCTGCGGCCTGCTGCGTGTTTCCGGCACCTTTCTATACCCATATC
>NZ_JAOWHB010000008.1:0-265 GCF_030332845.1 Citrobacter sp. Cpo061
CCCTTTGGCACCGCGCATGTATCACCCCGTGTATACATCGCCGTCGTGCCTGACAACGGAGAGAAAAAATAAAGGGCTGCCGCGGCACCCACATTTTACCTACAGTTCACCTACACCCTGGTGGCCAGTAAACACACTTTACCTACAGTTCACCTACACTCTGGCGGCCAGTAAACACACTTTACCTACAGTTCACCTACACTCTGGCGGCCAGTAAACACACTTTACCTACAGAATACATACAGTTTGCATGCACTTTAAACAC
>NZ_JAOWHB010000009.1:0-216 GCF_030332845.1 Citrobacter sp. Cpo061
TTGCATCCGTAGCTCAGCTGGATAGAGTACTCGGCTACGAACCGAGCGGTCGGAGGTTCGAATCCTCCCGGATGCACCATATTACTTGATAGCGCTTTAGCAGCGACATCAAATCTGCAGTAAAGTAAGTTTCCCTGATGCATCCGTAGCTCAGCTGGATAGAGTACTCGGCTACGAACCGAGCGGTCGGAGGTTCGAATCCTCCCGGATGCACCA
>NZ_JAOWHB010000010.1:0-265 GCF_030332845.1 Citrobacter sp. Cpo061
CAGTAAGGATGGTGGAGCTATGCGGGATCGAACCGCAGACCTCCTGCGTGCAAGGCAGGCGCTCTCCCAGCTGAGCTATAGCCCCATCGTAGTTATCTCATTCACCTTAATTCTTGCTGAAACAAGGCGTGGAACGGTGAAGCATACTGATGTATGCGAGTCGTTTCACAACGCGGTATCAGAAAGAATTTGGTAGGCCTGAGTGGACTTGAACCACCGACCTCACCCTTATCAGGGGTGCGCTCTAACCACCTGAGCTACAAGC
>NZ_JAOWHB010000011.1:0-595 GCF_030332845.1 Citrobacter sp. Cpo061
GTCAAAATCTGGTTTTCCGATGTCGCCGGACGCCCCAGCCTGCCGGTCACGCCCCTGAAACTGACAACCCGCTCCGGCAAGGACCTGACCCTGTGTAAAGACTACGTCGTCCCAGGCGGCAGTTTTACCTTCCTCCCGTCAACGCAGGCATTTATCAACGGTAAAACCTACCCCTATGGCAACTGGGATTAAGAGGGATGAAAATGCGCAAACTACTGATACTTGCCCTGTTACTGGCCGCTGCAGGCTGCAGCCCACATCAATCTCACCCTTTACAGTCAAAACAGGCCGCCAGCGGGGACTGGACTCTACCTTACGGTAAGTGGAATTTTTCTTTTATCACCCCCTATGAGTTGCCAGCAGAAGCGCTTCATGTCCGGGTGATCGATACCGATGGTTACTTGTATACCTTTAACACGCTTGACCCAACCTCTCGTGACTCTGAATCCGTGGACAAGTGGACTGATGTGACCTTTGGCGGCAGCGTTAATTTCAACAAAGTCAAAAAACCCCCGCAGTACATTGTCTTCTGCTGGGATTCCTATATTGACCAGCAGACCTATGAAACCAGCGCCGTCTTCGGCCCCGAAACCTG
>NZ_JAOWHB010000012.1:0-716 GCF_030332845.1 Citrobacter sp. Cpo061
TTCGCCAAAACATCTTCGGCGTTGTAAGGTTAAGCCTCACGGTTCATTAGTATCGGTTAGCTCAATGTATCGCTACACTTACACACCCGACCTATCAACGTCGTCGTCTTCAACGTTCCTTCAGGACTCTCAAGGAGTCAGGGAGAACTCATCTCGGGGCAAGTTTCGTGCTTAGATGCTTTCAGCACTTATCTCTTCCGCATTTAGCTACCGGGCAATGCCATTGGCATGACAACCCGAACACCAGTGATGCGTCCACTCCGGTCCTCTCGTACTAGGAGCAGCCCCCCTCAATTCTCCAGCGCCCACGGCAGATAGGGACCGAACTGTCTCACGACGTTCTAAACCCAGCTCGCGTACCACTTTAAATGGCGAACAGCCATACCCTTGGGACCTACTTCAGCCCCAGGATGTGATGAGCCGACATCGAGGTGCCAAACACCGCCGTCGATATGAACTCTTGGGCGGTATCAGCCTGTTATCCCCGGAGTACCTTTTATCCGTTGAGCGATGGCCCTTCCATTCAGAACCACCGGATCACTAAGACCTGCTTTCGCACCTGCTCGAGCCGTCACTCTCGCAGTCAAGCTAGCTTATGCCTTTGCACTAACCTCCTGATGTCCGACCAGGATTAGCTAACCTTCGTGCTCCTCCGTTACTCTTTAGGAGGAGACCGCCCCAGTCAAACTACCCACCAGACACTGTCCGCAACCCGG
>NZ_JAOWHB010000013.1:0-145595 GCF_030332845.1 Citrobacter sp. Cpo061
TGGAGGCGCATTATAGGGAGTTTCCTGCGGCCCGCAACCCTTAAATGACAGAAAAATGACTGACTGCTGCATTCCACAGCAAAACCCCGCCTTATACCCATTTACGCACAGAGTTATCCACAATCGTAAGGAAATTATCTGTAAGCGTCCCTGAAAAGGGAGAGAATCGGTATGAAAACCTCTATATAGAAAGAAATTCACTCTACGCTATATAAAGAAGAAGGACTGACAACTTAAGCGCCATAATCCCTACCACCTTTGAATTACGCACCCCATCAGGCAATAATACCCGCACAAACCGTGATTTCAGGACCGTGATGAGATACTCCCTGCAACGTACTGCTATACGTAAACGCCCGATGAAGCTTGGCACCACCGTGATCCTCATGGTTAGTGCAGTACTCTTCTCCGTGCTGCTTGTCGTTCATCTGATTTATTTCTCGCAGATCAGCAACATGACGCGCGATGCATTAGCGAGTAAAGCGCTTGCGGTCGCGCGAACGCTAGCCAACTCTCCGGAGATCCGCCAGGGACTAATGAAAAAGCCCGAGGAAAGCGGCATTCAGGCGATTGCCCAGGCGGTGAATAAGAGCAACGACTTTTTGTTTATCGTCGTCACTGATATGCAAAGCATTCGTTACTCCCATCCCGAAGCGCAGCGAATCGGTCAGCCATTTAAAGGTGATGACATATTGCTGGCCCTGCAGGGTAAAGAGAATGTCGCCATTAATCGCGGATTCCTGGCTAAAGCTCTACGTGTATTTACTCCTATCTATGACGAACATCACCGGCAGATTGGCGTGGTGTCGATCGGCCTTGAGCTAAGCCGGGTGACTGAGCAGATCAATAACAGCCGCGGCAGCATCATCTGGTCAATCTTATTTGGCGTACTGGTTGGACTGCTCGGTACATGGGTATTTGTCAAAGTCCTCAAGCGCATTCTGTTTGGCCTGGAGCCTTATGAAATCTCCAATCTGTTCGAACAACGCCAGGCGATGCTGCACTCTATAAAGGAAGGTGTTATTGCCGTTGACGAATGCGGTGAAGTGACCCTGATTAACCAGGCTGCGCAGGAGCTGCTGGATTATCACAAATCACAAGATGATGCCCAGCTCTCCACACTCAGCCATGCGTGGTCACAGGTGGTCGATTTTTCACAGGTACTACATGACGGAACGCCACGCCGCGATGAAGAGATCATGGTGAAGGATCGGCTACTCTTAATTAACACGGTCCCGGTACTCAGCAACGGTAAAATCATCGGTGCCATTTCAACCTTCAGAGATAAGACTGAAGTCCGAAAACTAATGCAACGTCTGGATGGTATGGTCAACTATGCCGACGCACTTCGTGAACGATCCCACGAATTCATGAATAAATTGCACGTGATTCTGGGATTATTGCATCTGAAAAGTTATAAGCAGCTTGAAAATTACATCCTGAAGACCGCAAACAATTATCAGGAAGAAATTGGCTCACTGTTAGGAAAAATAAAATCACCGGTGATCGCAGGATTTTTACTCAGTAAGATTAATCGCACATCTGATTTAGGCCATAGTCTGGTCATTAGCAATGAAAGCCAGTTACCGGAAAATAGCAACGAAGATCAGGTGGCGGTGCTGATTACCGTTCTGGGGAATCTGATTGAAAACGCCCTGGAAGCGCTAGGTCAAGAACCTGGTGGTGAGATCAGCGTATCCTTGCATTATCGACACGGCTGGTTGCATTGCGAAGTGAATGACGATGGTCCGGGGATTGCCCCCGAAAACATTGAGCACATCTTTGAGAAGGGCGTTTCGTCAAGAGGAACCGAACGGGGCGTTGGTTTAGCGCTTGTTAAACAACAGGTTGAAAACGTTGGCGGTAATATTTCCGTCGAGTCTGAACCAGGGATCTTCACCCAATTTTTTGTACAGTTACCGTGGAATGGTGAGAGGGCCAGCAGATGATCAATGTCTTAATTGTCGATGACGATGCAATGGTAGCGGAATTAAACCGCCGTTATGTCGCGCAACTCTCCGGTTTTCACTGCTGCGGCACAGCCTCCACGCTGGAGAAAGCAAAAGAGATAATCTTTCATAGCGGTCATCATATCGATCTGATTTTGCTAGATATTTATATGCAAAAAGAAAACGGTCTGGACCTGCTACCGGTTCTGCACAGCGAAGGTTGCAAGTGTGATGTCATCGTCATCTCTTCCGCCGCTGATGCCACCACCATCAAAGATTCACTTCACTACGGTGTTGTTGACTACCTGATCAAACCTTTCCAGGCTTCCCGGTTTGAAGAGGCGCTCACCGGCTGGCTGCACAAGAAAAATGAGATGGACAAGCATCAGTATTATGAACAGTCTGAGCTTGACCAGCTGATTCACGGCAGCTCTTCCAATGAACAGGAAGCACGGCGCTTACCTAAAGGGTTAACGCCACAAACGTTACGCACGCTGTGTCAGTGGATTGATGAGCACCAGGATCAGGAGTTCTCCACGGATGAGCTGGCCAACGAGGTCAATATCTCGCGCGTCTCTTGCCGTAAATACCTTATCTGGCTCGTCAATTGTCACATCTTATTTACCAGCATCCATTATGGCGTGACCGGCAGACCTGTTTATCGTTATCGCGTGCAGGCTGAACACTACTCATTGCTTAAACAATATTGCCAATAAATACACTTGGGATTATTTGTTATTTGAAAGTAACAATTATTAAAATAATGAAAAATCCCAATTTCACCAGCTGGCACTGTAAAATTATAAATTTGCGTTAGATCAAATATATTTGTATCCGGCATGTTAAATGTATTATTTTAATATTGACAAACATCACACTGTTTTTAATTTCAAAATCGCTAACAAAAGTTAATTAAGTATTATCTAACTCGCAGAGTGTGTATTTTTACCCATAAAGGATTAGTCTGAAATTAACCAGACATACAAAATCTAGACTGGTAGCAATGGAGACCATGCTACGTACCATGGACACCGTACATTTTTGTGAGCAAATAAAAGTATCCCCACGCCAACTTCATCACATCATGAAATGGCGTGACCGTGATCACATAAATAACCCACTCACTCATTCTGTCGGTGGTTCATGTAATAGCGGAAAACGCAAAACAGATAAATTACAGCGTCAACCGCGGCTCTCCATGTTCAGCTCTGCTTCCCATCGCCTGAGGATTCTCTCCTCTGATCAAAGCCACAGAAAAAAACTAAATATCGCCATAACTTTAAAAAAACATTCTAGCAAGACATTTGAACATTAATCGCAAATACGGACATATCGAATACTGACCATTTTTTGATGCTTATTCTGGCAAAAAAGAATGTGGCACAGATCCATTTTTCAAAAAATTGACTGGGTTTTTCGCGAGGGTAAATAAAATGTTATTTAGTATACAACTTCTCATAATATTAATATGTTTGTTTTATGGTGCCAGAAAGGGCGGTATCGCGCTGGGTTTATTAGGCGGTATCGGCCTGGTCATTCTGGTTTTCGTTTTCCATCTCCAGCCGGGTAAACCACCTGTAGATGTCATGCTGGTTATTATTGCCGTGGTGGCCGCATCGGCAACCTTGCAAGCCTCCGGCGGCCTTGACGTTATGCTGCAAATCGCTGAAAAGCTGCTGCGCCGTAACCCAAAATACGTTTCCATCGTCGCACCTTTCGTTACCTGCACCCTGACGATTCTCTGCGGTACAGGGCACGTAGTATACACCATCCTGCCAATCATTTATGACGTTGCCATTAAGAACAATATTCGCCCGGAACGTCCGATGGCGGCGAGTTCTATCGGCGCGCAGATGGGGATTATCGCCAGCCCGGTTTCTGTAGCCGTGGTGTCACTGGTGGCAATGCTGGGTAACGTAACGTTTGAAGGCAAGCATCTCGAATTCCTCGACCTGCTCAGCATCACCATCCCGTCTACCCTGTTGGGTATCCTGGCGATCGGTATCTTCAGCTGGTTCCGTGGTAAGGATCTGGATAAAGATGAAGAGTTCCAGAAGTTCATTTCCGTACCTGAAAACCACAACTATGTGTATGGCGATACCGCCACGCTGTTAGACAAAAAGCTGCCGAAAAGCAACTGGCTGGCCATGTGGATCTTCCTGGCTGCTATCGCCGTTGTTGCCGTGCTTGGCGCGTTCTCTGAGCTGCGTCCTACCTTTAGCGGCAAACCGCTGTCAATGGTGCTGGTTATCCAGATGTTCATGCTGCTGACCGGTGCGCTGATTATTATCTTGACGAAGACCAATCCCGCTTCAATATCTAAAAACGAAGTCTTCCGTTCCGGTATGATCGCGATTGTGGCGGTGTACGGTATTGCCTGGATGGCCGAAACAATGTTCGGCGCGCACATGACAGAAATCGAAGGTGTGCTGGGCAATATGGTGAAAGAGTATCCGTGGGCCTATGCAATTGTTCTGCTGCTGGTATCCAAATTTGTAAACTCCCAGGCAGCGGCGCTGGCAGCGATTGTTCCGGTCGCGCTGGCAATCGGGGTTGATCCCGCGTACATCGTGGCTTCTGCTCCGGCATGTTACGGTTACTACATTCTGCCGACCTACCCGAGCGATCTGGCTGCTATCCAGTTTGACCGTTCCGGCACCACCCACATCGGCCGCTTCGTTATCAACCACAGCTTCATTCTGCCTGGCTTGATCGGCGTAAGCGTATCCTGTGTCTTTGGTTGGATCTTCGCCGCAATGTACGGTTTCCTGTAATCACAGTTCGCGTGCCGTCCACGTTGGTACGGCACGCCACCATGAAGACACAGAGAATTTTAAAATTCCTGAGAAAAATGAAAAGGCTGGAAGCAAATGTCAAAAGTTGAATTCACTTACCAGGCGGCTTTCCCACTGGGGGAAGACAAAACTGAGTACTACCTGCTGACATCCGATCACGTCAGCGTCGGCGAGTTTGAAGGCGAAACAATCCTGAAAGTAGCCCCTGAAGCACTTACGCTACTGGCCCAGCAAGCCTTCCACGATGCCTCCTTCATGCTCCGCCCAGAACACCAACAGCAAGTCGCCTCAATTCTCCATGATCCCGAAGCCAGCGAAAACGATAAGTACGTGGCGCTGCAGTTCCTGAGAAACTCCGAAATCGCCGCCAAAGGCGTGTTGCCAACCTGCCAGGACACCGGTACGGCAATCATCATGGGTAAAAAAGGTCAGCGTGTTTGGACCGGCGGCGGCGATGAAGCGGCGCTCTCCAAAGGCGTATTTAATACCTATATCGAAGATAACCTGCGCTACTCGCAAAACGCGGCGCTGGATATGTACAAAGAAGTAAATACCGGCACCAACCTGCCCGCACAGATCGATCTGTACAGCGTGGACGGTGACGAATACAAATTCCTGTGCGTGGCCAAAGGCGGCGGCTCAGCCAACAAAACCTATCTGTATCAGGAAACCAAAGCGCTGCTGACTCCCGGCAAACTGAAAAACTTCCTGGTTGAGAAAATGCGCACGCTGGGTACCGCAGCTTGCCCTCCGTATCACATCGCATTCGTTATTGGCGGTACGTCAGCGGAAAGCACCCTCAAGACGGTGAAGCTGGCCAGCACACACTACTATGACGCGCTGCCGACTGAAGGTAATGCTCACGGCCAGGCGTTCCGCGATCTGCAACTGGAACAAGAACTGCTGGAAGAAGCGCAGAAACTCGGCCTTGGTGCTCAGTTCGGCGGGAAATACTTCGCACATGATATCCGCGTGATCCGCCTGCCTCGCCACGGCGCGTCCTGCCCGGTTGGTATGGGTGTTTCTTGCTCCGCAGACCGTAACATTAAGGCCAAGATCAACCGCGAAGGGATCTGGATTGAAAAACTGGAACATAACCCAGGTCAGTACATTCCGGAATCTCTGCGCCAGGCGGGCGAAGGCGAAGTGGTTAAAGTTGACCTTAACCGCCCAATGAAAGAGATCCTCGCCCAGCTCTCTCAGTACCCGGTTTCTACTCGTCTGTCACTGAGCGGTACTATCATTGTTGGTCGTGACATTGCCCACGCGAAGTTAAAAGAACGTATTGAGTCCGGCGAAGGTCTGCCGCAGTACGTGAAAGATCATCCGATCTACTACGCAGGTCCGGCCAAAACGCCTGCAGGCTACCCGTCCGGTTCTTTAGGTCCAACCACCGCGGGTCGTATGGACTCCTACGTTGACCTGTTGCAGTCTCACGGCGGCAGCATGATCATGCTGGCAAAAGGTAACCGTAGCCAGCAGGTGACTGACGCCTGCCACAAACACGGCGGCTTCTACTTAGGCAGCATCGGTGGACCGGCAGCGGTACTGGCGCAGCAGAGCATTAAGCATCTGGAATGCGTGGAATACCCGGAGCTGGGTATGGAAGCTATCTGGAAAATCGAAGTAGAAGATTTCCCGGCTTTCATTCTGGTCGATGACAAAGGCAACGATTTCTTCCAGCAAATCGTCAGCAAACAATGCGCTAACTGCGCGAAGTAACCCATTCGGCCCGGCACTGGACTGGCACTAAATTTTTGGCGTCAGTCCAGCGATCCCCCCGGGCCAACTTTATCCCCCCATTTACTGGTATTGAATTTTTGCCGTTCACAGGGAATAGTGACCTTTTCCATTACGTGTGAATTCGCAATGCTCCGCACTCTGAACCCCACAATCTTGCGCACCGGCGCATTGATCCTGGCGCTGATTCTTATCTACACCGGTATCTCTGCCTCGGAGAAAATCACCTGGCTGATGGAAGTCACGCCAGTCATTATTGTCGTCCCGCTGTTGCTGGCTACCATGAAGCAGTACCCATTGACGCCGCTGCTTTATACGTTGATTTTCTTGCACGCCATCATTCTGATGGTAGGCGGGATGTATACCTACGCCAAAGTCCCCGTCGGTTTTCAGGTTCAGGAATGGCTGGATCTCAGTCGAAACCCCTATGACAAGCTGGGCCACTTCTTCCAGGGGCTGGTACCAGCCCTGACGGCAAGAGAGATTTTAGTGCGCGGCAATATTGTCCGTGGTCGTAAGATGCTGGCATTTTTGGTCTGCTGCGTAGCACTGGCGATTAGCGCAATGTATGAACTGATCGAATGGTGGGCTGCGCTGGCAATGGGACAAGGTGCGGATGACTTCCTTGGCACGCAGGGTGACCCGTGGGATACCCAGTCGGACATGTTCTGCGCCCTGCTCGGTGCGTTAACAACGGTCCTCGCACTGGCGGCCTGGCACAATCGGCAGTTGAAAACGGCCGGAGAGCGCTAACGCTTCTCCGGCAATCTACGCTACCTACTGCGGTACTTGATAACCAAAATCGGCAAGGCGAACAACAGTGTCAGAAAGTTCGCCATGCTGACGGCAGTATCTTCAATCAATAATCCGTAAATCAGCCACAAAACCAGCCCGCACACAAACATCACATACATCAAACCGGAGATGCCTTGCGTATTGCGGGTGGTAATAACCTTAATGGCTTGCGGCAAGAAAGAGAGCGTCGTCAGGCTGGCCGCCAAATATCCAATCAACGAATGCCATTCCATCGCTACGCCTTCACATCGCCTGGAGCCACTACCGCAATAGCCGGGATATCCGGTTGCTCATAGTGCTGCGGCACCTTGCGATACTTATCCAGTAAATGGATCTGGATCCTGCGCAGGGTGTCGCCATTCAGTCGATAAAAGCGGAAATACAGGACTAAGGTCACCACAAAAAAGAGTGCGGGTAGCGCTATCATAATAAACTGCATGCCAACGATGGTTTCGGCAGACTGCGCGACATTTGGCGCGTAATTAATCACTCCGAGTATCAACGCGATAAAGAAAGCGGCAAATGCTGACCCACCTTTTACCACCATTGTCTGCACCGAATAAGCGATACTTTCACAACGAATATTAAGTTTGTATTCGCCGTAATCAACGGTATCTGCCACCATAATGACCTGCAACACCCAGAAAAGCGCAGAACCAATATTCAGTAAAACACCCGCTATAACAATCAGTAAGATATTATGGAAATCTGCCAGCGCCATCACCAGTAGTACGCTACAGCTAAGCACCGGCAACACCGATGCCCCAGCCCACAAGATCCGTCGTGACAACGCGTTTACCAGCCGAGGAAAGAAAATCAGCGTCAACAGGTTTGCCGCACCTGCGTAAGACATGTAGTACGGGAAGAGACTTGCATCGCCAATGACGTAGGTAAAATAGTAAATGGCAAAGCCAGCAATGATATTGGATGCAATATTGTAAGCCAGTGCCATACCTAACAGGCAGGATAGCTGGTCATTTTTATAGATAAGCCCAACGATCGCTTTCAACCCAAGACGACTGCTGTCTGCCGTGGCCTCACTGCCTGACGAATAAACCTCATGCACATTCCGTAGCGTCACAACGGTGGAAACGATAAAGAACGCGATGAGAATTAGCGTAAACATCTGAAAACCAAAACCACGATCTGCTCCGCCAACATAGCTCACAAAAGGCAGCGTCACGCCTGCGGTAACAAACCCAGAAAGGCTGGCGAAGAAACGGGGGTACGGCACCAGTTGTTCACGCTCGCGTTTATCCAGCGTAATGGTTGGCACCAGTGACCAGAATGGAATATCCATAATGGTGTAGGTCATTCCCCATAATATATACGTCACGCAAACAAATACGACCTGCGCAGTACCCTCAAAAAGATGTGCGCTAAAAAGCAAAAACAGCACCAATGAGTTCGCCAGCGTACCGAGTAAAATCCAGGGTTTAAATTTCCCCCAGCGCGATCGGGTGGCGTTCACAATCCAGCCCATGATGGGATCGTTTACCGCATCCCAGATCCTTGCCGCCAGGAACAACGTTCCGACCAGCCCCACCGATAATCCCACTACGTCGGTGTAGTAATACATCAGGTACATGTACACAATACCGATGGCGAAATCCTTACCAAACGCTCCAAATCCATAACTGAGTTTTGTTGTCAGAGATATGCTCATAGGGTATCGGGTCGCTGTTACCAGCGCCCGCCTTCTGTAAGAGGAAACGTCAGAGGTTAAACGCCGGATACAATGCCCGGCGTGATTGTGTATTAACGGTGCAGCCAGGCCGGCAGCCAGTCGCCGTGAGACGCGATCAGGTCGTCCACCAGCGCATAAATCTCTTCAATCCCCAGTACCGCGGCGGTATGCGGATCCATCATCGCCGCGTGATAAACGCGATCGCGATTCTCCGTCAGGATGGCTTCCGTTAGCAGGGTCTGAACATTGATATTGGTTTGCATCATGGCCGCCAAATGTGACGGGAGAGTCCCGACTTTCGTTGGCTGAATACCATTTGCATCGACCAGACAAGCGACTTCAACGCAGCAGCCTTGCGGCAGGTTATCGATCAGATTGTCATTGCGAACGTTGCCATACACGACGCTCGGTTCACCGGTCCAGATAGCGTTCATGATAGTGCTGGCATATTCGCGCGACGGTTTAATGTCGATCCGCTCAGCCGTTTTGTACTCTTCCAGCTCTTTTTTCCAGTTCGCCAACTGTTCCACACAACGTTTCGGATATTCATCCAATGGCACCTTATAGCGCTCAATCAGATCTTCACGCCCCGGTTTGATAAACCACGGCGTATATTCGGCGAAGTGCTCCGACGATTCGGTGACGAAGTACCCCAGTTTTTTGAACATTTCATAACGCACAATGTTCTGGCAACGGGTATTACCGTGAATATTCGGTTTCGGCGCCTGACCGGATTCATAGGCCGCCAGCAGCTCCGGGTAGAGATTCACATAGGCACCGTCCGCCGTTTTGCGCTCCAGCTCCAGATAAAACGCCATATGGTTGATCCCGGCACTGCGATAGCGCAAAGAAGCAGGGTCGATGTTCAGATCGCGGGCCAACTCCTCCGCCGTCCCCTGCACCGAATGACACAACCCAACCTGCTTAATATGCGGATAGCGCGCATACATTGCCCAGGTGTTCATTGCCATCGGGTTAACGTAGTTAAGCATTGTGGCCTGCGGACAAACTTCGGTCATATCCTCACAAATCTGCCATAAATGCGGGATGGTACGCAGCGCGCGCATGATGCCGCCCGGCCCCAGCGTGTCGGCAATCGTCTGCTCCAGGCCATGGCGTTTACACACCGTAAAATCGGTGACGGTACAAGGTTCATAGCCGCCGATCTGGAAAGCGACCACCACAAAATCAGCATCCTGTAATGCTGCTTTTTGATCGGTATAGCAGGTGATTCGTCCAGACGCGCCCGCAGAATCCATCAACTTGCGCACAACAACGTGTGATTCTTCCAGACGCGTAGGATCGAGATCCATCAAGGCGATATGCGCAGATTTAAGCGCATCGCGGTGAAAGACGTCCCCAAGAATATTTTTGACGAAAATCGTGGAACCGGCGCCGATAAAGGTAATTTTGGGTGCAGACATCATGACTCTCCAGAACATTAGTGAACACAGTCATGGTGGCACAGCGCATAGATGAAAACCTCCGACTTCCCTGCTGAGCATTCCCATAAACTCAGATCATCACTCTGCGCCCTATTGGATCTGAGTTTATGGGACAAAATCACCCAAAAAGCAGAGTATGCGGCCGCAAAATGTCGCTATGCTCAATGGTAACGGTCCAATTTGTGTCCTGATTCTCAGCCTTAATACGTGTTAAATGACATGATTCTGATAATTCAGGAAATGGAGCAACCATGAGTACATTACCGACATCGCCTCTCCCTCCCGATCCGCACATGTGCAGTAGCGATGAAGAACAAACCCGCAGCCCGCTATCGCTGTACTCAGAATATCAACGGATGGATATCGAGTTGCGCTCACCGCATGCTATGCCTGCCAGCCACTGGCATGGGCAGGTGGAGATCAATGTCCCGTTTGATGGTGACGTCGAGTACCTTATCAACAACGAAGTCGTGCAGATAAAACAGGGACACATCACGCTATTCTGGGCCTGTACACCGCATCAGCTCACGCGTCCGGGCAGTTGCCAAAGTATGGCTATCTTCAATTTACCGATGCACCTTTTCCTCTCCTGGCCGCTGGATCGCGAGCTGATCAACCATGTTACCCATGGAATGGTCATCAAATCGCTGGCGTCGCAGCAGTTGAGCACCTTTGAGGTTCAGCGCTGGCAACAGGAACTGAGCAACCCGAACGAACAAATTCGCCAGCTCGCCATTGATGAAATTGGTCTGATGCTCAAACGGTTTAGCCTTTCCGGTTGGCAGCCTATCCTGGTCAATAAAACCTCGCGGACCCACAAAAACAGCGTGTCGAGGCACGCCCAGTTTTACGTCAGCCAAATGCTGAGCTTTATTGCCGACAACTATGATCAGGCGCTCACCATCAACGACGTCGCGGAACACGTGAAGCTCAACGCCAACTACGCGATGGGGATTTTCCAACGCGTAATGCAACTCACCCTGAAGCAGTACATCACGGCAATGCGGATCAATCACGTCCGCGCATTGCTTAGCGATACCGATAAAACCATTCTCGACGTTGCGTTGACCGCCGGATTCCGATCCAGCAGCCGTTTTTATGACACCTTCAGCAAGTTTGTCGGCATGTCGCCGCAGCAGTACCGCAAACTAAGCCAGCAGCATCGGCAAACAATCGCTGGTTGATATCATTCGGCAATATCAGTATCAGCCAAAAAAATATTCCCCCTGTCGATAAACGGCGGTGAAAAACCGCCAACAAGCAAACATAACCCACTGTTTAAAAACAAATTAAACACAAATCAGACTATTTTTTACCCGCTTTACAGCCCATTTTGACAGGATAATACTTGCCTGCGTCACATTCATACGGTGTGTCTGCAATTCATAGATTGCAACCTTTCCACAACCGGGTAAAAGATGATGAAAGTATTAATTGTTGAAAGTGAGTTTCTGCATCAGGACACCTGGGTCGGTAGCGCTGTCGAACGTCTGGCTGACGCATTAAGCCGCCAAAATGTTACCGTCATTAAGTCCACCTCATTCGACGATGGTTACGCAATCCTCGCCGCCAATGAAGCCATTGATTGCCTGATGTTCAGCTATCAAATGGAACAACAAGACGAGCACCTGAACGTCAGGCAATTGATCGGCAAGCTCCACGAGCGCCAGCAAAACGTACCTGTTTTCCTGCTGGGCGATCGCGAAAAAGCCACCGCATCGCTGGATCGCGACCTGCTGGAGCTTGTCGATGAATTCGCCTGGATTCTGGAAGATACCGCAGACTTTATCGCCGGTCGCGCCGTTGCGGCGATGACCCGCTACCGCCAACAACTTCTGCCACCGCTGTTCAGCGCACTGATGAAGTACGGCGACATCCATGAATACTCCTGGGCAGCACCGGGGCACCAGGGCGGCGTCGGATTCACCAAAACGCCAGCCGGTCGTTTCTACCATGATTACTATGGTGAAAACTTATTCCGTAGTGACATGGGTATTGAACGTGCATCGCTCGGCTCGCTGCTGGATCATACCGGCGCGTTTGGCGAGAGCGAAAAATATGCCGCCCGCGTGTTTGGCGCTGATCGCTCCTGGTCCGTGGTGGTCGGGACTTCCGGCTCTAACCGCACCATCATGCAGGCTTGTATGACCGACAACGACGTCGTGGTGCTGGATCGTAACTGCCATAAATCCATCGAGCAGGGGCTTATCCTCACCGGGGCAAAACCGGTGTACATGGTGCCAAGCCGCAACCGGTACGGCATTATCGGGCCTATCTACCCGCAGGAAATGCAGCCTGAAACATTGCAGAAAAAGATCAGCGAAAGCCCGCTGACCAAAGGTAAAGCCGGGCAAAAACCGTCTTACAGCGTTGTGACCAACTGTACCTACGACGGTGTTTGCTACAACGCCAAAGAGGCCCAGGACCTGCTCGCGCAAACCAGCGATCGCATCCACTTCGATGAGGCCTGGTACGGCTATGCTCGCTTCAACCCAATTTACGCCGATCACTACGCCATGCGTGGCGCGCCGGGCGATCATAACGGTCCTACCGTTTTTGCCACCCACTCGACCCACAAACTGCTGAATGCGCTTTCTCAGGCATCTTACATTCACGTTCGTGAAGGTCGTGGGGCCGTGAACTTTTCCCGCTTTAACCAGGCGTACATGATGCACGCCACTACCTCTCCGCTGTATGCCATCTGCGCCTCAAACGACGTGGCGGTCTCCATGATGGACGGTAACAGCGGCCTGTCGCTCACCCAGGAAGTGATCGACGAAGCGGTCGATTTCCGTCAGGCCATGGCACGGTTGTACAAAGAATTCACCGCCGAAGGCGACTGGTTCTTCAAACCGTGGAACAAAGAGATTGTGACCGATCCGCAGACCGGCAAAACCTATGACTTTGCCGATGCGCCAACCCAACTCCTGACCACCGACCAGAACTGCTGGGTAATGCGCCCGGGTGAATCCTGGCACGGATTTAAAGACCTGCCGGATAACTGGAGCATGCTGGACCCGATCAAAGTCAGCATTCTGGCTCCGGGGATGGGCGACGATGGTGAACTGGAAGAGAACGGCGTACCGGCTGCACTGGTCACCGCCTGGCTTGGCCGTCACGGCATCGTGCCGACCCGTACCACCGATTTCCAGATTATGTTCCTGTTCTCCATGGGGATTACCCGCGGGAAATGGGGCACACTGATCAACACGTTGTGCTCTTTCAAACACCATTACGATGCCAATACCCCGCTGGCACTGGTGATGCCAGAACTGGTTGAGGAACATCCAGACACTTACGCCAACATGGGCATTCACGATCTGGGCGACACCATGTTCGCCTGGCTGAAAGAGAACAACCCTGGCGCACGTCTTAACGCGGCCTACTCCGGCCTGCCTGTTGCTGAAATCACCCCGCGTGAAGCCTATAACGCGATAGTCAGCGATAACGTTGAGATGGTGGCCATTGAAAATCTGCCGGGTCGTATAGCCGCGAATTCCGTTATTCCTTACCCACCAGGAATTCCGATGCTGCTGTCCGGGGAAAACTTTGGCGACGCCAATAGCCCGCAGATTAGTTATCTACGTTCGTTGCAGTCCTGGGACCACCACTTCCCTGGATTTGAACATGAAACCGAAGGAACGGAAATTATTGACGGTGTGTACCACGTTATGTGCGTGTAAGCATAATGTCGTTTTATAGATAGTCCGATGTTTAAGGTAGACATGTCATGCTTGAGTAATTCCTGAGTATTGCTGCAAAACAATAACATTGTCATACCTTTTTGCGCGGGACCACCCCGCGCTTTTTTTATTCGCAAATAGCGCCTTTCCACTTGCGTACAAAAATGTGTACATAAGAAAAATCCCGCCAAACATTGTAATTAATTTCAGACACGTTATTTTATTGCAGTCCTGGTTTCATCATACAATTTCAATTTAGCCGATTTGGCTCATCTGATGTTGAGCTACGGTGTTTTATGTTCATATTCCTGGAGTTGGGTATGAGGCTTTGCAGCAAAGAAGCTTGTGTTGTTGTATTAACGGAGAAGGATGTTTGGTTAAGGATTAACGGTAAAGAAGCCATCAGTTTAAAAGCTAATCATATGGCACTGGTGGCATGCGATAATAATATTATCGATTTCTCATCACTTAATAACGCATTGGTCGTACATATCAGCCGCGATATCATTAAAGATTATCTGCGCTTTTTAAATAAAGACCTTTCACAGATCCCACTCTGGCAACGCAGTACCAGCCCAGTGATGACCGCCGCGTGTCTGACGCCGGATGTCTTCAGGGTGGCTGCCCAACACAGCGTAATGGACACAGTGAACGAAGCTGAAAGAGAACGTACGCGCTCGCTACTGTTCACGGTGTTATCACGCTTTCTCGACAGCAAAAAGTTTATTTCTTTGCTCATGTATATGCTACGCAACTGTATCAGCGATAGCGTTTATCACATTATTGAGAGCGATATACATAAAGACTGGAATTTAAGCATGGTTGCCAGTTGCTTATGCCTGAGTCCCAGTTTGTTAAAGAAAAAGCTCAAAAGTGAAAATACAAGTTACAGCCAAATAATTACCACATGTCGCATGCGATATGCCGTCAATCAATTACTGATGGACGGCAAAAACATTTCTCAGGTCTCTCAACTGTGTGGATATAACAGTACCTCATACTTTATCTCCGTATTCAAAGAGTTCTATGGGATGACGCCTCTGCATTATGTTAGCCAACATAGGGAGCCATCCGCCGCCTGATTTTTAATCAGTTAGCGATAAGCCATAATAATATCAGCATTAGCGATACCCCAGCTCCGTCATCATTAAATAGACTTTTGACGAGGTATGATAAGGCGTCATTTATCCTTATCAGGAGTTAAAAAATATGTCGACGGATGCTGATGCTCACAAAGTGGGCTTAATCCCCGTCACCCTTATGGTGTCGGGGAATATTATGGGTTCCGGTGTATTCCTGCTACCCGCAAACCTTGCGTCAACTGGCGGGATTGCAATCTACGGATGGTTGGTCACGATTATCGGTGCTCTGGCACTGTCGATGGTGTACGCCAAAATGTCGTCCTTAGACTCCAGTCCCGGTGGTTCTTATGCTTACGCCCGCCGCTGCTTCGGTCCTTTTTTGGGCTACCAGACCAACGTGCTGTACTGGCTGGCCTGCTGGATTGGTAACATCGCCATGGTGGTCATTGGCGTCGGTTACCTGAGCTACTTCTTCCCCATCTTAAAAGATCCGCTGGTCCTGACGCTAACCTGCGTCGTAGTGCTGTGGATCTTCGTATTACTGAACATTGTCGGACCGAAAATGATCACCCGCGTGCAGGCCGTAGCAACGGTACTGGCACTGGTGCCAATTGTCGGGATT
This sequence comes from Citrobacter sp. Cpo061, assembly GCF_030332845.1. Classification (NCBI taxonomy): domain Bacteria; kingdom Pseudomonadati; phylum Pseudomonadota; class Gammaproteobacteria; order Enterobacterales; family Enterobacteriaceae; genus Citrobacter; species Citrobacter sp. Cpo061. Next base: position 15,799 of record NZ_JAOWHB010000013.1, read on the forward strand.
GCCGTCTTCGGCTGGTTCTGGTTCCGCGGTGAAACCTATATGGCAGCCTGGAACGTCAGCGGGATGAACACCTTCGGCGCGATTCAAAGCACTCTGAACGTCACCTTGTGGTCATTTATCGGGGTGGAAAGCGCCTCCGTTGCGGCTGGCGTGGTTAAAAATCCCAAACGTAACGTACCTATCGCTACCATGGGCGGCGTGCTGATTGCCGCTGTTTGCTACGTGCTCTCCACCACCGCAATCATGGGTATGATCCCTAACGCGGCGCTGCGTGTATCAGCCTCCCCGTTCGGTGATGCCGCACGTATGGCGCTGGGTGACACCGCTGGGGCGATAGTTTCCTTCTGTGCTGCTGCCGGGTGTCTTGGTTCTCTGGGCGGCTGGACGCTGCTTGCCGGGCAAACCGCCAAAGCCGCAGCCGATGACGGCCTGTTCCCACCGATTTTTGCCCGCGTGAACAAAGCCGGTACGCCAGTGGCCGGGTTAATTATCGTCGGCATCCTGATGACCATCTTCCAGTTCAGCAGCATGTCGCCGAACGCAGCGAAAGAGTTTGGTCTGGTCTCTTCGGTTTCCGTTATCTTCACCCTGGTGCCGTATCTGTACACCTGCGCCGCGCTGCTGCTGCTCGGCCATGGTCACTTTGGTAAAGCACGCCCGATGTACTTACTGGTGACCTTTATCGCCTTTATCTACTGCATCTGGGCGGTTGTCGGTTCCGGCGCCAAAGAAGTGATGTGGTCGTTCGTCACGCTGATGATCATCACCGCGCTGTACGCATTGAACTACAACCGGATCCATAAAAACCCGTATCCACTGGATGCCCCGGTAAACAATAACTAACGCCAACAATCGTCGTGGCCCGATGGCGTAAGTTCATCGGGCCAACGTTCTCCTACCGCTCTTCGAAAAATCAACATTAAGAACTTAAGGTTGGCTTAATTTTACTTTGAGAGGATTTGCGCCACATAGTCGATGGAACCCCCTTAATGTTAAAGCTCTTGTTTAAAAGGCCCACTCTCGGGCTAATCAGCTGGCTTCTGCTGATCTCATTTTATCTTGCGACTTTCCTGAACATTGCGTTCTACAAACAAGTGCTGCAAGACCTGCCTCTGGACTCTGTGCGTAACGTGCTGGTGTTTTTATCAATGCCGGTGGTCGCGTTCAGCGTCATGAACATTGTGCTGACGCTGGCCTCATTCCTGTGGCTTAATCGCCTGGTGGCGTGCATTTTCATTCTGGTTGGCGCATCGGCCCAATATTTCATCATGACCTACGGCATCATCATCGACCGCTCGATGATCGCCAATATGATGGACACTACGCCCGCCGAAACCTTTGCTTTGCTGACGCCGCAAATGCTCATCACGCTCGGGGTGAGCGGCATTCTGGCCGCGCTCATTGCCTGCTGGGTAAAAATTAAACCGATCACGCCAGTTATGCGCAGCATACTGTTTCGTGGCGCGAACATTCTGATCTCCGCGCTGCTGATCGTGCTGGTCGCTGCGTTCTTCTATAAAGATTACGCCTCACTGTTTCGCAACAACAAAGAACTGGTGAAATCCCTCAGTCCATCCAACAGCATTGTGGCGACGTCATCCTGGTATTCACACCAGCGACTGGCCCACCTGCCGCTGGTGCGCATTGGCGAGGATGCACATCGCAATCCGTTGATGGTGAAAGAAAAGCGTAAGAACCTGACGATTGTGGTTCTCGGCGAGACCTCGCGCGGCGATAACTTCTCCCTGTCAGGCTACTCGCGCCAGACCAACCCGCTGCTGGAAAAAGATGATGTGGTCTATTTCCCCCGCACCACATCCTGCGGAACGGCAACGGCAGTATCAGTACCCTGCATGTTCTCGGATATGCCACGCGCGCACTACGACGAAGAACTGGCACAGCATCAGGAAGGCGTACTCGATATCATTCAGCGGGCGGGAATTAACGTTCTGTGGAACGATAACGACGGCGGCTGCAAAGGGGCTTGCGACCGGGTTCCACACCAGAATATGACTAAGCTGAACCTGCCAGGGCAGTGTATTGACGGCGAATGCTACGATGAAGTCCTGTTCCACGGGCTGGAAGAGTACATTAATAATCTGCAAGGCGACGGCGTGATTGTGCTGCATACCATCGGCAGCCACGGTCCGACCTATTACAACCGCTATCCTGCGCAGTTTAAGAAATTTACGCCAACCTGCGATACCAACGAAATCCAGACCTGTTCGCAGCAACAGTTGGTCAATACTTACGACAACACCATTCTTTACGTTGACTATATTGTTGATAAAGCGATCAATATACTGAAAGAACACCAGGATAATTTCACCACCAGCCTGGTCTATCTTTCCGATCACGGCGAATCCTTAGGGGAAAATGGCGTCTATTTGCACGGCCTGCCGTATTCAATTGCACCAGATACGCAAAAACATGTGCCGATGCTGCTGTGGCTCTCCGAGGATTATCAGCAACGCTATCAGGTCTCTCAGACATGTTTGCAAAAACGGGCAAGCTCAGAAGACTTCTCGCAGGATAATCTCTTCTCAACTCTGCTGGGATTAACGGGCGTGCAAACACAGAAATATCAGGCGGCAGATGATATTCTGCAACCCTGCCGGGGAGGCTAAACGAATGAAAATCCTGATTGTTGAAGACGATACGTTGTTATTACAGGGACTGATACTCGCTGCGCAAACAGAAGGCTACGCCTGTGATGGCGTGTCAACCGCCCGTGCAGCCGAGCAGTGTCTGGAGACCGGACATTACAGTCTGGTTGTTCTGGACCTGGGCTTGCCGGATGAAGACGGTTTGCACTTCCTGACCCGCATCAGACAGAAGAAATACTCTCTCCCCGTGCTGATCCTCACCGCCCGTGACACGCTCAAAGACCGGGTCAGCGGGCTGGATGTGGGTGCCGATGACTATCTGGTCAAACCGTTCGCACTGGAAGAACTGCACGCCCGCATCCGGGCACTTCTGCGTCGCCACAACAATCAGGGTGAAAGTGAATTAATTGTCAGCAATCTGACGCTGAATATCGGTCGTCGCCAGGTGTGGATGGACGGACAAGAGGTTATCTTAACGCCGAAAGAATACGCGCTCCTGTCGCGTCTGATGCTCAAGGCAGGCAGTCCTGTTCACCGGGAAATTCTGTATAACGACATCTACAGTTGGGATAACGAACCGTCGACCAATACGCTGGAAGTGCACATTCACAATCTGCGCGATAAAGTGGGGAAATCACGTATCCGCACGGTCAGGGGATTTGGCTATATGCTGGTCGCCACTGAGGAAAGCTAAGTGAAGCTGCTGCAATATCTAAAACGACCTCTCCCTCTTCGCCAACGGTTAATACTGACGATCGGTCTAATTCTGCTGGTCTTTCAGCTCATTAGCACCTTCTGGTTGTGGCACGAAAGTACCGAGCAAATACAGTTATTCGAACAGGCGCTGCGCGATAACCGTAACAACGATCGCCACATCATGCATGAGATCCGCGAGGCTATCGCCAGCCTGATCGTCCCCGGCATCTTTATGGTCAGCCTGACGCTGCTAATTTGCTACCAGGCGGTGCGACGTATTACCCGCCCTCTGGCAGATCTGCAAAAAGAGTTAGAGGCGCGAGCAGCCGATAACCTGGCCCCGATTGAAATTCACAGCTCAACCGTTGAGATCCAGGCCGTTGTCTCAGCGCTCAATGACCTGGTAACGCGGCTGACCAGCACTATTGAAAACGAACGTTTATTTACCGCCGATGTCGCCCACGAACTGCGCACACCGCTGTCAGGCGTTCGCCTGCATCTGGAATTATTATCCAAAACCCATAAGGTCGACGTTACGCCGTTGATTGCCCGCCTTGATCAAATGATGGACAGCGTATCGCAGCTGCTGCAACTCGCCCGCGTCGGGCAGTCGTTTTCAGCCGGGAGCTACCAGCATGTCAAACTGCTGGAGGACGTTATTCTGCCCTCCTACGATGAACTCAGCACCATGCTGGACCAACGTAAACAGACGCTGCTCCTGCCACAAAGCGCGGCGGACGTTGTCGTGCGTGGCGATGCTACGCTGTTGCGGATGCTGCTACGAAATCTGGTGGAAAACGCGCATCGTTATAGCCCGGAAGGCACCCATATTACGATTAGCCTGAACACTGAGCATGATGCCGTCCTGGCCGTCGAAGATGAAGGGCCGGGCATTGATGAAAGTAAATGCGGGGAGTTAAGTAAAGCATTCGTCCGAATGGACAGCCGTTTTGGTGGGATTGGGCTGGGGCTGAGTATTGTCAGTCGTATCACCCAGTTACATCAGGGTCATTTCTATCTGCAAAATCGCCAGGGAGCCAGCGGCACTCGCGCATGGGTGGAATTGGCGAAAGATCAGTAAGAGCTCACCCACACATACAAAAAGCTGCTGACGATCAGCACGCTGCACACGGTGGTCAAACTTTCATAAATACGGGTTTTCATGACACTCTCCTCCGAAACTATGGAGGAGAGTTTGCCTGACACAGATTAAGCCAACCTTAAGTTGATATCATAAGACACCTTATCCGGCCTACTGAGTACAACACTGCCCGTAGGCCTGATAAACGTAGTGCCATCAGGCATTAACACGAATGCCCGGGCCATGCGCCGGATGGCGGCTAGCGCCTTATCCGGCCTACGAAAGTACAACGCTGCCCGTAGGCCTGATAAACGTAGTGCCAAGGCATTAACACGAATGCCCGGGCCATGCGCCGGATGGCGGCTAGCGCCTTATCCGGCCTACTGAGTACAATGCTGCCCGCAGGCCTGATAAACGTAGTGCCATCAGGCAATAACACGAATGTCCTGGCCATGCTCCGGATGGCGGCTAACGCCTTATCCGGCCTACTGAGTACAATGCTGCCCGTAGGCCTGATAAACGTAGTGCCATCAGGCAATAACACGAATGCCCGGGCCATGCGCCGGATGGCGGCTAGCGCCTTATCCGGCCTACGAAAGTACAACACTGCCCATAGGCCTGATAAACGTAGTGCCATCAGGCAATAACACCGTTACTCTTCAATACGCGGATGCTGCTGCACCAGACGCGTGCGCTTAACCTGTAGCTCAGCAATTTCCTGATCGATATCTTCGATTTTCTGTTCAATGTTATCGTAGTGTTCGCCGAGGATCTCTTTCGCTTCCTGAATATCCGAAGCAGCAGGTGTCGCGCCTTTCAGCGGCTGATTAGCCGTCTCTTTCATGGTCACGCCGGTAATTAAACCTACTACCGCAATCACCATCAGATAATAAGCAGGCATCATCAGATTCTGCGAGCTTTCCACCAGCCATGCGGCCAATGTCGGAGTCAGACCGGCGATTAATACCGAGATATTAAACGCGGCGGCCAGCGCACTGTAGCGAATATGCGTCGGGAACATCGCCGGTAACGTTGACGCCATCACCCCGGTAAAGCAGTTGAGGATCACCGCCAACATCAGCAACCCGGCGAAAATCAGGCCGATAACATTACTGTTAATCAGAATAAATGCCGGAATCGCCAGCACAAACAGCGCAATACTGCCCATGATCACAAACGGACGACGCCCGAAACGGTCGCTGAGCAACCCCATAATCGGCTGCACAAACAGCATACCAATCATGATGGCGATAATAATCAACACGCCGTGGTCTTCAGAGTAATGCAGGTTATGCGACAGATAGCTCGGCATATAGGTGAGCAGCATGTAGTAGGTGACGTTGGTGGCAATCACCAGACCAACACATGCTAACAGGCTGCGCCAGTGCTTAGTTGCAATCTCTTTAAACGAGACCTTAGGACCTTCCTGCAGACCCTGACGATCGCCCTGCTCCAGTTTATCCACGTGCTGCTGGAACGCCGGCGTCTCTTCCAGCGCATGGCGCAGGTACAGACCAATCAGCCCTAACGGTAGCGCCAGGAAGAACGGAATACGCCAGCCCCACTCAAGGAAGTTATCCTCGCCGACGATAGTTGAGATCAGGACCACCACGCCCGCGCCCAGCACAAACCCGGCAATCGAGCCGAAGTCCAGCCAACTGCCCATAAATCCGCGCTTTCGGTCTGGCGAGTACTCTGCGACAAAAATCGATGCCCCGGTATACTCTCCGCCGACCGAGAACCCCTGAGCCATCTTACATAGCAACAGCAGAATCGGTGCCCAGATACCAATTGAGGCATAAGAGGGAATAAGACCGATACAGAAGGTACTGATCGACATAATCACGATGGTGATAGCGAGTATCTTCTGACGACCGTATTTATCGCCGAGCATACCGAAGAACAATCCGCCAAGCGGTCGAATCAGAAAGGGAACAGAGAAGGTGGCGAGTGCGGCAACCATCTGCACGCTGGGGTCAGCCCCCGGGAAGAACACTTTACCTAATGCGTAAGCAACAAATCCATAAACACCAAAATCGAACCACTCCATCGCATTACCTAACGACGCTGCGGTAATGGCTTTTCGCAATTTACCGTCATCAATGATGGTAACGTCGCGCAGCGTTATCGGTTTTATTTTTTTCCTTTTTAGCATACTCGTCCTCATAGACTTAGCCCTGTCACGCTCCAGTTCGAGTCCCCTAACGCCCATGCGTCAGGGTCATCACCGAGCGGGGAATGCACAGGCGCATTCCCTGTAACAAGCGTAGCAGGTTTACTTACACTGACGAGAAACGCACAGTACAACCGAACCTGTTGACGCCTGATTGGGCGGTTAATGACCTCTTTACCCTAACAGCGTTTAAATTTGTGATCAACTTCACATATAGTTTTTCATTTCGTCAACATGCGTAAATTAGGTCATTCTTAGTCAGCTTTTTTACATGTAATGCTTGCGATTTACTGACAATTAAATACAAGAATAAATCGCTTTATTGCTCCAACAATCACAGCGGTCACTATTATTCTGCTAGCAAAAAAACCACCTAATCCCTTCACAAAAAGATCACAGCTTTTTTAATAATCAGAGCGACCGGGAATTTTTGCGCGGAATATGTGATGAAGATAACTAAAACATCGTTTTATTTTGATTGAATCAATGTTCCTGTGAATGCAAACTAATTCCAGACGCAATATCCCTGGGAGCAGCAACACGCTCAACGTATGCCGCGTTAGATTTTATAAAACAAAGAGATAGCGATTTTCTTTGTTAAGAAACACCAGTAACTATTTGAATTTATTAATTTTTACCCTCTTGCGCGAGTTTTAGCAGCGACAAGACATGAGGACGTTTATGAAAATTAAAGCCACGATTGAACGCATCCCCGGCGGAATGATGTTGATTCCTCTGTTATTAGGCGCAGTGTTAAATACGTTAGCTCCGGATACCGGTGCGTATTTCGGTTCGTTTACCAAAGGAATGATCAGCGGAACGGTACCGATTCTGGCAGTGTGGTTTTTTTGTATCGGCGCATCTATCGATTTGCGAGCAACCGGTACGGTATTACGCAAGTCCGGTACGCTGGTAATAACCAAAATAGCCGTGGCGTGGGTAGTGGCAATGATTGCTGCTTCATTTATTCCTGATACCGGTATTCAAACCGGGTTCTTTGCAGGCCTCTCAGTTTTGGCAATTGTCTCCGCAATGGACATGACCAACGGTGGTTTGTACGCCAGCCTGATGAACCAGTACGGCACCAAAGAAGAGTCCGGCGCATTTGTGTTGATGTCTCTGGAATCCGGTCCGTTAATGACCATGGTGATCCTCGGCTCTGCGGGTCTGGCCTCCTTCGAGCCACACCATTTCATCGGCGCGGTATTACCGTTCCTGATTGGCTTTACGTTGGGCAACCTGGATCACGACCTGCGTTCTTTCTTCAGCAAAGCCACACCGGTGTTGATCCCGTTCTTCGGCTTCGCGTTGGGTAACACTATTAACCTGAGCGTGATCGTTGATACCGGTCTGCTGGGTATCCTGCTGGGTGTCGCGGTTATCGTCATCACCGGTATCCCGCTGATTATTGCTGACCGTGTTATTGGTGGCGGGAACGGTACAGCAGGCGTCGCAGCCTCTTCAGCAGCAGGTGCTGCGGTAGCAAACCCGGTGATTATCGCCCAGATTAACCCGGCGTTCGAACCGGTTGCCGCATCCGCTACGGCGCTGGTTGCCGCCAGCGTAATTGTCACCGCCATTCTGGTGCCGATTATCACCGCGCTGTACGCCAAACGTTTTAATAAAAACCTGGTCGCCAACGAAGCGGTGGCCACCCCGGCAGACTCTCTGCACCACTAAACCTGCCTTTATCCTACTCACCAGCCCTGCTCAATTGACGAGCAGGGTCGGTGCAAAAATCTCCTCAACCATCGCATCGACCAGCCGCTTTGCCGAACACAATCGCGGCATTCCCAGCGCCACATTTTGCCAACGCTGCGTCACCGACCAGCTTACCGGATGACGTTGCGCATCGCACCAGCTCCCCAGCCAGCTCAGCATATCGTTATACTCGCCCGATCCGCCGACAGCTGGCGTGCTGAGCCAATGATGATAATAATGACGCGTAGCGGGCGCTGCATTCACGCTGTCCGCCAATGCCTGAGCCGCCATGGTTCGCAGGTTATCTTTTAGCATTAACACCACATCGGCATTCGCTAACCGGCAGGCATCACCAAAAGCTCCCCAACGTAGCTCCTCCAGCGCGACAAAACAGCGTCCTGGTAACGACCAGCCGTCATACGCGCCAGCCCGCCAGCGGGTAAAAATTTGTTCGCTATGCTCGCCCGCCTGAACCGTGAGGCCGCGCTGGGTCAGCGCCTTCTCTTTATACGCCGCGCGTTGGGTAAACCAGTCAGTCAGTGAATTTATTTGCTGTAAAAGACCGGGGGTTGAAAGCCCACGCGGGTGTTCTGTTTGTTGCAAAAACATCAGCCCTTCGGCGATCCGTACTAGCGCCAGATGACCCGGATCAATCATGCCTGCCAGCTTCTCCACCAGCTTAAGGCGCATCACCAGATGCTCGCTGGACACTCCCGCCATCACCCACGCACGCAGTTGCGTCTGGGATAACACTTCCTGCGTCAGACGCGCACGCAGCCGCTGCTGCTGTTGCAGAAAACCGCCGGAACGTTTGGTTTCATCTCCCTGAACCAGATCGACCATAAACTTCGGGTAGACACACTCCAGCGTCCTCCCGGGGCCTTCCAGTAAAACGTTAGTCATGTGTGCTCGGTTGCAAAAAGGGTATTGATATCGTCACGCAGCAATCGGGAATCTTCATAAAGCCATGCCGCAATCGTAATGCGCTGCTGCAATTGCTCATTCATTGCATTCACCGCGGATTCATTTTGTTGGCGTAGCGTCAGACTCTCACTCAGACTCGACTGCAATTGCGCCAGGCACAGAGAGAAATCAGCAAAAAATGTGGCCATGCCAGCCGTAACGGAGATATCGACCTGAGCAGCTAAAGCTTTACGAATTTGTTGGCAAAACTGGGAAACGTACTGCACAAGGTTTTTATGCAATGCGCCCATATCAATGAGATAACGCGTTTTTGTTTCGACGTAATCATTCCATCCCCAGTTGGGTTGATTTAGCCAACGAGAGAAAGTGTCACGCACCACACCGCCAGTAGACGGCGCATTTTCTGCCGGAATATCCTGCTCAATGGCCTCGTTAAACAATTGGCGGGTATTGAAATTAAACATCGCCGTATGGAACGCTGGAAAACGGATCCGCGCACGAAAACCGGCGTGGTTTAGCTCCTCTTTCACCCTTTGCTCAATTGGCCGCATCGCGTCATTTAGCGCCCGGGAGAGCGTCGACTCAAGCTGTTCAAAACGCAGGGCTAAGTCCCGGCTGATGCTTTCCTGCGCCGCCAGCAATACCCCCTCACAGGACGAGCGAATTTTATCTAACACAATTTTCGCCTGCCCTTCATCATGCAGCACCAACATCTCTCCGGCCATTTCTGCCGTATTCACAGCATTCCCCAGACCGTGTTGTGACATCATCAGGACGTTTTCTTTGACAAAGAACGTGTTGATACCGCAAAGAATCTCAGTCTGTTGCTCACTGAGATAGGCAGCGGCAGCCTCCAGCGCCAGTTCTACTTCATGGCTGACTTCATCGCTCACCCGCCCCTGGCTCACTTCTAACTGCTGCATATCCTCTTCAATATGCGTGATGTTCAGCCGCAGTTTGTCATAGGCGACCGTTAACCCGTGGGCGCGAAATTCCAGATATTCGTGCACGCTTTGTGCATAGTTCAATAACTTATGTGACGCTGAGCGAAGTGCATACAGCGAAGCATTAGCATAAGCGGCGTGGATCACTTTCTGAATTGGCTGTTCAAACAGCGAGTCTTCCCACAACAGGTCGGCGGCATGGCGGATGTGTTCTGTATCGTCAAGATCGGTGGTGCGCCAGCGTCTGCCAAGCGCCGCTTCGGCAAAATCCTGCACCCAACGTTGCTCCTGATGATCCGGCAGTCGCCCGCGCGTCGTCAGCTCATGACGCGCCCTGTTCGCCAGATAGCCCCACATTGAGGAGACCGGATAAATTCTTTCAGGGGCAATTCCGCCTTGCATCAACGTGCCGGAAATCAACGCCCGCACCTGTTCTTCATCATCACTGTTGCGGTCTTTCTGATCGAACTTGTTCACCAGCGCATACAGCGGTACTGACTTGCCGACCGCCATAATCGCCTGACGCACTTCCTCATCGGAAATCGATTTCAGTTGGGTGTAATCCAACACCGCCAGCACCGCAGAGGCCCGCACCAGCTGTTCATTGAGCATTTTTTGTAAGTGCGGTTGTCCTGCCTCGTTCGGCCCCGGCGTATCCAGCAGCGTTAATTGCCCTGGGTAGCTTGCCTGTCCGGCCAAATGGACAAACTCAACTTCAATAACCGGAATATGCTCAATCGCGGCATAGGCGGCAAAAGGAAAATCAACGTCCAATGCTTTTGACAGGCGCACCAGGTCGTTCAGGCTTTTAAGGCAATGGAAAATAGGCTGTGCGCCAAGATAATACCGTTCAAATGCCACACCATTTTCAATATGTTGCAGCAGGACATTCATATCCTTGTCAATTTCCAGGGTCTGCGTAAGACGCAGGCGATCGCACTCGCGCACGCGCTGCTGCAAAACCTTCATTAAGGCATCGATCGGCGCGACATGTGAAAAATGCAGCACCGGCTCTTTCTGCCCCGGCGTATGGCGTATTAGCGTTGGTAACGCCGTCATGGGGCGATTACGATTAGGTAACACCTCTGTCCCCACAATCGCGTTAATCGTCGTCGATTTTCCCGCTTTCATCGTGCCAACAATCGCCAGCACCATTTCCAGACGCGTAATCTTGCGCAGCTCATTATTGAGCGTTGCTTGCTGGACATCCATGCCACGCGCGCTGAAATGCAGGGGCTGAACAACCTGACTGCTATGCTCTCCTTGTTTTAGCGCGACATCATCCAACGACGTCATAGGCAATTTTTGCAATTGCCTGAGATGTTCAAGCGAGAGCATCAGCAAGCGTTCCGCTTCCTGACTTAATTCATATATTGTCTGTGTGTGCATGGAAAATTTTTCCTTAACGCAAATGGCATTGCTTTTATTTAGCCCAATCGTTTTATTTATAGATTTTTTGGCTTTTATAATTACGTATAGAAATAATTAAAATCAAAACAACCAATTGATATTATTAAAATAAATTTGGTGTATAACCGCTGGCCTGATGCCTCTCACTTATGAAAATAAGTAAGAAAGATAGACAGCGTAGTTCAGTTTTAAAAAATGCCAGCGGAATCCCCCTACTAAATTTAAGGGGGTCAATGATATTCAATCACAATGACTTAGGCATTTCTAAGCAATGTTACCTATGAATATCAGATATTTCGCCTCACCTTATCTTAAATATCTAAGCGTAGCAATTTCCCTTAAAAAATATTCCGCCATACTTTCATTGAGGTGAAAGCAAAGGGTCTTTGCAGCAGATCATTTTGCGTAATCGCGCAGTAGTCCCGACAAATGCAGGGATTTTATGTATAATTGCGGCCTTTTTCGGCAATCTGCCATTTTTTGGGCGCATTTGCCCCTGCTGACTTTTGAGGAAATCCACATGTCATTACCACACTGCCCGCAATGCAACTCCGAATACACTTACGAAGATAACGGCATGTTCATCTGCCCGGAATGCGCTCACGAATGGAACGATGCTGAACCGGCGCAGGACAGCGACGAACTGATCGTTAAAGATGCCAACGGCAACCTGCTGGCTGACGGCGACAGCGTTACCGTCGTGAAAGACCTGAAGGTAAAAGGTAGCTCTTCCATGCTGAAGATTGGTACCAAAGTGAAAAACATTCGTTTGGTTGAAGGTGACCACAACATCGATTGCAAAATCGATGGCTTTGGCCCAATGAAGCTGAAATCTGAGTTTGTGAAAAAGAACTGATGCAAATTGCCTGATAGCGCGACGCTAATCAGGTCAACACCAGCTCATCTGCCAGGCGGGAAGCTCATACTTCCCGCCTGGTTTATTTTTGCAGACGCTAACTACACTTAATTGGCTTCTTTTACCTGAGGTAAAGATTATGCCGCTAAGTCCCTATATCTCCTTTGCAGGCAACTGCGCTGACGCTATCGCCTACTATCAAAAAACGTTAGGCGCTGAGCTACTCTACAAAATCAACTTCGGTGAAATGCCCAAATCGGCGCAGGATAGCGAAGATGGTTGCCCTTCAGGCTTGAAATTCCCCGACACCGCCATCGCCCACGCCAACCTGCGCGTTGCGGGCAGTGACATCATGATGAGCGATAGCGCCCCGGACGGAAATGCTCACTACTCTGGCTTCACGCTGGTGCTCGACACGCAAAACGTCGATGAAGGCAAACGCTGGTTTGATAACCTGGCAGCAAACGGAAAAATCGAAATGGACTGGCAGGAAACCTTCTGGGCCCACGGTTTCGGTAAAGTGAGCGACCAGTATGGCGTGCCGTGGATGATCAACGTCGTCAAACAACAGCAACCCCCTACAGAGTAATCCAACGGGAGGCCAGCCCTCCCGTACTGTCATCAAACAGCGCTCAACTCTTCATCGTCGAGTAACCATCCCTTAACGAAAACGTCACATTGATCCGCCACGATGGGGCCACTTTTTTAGGGAGGCCGCATCATGCAAACGATTATTCGCGTCGAGAAACTCTCCAAGTCCTTCAATCAACATCAGGCGCTCAATGCGGTTGATCTGAACATCTGTTCCGGTGAGATGGTGGCTCTGCTTGGGCCGTCTGGCTCCGGCAAATCCACCCTTTTACGTCATTTAAGCGGTTTGATCACCGGTGATAAATCCCCCGGTAGCCGCGTCGAGCTGCTGGGCCGCACCGTTCAACATGAAGGCCGCCTGGCGCGCGATATCCGCAAAAGCCGCGCCCACACCGGCTACATCTTCCAGCAGTTCAATCTGGTGAACCGCCTGACGGTGCTGGAGAACGTCCTGATTGGCGCGCTCGGCAGCACGCCGTTCTGGCGTACCTGTTTTAGCTGGTTTAGCCAGGAACAAAAACAGCGTGCATTACAGGCGCTGACCCGCGTGGGCATGGCGCACTTTGCATACCAGCGCGTTTCCACGCTTTCGGGCGGTCAGCAGCAGCGCGTTGCAATCGCCCGCGCACTGATGCAGCAGGCCAAAGTGATCCTCGCCGATGAGCCGATTGCTTCGCTGGACCCGGAATCCGCCCGCATCGTGATGGACACCCTACGCGACATAAACCAGACCGACGGCATCACCGTGGTCGTCACGCTGCATCAGGTGGATTACGCCCTGCGCTACTGCGAACGCATCGTCGCGCTGCGCCAGGGCAACGTCTTCTTTGATGGCAGCAGCCAGCATTTTGATAACGATCGTTTTGACCATCTCTACCGCAGCATGAACCGCATCGAACAGAGCGCGCAGGCTGCCTGACATCCCCACAATGAGGAATGGAAATGAGTTATAGAACAATTGCCGCGCTGGCTTTCACCAGCATGTTTAGTCTCAGCACACTGCTCACCCCGGCCCATGCCGAAGAGCAAGAAAAAGCGCTGAACTTTGGCATTATTTCGACCGAATCACAGCAAAACCTGAAACCGCAGTGGGAACCGTTCCTGAAGGACATGGAAAAATCACTGGGCGTGAAAGTGAACGCCTTCTTCGCCCCGGACTACGCCGGGATCATCCAGGGAATGCGCTTTAACAAAGTTGATATCGCCTGGTACGGCAACCTCTCGGCAATGGAAGCGGTGGATCGCGCTAACGGGCAAGTGTTTGCCCAGACCGTCGCCGCCGACGGATCCCCAGGTTACTGGAGCGTGTTGATCGTTAACAAAGACAGTCCGATCAATAACCTGAACGATCTGATCGCCAAACGTAAGGATCTGACCTTCGGCAACGGCGATCCCAACTCAACGTCAGGCTTCCTCGTCCCCGGCTACTACGTCTTCGCCAAAAACAACATCTCCGCCAGCGACTTCAAACGCACCGTTAACGCCGGACACGAAACCAACGCGCTGGCCGTCGCCAACAAGCAGGTCGATGTCGCCACCAACAACACCGAAAACCTCGACAAGCTGAAAACTTCCGCGCCGGAAAAACTGAAAGAACTGAAGGTGATCTGGAAGTCGCCGCTGATCCCGGGCGATCCGATCGTCTGGCGTAAAAACCTCTCCGAAACCACCAAGGACAAGGTGTACGACTTCTTTATGAATTACGGCAAAACGCCGGAACAGAAAACCGTACTGGAACGCCTGGGATGGGCACCGTTCCGCGCCTCCAGCGATCTGCAACTGGTGCCGATTCGCCAGTTGGCACTGTTTAAAGAGATGCAGGGTGTGAAGGACAACAAAGGGCTGAACGAGGAAGAGAAAACCAGCAAAACCTCGGCATTGAAAGCACAGCTCGATGACCTTGACCGTCTGACCGCCGCACTGGGCGCTATGACCAGCGTCACCAAAGCGGTGCAGTAAACCTGGTGACCAAATTGTAGGCCTGATAAGCGCAGCGCCATCAGGCAATGCAAGGGATTCCATGCCGGATGGCGGTGCCAGCACCTTATCCGGCCTACAACAGACCCGAAACATCGACACCCAGGAGCTAAACATGCAAACCATCACCGTCGCCCCGCCCAAACGTAGCTGGTTCTCGCTGCTGAGCTGGGCCATTCTTCTCGCCGTGCTGGTGGTCTCGTGGAAAGGTGCCGAAATGGCCCCGCTCACGCTGATCCAGGATTCCGGCAATATGGCGACCTTCGCCGCCGACTTCTTCCCGCCGGACTTCAGCCAGTGGCAGGACTATCTCGGTGAAATGGCCGTCACCCTGCAAATTGCCGTCTGGGGGACTGCCCTCGCCGTTGTGCTGTCGATTCCCTTCGGCCTGATGTGCGCCGATAACCTCGTGCCGTGGTGGATTTACCAGCCAATGCGTCGCCTGATGGACGCCTGCCGCGCCATCAATGAAATGGTCTTCGCCATGCTGTTCGTGGTCGCCGTCGGGTTAGGCCCATTCGCCGGGGTGATGGCGCTGTTTATCCACACTACCGGGGTGCTCTCCAAGCTGCTTTCCGAAGCGGTAGAAGCTATTGAGCCAGGTCCGGTAGAAGGCATTCGCGCCACCGGTGCCAACAAAATTGAAGAGATTCTGTACGGCGTTCTGCCACAGGTCATGCCGCTGCTTATCTCTTACTCGCTGTATCGCTTTGAATCCAACGTTCGCTCGGCCACGGTGGTCGGAATGGTGGGTGCAGGCGGTATTGGCGTGACCTTATGGGAAGCGATTCGCGGCTTTCAGTTCCAGCAAACCTGCGCCCTGATGGTGTTAATCATCGTCACCGTCAGCCTGTTGGATTTCCTTTCCCAGCGTTTGCGTAAGCACTTTATCTGATTAGCGAGGCATTGATTGCTATGCACTTGTCTACACATCCGACCAGTTATCCAACGCGTTATCAGGAAATTGCCGCGAGACTTGAGCAGGAGCTACGTCAACATTATCGCTGCGGTGACTATCTGCCTGCCGAGCATCAGCTTGCCGCGCGCTACGAGGTAAACCGCCACACCCTGCGCCGCGCCATTGACCAGTTGGTTGAACGCGGTTGGGTTCAGCGTCGTCAGGGCGTCGGCGTGCTGGTGCTGATGCGCCCGTTCGATTACCCGCTTAATGCCCAGGCGCGCTTTAGTCAGAATCTGCTGGACCAGGGCAGCCATCCCACCAGCGAAAAACTGCTGGCGGTGCTGCGTCCGGCCTCCAGCCACATTGCCGATGCGCTCAGCATAAACGAGGGCGATAACGTGATTCACCTGCGCACCCTGCGCCGGGTTAACGGCATCGCACTGTGCCAGATCGACCACTATTTTTCCGACCTCTCGCTGTGGCCGCTGCTGCAAGGCTTCAACAGCGGTTCGCTGCATGACTACCTGCGCGAACAGTCCGGTCTGACGCTGCTACGCACGCAAACGCGCATCAGCGCCCGCCGCGCGCAGGCCAAAGAGAGCAAGGTACTGGAAATCCCCAATATGGCGCCGCTGCTGTGCGTGCGCACCCTGAACCACCGTGAAGGCGAAGAACACGCGGCGGAATACTCCGTCAGCCTGACCCGCGCCGACATGATCGAATTCACTATGGAGCACTGAATGCATTTCGATACCGCCACCCGCCAGCGCTGGATGCGCGCGCTGGCTTACAGCAATGCCGATGCCCTGAACGCCCGCATCACCGCGCTCAAACTAACGCCGGACTATGAACTTATCCGCGCCCCGGAAAGCGGACTGATGCAGATCCAGGCCCGTATGGGCGGTACCGGCAACCGCTTCTTTGCCGGCGACACCACGCTTACCCGCGCAGTGGTACGCCTGCAGAGCGGCACGCTGGGTTACAGCTACCTGCTGGGACGCAATAAACAACATGCCGAGCAGTGCGCGGTGATTGACGCACTGCTGCAGGAACAAACGCATTTCCAGAACCTAATGGAAACCTTAATTGCCCCGCTGGAAGCGGAACGCGATGCGCTGATTAACGCACGCCGTGCCGAAGTCAACGCCAGCCGGGTCGACTTCTTCACGCTGGTACGCGGAGATAACGCATGACACGATCTACAGCACTTCTGACCGCTTTTAATTTACCCGTTCAGGATGCTCAGCAGAGCTTTCGTCGCCTGCTGAAAGCCATGAGCGAACCGGGCGTAATCGTCGCCCTGCATCAACTGAAACACGGCTGGCAGCCGCTGGGTCTGGCAACCACCAGCGTGCTGCTGACCCTGGTCGATGGCGACACGCCGGTCTGGCTGGCGCCGTCGATGGATAACGATATTGCCCGCCAGAACCTGCGTTTTCATACCAACGCGCCGCTGGTGGATCAGCCGCAGCTGGCGGCCTTTGCCGTCGCCGACGAGCGCATCAGCAGCGAACAGCTTAACGCCCTCTCCGCCGGTTCAGCCGTCGCGCCAGAGACCAGCGCCACGCTGATTGTGCAGGTCTCTGGCTTAAGCGGCGGACGCATGCTGCGTCTGACCGGCGCGGGCATCGCCGAAGAGCGCATGATCGCGCCACAGCTGCCGGAATGCCTGATTCATGAACTCACCGAACGCCCGCACCCGTTCCCACTGGGGGTCGATCTGATCCTCACCTGCGGCGAACGCCTGCTGGCTATTCCGCGAACCACCCATGTGGAGGTGTGCTGATGTACGTCGCCGTCAAAGGGGGCGAAAAGGCGATAGCCAACGCCCACGCCCTGCAGGACAACCGACGCCGGGGCGATGAAACCATTGCTGAACTGAGCGTGGCGCAAATCGAACAGCAGATGAACCTGGCCGTTGACCGGGTGATGACCGAAGGCGGTATTGCCGACCGTGAACTGGCGGCACTGGCGCTGAAGCAGGCCAGCGGCGATAACGTCGAAGCCATCTTTTTGCTCCGCGCCTACCGCACTACGCTGGCAAAAGTGGCGGTCAGTGAACCGGTTAACAGCGCAGAAATGCGCCTTGAGCGCCGAATCTCGGCGGTCTACAAAGATATTCCCGGCGGGCAACTGTTGGGTCCAACCTATGACTACACCCATCGCTTGCTGGATTTTACCCTGCTGGCCAATGGCGAAACGCCGCCTCTGCGCAGCGCAGACGGCGTGCAGGATGCCTCCCCGCACGTCTTTTCCCTGCTGGCCAACCAAGGGCTGGCAAAGCGTGAAGAGGATGATGGCGCGACACCCGACGACATCACCCGCACACCGCCGGTTTATCCCTGTTCACGTGCTTCACGCCTGCAACAGCTGATGCGCGGCGACGAAGGCTATCTGCTGGCGCTGGCCTACTCCACCCAGCGCGGCTACGGGCGCAATCACCCGTTTGCCGCCGAAATCCGCAGCGGCTATGTGGCACTGGAAACGGTGCCGGAAGAGCTGGGATTTGCGGTGAACATCGGCGAACTGCTGATGACCGAATGTGAAATGGTCAACGGGTTTGTCGCGCCAGAAAATGAATCCCCCCATTTTACCCGCGGCTACGGGCTGGTGTTCGGTATGAGCGAACGTAAAGCGATGGCGATGGCGCTGGTGGACCGCGCCCTACAGGCAGCCGAATACGATGAAACGGTCACAGGACCGGCGCAGGACGAAGAGTTCGTGCTGGCGCATGCGGATAACGTCGAGGCGGCGGGTTTTGTTTCGCACCTCAAACTTCCCCATTACGTCGATTTCCAGGCCGAACTGGAACTGCTCAAACGCCTGCAACAGGAGGCCACCCGTGACCACTAACCTCTCCGGCTACAACTTTGCCTATCTTGATGAGCAGACCAAACGCATGATCCGCCGCGCCATTCTGAAAGCGGTGGCAATCCCGGGTTACCAGGTCCCGTTTGGCGGACGTGAGATGCCGATGCCCTACGGCTGGGGAACCGGCGGTATTCAGCTTACCGCCAGCGTGATTGGCGAGCCGGACGTACTGAAGGTGATTGACCAGGGCGCAGACGACACCACTAACGCCGTGTCGATTCGTAATTTCTTCAAGCGTGTGACCGGGGTGAATACCACTGAGCGTACGGAAGATGCGACGCTGATCCAAACCCGCCACCGCATCCCGGAAACGCCGCTGGTGGAAGATCAGATAATCATCTTCCAGGTACCGATCCCTGAGCCGCTGCGCTTTATCGAACCGCGTGAAACGGAAACTCGCACCATGCACGCACTGGAAGAGTACGGCATCATGCAGGTAAAACTGTATGAAGATATCGCCCGCTTCGGCCATATTGCCACCACTTACGCCTATCCGGTGAAGGTCAATGACCGCTACGTCATGGACCCGTCGCCCATCCCGAAATTCGACAATCCAAAGATGGACATGATGCCAGCCCTGCAACTGTTTGGCGCTGGCCGCGAAAAGCGTATCTATGCCGTTCCACCTTACACCCGCGTGGAAAGCCTCGATTTCGACGATCACCCGTTTACCGTGCAGAGCTGGGATGAGCCTTGCGCCATCTGCGGCTCAACCCACAGCTATCTCGATGAAGTGGTGCTCGATGACACCGGCAAACGCATGTTTGTCTGCTCCGACACCGACTACTGCCGCCAACAGAGCGAGGCCCTCAGCAAATGACGCAACCGCTGCTTTCAGTCAACAACCTGACCCATCTCTACGCGCCGGGCAAAGGCTTCAGCGATGTCTCTTTTGACCTGTGGCCAGGCGAAGTGCTGGGCATCGTCGGCGAGTCCGGTTCCGGCAAAACCACGCTGCTGAAATCGATCTCTTCACGGCTGACGCCGCAGAGCGGTGAGATTTTGTATCAGAACCGTTCGCTGTACGGCATGAATGAGGCCGACCGTCGCCGTCTGCTGCGCACCGAATGGGGCGTGGTGCATCAGCATCCGCTGGATGGCCTGCGCCGTCAGGTCTCCGCAGGCGGCAATATCGGCGAACGTCTGATGGCCACCGGCGCACGTCACTACGGCGACATCCGCGCCACCGCGCAGCGCTGGCTGGAGGAGGTAGAGATCCCTGCCTCGCGTATCGACGATCTACCCACCACCTTTTCTGGCGGCATGCAGCAGCGCCTGCAGATTGCCCGCAACCTCGTCACCCATCCCAAACTGGTGTTTATGGACGAACCTACCGGCGGGCTGGACGTTTCCGTACAGGCCAAACTGCTGGACCTGCTGCGCGGCCTGGTGGTGGAACTGGATCTGGCGGTAGTGATTGTCACCCACGATTTGGGCGTCGCGCGCCTGCTGGCCGACCGTTTACTGGTGATGAAGCAAGGTCAGGTGGTGGAAAGTGGGTTAACTGACCGCGTGCTCGACGATCCGCATCATCCGTATACCCAGCTGCTGGTGTCGTCGGTGTTGCAGAACTGATTTTTTGTTGTGCCGGATGTCGGCTACGCCTTATCCGGCCTACGGAGCGGCATCGCTTGTGCCGGATGTCGGCTACGCCTTATCTGGCCTACGGAGCGGTATCGCTTGTGCCGGATGGCGGCTACGCCTTATCCGGCCTACGGAGCGGCATCGCTTGTGCCGGATGGCGGCTACGCCTTATCCGGCCTACGGAGTGGTATCGCTTGTGCCGGATGTCGGCTACGCCTTATCCGGCCTACGGAGCGGCATTGGTTGTAGGCCTGATAAGCGAAGCGCCATCAGGCAATCGAACGCAAAAATGTCTAAAGAGGCTAAAAATGAACGCGATCCGCGTTGAAAATGTCAGTAAAACCTTTGTCCTGCATCAGCAAAACGGCGTGCGTCTGCCGGTGCTGCAAAACGCCACTCTGGACGTTAAAAGCGGCGAATGCGTGGTGCTGCACGGTCACTCGGGCAGCGGCAAATCCACATTGCTGCGTTCGCTGTACGCCAACTACCTGCCGGATGAAGGACACATCCACATCCGCCACAGCGATGAATGGGTCGATCTGGTGCAGGCCCCGGCGCGCAAAGTACTGGAGGTTCGCCGTTCAACCATCGGCTGGGTGAGCCAGTTCCTGCGCGTGATCCCGAGGATTTCCGCGCTGGACGTGGTGATGCAACCGCTGCTGGATCTGGGGGTCTCCCGTGAGGAGTGTGCAGCCAAAGCAGCTAACCTGCTTACCCGCCTGAACGTGCCGGAGCGGTTGTGGCACCTGGCGCCGTCGACCTTTTCCGGCGGCGAACAGCAGCGCGTCAACATCGCTCGCGG
Source organism: Citrobacter sp. Cpo061 (assembly GCF_030332845.1). Taxonomy (NCBI): domain Bacteria; kingdom Pseudomonadati; phylum Pseudomonadota; class Gammaproteobacteria; order Enterobacterales; family Enterobacteriaceae; genus Citrobacter; species Citrobacter sp. Cpo061. The sequence continues at coordinate 36,916 of NZ_JAOWHB010000013.1, forward strand.
GTTTATCGTCGATTACCCAATTCTTCTGCTCGATGAGCCTACCGCCTCGCTGGACGCCAAAAACAGCGCCGCCGTCGTCGCATTAATTGAAGAGGCGAAAGCCCGCGGCGCAGCAATTGTCGGCATTTTTCACGATCAAACCGTGCGCGACCGCGTAGCGGATCGTCTGCATCTGATGGGAACAACAGCATGATTATCAATAATGTAAAGCTGGTACTGGAAGATGAAGTGGTGCAAGGATCGCTGGAAATCGAGGGCGGGGTCATTCGCACCTTTGCAGAAAGTCCGAGCAGCCTACCTGAGGCGCTGGACGGCGAAGGCGGCTGGCTGTTACCAGGGCTTATCGAGCTGCATACCGATAATCTCGACAAATTTTTCACCCCGCGCCCGAAGGTAGACTGGCCTGCCCACTCGGCGATGAGCAGTCACGACGCGCTAATGGTCGCCAGCGGCATTACCACCGTGCTGGACGCGGTGGCAATTGGCGATGTACGCGACGGCGGCGACCGTCTGGAAAATCTGGAGAAGATGATCAATGCAGTCGAAGAGACGCAAAAGCGCGGGGTCAATCGCGCCGAGCATCGCCTGCACCTGCGCTGTGAGCTGCCGCATCACACTACCCTGCCGCTGTTTGAAAAACTGGTCAGCCGCGAGCCGGTAACGCTGGTGTCGCTGATGGATCACTCGCCAGGCCAGCGTCAGTTCGCCAATCGCGAGAAGTACCGCGAGTATTATCAAGGCAAGTATTCGCTCACCGACGAGCAGATGGCCCGCTATGAAGAAGAACAGTTAGCGCTGGCGGCGCGTTGGTCACAGCCCAATCGCGCGGCGATTGCCCAGATGTGTCGTGAGCGCCAGATTGCGCTGGCGAGCCATGATGATGCCACCCATGATCATGTGCTGGAATCGCACCAGCTTGGCAGCGTGATCGCCGAATTTCCCACCACCTTCGAAGCGGCTGAAGCCTCGCGCCAGCATGGTATGAACGTGCTGATGGGCGCGCCGAACATCGTGCGCGGAGGATCTCATTCCGGCAATGTGGCGGCGCATAAGCTGGCTGAGCTGGGGCTTTTGGATATTCTCTCTTCCGACTATTACCCCGCCAGCCTGCTCGACGCGGCATTTCGCGTAGCGGATGACGACGCCAACCGCTTTACCCTGCCGCAGGCCATTCACATGGTGACCCGCAATCCGGCGCGGGCATTAAATCTCGACGATCGTGGCGTTGTTGCCGAAGGCAAACGCGCGGATCTGGTGCTGGCACACCGCAAAGGCGGCAACATCCATATCGACCACGTCTGGCGTCAGGGCAAAAGGGTATTCTGACTATGGGTAAACTGATCTGGCTGATGGGGCCATCCGGCTCCGGTAAGGACAGTCTGCTGGCCGAACTCCGCCAGCAGGAACCGGCGCAACTGCTGGTGGCGCACCGTTACATCACCCGCGCCGCCAACGCCGGAAATGAAAATCATATTGCGCTGAGCGAACAAGAGTTTTTTACCCGCGCCGGGCAGAACCTGCTGGCGCTGAGCTGGCACGCCAATGGCTTCTACTACGGCGTTGGCGTGGAGATTGACCTCTGGCTACACGCCGGTTTTGATGTGGTGGTCAACGGCTCACGGGCGCATCTGCCCCAGGCGCAGGCCCGTTACGGCACATCTTTACTCCCCATTTGCTTACAGGTTTCTCCGGCGATTTTACGCCAGCGCTTGCAGGCTCGTGGACGGGAGAGCGAAACGGAAATCGCCGCCCGTCTTGAGCGCGCAGCCCGCTACGCCCCGTATGACTGCCACGTCCTGAACAACGATGGAAGTTTGCTACAGTCTGTCGATACACTACTCACACTGATGGGACGCAAGGAGAAGAAACATGTCTGTCTGTGAATTACGCCGCGCTACGCTATACGATACCGATGCGGTTTATGCGCTCATCTGTGAGTTGAAACAGGGTCAATTCGACCTGCAGGCCTTTAGTGCCGGATACGCCGCAAATCTGCAAGATCCCAATATGCACTACCAACTGGCGCAGCTCGACGGACAGGTCGTCGGCTTGATCGGTCTGCACCTGCAGTTTCATCTGCACCACGCTAACTGGATTGGCGAAATACAGGAACTGGTGGTGATGCCGCAGGCGCGAGGATTAACGGTAGGCAGTCAGTTACTGGCCTGGGCCGAAGCCACCGCGCGCGAAGCGGGTGCAGAGATGACCGAGCTTTCCACCAGCACTCAACGCCTTAACGCTCACCGTTTTTATCAGCGCGAAGGCTATACCCAGAGCCATTTTCGCTTCACTAAACCGTTGTAGGGGGAGCCATGAGTCTGACCATTACGCTGACGGGAACGGGCGGCGCGCAGCTGGTGCCGACATTTGGCTGCGACTGTGCGGCCTGCCAACGAGCACGCTTACAGGCGCAATACCGTCGACGCCCTTGTAGCGGGGTGGTCAGGTTCAATAATGCGGTGACGCTGCTGGACGCGGGGATCCCGCATCTGATGGACGAATGGCCGGCGGGCAGCTTCCAGCAGTTTCTGCTGACCCACTATCATATGGATCATGTGCAAGGGCTGTTTCCGTTGCGCTGGGGTGTGGGGGCGACTATCCCAGTGTACGGTCCGCCGGATGAACAGGGTTGCGACGATCTGTTTAAGCATCCCGGCATCCTCGATTTTAGCCATACCGTGGCACCGTTCGTGGTGTTCGACCTGCAAGGATTGCAGGTAACGCCGCTACCGCTCAACCATTCAAAGCTGACGTTTGGTTATCTGCTGGAGACCGCACATAGCCGCGTGGCGTGGCTCTCCGATACCGCCGGACTTCCCGACAAGACGTTGAAGTTTCTCCACAATAACCAGCCTCAGGTGATTATCATCGACTGCAGCCATGCCCCGCGCGCCGAGCCACCGCGCAATCATTGTGATTTAAACACCGTTATCGCATTGAACGACTTCATCCGCTGCCCACGGGTGATCCTGACGCATATCAGCCATCAGTTTGATCTGTGGATGATGGAACATCCGCTACCAGTAGGGTTTGAGGCAGGATATGACGGAATGGAGATTGTGCTGGAGTAAGGAAATTTGCCGGATGCGATGAAAACATCTTATCCGGCCTACAAACAGATGATTAAGCGACTTTTTTTGCGCCGACATCTCGCTGCGCAATAAAATCTTTAACTGAAACAATCCGGTTCAGTTCTTCTTGCGCCCGCATGTCATTTTCAACTTCCCACAGGTCAACCGCCGCCTGTAGGTTACGCCAGAAATCAACGGAGGTATCGAACGCTTTTGCCAAACGAAACGCCATATCCGTTGTTAATTTGCGATTATTGTTGACCAGTGCGCTCACTGTATTGCGGTGAACATGCAGAATTTCAGCCAGATCGTTGATTTTCAGATCAAGCGGTTCCAGGTATTCATATTGCAGGATATCACCCACAGTCGTTGGTTTTCTGGATGCCTGTTTCATATCGTTACCTTACGTTTTCTCTAATAGATGTGTGGATCTAAGTACACATCTTCGGCCTTACCATTAATCCATTTAAATATTAATCGGTACTGCTTGTTTACTCTGATTGAAGAATATTCCTGTAACTTTCCGGTTAACTCTTCATATCTGTTACCGGGTGGCGAGCGCAAATCCCGATGCGAAACAGCCGCATTAATGATATCCAGCTTTCTGGCTAATGCAGTGTGAATATCCGCAGGTATTTTTCTGTGCGATGTCGCCCGTTCAAAAAAATCTTCAAGCCATGTATCCCGAAAATTTCTGATATTTAATGATTTAGACATTCCATTGCCAGCACCTTTTCCATAAGCATAGAGAGATTGTAGTGCATACATGCACTGTGCTCAAGTGCATTCATTAACATAAAATGGTGAGCCGTTGGGCGAGCAGATAGATCCCTGCCAGAAAGATAAAATACCCATAAATTTAATCGTTACCGCTAACGATCGTAATCTTCTTCCATTCTGCGCTCTTCGTCTTCTAACTGACGCCGTTCTTGATCGAGCTGGCGCTGACGGTCATCCAGTTGGCGACGTCGATCTTCAAACTGGCGGCGGCGATTGTCATATTGCCTGCGCCGGTCGTCACTCATCTGGCGCTGCCAGCTTTCATCACGGGAGTCATCATAATCCCGCCCGTTGTCCGGTTTGTATGCGTCGTTAATCGCCTGCTGAATATTACCAATGGCGTCATCGATAATATCCGCCTGTGCCGATACGGTGGTCAGCATTAGCAAACTAAAAAGAAGGAATGTCGCGGAGCGTTGCATAAAACCAGCCTCATCAAGAAACTCGCCCCACGGTAATCAAAGCGTATTTGCGCGGGTAGCGGAGGAATCTCAATTACGCGAATGCCGCAGCGCCTGCGCCAGTTCTCCCCGAGTAAAAGGCTTACGCAATAGCGCCACATCCGGCAACGCCGGGTTATGCGCCGGGCGTAAATCCTGACCGCTTATCAGCAGGATGGACAACTGCGGATAATGTGCCTGGGCATGGTTAACCACATCCACGCCGCTTAAACCACCTGGCAGCATTAAGTCGCTGATAAAAATATCAATCTCGGATGAAGCCGCCAGCATATGCATCGCCTGTTCCCCGTTGGCGGCCTCTAACGTCAGGTAGCCCAGCAGGTGTAACTGCTCGCACAACGTCTGGCGTACATCGGCTTCATCTTCAAGCACCAACACCAGTTTTTCACCGCTGTTCGCCGCATGTACCGCCACCGGTTCTGCCTGAGCCTGCACCGGCACAACGGCGCGAGGCAGTTGTAGCCTGACCGTCGTTCCCTGCCCGGGAGCGCTTTCAATCTCCACCCGACCTCCGGACTGGCGCACAAAACCGTAAACCATCGACAGCCCCAGTCCGCTGCCGCTACCGGTCTGTTTGGTGGTGAAAAACGGTTCGAAGACCTGGGCTTTCACCTCCTGTGACATCCCGCTCCCCTGGTCGGCCACCTCCAGCATCACCATATCCTGCTTGCGCCCATCGCTGCGCGTGACCCGCTGATTCCAGGTACGGATTTTAATCGTGCCCGCCTGCCCGTCCATGGCGTCACGGGCGTTCATCACCAGATTGATAATGGCGTTTTCCAGTTGGCTGACGTCAATCCACGCGGGCCAGGCGGGAGACTGGGCTTCAATCTCCAGCGTCAACGTGGCCGGAAGAGAGTGGCGCATCAGTTCGCCCAGATTTTCCAGCAGCGTTTTCAGCTCCACCGCATGAGGGTGCAACGACTGTTTGCGCGAAAAGGCCAGCAGTCGCTGGGTAAGCAACGCCCCACGCTCGGCGGCTTTTAGCGCCCGATTGACCCGTGGCGCATCGGGCGACTCCGGATTCACCAGATCCAGACTGCCAATAATAACCGCCAGCAGGTTATTGAAATCATGTGCTAATCCCCCCGTCAGTTGCCCCACCGCCTTCAGCTTTTGGCTGTGCAACAGCGCCTCTTCCAGCCCCTGACGCTCGGTGCGATCGATTTCCATCTGGCTGGTTTTTTCTTTTAGCAGTCGGGTGGTGTGCTCCAGCGACGCCGTATTCCGGGCAAAGACGCTAAAAGCGCGGGCCAGTTCGCCTAACTCATCACGCCGCTGCAGGGCCGGGACGCTGACGTCTGATTCACCGTGCGCCAGCCGGGTCATCGCCCGTGAAATGGCCGTCAGGTTGGAACCGAGATTACGGTAGATATACCACCCGGCAAAACCGGTGATCACCACCGCCAGCAGCGCAAACACTAAAATAAACATCGCGCCGGATTGCAGTTCCTGATGGCTTTGCGCCACCCGTTGCTCTGAGATCAGCGCCACCTGCGAGGCATACTGATTGATATCGCTGTTGAGGATCGCCACCAGCGCTTTGATATGAAACATATACCAGTTGATGGCCAAATCGCTCTGCTCCAGCGCGGAAGAGAGCGGCTCCAGCTTATGCAGCTCCTGGTTGAAGTCGTTGAGGATACCGCTAATTAGCGGACTAGCATGGCGCAAGGGAAGCGCAGGCATCACCGCATCCAGTTGTTTCACCACCGAACGCGGCGTGGGCGTGTCGATGGCGGCAACAATTAAGCGGTCCATCTGCCCCAGCAGCGCATCATCCTGCGCGCCGGTCAACTTTTGCAGATGACGTAAATAGCTTTGATTTTGATACAGCGAACTGAGCAACGCGTTACGCTCCAGGTGTCGCCGCTGCCCGCGCTTCAACATCCCTTCTACGCTGCTTTGTAGTTCATTACTGCGCTGGATAATACGCTCGACCAGCACCGGCTCTTGCTGTGCCAGCGGCGCGGTAGCCAGTTGTTGCAGCGACTGCTTCAGCGCCCGCTGGGTCTCCTGCAGCCGCTCCGCTTCCCCTTTGTATTCCAGCGCCCCGACCACCTGCGACAACCGCACCGCCGCCGTCGCCACGTTCGCCGTATCCCGCGCCAGGTTCATGCTGCCGGTCATGTCGTCAACGGTTTGCTGCTGCACCTGCTCCTGAATCTGACTGGCATGCTGAAAACCCAGCACCGCCACGCCGCTCACCATCAGCGTGACAGCCACCACCAGCAGATTGAAGAACAGCAATCGTCCGCGCGCACTGGCGAAAAAGTGACGTCCCGGTTGCGGCATATCACGCTCCGTGAAGAAAAATCGCAATATGACAAATATGAACGGCTTCTGACATTTTGCATTTACATTCCTGTGATGGACTGCTGATATCGGCCACCCCACAGGAGATCCGCCATGAGCAGGACACCGGTTCTGGAGATGCGCAACATTGCTAAAGCGTTTGGCAAATTTTACGCGCTGAAAGGGGTCGATTTAACGGTCTGGCCGGGCGAGATTCATGCCCTGATGGGCGAGAATGGCGCGGGGAAGAGCACCCTGATGAAGATCCTCGCAGGCGCCTATACCGCCACCAGCGGTGAGATCCTGATTGACGGTCTGCCGTTCCATATTCGCGGTCCTAAAGATGCACTTAGCGCAGGCATCACGCTGATTTATCAGGAGATGCAGCTCGCGCCGAACCTGACGGTAGCGGAAAATATCTTTCTTGGCAGCGAGCTGTCGCGCGGCGGGCTGGTCCAGCGTAAAGAGATGGTCATGCAGTCGCAGAAAGTCATCGACCGACTCGGCGCCCAGTTTAAGGCCAGCGACCGTGTGATGACGTTGACCATCGCCGAACAGCAGCAGGTGGAAATTGCCCGCGCCCTGCACCGTAACAGCCGCATTCTGGTAATGGATGAACCCACCGCCGCCCTCTCCTCACGTGAAACTCACCGCCTGTTTGAACTGATCATGCGCCTGCGCGATGAGGGGATGGCGATTATCTACATCAGCCACCGCATGGCGGAAGTGTACGAACTCTCGGACCGCGTCAGCGTCCTGCGCGATGGGCAATATGTTGGCAGCCTGACCCGCGACAAGCTCAACGCCTCGGAGCTGGTACGCATGATGGTGGGCCGTCCGTTGAGCGATCTGTTCAACAAAGAGCGCGACATTCCCTTAGGTAAAGCACGCCTCAATGTTCATCACCTGACCGACGGCCATAAAGTCCAGCCGTGCAGCTTGCTGGTGCGCTCCGGGGAGATCGTCGGCCTGGCCGGGCTAGTCGGTGCCGGGCGTTCTGAACTGGCTCAGCTGATTTTTGGCGTGCGTAAAGCCATCGGCGGCATGATTGAAGTAGACGGTGAACCGGTAGTGATCCACTCCCCCCGCGAGGCGATTGACCACGGCATTGGCTTTCTGACGGAAAACCGCAAAGAACAGGGATTATTTTTAGAGCTGGCAGCGGCAGAAAACATCACCATGGCAACGCTGGAGCGTGACGCCAACTGGGGCATGCTCGATCGCAAAAAGGCGCAGGCTATTTCCGATGACGCCATCAAGCTGCTCAACATCCGCGTGCCGCACGCACAGGTACGCGCGGGTGGGCTGTCCGGCGGAAATCAGCAAAAACTGCTGATTTCACGCTGGGTCGCGATCGGCCCACGTATTTTGATCCTCGATGAACCCACGCGCGGCGTGGACGTCGGTGCCAAAAGCGAGATCTACCGGATCATGAACGATATGGCGCGCAAAGGCGTAGCGATCCTGATGATCTCCAGCGAGCTGCCGGAAGTCGTCGGTATGAGCGATCGCGTGTATGTCATGCGGGAAGGCAGTATTGCCGGCGAGCTGAACGGACAAAGTATTACCCAGGAAAATATTATGACGCTGGCAACCGGCGTGAACGACTCCCACCATCAGGCGGTACCCCATGAATAATCCAACCACTCCCCAGCAGGTGGCAAAATCCGCCTCCGCAAAAAAAATGCTGATGAGCGATCTGATGCAAACGGTCGGCATCTTACCGATTCTCATCCTGATTGTGGCGGTATTTGGCTTTATCGCGCCTAACTTTTTTACCGAAAGTAACCTGCTGAATATTACCCGTCAGGCCTCGATCAACATCGTGCTGGCGGCTGGCATGACCTTCATTATTTTGACCGGCGGGATCGACCTCTCGGTTGGCTCGATTCTCGGTACCACCGCTGTCGCAGCCATGGTCGTTTCTCTTATTCCTGAGCTTGCCATGCTATCGATTCCGGCGGCGCTGATGCTCGGTCTGGTGCTGGGATTGTTTAACGGCGCGCTGGTCGCTTTTGCCGGACTACCGCCGTTTATCGTCACGCTTGGAACCTATACGGCGCTGCGCGGTGCGGCCTATCTGCTGGCCGACGGTACAACGGTGATTAACTCCAATATCAGCTTTGAGTGGATCGGTAACAACTATCTCGGCCCGGTTCCGTGGCTGGTGGTCATTGCGCTGGCGGTGGTGGTGGTGTGCTGGTTCATTCTGCGCCGCACCACGCTCGGCGTTCATATCTACGCGGTCGGCGGCAATATGCAGGCCGCACGTTTAACCGGCATCAAAGTGTGGCTGGTGCTGCTGTTCGTCTACGGCATGAGCGGTTTGCTCTCAGGTCTTGGCGGGGTGATGAGCGCCTCGCGGCTGTATAGCGCCAACGGCAACTTAGGCATGGGTTACGAGCTGGACGCCATCGCGGCGGTGATCCTCGGCGGCACCAGCTTTGTTGGCGGGATCGGCACCATCACCGGCACGCTGGTGGGGGCGTTGATAATCGCCACGCTCAATAACGGTATGACGCTGATGGGCGTCTCCTATTTCTGGCAACTGGTGATCAAAGGGGCGGTGATCATCATAGCGGTGCTGATCGACAAATACCGTACCCGACACCATCAAAGTGCATAGACAAGCTTACTGGCCTACTCATTCGTAGGCCTGATAAGCGCAGCGCCATCAGGCGTATAACAACAATACCCTACGTGAGGAAACGAGTATGCGTTTGAAGCCATTAGTGACCGCGCTCTGTGCTGGCGCCCTGCTTGCTGCAGCTCCGTTTGTGCAGGCAAAAGAACTGAAATCGATTGGCGTTACGGTGGGCGATCTGGCCAACCCGTTCTTCGTGCAGATCACCAAAGGCGCGGAGCTGGAAGCACGCAAGCTGGCAGGTGATAGCGTTAAAGTAACGCTGGTTTCCAGCGGTTACGATTTGGGGCAACAGGTGTCGCAGATCGACAACTTTATTGCCGCAAAAGTCGACATGATTATCCTTAACGCCGCCGACTCCAAAGGCATCGGCCCGGCGGTAAAACGCGCGAAAGACGCCGGGATCGTGGTGGTTGCCGTTGACGTGGCGGCGGAAGGCGCAGACGCGACCATTACCTCCGATAACACCCAGGCAGGTGAAATGGCCTGTAAATACATTACCGACCGCCTGAAAGGCAAAGGCAACGTCGTCATCATCAACGGGCCGCCGGTTTCCGCCGTCCAGAACCGCGTGGAAGGCTGCCAGACTGAGTTCAAACGCCACCCGGACATCAAGGTGCTGTCGCATAACCAAAACGCCAAAGGCAGTCGCGAAGGCGGGCTGGAGATCATGACCGCGCTGCTGGCGGCGAATCCGAAGATCGACGGCGTATTCGCCATTAACGATCCGACGGCGATCGGTGCCGATCTGGCGGCAAAACAGGCGCAGCGTAGCGAATTCTTTATTGTCGGCGTAGATGGATCCCCGGACGGTGAAGAAGCGCTGAAGCGCGAAAACTCACTATTTGTGGCGACTCCGGCACAAGATCCGCAGGTGATGGCTGCCAAAGCGGTCGAAATCGGCTATGACATATTGCAGGGGAAACCCGCCCCGAAAGAACCCGTACTGATCCCGGTGACGATGATCGATAAAAACAACGTCGGCAGTTATAAGGGTTGGACGGTTAAATAGCCCGCCACAACAACGCCGGATGGCGGCAAAAATGCCCTATACGGCCTACAAGATCGCTATGAATTTGTAGGCCGGATAAGCGCGGTGCCATCCGGCATTATATTAAGGAGGATTCAGCCGATGAAACGCTCCGCAATAAACGAGATCCTTGGCCACACGCGCCAGTTTTTCTCTCAGCACGACGTGCATCTCCCCCCTTTTGCCAGCTTCCCCCCGACCCAATGGCGCAAGCTTGATGCTGCAGCCTGGAGCGAAGTGTTCGACCTTAAGCTCGGTTGGGATGTCACCGCATTTGGCGGCAACAATTTCGCCGCGCAAGGGTTAACGCTGTTCACTCTGCGTAATGGCTCGCCGAAAGGCATGCCTTACGAGAAATGCTACGCCGAGAAAATCATGCATGTTCGCGATGCGCAGGTCACGCCGATGCATTTTCACTGGCGCAAACGCGAAGACATTATCAATCGCGGCGGCGGCAATTTAATTGTGGAACTGTGGAATGCGGGGATCCGGGAACAAACGGAGGAGACCGACGTGAGCGTAGTGATTGACGGCTGTCGGCAAACCCATGCAGCGGGCAGTCAGTTACGCCTGACGCCGGGTGAAAGCATCTGCCTGCCGCCGGGCCTGTATCACAGCTTCTGGGCGGAAGAAGGTTTTGGCGACGTGCTGGTCGGCGAGGTTTCTTCTGTTAATGACGACGACCACGATAATCACTTTTTGCAACCGATCGCCCGCTATAACGACATTGAAGAAGACGAGCCGGCGCAGCTGGTGCTGTGTAACGAATATCGCCTGTTCCGCTAACCAAGGAGCGCATTATGCCGTTGATATCTCTCGCTGATGGTCTTGCCCATGCCCGTGAGCATCACTATGCCTTAGGGGCATTTAATGTTCTGGATTCACACTTCCTGCGCGCGCTGTTTGCCGCAGCTAAACAGGAACGTTCGCCGTTTATCATCAATATCGCCGAGGTGCATTTTAAATATATCTCGCTGGATTCTCTGGTCGAAGCGGTCAAATTCGAAGCCGCCAGGCATGACATTCCGGTGGTGCTGAACCTTGACCACGGCCTGCACTTTGAGTCAGTGGTGCGGGCGCTACGCTTAGGTTTCAGTTCAGTGATGTTCGATGGTTCCACGCTGGAGTATGAAGAAAATATCCGCCAGACCCGCGAAGTGGTGAAAATGTGCCATGCCGTCGGCGTGTCGGTGGAAGCCGAACTGGGTGCGGTGGGCGGTGATGAGGGCGGCGCGCTGTACGGTCATGCCGACGAGTCGCTGTTTACCGACCCAATGATGGCGCGTGATTTCGTCGACAGAACCGGGATTGACGCGCTGGCGGTCGCCATTGGCAATGCCCACGGCAAATACAAAGGCGAACCGCTGCTCGACTTCCCGCGTCTGGACGCCATTCGCCAGCAGGCGGCAATCCCGCTGGTACTGCACGGCGGCTCCGGCATCAGCGACGACGATTTCAAGCGTGCGATTGAACTCGGCATTCACAAAATCAACTTCTATACCGGCATGTCGCAGGCGGCGCTGTCGGCGGTAGAAACACGGATGGCGAATCGCCAGCCGCTGTACGACGAATTCGCCGAACTGCTGCTCGGCATTGAAGAGGCCATTACCGATACCGTTTCGGAACAGATGCGCATTTTTGGCAGCGCGGGACGGGTCTGATGGAACGCAAAGGCGTTATCGCCGCAGGCAACATGCTGGTCGATCACGTGCATCAAATTGTGCAGTGGCCGGAACGTGGCTGGCTGGCGGAAATCACCCGTAGCGAACGCGCCACGGGCGGTGCGCCGCTTAATGTGCTGCTGACGCTGGCAAAAATGCACACTGGGCTGCCGTTGCAGGCGGTGGGGTTAATCGGTCAGGACAGCGACGGCGACTACATTATGGCGATGCTGGAGCAGTATCACGTTAATCGCCAACACGTGCAGCGCACCACATTCGCCCCCACGTCGATGTCGCAGGTGATGACCGATCCCAGCGGTCAGCGCACCTTTTTCCACTCGCCCGGTGCCAATCGGCTACTCGATCTGCCTGCGTTTGAGCAACTGGATACCTCGATGAAAATCTTCCATCTGGGATATCTGCTGCTGCTCGACAGTCTGGACATGCCGGATGAGGAGTTCGGGACGCGTAGCGCACGGCTGCTGGCGCAAATGCGCGACAACGGCTTTGAAACGTCGCTGGATCTGGTCTCACGTAAGGGCGACCCGCGCTATCAACCGCTGGTGATGCCAGCCCTGCGCCATCTCGACTATCTGGTGATTAACGAGCTGGAAGCCGGGGAGTTCAGCGGGCTGGAGATCCGCCAGCCCAACGGCGAACTGCATATTGCGCACATCGCCACCGCCGCACGCGAATTATTGAATGCAGGTGTACGCCAGCGGGTGGTGATCCACTGTCCGGAAGGTGCCTGGGGTGAAGCGCCGGATCTGCCGGGCGTCTGGATCCCGTCGCAGTACCTGGCGCAGGAGGAGATCGTTGGCAGCGTCGGAGCGGGAGATGCGTTTTGCGCTGGATTTTTGTATGGCTGTCATGAGCGCTGGTCGCTGACGGACAGCGTCAGGTTGGCACACGCCTGTGCGCGGGCAAGCTTGCTGTGCGCGAATGCGATAGATGGCGCGAAGACGCTGGCAGAGTTGAAAGCAGAAATGGCTGACGCCTGATGCGCTACGCTTATCAGGCCTACGACCGCATCGTCCGGAAATATGCCTGATGCGCTGCGCTTATCAGGCCTACAGAGTTGTTATCGCTTTTGTAGGCCGGATAAGGCGTTTACGCCGCATCCGGCAACTGCACACGTTCACGCCGCCTTATCGTGATGTTGCACGTCGGCGGCAAACACATAACCCAGCCCGCGCAGGGTTTTGATCAACATTGGCTGGTGCGGGTTGTTCTCTATTTTTCGCCGCAGCCGCATGATTAACACGTCAATAGTGCGGTCAAACACCTCTACGCTGTCGCTGCGCGTCAGCTCCAGAAGCTGTTCCCGGCTCAGCACCCGGCGGGCATTTTGGGCCAGCGCCAACAGCAGGCTGTATTCCCCCTGCGTCAACTCCACCTTCAACTGCTGGGGATTATGCAGCTGGCAACCGGCGGTATCCAGATGCCAGCCATTGAAAGAAAGCCCCGTGGTTTGCGGGCCGCCGCTTTCTGCCGTTAACACGCCAACGCGTCTGAGCACCGCCTTTACCCGCGCCACCAGCACCCGCGCATTGAACGGCTTACCGATATAGTCGTCAGCCCCCATTTCCAGCCCAACAACCACATCCGACTCGCCGCCTAAGCCCGTCAGCATGACTACCGGTAATCCGGGTCTCATCTTTTGCACCTGCTGCAACACCATCAGACCGTTGATATCGGGCAACATCATGTCCAGCAATACCAGAGCGATATCCGGCTGAGTCTCAATGCAGCGCAGCGCCTCCTGCCCGGTGTGACAGGCGGTCACCGTAAAGACGTGTTCGCTCAGCACATCCTGTAAAAGCGTGCAGACAGCGATGTCATCATCCACAACCAGTATGGCTGGCTTCATTGTTTTTCCCCATTTCTGGCCAACTTAAATGAGTGTGATTGATTCTGCACAGAGTGACAGCGATAAGGCACAAGGATGTGCGGGAAACATAACCTCGGTCACACTGCCGGGGCGTCACGTATTGGAGATTCGTCACGTCAAATATGACGACAGCCTGTTTTTCGTCAGGGTTTTGCGCAAAATTCGCCCGTAATATCGACTAATGCCCCTGATAAAAACATGGCATAAAAGATGCATAACAAAAACGACAAGCGCGTATGCGCGATTTGATTAACTGGAGCGAGACCGATGAAAAAAGTCGTCACGGTTTGCCCATATTGCGCATCAGGTTGCAAAATCAACCTGGTGGTCGATAACGGCAAAATCGTCCGGGCTGAAGCGGCGCAGGGGAAAACCAACCAGGGTACCCTGTGTCTGAAGGGCTACTATGGCTGGGATTTTATCAATGATACCCAGATCCTGACCCCTCGTCTGAAAACCCCTATGATCCGTCGCCAGCGTGGCGGCAAACTGGAATCTGTTTCCTGGGATGAAGCGCTGAATTACGTCGCCAGTCGTCTGAGCGCCATCAAAGCGAAGTATGGCCCGGACGCTATTCAGACGACCGGTTCATCTCGCGGTACAGGTAACGAAACCAACTATGTAATGCAAAAATTCGCGCGCGCCGTTATTGGTACCAATAACGTTGACTGCTGCGCTCGCGTCTGACACGGTCCATCGGTTGCAGGTCTGCACCAATCGGTCGGTAACGGCGCAATGAGTAATGCTATCAATGAAATTGATAACACAGATTTAGTATTCATCTTCGGGTACAACCCGGCGGATTCCCACCCGATCGTGGCGAATCACGTGATTAATGCTAAACGTAACGGGGCGAAAATCATCGTCTGCGATCCGCGCAAAATTGAAACCGCGCGTATTGCCGACATGCACATCGCGTTGAAAAACGGCTCGAACATCGCGCTGCTCAACGCCATGGGGCATGTCATCATCGAAGAAAAACTGTACGACCAGGCGTTCGTCGCCTCCCGTACGGAAGGATTCGAAGAGTATAGCAAGATCGTCGAAGGCTACACGCCGGAGTCCGTCGAAGATATCACTGGCGTTAGCGCGCAGGATATTCGTCAGGCTGCACGTATGTATGCCACGGCGAAAAGCGCGGCAATCCTGTGGGGCATGGGTGTTACCCAGTTCTATCAGGGCGTGGAAACCGTGCGTTCACTGACCAGCCTCGCAATGCTGACCGGCAACCTCGGTAAGCCGAGCGTGGGCGTTAACCCGGTTCGTGGGCAGAACAACGTTCAGGGCGCATGTGACATGGGCGCACTGCCGGATACTTATCCGGGCTATCAGTATGTGAAAGATCCGGCTAACCGCGAGAAGTTCGCTAAAGCCTGGGGCGTGGAAAGTCTGCCTGCTCATACCGGCTATCGCATCAGCGAACTGCCGCACCGTGCAGCGCATGGCGAAGTACGCGCGGCGTACATCATGGGTGAAGATCCATTACAAACCGATGCTGAACTCTCCGCAGTGCGCAAAGGCTTTGAGGATCTGGAACTGGTCATCGTGCAGGATATCTTCATGACCAAAACTGCCGCTGCCGCAGACGTTATTTTACCGTCTACGTCATGGGGTGAGCATGAAGGCGTATTCTCCGCAGCTGACCGTGGCTTCCAGCGCTTCTTTAAAGCCGTTGAGCCGAAGTGGGATCTGAAAACGGACTGGCAGATTATCAGTGAAATCGCCACCCGTATGGGCTACCCGATGCACTACAACAACACCCAGGAAATCTGGGACGAGTTGCGTCATCTGTGCCCGGATTTCTACGGCGCCACTTACGAGAAAATGGGCGAACTGGGTTATATCCAGTGGCCTTGCCGCGACACCTCAGAAGCCGACCAGGGTACGTCTTATCTCTTCAAAGAGAAGTTCGACACCCCGAACGGCCTGGCGCAGTTCTTCACCTGCGACTGGGTAGCGCCAATCGACAAACTCACTGAGGAGTACCCGATGGTACTGTCTACAGTGCGTGAAGTCGGCCACTACTCTTGCCGTTCGATGACCGGTAACTGTGCGGCGTTGGCCGCGCTGGCGGATGAACCGGGCTATGCCCAGATCAACACCGCCGACGCAGAACGCCTGGGCATCCAGGATGAAGAGCTGGTGTGGGTGAACTCGCGTAAAGGCCGGGTCATTACCCGCGCGGCAGTCAGCGATCGTCCAAACAAAGGCGCGATTTACATGACCTACCAGTGGTGGATTGGCGCATGTAATGAACTGGTAACCGAGAACTTAAGTCCGATTACCAAAACGCCGGAGTACAAGTACTGTGCTGTAAACGTTGAACGCATTGCCGATCAGCGCGCTGCGGAGCAGTATGTCATTGATGAGTACACCAAGCTGAAAGCCAGCCTGCGCGAAAGCGCGATGGGTTAAGCTTCCCCTGACGGCCTCCATTCGGAGGCCGTTTTTTTATGCACATAATCTCTCTATACTGTTCATTCCCTACACTAAATCTAAATATAAGATGAAACGACTTTTCGCCTTGATGGTGTTAATGACATGCTTTGTCCATGCCGAAGAGCCCGGTAGTCAGTTTTTGAAAGCCGCCGAGTCCGGAGACCGACGTGCACAATATTTCCTCGCTGATACCTGGTTTAGCTCAGGCGATTTGGGTAAAGCGGAATATTGGGCGCAAAAAGCCGCCGACAATGGTGATGCCGATGCTTACGCATTGCTGGCACAAATTAAGATTACCAATCCGGTCAGTCTGGATTACCCCCAGGCCAAAACGCTGGCGGAAAAAGCGACCCAGGCAGGCAGTAAAACTGGGGAAATTACGCTGGCGCGTATTCTGGTCAACACTCAGGCTGGACACACCGATTACCCCAAAGCCATTACCTTGCTGCAAAACGCCTCCGAAGACCTGGAAAATGATTCCGCTGTCGACGCGCAAATGCTGCTTGGGCTGATTTACGCCAACGGCGTGGGTATTCCCGCAGACGATGAGAAAGCGACGTGGTATTTCAAGCGTAGCTCAGCCATTTCCCGCACAGGTTATTCCGAGTACTGGGCCGGAATGATGTTCTTAAACGGTGAGCAGGGTTTTATCGTGAAGAATAAACAGAAGGCACTGCACTGGCTGAATCTGAGCTGTACGGAAGGATTCGATACCGGCTGCGAAGAGTTTGATAAGTTAACCAACGGGTAGTCGTTGTAGGCCTGATAAGCGTAGCGCCATCAGGCAACCCGGAGCAGGTTGCCGGATGGCGGCGTTGCCTTATCCGGCCTACAAGGCGGTCTTATCAAATTTACCTAATACTTCGCGCTCATAGGCCAGCGCTTTTTTGCGGTCAAATTTGTGTTCCCACTTGGAGATAACCAGCACCGCCAGTGCGTTACCCACCACGTTCAGCGCGGTACGCGCCATGTCGAGAATACGGTCAACACCAGCAATAAACGCCAGGCCTTCCAGCGGGATCCCCACGCTGCCAAGCGTTGCCAGCAGCACCACGAATGATACGCCCGGCACGCCCGCAATCCCTTTCGAGGTCACCATCAACGTCAACACCAGCACGATTTCCTGCCACAGCGACAGGTCGATACCATACAGCTGCGCAATAAAGATCGCGGCAATACTCTGGTACAGCGTTGAACCATCAAGGTTGAATGAGTAGCCGGTCGGCACCACAAAGCTGGTGATTGACGCCGGTGCGCCGTAGGCTTCCATCTTCTCGATAATACGCGGCAGTACGCTCTCGGAGCTGGCGGTAGAGTAAGCCAGAATCAACTCGTCTTTCAGAATGCGGATCAGGATCCAGATGCTCAAACCGCAGATACGCGCGACAATCCCCAACACCACCAGCGCGAAGAACAGGATGGCAAAGTGCACCAACAGCACCAGCTTCGCCAGCGGCCACAGGGAGGCAAAACCGAAGTTCGCGACGGTAACGGCAATCAGCGCGAAAACGCCGACTGGCGCATAGCGCATAACCATGTGGGTCACTTTAAACATGGTTTCGGAAATAGAGCGGAACACGGTAACCAGCGGTTCGCGATGAGTGGCTGGCAAGGAAGACAAACCTAAACCGAACAGCACCGAGAAGAAGATAATCGGCAGCATATCGCCTTTTGCCATCGAGGCGACGATATTGGTCGGCACCAGTGACAAAATTGTCCCCATCAAACCATGCGCGTGGCTCTGTACTTCTGCAGTCGTGCTTTGATATTTCGAAATATCCACGGTCGCCAGTTGCGACATATCAATCCCGGAACCCGGCTGGAACACATTAGCCAGCGTGATCCCAAGGATAATCGCCACGGTGGTGATCACTTCGAAATAGAGAATAGTTTTGGCGCCAATGCGGCCCAGCTGTTTTGCATCACCGACTCCGGCGATACCGACAACCAGCGTAGAGATGACAATGGGCACAACGATCATTTTGATCAGATGGATAAAGATATCGCCCGCCGGTGACAGCAGGTTTACAACCAGCCATTCACGGCTGTCACTATGGTAATGCAGGTAACTCCCTAGCAGAATGCCCAGCACCATGGCGATTAGAATCTGCCATGCCAGGCTGACTTTCAAATTTTTCATAACAACGGACTTCCTCGATGGAGCGCTATTCCACATGCGGTGTGTGGGAATAGTACATACTGAAAGGGTATGAATTGTGTTGCGTTCGTTTATGGAGTTTTTTAACGCTTATTATCATTATCATCTGCATGGCATTCCGCGCAACCCTCTAAGAACAGGGCTTTTGGCTGATTTTATGCATAAAAATGCAATTTTATCGCGGTATTGATGAATAACTTTTTGTTATAAAAGAATTTTAATATGTTCAAAAATGAAGAAGTCATGGTGTGAGTTTTTTTCGCCAATTTGTTCGTTTGCCTGTTTTTTAAACAGGCCAAATGATACAAATCACAAAAAAAACAAATTTATTTTTGCCGATTCTGCAATAACTTCGCCATATTAATAGAGTCAACGAGCTGTGCCCGGTTCACCCTAGGCGAGTTTAAATCCATAACCTTTTGCCACACTGAAATAGCCTGGGCGTAGTCTGCCTGCATAAACGCATCTGAGGCTAACAGCATCAGCGCGGTGACCTCTGCCGGGTCCAGCGCCAGAGCCTTATCAATCATCTCGCGAGTGGGCGGCGTCATATGTTGTCCGGCCTGGTAATACAATACCGTTGCCATCGCTGAATAGATCTCAGCATTTTCACCGCCGACACGCAGCGCCTGTTCGTAGGCCAGCAGCGCATTATGATACGCGTTTTGCCAAAGATAGTACTCCCCGAGTTGCGCCCATTTCACGCCGTCCTGGGGATTAGCGCGAATCTGCGATTGCAGCAAAAGCAACTGTTTTTCCTGAACATTTTCATCGGAGAAAGCATGTAAAGGGTCTGCCAGTCTCGTTTGCTCCTGACGAACCGCCTGCCATTTTGGCGTCAACAAGTAGCCTCCAATGCAGGCCACAACCATCAGCACAGCCGCAGCGGTCAGCCGCTTCACAGGCATTGGGCGTAACAGCGGTTCGGACTGGTTCATTGTTCACCTTCCTCCGTATGCTGACGTCTTCTCACTCGCCAGACCACCACCCCTACCAGCAATAACAACAGGCACGGTAACGCCCACAGCAGCAGCGTTTGCTCGTTCAGCGGCGGATTATAACGAACGAAGTCACCGTAACGCTCGGTCATCCATGTCGTGATCTCGGCTTCGCTTTTCCCTTCCGCCACCATGCTATAAACCTGATGGCGCATACTGACCGCTACCGGCGCATTGGATTCCAGTAGGTTTTGGTTCTGACACTGCGGGCAGCGAAGCTGGCTGGCAATGGACAGCGCTTGTTCCTGCTGTTGCGGATTTTCAAAGCGCCAGGTATCCACAACCTGGGCATGGGTGGTAAAAGGTAGAAAAATCAGTAAAGCCACAAGTAACATCGTTTTGCCGGATGGCGGCGTGAACGCCTTATCCGTCCTACCCTGCTTTTCACTCGTAGACCTGATAAGCGCAGCGCCATCAGGCAAAAACTCTGGATGCTTCCTTCCTCGCCATGCGCTCAGCAGCGCGCCAAGGACCATTAATAGTCCCCCACCCCAAATCCAGCGCACGCCGGTCTGCACGTACAAACGCATGGCATAGCGGTCAGGTCCGGTTTTTTCACCCATTACCGCGTACCAGTCATGCATCAGATTCCAGCGGATCCCCGGCTCCATCATCTGTTGACGGCGCGCGGCATAGAAGCGCCTTTCGGGTTGCAGGCTGCCAATACGTTTCTCATTGTGCCACAGCGTGATCTGCGCTTTTTCACTGGTGTAGTTACCTTTGGCTTCCAGGTCGAGACGCTCAAAACGGAAAATGTAACCCGCCAGTTCAACCTGCTGCCCAGGGCTCAGGTTCAGGCTTATCTCCTGACGGCTACCGCTGGAAAAGACGATCCCCGCCGCAAACACCAGCACCCCGGCATGCGCCAGCAGTGCCGGAAGCTGGATGCGGAAAGACACGTTGCGGCTTCTGACCGTTGCCAGCACGATAACCAGCAGCATCAGCAGGCCAAAGGGCAGCGTAGCGCGATTAAAGTACGGTGCGCCTACGGAGAGCCGTCCCCAGCCGAACAGCCCGTAAATCATCGGGTAGAGCGTGCCAATCAACACAATCAGCAGCACCGCACTAAAGAGCAGTAGCGCAACCAGAATCAGCATCTCGCGTGACCAACCGCCAAAACGCGCATTCTGCCGGACTTGCTGGCCCCGCCAGGCGTACAGCCCGAGCGACGCCAGACTCAACACGGTAAACAGCGCAAACAGCGGCGCGGCGCGGACGTTATCCAACGCGAAAGCATGCACCGAAACGAGAATACCGGAACGTACAATCAGCGTCCCAAGCAGCGATAAAATCAGCGTGACGATCGCCAGCAACAGCGACCAGTGGCGGAAGATTCCGCGCTGGCGCGTGATATACAGGCTATGCAGCAGCGCGCTGGCGGAAAGCCAGGGTAATAAGGAGGCATTTTCAACCGGGTCCCAGAACCACCAGCCGCCCCAGCCCAGCTCGCAGTAGGCCCACCAGGAGCCGAGGATAATCCCCAGCGTCAGCGCGCACCAGCCGGGCAGCGCCCAGCGCCAGCACACCCAGGCGCTCTGCGTATTAAAGTCACCACGTAGCAGCGAGGCCAGCGCCACGCCTGCCGCCACCATCAAACCACCGTAACCCAGATACAGCAGAGGTGGATGGAGGATTAACCCGAGATGTTGCAGCATCGGGTTAAGGTCGCGCCCTTCAATGGCTGGCGGGAAGATACGCACAAACGGATCGGACCATACCACCACAAACAGTAGCAGCAGGGCTGTAATCATTGAGAGGACGCTGAGCGTCATCGGAAACAGCGCGTCGGTATCACGCCGATAGCGTAAAGCGAACAGCGCGCTCCAGCCGGAAAGAAACAGCACCCACAGCAGCAGCGATCCTTCATGACCGCCCCACACCGCCGCCAGTTTTAATCCCCACGGCAGCAGGCTGTAGCTGTGCTGAGCAACGTAGACCACCGAAAAGTCGCTGGTCAAAAAGCAGAATACCAGAATGGCAAAAGCCAGCAGTAGCAGGGTAAATTGCGCCCACACGCCCACCGTTGCAAGCCGCATCACCCCTTGCCAGCGCTGGCGGACACCCACCAGCACGGCAAGCGGGGTCAACACGTTGACCCCAAGGCTTAATAACAGCGCCAGAAAACCGGCTTCAGGAAGGAGAACGTCCAGATATCACCTTACGCAACGGTTAGCTGACCCGCATAGAGTATAAAAAAACGCAGCAGCAGTACGCCGGTCAGGCTGGCGCCGCAGACTGCCAGCACGCCATGAAACGTCGAACTGCGGTTGGCCCAGGGTTTTAGCAGCATCGGCAGTATCAGCCCAAGCCCAGCCACGCCAAGCCAGAACCACCAGGTCCAGAATCCACCGCCCAGTGCCGCCGCCAGCGCGCGCATTTTGCCGTCATCGCCCAGCGCCAGACCGACGAAGAACGCCGCCAGCAGGAAGATCTCCAGCCATACCACCGGGACTTCCATACGATGCACAAAGTGCGCTTCGGTACTGTGCGGATTGCTACGATGGCGTAACGCCATGGCGATCAGCGCCACCGCGGCGCCGGAGGAGATCCCAGAGAACAGGAACAGCACCGGCAGGATCGGGTTATTCAGGAACGGGTAAGATTTCAGCGCCGACAGCAGAAAACCGGTGTACGCCCCGAGCAGGACCGCCAGCACCAGCATTAACGTCTCAAGCGCACGATGGAAAGGCGCGATCAGCGTCAATACTTTCTGCACGATACCTAACCGCGGCAGCCAGCGCTGTTGCAGAGCAATTACCTCTTTTTCAAAGATTTTTGCCAGCCACAGCACTAACACCACCATGTACAACTGGAACAGCATGACCCCCATCGACATCACCGAAGTGAAGCTGTAGTGGAACATCAGTTTCCAGAAGGTCCATGGACGCGTCAGGTGGAACACCAGAATCAACAGACCGAGGATAATCGCCCCCGGCCCTAACACCAGCGTAGTGCGCAGCAGCGTGCTGTCCGAACCGCCCGCCTCCGGATGGAAGCGACGCAGCAGAATCGCCAGCGTGACCAGTCCGGCAGAGATACCTATCAGGAACAGATAGATGGCAATGGGCCAGTCCCACACCAGTGATTCAAAATGAAATGCAGAAGCGGATGTCATTGGCTCACCTCCCCAAATTTAAAGGGAACGCGGTAGACCTTCGGTTTTGTACCCAACGCCAGCTTGTAACGGTAGGTCGTTTTCTGCTGCAACAAACGGGAGATATCACTGTTGGGATCGTCCAGATTACCAAACGTCAGCGCCTTCGTCGGACATGACTCAACGCAGGCGGGCTGTTTGCCCGCTTTCAGGTTGGTTTTCCGGCAGAAATCGCATTTATCCGCCGTTTTGCTCACCGGATGGATAAAGCGCACGCGATAAGGACACGCGGCAATGCAGTACTGGCAGCCAACGCAAAGGTCCGGGTTCACATCCACAATGCCGCTGGCGGCATCACGATACGATGCCCCCGTCGGGCAGACGTCAACGCAGGGAGCGTGGTCGCAGTGCTGGCACGAGTGACGGAAGAAGCGATACTTCACATCAGGAAACGTCCCCTGCGGCTCACTGCGAATAATCGTCAGACGCGATACGCCTTCCGGCACGTTGTTGACTTCGCGACAAGCATCCATACAGGCCGTACAGCCGATGCATAATGACTCATCATGTACCATACCGTAACGCACGCCGTTGATGTTCAGTGTCTTCGCCACAACGCGCCCCGCCGTCCCGCTCACTGCCACCAGCGCGCCGACGCCGGTGATAAACTGGCGACGAGAGCAACTCATGGATGCTCCTTAAGCAACGGAATCGACGCCGGGTTAAAGTTCGGATTGTTACGCTGATCGCTGTGGCAATCGACGCAAATCTTGATCCGTCCTTTATCGCTCAGCGTTTGCATCGTGTCTTGCTTCGGATGCAGTGAGTGACAGCTGGCACACGCCACTTTGGTTACGTGGACATCGTGCGGCCAGAACGCTTTTTGCAGTTGCTCAGGCAGGTGACAGGACATACAGACGCTGTTCTGCTGCTCCACGTTGTACATCGGCTCATTAAAGCGCATCACATCTTTCACCCCTTCACGGTGGTTCGGTGACGGCTGGCCGTGACAGTTGGTGCAGGTGACCGGCAGTTTGTTATTCGGGTTGATGACTTCCGCATGCTTACCATGCATGCCTTCGGTATCCGGCTTGTGACAGTCCAGACAGGCGGCATCCGGATTACGCTGTTGGGTAACCGTCCAGCGTTGATCCGACTCCTGCGGCGTTGGCGTGGCAGTGATTCCACTCAGGCTCCATAACAAGCCTGACGCCAGCACCCCAGCAGTTAATAACGAACGTAATACGCTCATATTCACTCCGTTGAGTTATCCGCCCCTTGCGGGGCGGAATGGGGTTATTGGCTTAACAGACCGTTTTTACGTGCCTGATCTTCCCACTGTGGAATCACCGTTTTGATGAAGTCCTGCTTCTCAGCATTGATTTGCTGCATGTTGAGACCAATCGCCGCCTGGGCTTTCTCTTTGGTCGAGATATCCGGCAACGGAATTTCATGCGTGATGCCTTTGGTCGCCAGCAGACGGACCAGTTTGGTACGCGCGTCGGCGGCTTTATCCATTGCGCTACCCAGCATCCGCAGGCCTTCTTCCGGGGCGTGCATATGAATGCCGTGTGAGGCGATAGACAGGTCCCAACGCCATTGTGCGTGACGGATATCTTCCAGAATCGGCTTCATTTCCGCTTCAGTCGCGCCCGCATCCCATGCGGCTTTCGCTTCGAAGTGCGCACGAACCAGCTGATCTTCAACTTTGATTTTCAGGTCATGAATAGCCTGTTTACGCTCGGCGACCACTTTTTGCAGGGACGCTTTGTCCTGGGTGTGGCAGTTCGCGCAGGTCTGAGGGAAGTTGTCGAACGGGTTACCAATCTTATGGTCGGTATAGATCTTGCCTTCCGCGTTTTGCACTTTCGGCATGTGACAGTCGATACAGGTCACGTTGTTCTTGCCGTGAATGCCCGCGCTCCAGGTTTCATACTCCGGGTGCTGCGCTTTCAGCATCGGCGTTTTAGACAGAGAGTTGGTCCAGTCAGAGAAAGCAATGTTGTCGTAGTATTTCTCCATGTTCTCGACTTTCATGCCGTCGTCCCACGGGAACTTAACGGCTTTGTTTTTACCGTCGAAGTAGTATTCCACGTGGCACTGGCCGCAGACCATGGATTGCTGGTCAAAGCGACCGGCTTTCTCAAACGGTTTACCGATGGCTTCCATCGCGCGTTCTGCATAAGGACGCGACAGGGTCAGTTCTGGCTTGCCTTTGGCGAAGTCTGGTTGTGCGGTATTATGGCAATCCGCACAACCGAGGTTGTTAACAATTTCCGGACCGCCGCGCGCCCATTTACCGTGGAAGTAGCCATCTTCACCGTCTTTCTGGATAAGACGCGCTACGTCCGGGCTTTTACAGCTCCAGCAGGCCATCGGCAACGGACCATCTTCTGCCGTTTTTGGTGCGCCGGTACGTAAGGTTTCACGGACATCGGTCACGGCATACGCGTGTCCCCGCGGTTTGTTGTAATCGCGCGAGAATGGGTATCCCGCCCACAGGATCACCAGACGCGGATCTTCTGCCAGTGCATCTTCACGGGCTGATTGCTCAGACGTGGCTTTCCAGGAGAGATATTGATCGGGATGCTGAGGTGCGAAGGTTTCATTCTTCGCTTCAACGGTGACGGTTTTTGCAGGTACAGAAGTTTGTTCAGCGTGAACAGCAGAAATAAATAATAAAGGTAATAACAGGCTGAAGAAACGGCGTACGCGTGATTTTATCCTTGCCATAGGGGTCTCATCCAGATGACGCCATTATCTGCAATGGCGGTTCTTTTATTGTTTTCCACAACAGCAACCACACGAATACTGTCATGACATTGCTCCACCCTATTTGTAACAAGAAACCACACTGAAAATGTTGTTTTTAATCAATTGTAAGTGTATGTAAAATACCACTTTAGAGTTATAACACCCCTCTAATCTCTCACTCTTTTGTCTAATTCAGAGACAGATCACCTTTTCAACAATCCTTTAGATAACTGCATGTTATCGCGAGATTTAATCAATTTTTGCTAGTTCCCTTCAAAATTCAGTTTGTCGCTAATTTGCACAATTCGTTTATTGCGTGATCTGCCGCGCAAATACTAAACAAAACTCTCAAAGCCCCTACATTTAACGTTTATGAGACATATTATTAACATCCTACAAGGAGAACAAAAGCCATGAGCCAAATACATAAACACGCTATTCCCGCAAACATTGCGGATCGTTGCCTGATAAATCCGGAGCAGTACGCAGAGAAATACCAGCAATCCGTTAACGAACCCGACACATTTTGGGGCGAGCAGGGAAAGATTCTTGATTGGATCAAGCCGTACAGCCAGGTGAAGAACACCTCCTTCGCACCAGGCAACGTGTCTATTAAATGGTACGAAGACGGCACCCTGAACCTGGCCGCAAACTGCCTTGACCGCCATCTGCAGGCAAACGGCGATCGTACCGCCATTATCTGGGAAGGCGATGACGCTACCCAAAGCAAAAACATTACCTATCGCGAGTTGCATCGCGATGTCTGCCGTTTCGCCAATACGCTACTGGATTTAGGCATTAAAAAAGGTGACGTGGTGGCCATTTATATGCCGATGGTGCCAGAAGCTGCGGTTGCCATGCTGGCCTGTGCCCGCATTGGGGCCGTGCATTCTGTCATCTTCGGTGGTTTCTCACCGGAAGCCGTCGCCGGACGTATTATCGACTCCAATTCACGCCTGGTGATCACCGCCGACGAAGGCGTTCGCGCCGGACGCGCTATCCCACTGAAAAAGAACGTGGATGATGCGCTGAAAAATCCAAATGTGAAAACCGTTGAACATGTGGTCGTCCTCAAACGTACCGGTGGCAAAACGGAGTGGCAGGAAGGCCGTGACCTGTGGTGGTCCGATCTTATCGAGAAAGCCAGCTCAGAACACCAACCGGAAGAGATGAACGCGGAAGATCCGCTGTTTATCCTGTATACCTCCGGTTCAACCGGCAAGCCGAAAGGCGTGCTGCACACCACCGGCGGGTATCTGGTCTACGCTGCAACCACCTTTAAGTACGTGTTTGATTACCATCAGGGCGATATCTATTGGTGTACCGCTGACGTGGGTTGGGTAACCGGACACAGCTACCTGCTGTACGGCCCGCTGGCCTGCGGCGCAACCACGCTGATGTTCGAAGGCGTACCAAACTGGCCAACGCCTGCGCGTATGTCGCAGGTTGTGGACAAGCACCAGGTCAATATTCTGTATACCGCACCGACCGCCATTCGCGCACTGATGGCAGAAGGCGACAAAGCGATTGAAGGTACTGACCGTTCGTCGCTGCGTATCCTGGGTTCCGTTGGCGAGCCGATCAACCCGGAAGCGTGGGAGTGGTACTGGAAGAAGATCGGCAACGAAAAATGCCCGGTCGTCGATACCTGGTGGCAGACCGAAACCGGGGGATTCATGATCACCCCACTGCCGGGCGCTACCGAGCTGAAAGCTGGTTCTGCAACCCGTCCATTCTTTGGCGTACAGCCTGCGATTGTCGATAACGAAGGTAATCCACTGGAAGGCGCGACGGAAGGTAACCTGGTGATTACCGACTCGTGGCCAGGCCAGGCGAGAACGCTGTTTGGCGATCACGAACGCTTTGAGCAAACCTACTTCTCTACCTTCAAGAATATGTACTTCAGCGGCGACGGCGCGCGCCGTGACGAAGATGGCTATTACTGGATCACCGGACGTGTGGACGATGTGCTGAACGTCTCTGGCCACCGTCTGGGAACGGCTGAAATCGAATCGGCGCTGGTGTCGCATCCGAAGATTGCCGAAGCCGCGGTGGTGGGAATTCCGCATAATATTAAAGGCCAGGCGATCTACGCCTACGTCACGCTGAATCACGGTGAAGAGCCGTCACCTGAGTTGTACGCCGAAGTTCGCAACTGGGTGCGTAAAGAAATTGGCCCGCTGGCAACGCCAGACGTGCTGCACTGGACCGACTCACT
Source organism: Citrobacter sp. Cpo061 (assembly GCF_030332845.1). Taxonomy (NCBI): domain Bacteria; kingdom Pseudomonadati; phylum Pseudomonadota; class Gammaproteobacteria; order Enterobacterales; family Enterobacteriaceae; genus Citrobacter; species Citrobacter sp. Cpo061. Next base: position 64,410 of record NZ_JAOWHB010000013.1, read on the forward strand.
GCCGAAAACCCGCTCCGGCAAAATCATGCGCCGCATCCTGCGCAAAATCGCGGCGGGCGATACCAGCAATCTGGGCGATACCTCGACCCTCGCCGATCCTGGCGTCGTGGAGAAACTGCTCGAAGAGAAGCAGGCCATCGCGATGCCATCATAACAAAGTCCTGAAAATGCCGGATGGCGACGCGAAAGCGTCTTATCCGGCCTACAAATCTGACCCTACCCTCTCTTCACCGGGAGGGAAATATAAAAAACCTCCCCCAAAGGATTTCGTGTTACAGGAAGGCGGCAAGCGAGCACATCCCCAAGAGCATAGTTCACTATGTGACTGGGGTGGGCGAGTGCGGCCAACGAACCTGTAGCACGAAAGACGCAGGGGGACCTCTGGAGAGCTCTGTGATGAATGACCAAATTTATCAGCGGATAGAAGACAGTGCGCGTTTCAGGGAGTTAGTAGAAAAACGGCAACGGTTTGCCACCATTCTGTCCATCATCATGCTGGCAGTTTATATCAGCTTTATATTATTGATTGCCTTTGCGCCGGGCTGGCTGGGTACTCCGCTACACGCGGGAACCAGCGTCACCCGCGGTATTCCGATTGGGGTCGGTGTGATCCTTATCTCCTTCATCCTGACCGGGATCTACATCTGGCGGGCAAACGGTGAATTCGATCGCCTGAACAATGCGGTTTTGCACGAGGTTAAAGCATCATGAAGAGAGTCCTGACGGCGCTTGCCGCCACGCTGCCCTTCGCCGCAAACGCGGCGGATGCTATTAGCGGTGCAGTCCAACGCCAGCCAACCAACTGGCAGGCGATTATCATGTTCCTGATTTTCGTCATCTTTACGCTCGGCATTACCTACTGGGCGTCAAAGCGCGTACGTTCGCGTAATGACTACTACACCGCTGGCGGTAACATCACCGGTTTCCAGAACGGGCTGGCGATTGCGGGCGACTATATGTCGGCGGCATCGTTCCTCGGGATTTCCGCGCTGGTCTTTACCTCCGGTTATGACGGGCTGATCTATTCACTCGGCTTCCTGGTCGGCTGGCCAATTATTCTGTTCCTGATTGCTGAGCGTTTGCGTAACCTGGGTCGTTACACCTTTGCAGACGTTGCGTCTTATCGTCTGAAGCAAGGGCCAATCCGTATTCTGTCCGCCTGTGGTTCCCTGGTGGTGGTTGCGCTGTATCTGATCGCGCAGATGGTTGGTGCAGGTAAGCTGATTGAGCTGCTGTTTGGTCTGAACTATCACATCGCTGTCGTACTGGTTGGCGTGCTGATGATGATGTACGTTTTGTTTGGCGGCATGTTGGCGACCACCTGGGTACAGATCATCAAAGCCGTACTGTTGCTGTTCGGTGCCAGCTTTATGGCCTTTATGGTGATGAAGCACGTCGGCTTTAGCTTCAATAATCTGTTCACCGAAGCGATGGCGGTACACCCGAAAGGTTCAGCCATTATGAGCCCGGGCGGGTTGGTAAAAGACCCAATCTCCGCACTGTCGTTAGGTCTCGGCCTGATGTTTGGTACGGCGGGCTTGCCGCACATCCTGATGCGCTTCTTCACGGTAAGCGATGCCCGTGAAGCACGTAAGAGCGTGTTCTACGCCACCGGTTTTATGGGTTATTTCTATATCCTGACCTTTATCATCGGCTTTGGCGCAATCATGCTGGTAGGTGCTAATCCGGCGTACAAAGATGCTGCGGGCGCGCTGATTGGCGGTAATAACATGGCGGCGGTTCACCTGGCGAATGCGGTGGGCGGTAACCTGTTCCTCGGCTTCATCTCAGCCGTGGCGTTTGCCACCATTCTGGCGGTGGTTGCCGGTCTGACGCTGGCGGGCGCATCGGCAGTGTCTCACGACCTGTACGCCAACGTGTTCCGCAAAGGCGCCACCGAACGTGAAGAGCTGCGGGTTTCGAAAATCACCGTGCTGGTGCTGGGCGTGATTGCCATCGTGCTCGGCGTGCTGTTCGAAAACCAGAACATCGCCTTCATGGTCGGCCTGGCGTTCGCCATCGCGGCCAGCTGTAACTTCCCCATCATTCTGCTCTCTATGTACTGGTCGAAACTGACCACGCGTGGCGCAATGTTGGGTGGCTGGTTAGGCCTGCTGACGGCAGTCGTGCTGATGATTCTTGGTCCAACGATTTGGGTCCAGATCCTCGGTCACGAAAAAGCCATTTTCCCGTATGAGTATCCGGCGCTGTTCTCCATCAGCGTAGCATTCCTCGGGATCTGGTTCTTCTCTGCCACCGACAACTCAGAAGAAGGCAACCGCGAACGCGAGCAGTTCCGTGCTCAGTTCATCCGTTCCCAGACCGGGTACGGCGTAGAACAAGGTCGCGCGCACTAACTTCCCTTCTCCTCCGGCTTTCGGGCCGGAGGATTACATCCTTTCTCAGAACATCAGCCTCGCCACCAGCGGTGCCACCAGCACCATTACCACGCCGGAAAGCATCATCACCAGGCTGGCAACGACCCCTTCCTGCTGACCGAGTTCATAAGAGCGTGCCGTGCCTGCGCCGTGCGATGCTGCGCCAAATCCTGCGCCTTTCGCCATCCCTTCACGAATGGAAAGCCGTAAAAACAGCACATCGCCGACCGCCATACCAAATACGCCGGTCACCACCACGAACAATGCCACCAGGTCCGGCTGCCCGCCCAACGGTTCTGCCGCCGCCAGCGCAAACGGTGTGGTGACGGAGCGCACCGCCAGACTGCGTTGGATCTCATCAGGCAACATAAACAGGCGCGCCAGCCATACAGAACTGGTGACGGCCACCAGCGTTGCCGTTACCACGCCCGCCGTCAGCGACATCCAGTGACACCTAATCACGGCAAGGTTGTCATACACCGGAACGGCAAACGCGATGGTCGCTGGGCCTAACAACCACAGCAACCAGTGCGATTCACCGATATAGTTTTGCCAGGAGATATGGCCGAAAACCAGCATCAGCACCAGCAGGGCCGGGGTGAGAACTAATGGCATTAGGGGTAATTTACGAAAACGGCGATACAGGCGCTTATTGGCAAAGTAGATACCCAGCGTAATCACCAGACACAACACGCTTAACTGGAAATTACTCACGGTTTAGCCTGCGCATTTCATAGCGATACACTTTATCCACCACCCACGCCGTTGCGCCGAGCACCATCAGCGTACTGATCGCAATCACGGCAAATATACGCCAGCCATCAACCAGCAACAGCTGCGTGTAGTTCACAACGGCGACCACCGCCGGAACAAAAAACAGCAGCATTTCAGCCAGTAACCAGCGAGCACCTGCGCGAATCCAGTTCAGCGGGATAACCCGACAGACAATTAACGCCAGCATCAGCACCATCCCAACCAGGTTGGCAGGAAGCGGCAGATGCAGCCAGGAGACAAGATATTGAGCAAATACAAAGAGACCTGCATACAACAGAACCTGAACGGGAATCTGGAGTCGATGAATAACAGCAGGCGTCACGCGGCTTATCGCCACAGCCATGAGGGTATGTCCTTAAAAAATAGAGAGCGCCAGTATAGAGAGCCCCCGTCCAGGACTGAAATGAATTAAACTCATTGCAGGCATAGTCTTAAGGAATAATCATGGATATCAGAACGCTGCGATATTTTGTTGAGGTGGTTCGTCAGCAGAGCTTTACCCGCGCAGCGGAGAAGCTTTTTGTCACCCAGCCCACCATCAGCAAGATGTTGAAGAACCTTGAAGACGAGCTTAACTGCACGCTGTTAATCCGCGACGGTCGGCGACTGCTGTTAACCGACACCGGGCAGGTCGTTTTCGAACGCGGCCTGGCGATCCTTGCCGAGTTTCGCCAGCTTGAAGCGGAACTCAGTGACATAAATCACCTCAACAAGGGCGTGCTGCGCCTCGGTATCCCGCCCATGGTGGGGATGTTAATGGCTGGGCCGATCGGCCTGTTTCGCCAGCGCTATCCCGGCGTTGAGCTGAAGGTCTCTGAATTTGGCGGCTTAACCGTTCAGCAGGCGGTAATGAACGGTGACCTGGATGTCGCGATGACCGCGCTGCCAGTTGAAGAAGAGAGCGGTCTGGCAACCTTACCGCTTTTTAGCCATCCACTCTGCGTGTTGGTTCCTCGCTCCGGTCAGTGGACAACGTGCGAATCCATTTCCCCCGAGGCGCTGGCGGAACATCCGCTGCTTATCTACAACGAAGATTTCGCGTTGAGCCGCCAATTGCTTGAGCTGTTTAGCCAACACAACGTCAAACCCCGCATCGCGGTGCGCAGCGGGCAGTGGGATTTTCTGGCGGCAATGGTACAAGCCGGGGTCGGGATTGCCATTTTACCGGAGCCGATTTGCCAGCGGCTGGATAAGCAAACGTTGCGCTGGATCCCTCTGGAGAGTGACTTACGCTGGCAGTTGGGCATGATTTGGCGCGAAGGCGTGTATCTGTCGCACAGCGCCCAGGCGTGGCTCAAATGCTGTGAAGGGTTTTGGCTACCGCAAGCGTCGTAAAATGCCGGATGCGGCTAACGCCTTATCCGGCCTACATCGGTATGCCGGTGTTGTAGGCCTGATAAGCGTAGCGCATCAGGCACGTTCACCCGCATTAAAATCCATGATTTCACCTGCCCAATCTTGCGGGTACAAACCGTGCCTCACATCACGATGAAATGTTGAAAAAGGCCAGTCCTGTACCTGTTTTACCCAGCCGTGCTTCACAGGGTTAATGTAAATATAATCAACATGCTGGCGATAATCATGTTCATCACGGATGGTGTGCTCCCAAAAGCGAGATTGCCAGATATGTCGGGAAGACAATGAGTGGGTGAAATGCTTCTTAATTTCCCGCCAGCGAGAGGAATAATCCGCATCATTGCCAGGTAACGTCCACATGCAATGCATATGCTCGGGTAAAACGACCCACGCATTGATGCGAAAAGGCCTAACCTTTTTGACCGCAGCGATTGCACACCGAAGCGCGTGAATGTTGTCTGTCAGAAGGTGGCTTCGACGGTCCTGCAGATTTACCGTAAAAAACCAGGTTCCCCCATTGATGTAATTTCGTCGATAGTTGGACATGTTTCCCCCTTTCCTCAACCGTATGGAGAAAAGAGGGAATCGACAAGAGGGATGGATTCGTTCAGGAATGTCGCTCGCAAATTACACGATGAATAATTTCTTGCAGCCAGTTGCGCGGCATTTGGCCCACCCTTCGCCGGATGCGGCTAACGCCTTATCCGGCCTACATCGGTATGCCGGTCTTGTAGGCCTGATAAGCGTAGCGCATCAGGCACACCCTTCGCCGGATGCAGCTGACGCCCTATCCGGCCTACATCACTATTCCCGATCTTGTAGGCCTGATAAGCGTAGCGCATCAGGCACACCCTTCGCCGGATGCGGCTAACGCCTTATCCGGCCTGCATCGGTATGCCGGTCTTGTAGACCGCATCAGGCACTACCGTTTACTGATTCTCAATCAACAGCGCTTCCAGCAAATCCAGGTCGTGCAGTAGTTTTTGCAGCGTTTCATTGCTGATTTCACGCGTGGCGCGCAGGTGATAAAGCTCCGCGCGTTCTGAACGCAGCGCTGCCAGGCGGAAACGTCGTTCGAGGTTTTCTTCCTGCATCGAGCTTTCCACATCGTTGCGCCCGTCGGCGCGTCGGCGCAGGTTACCAATCACGCGTGAACTCACCTCGGTGAGCAACTGGTTATCGATGTTCTCTTCGGTGTCCGCGGCCAGTCGCTCCTCCATTTTCTGGATAGCGACAATCGCCACTTCTGCCGTGGCGGCGCGGGCGATACGTTCCTCTTTCTGCTGCTGCGAGTGGTCTGCCACTTCCAGATGTTGTAGCAGAATCGGCAGCATCACCACGCCGACAAACAGCGAGAACAGGATCACGCCTGCGGCAAGGAAGATCAGCTCATATCGCGCGGGGAAGCCGCTACCGTCCGGTAACAACAGTGGAATGGAGAGCACACCGGCGAGGGTAATGGCCCCGCGTACACCGGCAAAAGAGGCGATCATGATTTCACGCGTCGTCCAGGATCCAAACTCCATCGGTTTTTTCTTCAGGAAGCGCAGACTGAACTTTTTCATGGTCCACAGCCAGCCAAAACGCACCAGCATTAGCGCCACGTAAATCAGCACGACATCGGTAAACAGCATCCAGATTTCAACATTCGGATCGGCCTCGGCCGCCGCCAAAGAAGACTCCAGAATTCCCGGTAACTGTAGCCCTAACAGCAAGAAGACCATGCCGTTAAACACAAACTCCAGCATCGCCCAGGTACTGTTAGCACGTAAACGCATCGCCAGCGGCGCGCGGCGCATCACCCCGGAACGGGTGATCGTCATCCCGGCAGCGACCGCTGCGAGGATACCGGAAACGCCGATATGTTCCGCAATCAGGTAAGACGCAAACGGCAGCAGGAACAGCAGGACGATTTGCGTTGCCGGCTCGTCACCGCCCCAGCGGCTGAGGAAGCGCAGGGAGCGGCCGTACAGCCAACTGACGACAAAACCAGCCAGGATGCCGCCAATCGCCACTTTGAAGAACTCAAGCGTTGCGCCACCAACGGTGAATACCATTGTGCCCATCGCCACGGCGACGGCAAACTTCAGAGAGACCAGACCGGAGGCGTCGTTCATCAACGCTTCGCCCTGCAGGATACCCATGATTTTCTTCGGTATACGTCCCTCTCCCACAATGCCGGAAAGTGCGACGGCATCGGTTGGCGATAGCACAGCAGCCAGCGCAAAGGCTGGGATGAGAGGGATCCCCGGCACCAGCCAGTAAATCATAAATCCAATGCCGACCACCGTGACCAGCACCAGCGCCAACGCCAGGCCGAAAATCTCTCGCCCGTGCTCGAGAAACTCACGCGTTGGCGTCTTCCAGCCATCGGCAAAGAGCAGCGGCGGGATGAACAGAACCAGGAACAGCTCAGGATCGAATTCCACATGCAAACCAAACGTCGGCCACGCCAGCAAGGCGCCGATGGCGATCTGCATAAGGGGTAAAGGAAGTTGGAAGGGCAATACGCGAGTAAATACCCCCGACAGCGAGACCACAAGGGTCATGATGAGTATGGTGAAAAAGATTTCCATGCGTTCCCTGTTTGCGATGTTTCTTATGATTGCTAATGAGAGGCGTCGTGCCCCAATTCTATCTAATTGAGAGTAACGCAAAAGACAACGAGTGTGTTCTGAAAATGAAAACGGGCGGCCAAAGCCACCCGTTTTTAGGATCGTCAGGAAATCAGAATCAGATAGCCCAACCGCCGGCGTAGAAGGCCACCAGCGCGATGGCGATCACCACGGTGCCGATATTCAGTTTGCGCCATTCACCAGAAACGATGCGGCCAATTACCAGGGTAGCAAAGCCAATCATGATGCCGGTAACGATGTTACAGGTCAGCACGATAAATACGGCCGTAACCAGTCCAGCCATTGCGTCGACAAAGTCAGCGAAATCGATTTTCGCGACGTTGCTCAGCATCAACAGACCCACATACATCAGCGCAGGTGCCGTTGCGTACACAGGAACAAGATAAGAGAGCGGAGAGAGGAACAGGATCAGCAGGAACAGTACGCCAACGGTGATCGCTGTCAGGCCAGTTTTACCGCCTGCCGCCGTACCCGCTGCAGATTCAATGTAAACCGCCGCCGGAGCTGCACCCACCAGACCAGAGAACACGCTGCTCAGGGAGTCAGTGGTCAGCGCTTTGCCACCGTCGATAATCTGTCCGTCTTTATCCAGCAGATTCGCCTGTCCGGCTACCGCGCGGATGGTTCCGGTTGCATCGAAGACAGCGGTCATGACCAGCGCCAGCACGCTCGGCAGGACAATCGGGTTCAGTGCACCCATGATATCCAGGCTGCCGATCAGCGAGTTGCCGTTTTCATCACTCAGAGACGGCATGGCAAAAATGCCGGAGAAATGCACGGCCGGGTCGAAAATCAGACCAACCACGGAAATACCGATAATGGTCAGCAGAATGCCACCCGGTACTTTCAGTTTTTCGAGGCCAATAATCACCGCCAGACCAATTAACGACATAATGACCGGGAAGGTATCGAAGTCACCCAGCGCAACCGGCAGGCCGTCCAGCGGGTTCTTAATTACCAGACCGACACCGTTTGCCGCAATCAGCAGCAGGAACAGGCCGATACCAATCCCCGTACCATGCGCAACGCCCTGCGGCAGATTGCGCAGGATCCAGCTACGGATACCGGTCGCGGAAATGATGGTAAACAGGACACCCATCAGGAACACCGCACCCAGCGCAACGGGCACGCTAATATGTTGGCCCAGCACCAGGCTGAATGCGGTAAATGCGGTCAGAGAAATGGCGCAACCAATTGCCAGCGGCAGGTTTGCCCACAGGCCCATCACAATAGAACCGACGCCCGCGACCAGACAGGTCGCCACAAATACAGCAGCAGGTGGGAACCCGGCTTTACCCAGCATCCCCGGAACCACGATAACGGAGTAGACCATGGCCAGGAAGGTCGTTAATCCGGCAACGACTTCCTGACGAACGGTACTGCCGCGGAGCGAAATTTTAAACCAGGCGTCGAGTGAACCGCCGGTACGCGCTGAAGGCGTAGACATAGAAAACATCCCCTGAGAGTTTATTTTTTCGTCATTATGCGTGCTGGACAATCCACTGCCTGCTAAACGTTTTCTCCATGTGCCAGGTTTGCGTCAATAGGGGTGTCGCAAAAAAGCAAACGTTTAGCTCCGCGCATAAAAAACGGGTGGTAAAAAAAAGCAAACGATTATCCAGCGATCATACGCTGGTTTTCAACTGAACTTTGCCGCTTTTTACTCATTTCTTCTTATAACGCGCAAGAAATAACCAGTCGATGCGCAAACGTTATCGTCAATGCGCAATTTGGCAACAAATTTCGCGGAGTTATTACAACATCGGCGTGTTTATTTCGCGCAACTCGCGCAAGAAAACAGGTGAAGATGCGTAAAATTTTTTGGCTAAAAAATCACCATTTCACTGGCAAATGGAGGGAGGTGGCTTACACTTACATTATCAACACAGGCCGGAACCTCCCCTAATGTGCTCGACTGAGGGGTGTTGATGTCGGGGGAAACCCTCCCGTGAACCAGCGGGATAGAGTGAAAGACAAAGACCGGAACCAAACTAAAGCGCCCTCTGTGGCGCTTTAGTTTTATACCCTTCATACCCGTCACATATTTTAAACCAATTAATCATCTTCCAGCAGGCGCGCTCCGGTCCCCTGCTCGCCAAGCTGATCGCCTGGGTTACGCAACGGGCAATCGCTGCGTGACAAGCATCCGCAACCAATACACCCATCCAGCTCATCGCGTAGCGCCACCAAAGTATGGATGCGTCGGTCCAGTTCTTCACGCCATTGCGAAGAGAGCTGCTTCCACTCTTTGGCACTAAGCGAATGCCCCTCAGGTAATACACCTAACGCGTCACCGATCGTGGCCAGCGGGATCCCGATGCGTTGAGCAATCTTAATTATCGCGACGTAACGCAACACATCACGTTTGTATCGCCGCTGATTGCCGCTGTTGCGCATGCTACTGATTAACCCTTTGCTTTCATAGAAATGCAGGGTCGATACCGCCACGCCGCTACGTTTGGCGACTTCACCTGGTGTGAGCAGCGCTTTTATCCGGGGTAATTTCTTTTCCATAAATCGCTTTACCTCAAGTTAACTTGAGGAATTATACTCGCCCACAGACAAAACGACGAATCGAATACTGAGAAAGAGGCAGCCCTATGTCCCATCAGCAGATTATTCAGACCCTTATTGAATGGATTGATGAACATATCGATCAACCGCTGAACATTGAGGCGGTGGCGAAAAAATCAGGTTACTCGAAGTGGTATTTACAAAGAATGTTCCGCACGGTGACGCGCCAGACCTTGGGTGACTACATCCGCCAGCGTCGACTTTTGCTGGCCGCCGTTGAACTACGGACAACTGAGCGACCTATTTTTGATATCGCGATGGATCTTGGTTATGTGTCGCAACAAACCTTCTCGCGTGTGTTTCGCCGCGAATTTGATCGTACTCCCAGCGACTACCGCCATCGTCTGTAATATTATTGCCCGCTCTGCGTCAGTATGGCGGGCGACCGTTGTATCCAGTGCATGAACTCCTGCGGCGGCAGCGCCTTCGCAAAATACCAGCCCTGACAATACTGTACGCCGCGTTCAAGCAGCCATTCGATTTGCTCCTTCGTTTCCACACCTTCCGCAATCGTCTTCAGGTGTAAGCTTTGTGCCATCTCAATAATATGTTCGGCAATCAAGTGACTGGTGCTGTTAGTGGATAACGTGCTAATAAACGATTTGTCGATCTTCAGGATATCGACATTCAGCGCTGACAAATTATGCAGATTGGAATATCCCGTGCCAAAATCATCAAATGCCACTTCATAACCCGCCTTGCGGAACGCCTGGATTACGGGGGTCATTTTATGTACATCTATGAACCCACGCTCGGTCACTTCGACTTTAATTTGCTGGGCCGCCACGGAGTACTCACGATTTTTGTCGTTAATCAGAGCAATCAATCGGGATGAATGAAAGTCAGAAGCGGAAAGGTTAATCGATATAGAAAGCTGAGGATGCGCCGAAAGAAAATACCCCAAATCGTTGAACACCTCTTCAACGACATAATCCGTGATCCGCTCAATCATTCCCTCTTTTTCAGCCAGCGGAATAAACTCCGTCGGGCTCATCACCTCACCTTTACAGCCCGGCCAGCGCAGCAGAGCTTCAGCACCAACACATTGCCCATTCTTAATATCAATAATCGGCTGGTAATGCAGGCAAAGCTGACGTTTTTTGATCGCGCGTTTTAGCAAACGCCGAGGGGATAAGTATTCCTGGCGCGTGCGCCACCACATTAGCAATATCAGGATGCTGCAGATAATCCCGAAGGGGATGGTTAATACCGCCTCGTGATAGAAAATCTGACTTACGCGGTTGTCTGAGGTCGACACAATAATCGCAATTGGACGTTTTTCTGAATGCACGATGGTGTAGAAGCGATCGTCTTGTTGAAAGGTCGAGGCTTCACCGCGTATGAGCGGCGCGAATTGCGCAATATTTGCCGCTTCGCTGGCAGAGAAAAACGTATCTGTTACTGTGTCATACACGCCCCAGGAGAGATCCGGATCATCTGACATGACTTCGCTGTAGGACAATGGATTGATGACTGCGACGTAGTTCCCGCGTTGCATGTACGTCATTCTGTAGCCAGCGAAAAAAGGGGTATCGCGGTAGTAATAGATGGCGATATCCGGCGTACGTTTATAATCGGCTGTCGGCATAATATAAGTAACAGGCGGCGCCATCGACGTAGAGCACAAAAAGTGATCGCCCTGCGCATAAATTAGCTCACTGATATATAAACGACCGCGAATAATATTTAGCATACTTTTCTGATGTGCCGGGGTACACATCTTACCCTGATACAACTGGGCCATATCACGCGCCAAATCAGCTTGTAGGATCACCAATTCTGTTTTATTTAACACCAGTTGAGCAAAAGAGCGGAGTTGGCTATGGGTTTCGGTCATCGCCCGGATGTGCGCAAACCATATCGCCAGCACCACGGGGAACAATACCACCATGAATGTTCCTAGGAACTTCAGCATCTTGCGTCGCGCACTGTGATTCATGTCAGCCCTATTTCCCTGTTTCGTATATGCCAGAACCCATCAAGGCAGGATGCTATAAACACCGACTGATTAAGTTGCATGAATCTATCAGTATTAGCAACAGACTTCTCTATGTAAAAGTCTGATAATAGTTGATGATGATATTATTTTTCCGTAAGGCAAACTTAAAGTTATGCTTATTTCATAACGTTATTATCCCCACGGAGTAATTTTTTATGAGCATTATCCTGGCTGCATTTAAGAAATTCATTAATTTTTTTTAACGTTTAATTTAGGATAAATATAACAAGCAGACTAAATGCATGTTTAAAACATGGTTATTTATTATCAACTCTTCATTAAACAAAACCACACACTTGAAGTGGTTATAAGCCTACAAAAATAACGGCCAATACTGGTGAACAAACGACCAGATGTGATATAGTTCACAAAAATCATGTAACAGAAACAATATTTCATTCATGTTATTGCCCGTCGATAGCCAGAGTATCACACCCTCGGTGAACACCCCCGCGCTGTCCTGGGCATCCAGACTTTCTGAGGACGTTTTTCATGGCGACAATAACAACTGGCGTGGTTCTTCTGCGGTGGCAACTACTCAGCGCGGTGCTGATGTTTTTAGCCAGTACGCTCAATATCCGTTTTCGTAAATCAGATTATATTGGCCTGGCCGTCATTAGCAGCGGTTTAGGGCTGGTTTTTGCCTGCTGGTTTGCGACTGGATTGCTCGGCATAACCCTGGTGGATATGTCCGCTATCTGGAAGAACATTGAAACCGTAATGGTTGACGTGATGAGCCACACACCGCCAGATTGGCCGATGGTGTTGAACTGATAACAAAATTGCATATGGCTACCCCAGTCTTGAGGTAGCCATTATTTTCAGCGTAACGCAGTGGGATTAGAACGGAATATCGTCGTCGAAATCCATCGGCGGCTCGTTAGACGGCGCTGACTGTTGCGGACGAGACTGCGCGCCGCCGCTGAACTGGTTGCCACCCTGCGGCTGCTGAGGTTGACCCCAACCGCCCTGCTGCTGACCGCCACCTGCCGGAGCACCACCACCCTGACGACCACCCAGCATTTGCATGGTGCCGCCAACGTTAACCACAACTTCTGTGGTGTACTTTTCTACACCGGACTGATCGGTCCATTTGCGGGTACGCAGCTGACCTTCGATATAGACCTGAGAACCTTTACGCAGATATTCGCTGGCCACTTCCGCCAGTTTGCCAAACAACACAACACGGTGCCATTCAGTCTGCTCTTTCATTTCACCGGTCGCTTTATCACGCCAGGATTCGGAAGTAGCCAGCGTAATGTTGGCAACTGCGCCACCATTCGGCATATAGCGTACTTCCGGGTCCTGGCCCAGATTACCGACGAGAATCACCTTGTTTACGCCTCTGCTGGCCATGATCGTGTCTCCTGAAAAACGTTACTGAATAAGTGTAAGCGCGGGATTGTAGCATTTCCAATAGCGCTTTTACTACGTTGCGAAGTTGATTCCAGTAAACAACTCCAGCCAGACATTGTTGCACAGACGTCTGCGTTTTGCATTCCAATACTGTATATCCATTCAGGTCAGGTTGTGTCATAATTAACCGTTTGTGATCGCCGGTAGCACCATGCAGCCAGGCAAAAAAGCGTTTAATCCGGGAAAGATGAATGGATAAGATCGAAGTTCGGGGCGCCCGCACCCATAATCTCAAAAACATCAACCTCGTCATCCCGCGCGACAAGCTGATTGTCGTCACCGGGCTTTCGGGCTCAGGCAAATCTTCGCTCGCTTTCGACACCTTATATGCCGAAGGGCAGCGTCGTTACGTTGAATCCCTTTCCGCGTACGCGCGTCAATTTCTGTCGCTGATGGAAAAACCGGACGTCGACCACATTGAGGGGCTCTCTCCTGCCATCTCAATTGAACAAAAATCGACGTCCCATAACCCGCGATCCACGGTAGGTACAATTACCGAAATTCACGACTATCTGCGTCTGCTGTTTGCCCGCGTTGGCGAGCCGCGCTGTCCGGATCACGACGTCCCCCTGGCAGCGCAGACCGTAAGCCAGATGGTGGATAACGTCCTGTCGCAGCCGGAAGGTAAGCGTCTGATGCTGCTGGCGCCGGTGATCAAAGAGCGTAAAGGCGAGCACACCAAAACGCTGGAAAACCTGGCAGGCCAGGGCTATATCCGCGCCCGTATCGACGGTGAAGTCTGTGACCTTTCCGATCCGCCCAAGCTTGAGCTGCAAAAGAAACACACCATTGAAGTGGTGATTGACCGCTTTAAAGTCCGTGACGATCTCACCCAACGACTGGCGGAATCCTTTGAAACCGCGCTGGAACTGTCCGGCGGTACGGCGGTCGTTGCCGATATGGACGACCCGAAAGCGGAGGAGCTGCTGTTCTCCGCCAACTTCGCCTGCCCTATCTGCGGCTATAGCATGCGCGAACTGGAACCGCGGCTGTTCTCGTTTAACAACCCGGCGGGCGCGTGTCCAACCTGTGACGGTCTCGGCGTGCAGCAATATTTCGATCCTGATCGGGTGATCCAAAACCCGGAACTGTCGCTGGCCGGTGGTGCTATCCGCGGTTGGGATCGCCGTAACTTCTATTACTTCCAGATGCTTAAGTCTCTGGCGGAACACTATAAATTCGACGTTGAAGCCCCGTGGGCCAGCCTGAACCCTGCTGTGCATAAAGTGGTACTGTACGGTTCCGGTAAAGAGAATATCGAATTTAAATACATGAACGATCGCGGTGATACGTCCGTACGTCGCCATCCGTTCGAAGGCGTATTGCACAATATGGAGCGCCGCTATAAAGAGACGGAATCCAGCGCTGTACGTGAAGAATTAGCCAAGTTCATCAGTAACCGTCCTTGCGCCAGCTGTGAAGGGACGCGTTTACGCCGGGAAGCCCGTCACGTATTTGTTGAAAATACGCCGCTGCCTGCGATTTCTGACATGAGCATCGGTCATGCAATGGATTTCTTCAACAATCTGAAGCTTGCGGGTCAGCGGGCGAAGATTGCCGAGAAAATTCTTAAAGAGATTGGCGATCGTCTGAAGTTCCTGGTCAACGTCGGCCTCAACTACCTGACGCTATCGCGTTCAGCAGAAACACTCTCCGGTGGTGAGGCCCAGCGTATTCGCCTGGCAAGCCAGATCGGCGCGGGTCTGGTCGGTGTAATGTACGTACTGGATGAGCCGTCTATTGGCCTGCACCAGCGCGATAACGAACGTCTGCTGGGTACGCTTATCCACCTGCGTAATCTGGGTAATACCGTTATTGTGGTCGAGCACGATGAAGACGCGATTCGCGCCGCTGACCACGTTATCGATATCGGCCCGGGCGCGGGTGTTCACGGCGGTCAGGTCGTCGCCGAAGGGACGCTCGACGACATCATGGCAGTGCCTGAGTCGCTGACCGGCCAGTACATGAGCGGTAAACGCAAGATTGAAGTGCCTAAACAGCGCGTTGCGGCTGACCCAGAGAAAGTGCTGAAGCTCACCGGCGCACGCGGTAACAACCTGAAAGATGTCACCCTGACGCTGCCGGTAGGTTTATTTACCTGCATTACCGGTGTTTCCGGTTCGGGTAAATCGACGCTGATTAACGACACACTGTTCCCGATTGCACAGACGGCGCTAAACGGTGCGACGCTGGCTGAACCTGCGCCGTATCGCGACGTTCAAGGCCTGGAGCATTTCGACAAAGTGATCGACATTGACCAAAGCCCGATTGGCCGTACGCCGCGCTCTAACCCGGCAACCTACACCGGGGTGTTTACGCCAGTGCGCGAACTGTTTGCCGGTGTACCGGAGTCACGAGCACGCGGTTACACGCCGGGGCGTTTCAGCTTTAACGTCCGTGGCGGACGCTGTGAAGCCTGTCAGGGCGACGGCGTGATCAAAGTCGAAATGCACTTCCTGCCGGATATCTACGTGCCGTGCGATCAGTGCAAAGGCAAGCGCTATAACCGCGAAACGTTAGAAATTAAGTACAAAGGCAAGACTATCCACGAAGTGCTGGATATGACGATTGAAGAAGCACGTGAGTTCTTCGATGCCGTTCCGGCGCTGGCACGTAAGCTGCAAACGCTGATGGACGTTGGCCTGACGTACATTCGACTGGGTCAGTCCGCTACCACGCTCTCGGGCGGTGAAGCACAGCGCGTGAAGCTGGCGCGCGAACTGTCCAAACGCGGTACCGGGCAAACGCTGTATATTCTCGATGAGCCGACCACCGGTCTGCATTTTGCGGATATTCAGCAACTGTTGGACGTGCTGCATCAACTCCGGGATCAGGGCAACACCATCGTGGTGATTGAGCACAATCTGGACGTGATTAAGACCGCAGACTGGATTGTCGATCTCGGTCCGGAAGGCGGTAGCGGCGGCGGCGAAATCCTTGTCTCCGGCACACCAGAAACGGTCGCTGAGTGTGAAGCCTCACACACGGCCCGCTTCCTCAAACCGCTGTTGTAATTACGCAACACTTGTCTGGCCTACAGAATATGCATAAAGCTTGTAGGCCGGATAAGACGCATTCGGCAACCGTTGTGCCTGATAGCGCTGCGCTTATCAGGCCTACGAAACTACAGACCAGGCATAAAGCCTGTAGGGCGGATAAGGCACTTGCGCCGCATCCGGCTACCGTTGTGCCTGATGGCGCTGCGCTTATCAGGCCTACGAAACTACAGACCAGATATAAAGCCTGTAGGCCGGATAAGGCGCTTGCGCCGCATCCGGCAACCGTTGTGCCTGATGGCGCTGCGCTTATCAGCGCCTACGAAACTACAGACCAGGCATAAAGCCTGTAGGGCGGATAAGGCACTTGCGCCGCATCCGGCAACCGTTGTGCCTGATGGCGCTGCGCTTATCAGGCCTACGAAACTACAGATCAGGTATAAAGCCTGTAGGCCGGATAAGGCGCTTGCGCCGCATCCGGCGAACCGGATCAGGGCTGCGTCAGTATCCGGCGTTTATCTTCCGGCAACGTGTTCACAGCCTGCTGATAAGAGGCGTCGACCAGATAATAAATCTGTGAATCCGGCAGCGAGCCGTCCAGATACACCGTACTCCAGTGCGCCTTATTGAGATGCCTGCTTGGCCGAACATCGCTATGCTGCTGGCGCAACAGTTCTGCCAGTTCAGGGCTGGTTTTCAGAGACACCGCCGGGCGTTCTTCCACCTCTTTTACCATGGCAAAAAGCACATCTTCGACTTTGATTTGCGTGGCCTTCCAGTCACTGTGAACGCTCTGCTCCGCGCCCGTTTTTGCCATGCAGTATTGCAGCAACTCCGAATTCGTCATCTTTATTCCCCTTACCAGCATATTGCCTCATGAGAACATCTTTTATTCAGTGTGCAGCAAGTCCGCAAAAGGTAAAAGCCAGCAATGTAAATTTGTTTAAAAAAACAGCAATCCTCAGCCAGAGTCCTCAATATTCCGAGTTGACAATCACCTCTTCACCAAACGCACCGGCCTGTGGCAGCGGCTTATAAGTGGAGTTAGAGGCGCGCAAAATGCGAATACCGCGAATACCCACGTCGCGAGCGGCGGTAATGTCATTATCGGAGTCACCGTAGAACATGCGGATATTTTTATCCTGCAGCCACTGCGTTTTGGTGTTCTGACCCGGCTTGTCGCCGGCAAAAATGACCGGATTCATATTTCCAGCTGGGATGTGAAAGTTATCAGACAACGTTTTCGACACCGTTTCAGTCTTCGTCTGGCTACGCCCGGTCACGAAAAAGATGCTGTCACCGCGACGCACGTGCATATCAATCAGTTGGCGCGCGACTTCTTTTGGAATACTAAACTCGTCCCAGCCATTGTTCATTTTTTCCCAGAAGGCCGGAATCTTCAGGTAATCCTCACTGTCAGGAGAATACGTTTTTTTACCGCGCCAGAAGCCAGGGCTGGAAAAGAGGACGGTGTCATCAATATCAAACCCGACGGCCATCGGTGGACGTCCGGTCAGACTGTTTTCAATTTGTGCCACGGAGACCCAGTGAATGGGTGCCTGCTCAGCGAGTTTTGCAACGTTAGTGCCTGGATTGAGCTGAGAGGGAGAAGAAACGAGTGCCTGGGCTGGCTGATTTAGCGTGAACAATAAACAAACGGCACTCAGTGCCAACGTAAACTTGCGCATATTTTTCCCTAAGTAGTCAGTTAGTTATCATTTTTTTATTAACAACTGGTCAAAAAACTATCTGACCTTACCCCTTAGGGGAAGGGAAAGGAAGGATTTTCTCTGGTTTTGTCCTGGAAAAGGAGCACGATCACATTGGAAAACAGGCCTGATGGCGCGACGCTTATCAGGCCTGCAAAGTCGATTACATGACGGCGGCAAATGCCTTCGCCACGCGCTGCACGTTACCGTGATTCAACCCGGCCACGCACATGCGACCGCTGGCGATCAGGTATACACCGAACTCATCGCGCAGACGATCAACCTGGGCTGCGCTAAGCCCGGTATAGCTGAACATCCCGCGCTGTTGCAGCAGGTAGTCAAAGTTACGGCCTGAGATCTCCGTATTCAATACGTTAACCAACTCCTGGCGCATCGCCAGAATGCGGGTACGCATCTCTTCAACTTCCGCCAGCCAACTGGCTTTCAGCGCGTCATCACCCAGTACCGCGGCAACTACCTGCGCACCAAAGTTTGGCGGGCTGGAGTAGTTCCGACGCACCGTCGCTTTTAGCTGCCCCAGAACGCGACTGGCGGCTTCAGCATCTTCACATACCACTGACAGTCCACCGACACGCTCGCCGTATAAGGAGAAAATCTTCGAGAATGAGTTACTGACCAGAGCAGGCAATCCGGCGCTGGCAATGGCGCGAATCGCATAGGCATCGTCTTCCATTCCGCCGCCGAAACCCTGGTAAGCAATATCCAGGAACGGGATCAGATCGCGTGCTTTCAGGATCTCAATAACGCTATCCCACTGCGTAGGCCTTAAATCCGCCCCTGTCGGGTTATGGCAGCACGGATGTAGCAGCACGATGCTGCGCGCCGGTAGGGTATTCAGCGTTGCCAGCAGGTCGTTGAAACGCACACCGTTGGTCGTGTCGTCATACCATGGGTAAGTGCTTACTTCGAATCCGGCACCTTCAAAAATCGCGATATGGTTTTCCCAGGTCGGATCGCTGACCCACACGCCAGAATCAGGGAAATAACGTTTCAGGAAGTCTGCGCCAACCTTTAACGCACCAGAGCCGCCCAGCGTCTGAATGGTTGCGACGCGCTGCTGCTGGAGAACCGGATGTTCTGCGCCAAATAGCAGCGGCGCAATAGTATGACGATACGTGTTCAGACCTTCCATCGGCAGATACAGCGAAGCGCCATGCGGTTTGGCATTGAGGCGGGCTTCCGCTTCCGCCACAGCTTTAAGCTGAGGAATAATGCCGTCTTCGTTGTAATACAGGCCGATGCTGAGATTCACTTTGTCGCTACGTGAATCTTCTTTGAAGCGCTCCATGAGCGATAAGATCGGGTCGCCGGCGTGGGCGTCAACTTTTTGAAACACGTGTGGTTCTCCGGGTTTACAGGCAGGGGTTACGAACACAATAAACCGGAAGTGGGAGAAGATCGAGAGGATGTTGAGAGGAATATTGCCGGAAGGCGGCGTAACCACCTGTCCGGCACATCATGCTGCTAATCGATATACTTCATCGCTACCCTTGAGGTCAGGCGCGTAATAAGTTCGTAAGCACTTACTTTCGTCATTTCAGCAATGCGTTCAACGGGCAAGCCCTCGCCCCACAGAATCACCGAATCGCCGGCTTTATCCTGCGCTTCGGGGCCTAAATCGACGCAGATCATATCCATCGCAACGCGACCGACGATTGGCACTTCACGGCCATTGACCAGCACCGGTGTTCCAGACGGCGCCGCACGCGGGTAACCATCACCATACCCCATCGCCACCACGCCTAAACGCGTGTCGCGCTCGCTCTGCCAGGTACCGCCATAGCCGACCGGTTCGCCCGCTTTGTGCTCACGCACCGCAATCAGGCTGGAGGTTAGCGACATTACCGGCTGGCAGCCAAAATCAGCGCCGATAGAGTGGTTTTCCAGCGGTGATACACCGTACAGAATCAGCCCCGGACGCGCCCAGTCGAAGTGAGACTGCGGCCACAGCAAAATACCACCCGACGCGGCAATCGAACGCTGCCCCGGTTTGCCTTCACAAAAACTGTTGAAGATATCGAGCTGTTTTTCGGTCGCGCCACACTCAGGCTCATCCGCACGAGCAAAGTGGCTGACGATATTGACCGGCTGGCGCACGTTTTCACACTGTGTTAAGCGCTGATAAAACGCCTCGGCCTGCTCAGGGCGTACGCCCAGGCGATGCATACCGGTATCGAGCTTCATCCAGACGGTAACGGGTTCAGCCAGTTTAGCGGCTTCCAGAGCTTCGAGCTGCTCCTGGTTGTGGACGGCAGTATGCAGGCGCTGCGCGGAAATAGTCGGCAGATCGGAGGCATCAAAAAATCCCTCCAGCAGCAGGATGGGCTGCGTGATCCCTCCCGCTCGCAAGCGCAGGGCTTCTTCAAGACGAGCGACACCAAAAGCGTCCGCATCGGGGAGCGTTCGCGCGGTCTCTAACAGACCATGGCCGTAGGCGTTCGCTTTCACGACCGCAACCAGTTTGCTGGCTGGAGCCAGTTCACGCAGACGTTGCAGGTTGTGTCGCAGAGCGCGGCGGTTAATGACTACAGTTGCCGCTTGCATTTGTATTCCTTAATAAAAGAATTTCCTAAATCATTCGTGTTGCAGGACAAAAACGCTTTGGCGTTTTTGAACAGCGCCTGCGCTGGCCCCGAAGGGGCGAGGACGCAGTCCGAGTCACGCGACAAGCCAGAGAATCCCCGGGAGCTTAGTAAACTAAGTGACTGGGGTGAACGGGCGTAGTCAACGCATCTGCAGCATGAAGGATGACGGAGATTTATTCGTCGTCGTATTGTGGGCCCGCATAGTTATCGAAGCGCGACCACTGACCGTTAAACGTCAGGCGCACCGTACCGATCGGGCCGTTACGTTGCTTACCAATAATGATTTCTGCGATCCCTTTCAGGTCGCTGTTTTCGTGATAAACCTCATCACGATAGATAAACATGATTAAGTCGGCATCCTGCTCGATGGAGCCAGACTCACGCAGATCCGAGTTGACCGGACGCTTGTCGGCACGTTGTTCCAGAGAGCGGTTAAGCTGCGACAGCGCCACCACCGGTACATGCAGTTCTTTCGCTAACGCTTTCAGCGAGCGGGAAATTTCAGCAATTTCCAGCGTACGGTTGTCGGAAAGCGACGGCACGCGCATCAGCTGCAGGTAGTCGATCATGATAAGTCCGATACCGCCGTGTTCACGGGCGATACGACGGGCACGCGAACGCACTTCCGTTGGCGTCAGGCCGGAAGAGTCATCAATATAGATGTTTCGTTTCTCCAGCAAAATACCCATTGTTCCGGAAATTCGCGCCCAGTCCTCATCATCCAGTTGACCGGTACGGATTTTAGTTTGGTCTACGCGTGAGAGCGAGGCCAGGGAACGCATCATGATCTGTTCTGAGGGCATTTCAAGACTAAAGATAAGAACCGGCTTATCTTGCAACATCGCCGCATTTTCGACGAGGTTCATTGCAAATGTCGTTTTACCCATCGACGGACGCGCGGCGACGATAATTAAGTCTGACGGCTGCAAGCCAGCCGTCTTTTTATTGAGGTCGTCATAACCGGTGTTCACCCCGGTGACGCCGTCGTGCGGTTGCTGGAACAGCTGCTCGATACGCGCGACGGTGGCGTCGAGCACATCCGTAATATTTTTCGGGCCTTCGTCTTTATTAGCGCGGCTTTCCGCGATTTTAAAGACACGGGATTCTGCAAGGTCCAACAGATCTTCACTGGAGCGCCCTTGCGGATCAAAACCGGCTTCCGCGATTTCGTTCGCAACTGAAATCATGTCACGAACAACGGCGCGTTCGCGGACGATATCCGCATAAGCGCTAATGTTCGCCGCACTTGGCGTGTTTTTAGACAACTCAGCCAGGTAAGCAAAACCGCCGACGCTGTCCAGTTGTCCCTGAACTTCCAGCGACTCTGCCAGTGTGATCAGATCGATGGGTTTTCCCATCTCCTGCAGGCGATGCATTTCCGTGAAGATATGCCGGTGCGGACGGGTATAAAAATCTTCCGCCACCACACGCTCGGCGACATCGTCCCAGCGTTCGTTATCCAGCATTAAACCGCCCAACACCGACTGTTCCGCTTCAATCGAGTGCGGCGGTACTTTCAGCCCGGCGACCTGGGGATCGCGCTCACGAGCATCAGTCTGTTGTTTGTTGAAGGGTTTATTTCCTGCCATAGTGAATGGAGTTACCGAGATAATGATTGGGTCGAAAGATTACCACATTTCTTTTGGAGGAAGCATGGCAACACGTATTGAATTTCACAAGCATGGTGGCCCTGATGTACTCAAGGCGGTGGAGTTTACGCCCGTAGACCCGGCGGAAAACGAAATCCAGGTCGAGAACAAAGCGATTGGGATCAACTATATCGACACCTACATCCGCAGTGGTCTTTATCCACCGCCTTCCCTGCCCAGCGGGCTGGGTACCGAAGCCGCCGGCGTAGTCAGCAAAGTTGGCAGCAAAGTGACACACATTAAAGCTGGCGATCGCGTGGTGTACGCCCAGTCTGCTCTTGGCGCCTACAGCTCAGTGCATAACGTTCCGGCCGATAAAGCCGCCATCCTGCCTAACGCTATCTCGTTTGAACAAGCTGCCGCCTCGTTTCTTAAAGGGCTAACCGTTTTTTATCTGTTACGTAAAACCTATGAAATTCAACCTGATGAGCCGTTTTTGTTCCATGCGGCTGCGGGCGGCGTCGGCATGATTGCCTGCCAGTGGGCAAAAGCATTGGGTGCGAAGCTGATTGGTACCGTCGGCAGTGCGCAAAAAGCGCAAATTGCGCTGCAGGCTGGCGCATGGCAGGTCATTAACTATCGTGAAGAGAGCATTGTTGAGCGAGTGAAAGAGGTAACTGGCGGTAAAAAAGTGCGGGTGGTGTATGACTCAGTGGGGAAAGATACCTGGGAAGCCTCGCTGGATTGTTTGCAGCGCCGGGGACTAATGGTCAGCTTTGGTAATGCTTCCGGGCCGGTTACTGGCGTGAACTTAGGCATTCTGAACCAGAAAGGTTCGCTATACGTGACCCGTCCTTCTCTACAGGGTTACATCACCAATCACCGCGAATTAACCGAAGCCAGCAATGAGCTTTTCTCGCTGATTGCCAGCGGAGTGATCAAAGTGGATGTCGCGCCTGGTCAAACGTTCGCACTGCACGATGCACAGCGTGCTCATGAAGTACTGGAAAGCCGCGCCACGCAGGGATCGAGTTTGCTAATTCCTTAAGATGACGGGGAAAGAAAGAATTAGGGCTTCCCGCAGGAAGCCCTTTCTTTTTTTAGTTCGGCTGTATGTAGGGTACAGCTCGATGAATTCGTTAACCTGGCAATAGTGACAGATTTGATAATCAATTCCTATTTGGTTCTAAAGGCAATGTTGCAGGTTGTGACGTACCGCTCAATACCTTAGTAAAACCGGCGGTTATTGCGCTGATACTGTGGGACTTTTGGCGCTTTTATCGCCTTGATCACCCACACCACGGCAACAGCCAGTAGCAGCCAGGGCAACAGTTTAATCATCAAGGCAAATAGTCCGCCCAGAAACATCACGGCGGTGGCTACGACCAATGCAGCCAGAACGCCCAGCAAAGATACGCCGGTGACCATCAGCATGATAAAAAATCCAATCACAAAAAGTAGTTCCAGCATGGCTCTCTCCCGAAATGAAATTCTCTCCATTGCTTTACAAGAAACATGCCAAAAATAATGCGTTGATTTATAAAGAAAACGCCCCGCGACAAAGCGCAGGGCGTGGTGAAATTAACTAACTTTTGGTGAAAACTTAACGCTTGTCTGCCACTAGCTTCAGCGCATGCTCCAGAACGTTAATATCTGCCCCGGCTTTATGTGCATTCTCGCTCAGATAGCGACGCCACTGACGGGCACCAGGGATGCCCTGAAACAGCCCCAACATATGGCGTGTCACATGTCCCAAATAGGTTCCCTTACTCAGTTCACGCTCAATATACGGGTACATGGCACGCACCACGGCGACTGGATCGGTATCTTCGGTGGTAGCTGCAAAAATCTCGCGGTCAACGGACGCCAGAATGCCTGGGTTTTGATACGCCTCACGCCCCACCATCACGCCATCCATATGTTGCAGATGAATTTTCCCTTCTTCCAACGATTTAATGCCGCCGTTGATCGACATCGTCAGATGCGGAAAATCACGCTTTAACTGATAAACACGGTCATAATCCAGCGGTGGAATTTCGCGGTTTTCTTTCGGGCTTAACCCGGACAGCCAGGCCTTGCGGGCGTGAATGATAAACATCTCACATTCGCCTTTGCCAGATACCGTGTTGATGAAATCGCAGAGGAATTCGTAGCTGTCCTGGTCATCAATGCCGATACGAGTTTTCACCGTTACCGGAATCGACACCACGTCGCGCATTGCTTTGACGCAATCGGCGACCAGTTGCGCATTCCCCATCAGGCAGGCGCCAAACATGCCATTCTGTACGCGGTCGGAAGGACAACCCACGTTGAGATTGATTTCGTCATAGCCCCGCTGTTCAGCGAGCTTTGCGCACTGCGCCAGCGCCGCAGGATCGCTCCCACCCAGTTGTAATGCGACCGGATGTTCTTCTTCGCTATACGCCAGATAATCGCCTTTACCATGAATGATTGCCCCAGTGGTTACCATCTCCGTATAGAGCAGCGTCTGGCTGGACAGTAAGCGCAAAAAGTAGCGGCAGTGTCTGTCCGTCCAGTCGAGCATCGGCGCGATAGAAAAACGATGAGCGGGAAAAGCGGTAGACTGAGATTCAGGCAGCATGGCGAATATTCAAGCATCCGGTTAAAAAAGGGGCGCTACTATAGCATAGACCGTTACGATAGTGAGCCACATCCTCGCGGCTCACTCCCCCTGACCCTAAACAAAAGCTATTTACGCCCCGGTTTTCCGTCGTGAGATCCAAAAAACTGCGGCGGATGGTCGACCCAGCGATCCTCACGTGTAGCGGCATAGACCGGGTTAAGCGGATAATAAATGCGGTTGTATTTTTTGTTCGCCTCACCCACGACTAACAGGCGCACCTCTTCACTGGTGTTATTGATAAAGGTATGGCACACGCCTGTACCTGCCGGGAAACCGACGCTGTCGCCCGGTTCCAGCTTCCATAAATACCCGTTAATCCAGGCCTCAGGATAACCTTCCAGCACGTAGATAAATTCTTCCTCATCGCTTTCGGCGTGCGGGTACGAGGTACGCCGACCCGGCGGCAGGCGTTCATGATGAATGCCGAGTCGTCCTAACCCCAACTTGCGGGCAAGCGGCGCGCCAATAGCAAATAGCTCATCGCTGTCAGGATAAGTGGAGTCATCAGCCCCCTCAACCTCACGCCAGTGGCGAATACAATCGGGTCTTTTCATGGTTATTTTCCAGTATTGCGATGCGTCAGGTATAGCACACCACGGTGGATCTCGGCGTTTTAAGCAGAACATGTTAAAGTAAGGGATTAACCTTCCACGCAAATCGAGGCGCCAAATGGACAAAACCACTACGCAAGAGTTATTGGCTCAAGCTGAAAAACTCTGCGCGCAACGCAACGTGCGGCTTACGCCACAACGCCTCGAAGTACTGCGCCTGATGAGCCTGCAGGAAGGTGCGATCAGCGCCTATGACCTGCTCGACCTGTTGCGGGAAACTGAGCCACAGGCTAAACCACCTACCGTCTATCGTGCGCTCGATTTTCTGCTGGAACAAGGTTTCGTGCACAAGGTGGAATCCACCAACAGCTATGTGCTTTGTCATCTGTTCGATCAGCCAACCCACAGTTCTGCAATGTTCATTTGCGACCGCTGTGGCGTGGTAAAAGAAGAGTGTGCGGAAGGCGTGGAAGACATTATGCATACGCTGGCGGCAAAAATGGGCTTTGCACTGCGGCATAACGTTATTGAAGCCCACGGGCTGTGTCCGGCCTGTGTAGAAGTTGAATCTTGCCGCCATCCTGGCGAGTGCCAGCATGACCATACGATTCAGGTGAAGAAGAAAGTTGGGCGCTAGGTAAGCGGGAGAGCGTACATCCTTGTACTCTCAGGAGGGAAGGATTAATTACCAGCGGTAATCATTACGTTTTTCCCAATCGTTAACTTCTTTCTCCGCCTGATCTTTCGCGTAACCGTAACGCTCCTGGACTTTACCGACCAGTTGGTCACGTTTACCTTCAATGACCGTCATATCATCATCGGTCAGTTTGCCCCATTGCTCTTTCACTTTACCTTTAAACTGCTTCCAGTTGCCGCCGACTTCGTCTTTATTCATCATCAAGTCCTCATCGTTAGGTTGTGAATAGCGAGAGTGCCATGCCCAGACACATGCTGTTTTTGCTGGACGTGAGAATAAGTGTAGTCAGTGATTCTGGATTTTATTTACTATTCGGAATTTTTAACCATCCCGCTCAGGCAAACCAGGTTCCATTACGCCAGTGACGTCGCCAGATAAAGGCCAGTGAAAGCCCGCGCAACGCCAGGAAAACGGTTAACGCCAACCACAAGCCATGGTTTCCCAGCCACGGCAAAGTCAGCAGCGTTAATGCGAATCCTGTGGCAGCAACGGCCATACTGTTGCGCATTTCTGCCGCGCGCGTCGCGCCAATAAACATTCCGTCGAGCAGATAACACCAGACACCCACCAGCGGTAACACCACCTGCCAGAAAAGATAGCGATCGGCCAGCTGTTGGATCTGCGACAGCGAGGTCAGCAGCGCAACAATCTGCTCGCCAAACAGGGCATAAACCAGCGAAAACAAAATAGCCACAATACCGGACTGTCGGCAGGCCGCCCGCCAGACGTCCAGCAACTGGCTACCGTCTCGCGCCCCATAGGCCTGGCCCGAATGCGCTTCCACGGCATAGGCAAATCCATCCAGCGCGTAGGCGGTAAAGGTTAACAGGGTCATCAGAACGGCATTAACCGCAATGATATCGCCTCCCAGACGCGCACCCAGCACCGTGATTGCGCCAAAACAGAGCTGCAGCAGTAGCGAGCGCAACATGATGTCACGGTTAAGCGCCAGCAAACGGCGGAAATTGCCACGCCACGCCTGCTTCAGCATTGCCAGCGAAATTCCGCGCATATGCAGGACTTTGCGCACCATCATCAGGCCGATCAGCAAGGTGGCATATTCAGCAATCACCGTTGCCAGTGCCGCACCTTGCACGTTCATATGCAGGCCCATCACCAGCCATATATCGAGCACAATGTTGAGAATATTACCGACAATCAACAAGATAACCGGCGCACGCGCATACTGAACGCCAAGCAGCCAGCCGAGCAGCACCAGATTCGCCAGCGAGGCGGGTGCGCTTAACCAACGAATTTCGAGGAAACGTCGGGCCTGCTCCAGTACCGCTTCACTTCCGCCAACAATGTGCAGAGCCAGATCGATAATCGGCGTACGAAACAGTGCGATAAGCAACCCCGCTCCCAGCGCCAGCATGAGCGGCTGCACCAGTGCGCGCGCCAGCGCCTGCGGATTTTTCGCACCAAATGCCTGGGCGGTAAGACCGGTGGTGCTCATGCGCAAAAAAAGCAGCAGCATAAAAAGAAAACTGGTTGCCGTAGCACCAACCGCAACACCGCCAAGATAGACCGGACTATCCAGATGACCAATCACCGCGGTATCCACCAGTCCCAGCAGGGGAACAGTGATATTGGAGAAGATCATCGGTAAGGCGAGGTGCCAGAGTGCTTTATCAGAAGAGGTAAAGAAAGGCATACAGGAGGGCCTGAGAAGAAGTTAGACGTACTGGATAATGTGATGCAGGCCCGGCAAGCGCAGCGCTACCGGGCACGTTGCCGGATGGCGACGTCATCGTCTTATCCGGCCTACAGGGATTCAACAGAAAATTACAGCCATTCACCGTTACGGATGACGCCTACTGCCAGCCCTTCAATAGTGAAGTTTTGTTCGCGCAGGTCGACAACGATAGGTTTGAATTCGCTGTTTTCTGGCAGGAGTTCAACCTTGTTTCCCTGCTTTTTCAGACGCTTAACCGTAACTTCGTCATCAATACGGGCAACAACAACCTGGCCGTTACGCACGTCCTGGGTTTTATGCACAGCGAGTAAGTCACCGTCCATAATCCCGATATCTTTCATCGACATACCGCTAACGCGCAGCAGAAAATCGGCGTTCGGTTTGAACAGTGAAGGATCGACCTGATAGTGGCCTTCAATGTGCTGCTGCGCCAGAAGTGGCTCACCGGCTGCCACGCGACCAACAAGCGGTAACCCTTCTTCTTCTTCCTGCAACAGTCGAATACCGCGCGATGCACCGGATACAATTTCCAGCACACCTTTACGCGCCAGCGCTTTCAGGTGTTCTTCAGCTGCGTTTGGGGAACGGAACCCCAAACGCTGCGCGATCTCCGCACGCGTCGGTGGCATACCTGTCTGGCTGATGTGATCTCTAATGAGATCAAACACCTCTTGTTGCCTGGCCGTTAACGCTTTCATTCCGCCCCCTGGGTGTATATACAGTTATGCTGTGAGTATATACAGCTAAAGGCGAATTTGGAACCGCAAACTGCACAAAAAACAGGAGATTTATGCAGTTGTGGAAGCCTTATCGCAAATGCGACCACAACAGGATGCCCCAGGTGATTAGAGCGACAAAAATAGACAGCAATACCGCAGCCGACCCCATATCTTTCGCCCGACCGGAAAGTTCGTGGTACTCAGAACCAATACGATCAACTACCGCTTCAATCGCACTGTTGAGGATTTCAACGATCATCACCAGCATCACAGAACCGATCAACAACACGCGGGTAATTGCATCAACATCCAGCCAGCAGGCGATGGCGACGCCCAGCAGGACGGCAACACTTTCCTGACGGAATGCCGCCTCATTAATCCATGCGGCGCGAAAACCTTTCCAGGAATAACCTGCAGCTTTGATAATTCGGGTGAATCCAGTGGTATTATTGGCCATCAAAAAGAACCTTTTTACATTATTAGCGTCAATGTCATTGTAACGTTACCCCGTTTGTTCAGGGTGTGGCAAAGCAGCGCGAAGTATGACCGGATACCACAGAAATTCACTAAACTTTCTGATATCCTTGCAGCGCATTTGCATTATTAACCAGAGGCTTTACATCGTTTATGTCCGGCTGGCCACGAATTTACTACAAATTACTGAATTTACCATTAAGCGTCCTGGTAAAAAGCAAGTCTATTCCAGCAGAACCTGCTCCGGAATTGGGACTCGATACTTCGCGTCCCATTATGTACGTCCTACCGTACAATTCGAAAGCAGACTTGCTGACGCTGCGTGCCCAATGTCTGGTGCACGACCTCCCCGATCCCCTGGAACCACTAGAGATAGACGGAACGCTGTTACCGCGCTACGTGTTTATTCACGGCGGTCCGCGTGTATTCACCTATTACACGCCGAAAGAAGAGTCCATCAAGCTGTTCCACAACTATCTCGACTTGCATCGCAGCAATCCGGATCTGGATGTGCAGATGGTGCCGGTTTCGGTGATGTTTGGCCGTGCGCCAGGGCGTGAGAAAGGCGAGGTCAATCCGCCGTTACGTATGCTAAACGGCGTACAGAAATTCTTTGCGGTGTCCTGGCTGGGTCGCGACAGTTTTGTCCGCTTCTCCCCGTCAGTTTCTCTGCGTCGTATGGCGGATGAACACGGTACGGATAAGATCATCGCCCAGAAGCTGGCTCGCGTGGCGCGTATGCACTTTGCTCGCCAGCGCCTGGCCGCTGTCGGCCCGCGCCTCCCTGCCCGCCAGGATCTGTTTAATAAGCTGTTAGCTTCAAAAGCGATCGCTCGTGCGGTAGAAGATGAAGCGCGCAGTAAAAAAATCTCCCACGAAAAAGCGCAGCAAAATGCCATTGCGCTGATGGAAGAGATTGCCGCCAACTTCTCCTACGAAATGATTCGTCTGACGGACCGTATTCTGGGCTTTACCTGGAACCGTCTGTATCAGGGGATTAACGTTCACAATGCTGAACGTGTACGCCAGTTGGCGCATGATGGGCATGAAATCGTGTACGTTCCGTGCCACCGCAGCCATATGGACTATATGCTGCTGTCGTACGTTCTGTACCATCAGGGTCTGGTGCCGCCGCACATCGCAGCCGGTATCAACCTGAACTTCTGGCCCGCGGGTCCGATTTTCCGCCGTCTGGGCGCGTTCTTTATTCGTCGTACCTTCAAGGGCAACAAGCTCTATTCCACCGTATTCCGTGAATACCTGGGCGAGCTGTTCAGCCGTGGTTACTCGGTTGAGTACTTTGTCGAAGGGGGCCGTTCACGTACCGGTCGTCTGCTCGACCCGAAAACCGGCACGCTGTCGATGACTATTCAGGCGATGCTGCGCGGCGGTACACGTCCGATTACCCTCGTTCCTATTTACATCGGCTATGAGCACGTAATGGAAGTGGGCACCTACGCAAAAGAGCTGCGTGGCGCGACGAAAGAGAAAGAAAGTCTGCCGCAAATGCTGCGTGGCTTAAGCAAGCTGCGTAATCTGGGTCAGGGCTACGTCAACTTTGGTGAACCAATGCCATTGATGACTTACCTCAACCAGCATGTGCCGGAGTGGCGTGAATCTATTGACCCTATCGAGTCTATCCGCCCGGCCTGGCTGACGCCGACGGTGAATAACATTGCCGCCGATTTGATGGTGCGCATTAACAACGCAGGCGCGGCCAATGCCATGAACCTGTGCTGTACTGCTTTACTGGCCTCCCGCCAGCGCTCTCTGACCCGTGAACAGCTGACCGAACAACTCGACTGCTACCTGAGCCTGCTGCGCAATGTGCCGTATGCTGCGGATTCGACTGTGCCGGCACAGAGCGCCAGTGAACTGATCGACCACGCCTTGCAGATGAACAAGTTTGAGGTCGAGAAAGACACCATCGGTGACATCATTATTCTGCCGCGCGAGCAGGCGGTATTGATGACCTACTACCGCAATAACATTGCGCATATGCTGGTTCTGCCTTCGTTGATGGCAGCCATTGTGACTCAGCATCGTCGTATTTCACGCGCCGCGTTGCAGCAGCATATTGATGCGCTGTACCCGATGCTGAAAGCGGAGCTGTTCTTACGCTGGGAGCGTGATGAGCTTGCCGGAGTGATTGACGAACTGGCCAGCGAAATGCAGCGCCAGGGACTCATCACCCTGACCGATGACGAACTGCATATCAATCCAGCCCGCTCCCGCACGCTACAGCTGCTGGCCGCAGGTGCTCGCGAGACGTTGCAGCGCTACGCCATTACCTTCTGGCTGCTGAGCGCGAACCCGTCCATCAACCGTGGCACGCTGGAGAAAGAGAGCCGCACCGTGGCGCAACGCCTCTCAGTGCTGCACGGCATTAACGCGCCGGAATTCTTCGATAAAGCCGTGTTCAGCTCTCTGGTGCTGACGCTGCGTGACGAGGGATTCATCAGCGATACCGGAGATGCCGAACCGGAAGAGACGATGAAGATCTATCAGATGCTGGCCGAACTGGTCACGTCGGATGTGCGTCTGACCATCGAGAGCGCCACTCAGGGCGAGTAAGCATAAAAAAACCGGTCGAAATGACCGGTTTTTTTATTTTGCAGGCTACGCCAAAATCAAAAATGCCAGTAGCTCATTGCCAGACCTAAGAACAGCACCAGACCGACGTAGTTATTGTTCATAAACGCTTTAAAGCAAGCATCACGTTCACGGTTGACGATCAGTTTCTGCTGATAGACAAACAGCGCGCCCGCCACCAACAGAGACCAGTAATAGCCCAGTCCTAACCCGTTTAACCAGCCCACCAGCGCCATCAGCACCAGCACACCTACCTGCAAAATACCAATAATCAGCTTGTCGTTCTGACCGAACAGGATCGCGGTCGATTTAATGCCGATCTTCAGGTCATCATCCCGGTCAACCATGGCGTACTGCGTATCATAGGCCACCGCCCAGAGAATATTCGCAAGGAACATCAGCCAGCAGCTCAGCGGTACGGATTCACTCACGGCAGCGAACGCCATCGGGATCGACCAGCCAAACGCCGCCCCCAGCACCACCTGCGGCAGATGCGTATAGCGCTTCATAAACGGGTAAACCCACGCTAATGCTAATGCCGCAACGGACAACAAAATGGTCATCGTGTTGAGGGTCAAAACCAGCAGGAAGGCCAGCAGCACCAGTACCACAAACAGCGTTCGGGCTTCTTTCTCGGTGACAGCCCCGCTCGGCAGCGGTCGATTCGCGGTGCGTTTGACGTGCCCGTCAAATTTCCTGTCGGCATAATCATTCACCACGCATCCGGCGGCGCGCATTAACCAAACGCCAGCGACAAAAACCGCCAGGATCCACAGTTGCGGCATGCCTGGGGTCGCCACCCACAGAGCCCACAGCGTAGGCCAGAGCAGCAGTAAGGCGCCGATTGGCTTATCCGTACGCATCAAGCGGTGAAACGCCAGCAGCTTATTCTGCGTCAGACTCCACTCCATCTTTATCTTCCTCTCAGTACAACGGCGACGCAGGCAGAAAAAGCTCGGTAAGCATCAGTGGCTTACCGCTCAGCCGCAGGCGGGAACGACGCCCCCACAGCGCTGCATCGCGGCCAATCTCAATAAAATCTCGGGTCAATGTCGATGACGTAAACAGGTAGCGTCCGAGCGGGGTTTTCCCCAGGTTCTGTAAGGCCAGTTCAGGGCCGCACAAGGTTGATTCAGGCACTACAGTCCGTCCGGCAAGCCAGGGTTCACCATCCGCGCATAACAGGATTTCACGTAACCAATAACGAGACTCTTTAGGCAGCAGCGTCAGTTCTTCAGCCACCTCATTTTGCCCAACGAATTCTTCGCGAATCAACGTTACGGTGACCTTTTTCCCCTGCTGCTCAAAACGTTTGGTCATGGAATCTTCCAATAACAACCAGTCGAGCAGTTGGGCGTCCAGCGCCGGGATCGCATCAAAATAACGTAGCGCACGCAGTTGCGTTAACGCAGGGTGTGGCATGCCTTACTCTCCGATTTATAACCTGAAGGCATTGTATCGCAGAAAAGGCATTACGGGGTGAGCAAACACGATTAAGTGATCGGTAGGGCAACATAAGTGTAACAATTAGCACCGAAGGATAAAAAAAGGTGCGCCAGGAGACGCACCAGTTGTTGCAAAATCAACAATGTGGGGAGATGTTTACCCCTTGCCTTTTACACTGCTGATAAAGGTGGATCGGGCAGATTTGGATCCCAGACGTTCCGCTTCATCAAGCAGCTTCAGCGCTTTATCAACATCGCCTTTCGCCACGGCATCCTTAATCGCCTGATTAAAATAGCTTTCCGTGTCGTTCAGCATTGGCTCGCTTTTCTTCACGGGTTGTGGTGCCGGAGCAGCAACGGCTGCCGCCGGAGCCGCGTAAGCCACTGCAGGCGCGGCGGTATTACCAACCGTAACAGGGCCAGGGCCGGAAGACCCAAACAGCGGCCCGACCAGCACGCTGGAGGAGGAGCTGGTTTTAACTTTCAGTTTCAGCAGGCCATCGGTGGTATGACGCGCGATCGGGTCAGGGATATCAGGAACAGCGTTACCTACCCCCTTGGCATAGGCTTTTGCCGGGTCGAGCAGGGTCGTGGTCTGCTGGAGATCTTTATCTGTGGTAAAGACCAGAACATACAGTTTTTGCTGGCCCAGCGCTGGCGTCAGACGCATTACGCCTTCCAGACGATCGGCACTCATCACGCCGGGCTCCTGGTAGGTGAAATAGCTGCTGGGGAAGAACGCAGATGGCGTCATGTTTTGGTCAAGAATTAAGACGTTTGGCGCAAATACGCTGGTTTGTTTGTTGACTTCACTGGACAGCGTCAGGGTCAGTTCGCCAATGTTCGCCGGTACGCTATAGGCCGCTACAGGGCCAGTAATACCAGCAACATCTAAACGCTGACCTGCATTGGCAAGCTGTGTGGACTGAGTTTTAGATTGATCAACCGGCTTCCAGGTTAACTGTTGCAGCGCAGCAGTGGGGATTGTTGGGGCCGCGGTGGTGTTCTGCGGAACAATATTTACATCGGCCAGGCTGATGCCAGGCGCACTGGCAAATAACCCTGCAGATAAACAAAGGGCAACGAGACTTTTCTTCATTTTCATTGTTTTCACCTCAGATAGCATGGGTTCAGCGGTGGCCAGGCAATAGCGCGCTAAACCGTAATCAAGAGGGGCTTGCGCCCCTCTTTCGGTCTTTACGTCAGGTTAGTGCTGAATTACCACCAGATTTCCATCTGAGCACCGAAGGACCACTCATCGCTGTCGCCACGGCTGGTGGTGCTGATACCAGAGTTTGTTGCAGCTGCGTATTTAGATACGTTGTTACCATTTTTAACGTAGCCCCACTCTTCATCCCATTTTGCATAGGTTGCAAAGACGCGGATTGCCGGACGAGACCAGATGCTGTCGCCTGCCTGCCACTGTTGCGCCAGGGTGATTTTGTATTGGCTGTTGCGATCGCCAGTCTGTTGAGATTTGACGTTGTCGTAGCCGACTTCCATCAGGGTGCTCATGATCGGCGTCCATTTGTACATCGGACGAATACCCACGGTGTACCATTCGGTCCCCAGGTCGTTATCCATATCGACATTCTGATACATACCGACGTACATCAGGTCCCACTTGTCGCCCAGAGAGATAGCACCGTGGTCAAGTACGCGCACCAGGCTACCGTTGTTATTCACAACATTGTTGGCATAGTTCACGCCATCAATAGTAATGCTAGATGAGCCGTAGGAACCTTGAGACAGGCCTTTGCCCTGAGTGGTCATAGAATCTGTCGCGTACTGAACCACAAACTTGTTGTAGCCCTTCAGCATGCTCTGGGTATGTTCAGCGGTGAACATCCAACCGTCTTTAGATGCGCCGTCTGCCAGGCTGTAGTCGTCGGTGGTGTTAGCACGACCGTAGTCGACGCCCAGCTCCAACATACCATCCGGGTTAGTAGCCATCTGCGCTAAACGAACGTCAAATACATCGTTCGCGGTGTCTTTGGTACGGTCATAGATATTCTGGCTGCTGAACGCGTATGAACCGCCCGCTTCCTGAGAACGGGTTGCTGCCAGAGATAGTTTACCGAAGCCCAGATCGATGTTTTCAATACCAGCACCAGGACCTGAAATATCCCAGTAGTAGAAGTCGATCATGTGGACGTCATGACGTTGGTAGAAGCGCTTACCGGCCCAGATAGTAGAGCCTGGCAGCCATTCAATCAGGTTTTTACCCTGCACGTTGGCTTCACGGAAGGCTGGGTCAGTCCCTTCCCAGTCATTCTGCTGTGCTACGGAGTAAGCGACGTTGGTGTCGAAGTAGAAGCTCTTATCGCCCTCTTTCCACACTTCCTGACCTAATTTAATTTCCGCATAGGTTTCACATTCGTTACCAAGACGGTATTTACTTTGTGCACCTGTTGCCTGGAAACATTGTTGTTCACCGCCGCTACCTGTCCAGCCAATGCCGGAACGAGCATAACCATGGAAATCCACAGCCATTGCCTGAACAGACATAATGCCTGCTGCTACAGCAACCGCCAGAGGGAGTTTGCGCAGAGTAATCATCGTTCTATCTCCTGAGATCATTGCTTTTCTTTGAACGCTTCACCTTGACGGATTTGCGTTTTTTTTAATGGGACACCTTAAACGCCCGGCTCCTGGTGCAACCGACGACATGCAGTGCCATCCTCACGGAACAGATGGCAACGCTCTGGCGGCAGGCCGATAGCGAAAGTGGCACCCTCTTCTACCAACACCACGTCGTTCTGGCGGTAAACCAGGTTTTGACGGATGGCGGGGATCTGGATATGAATTTGTGTTTCGTGACCAAGCTGCTCGACCACCTGCACTTCACCTTCAAGGGTGACATCGGCGATATCGCTGGGCAGCAGATGTTCCGGGCGGATACCTAAAGACATGTTGGCGCCAACCTGTACCGCATGGCTGTCTACCGGGAGCCAGACTTGCTGGCGGTTTGGTAATTCAACCTGCACCTGATCAATCGCCGTTGCCGTGACTTTCACCGGCAGGAAGTTCATCTTCGGTGAACCAATGAAGCCCGCCACAAAGCGGTCAGCCGGGTAGTGATACAGTTCCAGAGGCTTACCAACCTGCGCTACGCGACCGGCATCCAGCACCACAATTTTGTCGGCCAGCGTCATCGCTTCGACCTGATCATGGGTGACGTAAATCATCGTGCGGCCAAGACGTTTATGCAGGCGGGAGATTTCAATACGCATCTGCACGCGCAGAGCGGCGTCGAGGTTCGACAGTGGTTCGTCCAGCAGGAATACGCGCGGTTCGGCGACCAGCGTACGGCCAATCGCCACACGCTGACGTTGTCCACCGGAAAGCGCTTTCGGTTTACGCTCCAGCAGGTGCGCCAGTTGCAGAACTTCCGCAACCTGATTCACCCGCTGGTTCATCACCTCTTTTTTCGCTCCGGCCAGTTTGAGGCCGAACGACATGTTCTCCGCGACGGACAAATGGGGATACAACGCGTAGGACTGAAAGACCATGCCCACACCGCGTTCGGCGGGCGGAATGTCGTTCATTCGGGTCTCTCCGATAAACAGGTCGCCACTGGTGATGGTTTCAAGTCCAGCGATCATACGCAGCAAGGTCGACTTACCGCAGCCTGACGGTCCGACAAACACCACGAATTCCCCTTCGTGAATGTCGAGATTGATATCTTTCGATACCACCACGTCACCCCAGGCTTTCGTTACATTTCGTAGCTGTACGCTCGCCATGCCCTTCTCCCTTCGTTACAACCTGTCATCGACAGCAACATTCATGATGGGCTGACTATGCGCGATCCCTTGACTGCGTGAATCCTCCACCCCCCGGCTTTTTTATGGGGGAGGAGGCGGGAGGATGAGAGAGCAGCGTCTGAGACCCGGGCCACCAGCCTCAGAGGAATTTCGTGATGCAGCCTGCAAAAATCGGTGGGTTTTTATGTGCGCCAGTACGCAATACTCACATTTATGTAACACAGATCACATAAAGAGCGGGTGGGGCGTAGGGGTAAGGAGGATGGAAAGAGGTTGTCGTATAAAGAAACTAGTAACCGTTAAGCCACCTCTGCAAAATCACCAAACAGGATGGGAACTATGAAAATCAAAACTGGCGCACGCATCCTCGCATTGTCTGCATTAACGACGATGATGTTTTCCGCCTCGGCTCTCGCCAAGATTGAAGAAGGTAAGCTGGTTATCTGGATTAACGGCGACAAAGGCTATAACGGCCTCGCTGAAGTGGGCAAAAAATTCGAGAAAGACACCGGGATCAAAGTCACTATTGAGCACCCTGACAAACTGGAAGAGAAATTCCCGCAGGTTGCCGCGACTGGCGACGGTCCGGACATCATCTTCTGGGCACATGACCGTTTTGGCGGCTACGCTCAGTCTGGCCTGCTGGCTGAAATCACGCCTGACAAAGCGTTCCAGGACAAGCTCTATCCGTTCACCTGGGATGCCGTACGCTATAACGGCAAACTGATTGCCTACCCGATCGCGGTTGAAGCGCTGTCGCTGATTTACAACAAAGACCTCGTTCCAAATCCACCGAAAACCTGGGAAGAAATTCCTGCACTGGATAAAGAGCTGAAGGCAAAAGGTAAATCCGCGCTGATGTTTAACCTGCAAGAACCGTACTTCACCTGGCCGCTGATTGCCGCCGACGGCGGTTACGCGTTCAAGTTTGAGAACGGTAAGTACGATGTGAAAGATGTTGGCGTGGATAACGCTGGCGCGAAAGCGGGTCTGACCTTCCTGGTTGATCTGATCAAGAACAAACACATGAACGCGGATACCGATTACTCCATCGCCGAAGCGGCCTTTAACAAAGGCGATACCGCGATGACCATCAACGGTCCGTGGGCGTGGTCCAACATCGATAAGAGCAAAATCAACTACGGCGTCACGCTGCTGCCAACCTTCAAAGGCAAAGCGTCTAAACCGTTTGTTGGCGTTCTGAGCGCCGGTATCAACGCCGCCAGCCCGAACAAAGAACTGGCGAAAGAGTTCCTCGAAAACTACCTGCTGACCGATCAGGGTCTGGATGAAGTGAACAAGGACAAACCGCTGGGCGCCGTTGCGCTGAAATCCTTCCAGGATCAGTTAGCGAAAGACCCACGTATCGCCGCCACCATGGATAACGCCCAGAAAGGCGAAATCATGCCGAACATCCCACAGATGTCCGCATTCTGGTATGCCGTTCGTACCGCAGTGATCAACGCAGCCAGCGGCCGTCAGACCGTCGATGCCGCACTGAAAGACGCGCAGGGTCGTATCACCAAGTAATGCAGTTGTGAACGTGCCGGATGGCGGCATAAATGCCTTATCCGGCCTACATACCCTGTAGGCCTGATAAGCGCAGCGCCATCAGGCACGCTGACCAACAGGTTTTCATTGTTGTTGAGGATTGAACCCCATGGATGTCATTAAAAAGAAACACTGGTGGCAAAGCGACACGCTGAAATGGTCAGTGATGGGTCTGCTTGGGCTGCTGGTCGGTTACCTTGTTGTTTTGATGTACGCTCAGGGGGAGTACCTGTTTGCCATCATGACGCTGATTTTAAGCTCTGCTGGCCTGTATATTTTCGCTAACCGTAAAGCCTATGCCTGGCGCTATGTTTACCCGGGCGTTGCCGGTATGGGGCTGTTTGTCCTGTTTCCACTGATTTGTACAATCGCCATTGCTTTTACCAACTACAGCAGTACCAATCAGCTGACATTTGAACG
The DNA here is from genome assembly GCF_030332845.1 of Citrobacter sp. Cpo061. Taxonomy (NCBI): domain Bacteria; kingdom Pseudomonadati; phylum Pseudomonadota; class Gammaproteobacteria; order Enterobacterales; family Enterobacteriaceae; genus Citrobacter; species Citrobacter sp. Cpo061. The sequence goes on from NZ_JAOWHB010000013.1 coordinate 102,999, forward strand.
TGCTCAGGAAGTCCTGATGGATCGTTCGTACCAGGCTGGGAAAACCTACAACTTTGGCCTGTATCCGGCGGGTGATGAGTGGCAACTGGCCCTCACCGACGGTGAAACCGGCAAGAATTACCTTTCTGACGCCTTTAAATTTGGCGGCGAGCAGAAACTGCAACTGAAAGAAGCCGAGGCGCTGCCGGCAGGCGAACGTGCAACGCTGCGTATCATCACGCAGAATCGCCAGGCGCTTACCCAATTGACCGCCATCCTGCCGGATGAAAGCAAAGTTACCATGAGTTCGCTGCGCCAGTTTTCCGGCACGCAGCCACTCTATACGCTAGCTGAAGACGGTACGCTCACCAACAGCCAGAGCGGCGTAAAATACCGCGCCAACAACGATATTGGTTATTATCAGGCGATTAACGCTGACGGTAGCTGGGGTAGCGAAAAACTCAGCCCGGGCTACACCGTTGCCATCGGCTGGGATAACTTCACCCGCGTATTTACCGACGAGGGCATCCAGAAACCGTTCTTCGCCATCTTCGTCTGGACGGTGGTCTTCTCGGTACTGACCGTTATTTTGACCGTTGCCGTGGGCATGGTGCTGGCCTGTCTCGTACAGTGGGAGTCTCTCAAAGGCAAAGCGATTTACCGCGTCCTGCTGATTCTTCCGTATGCCGTACCGTCGTTTATCTCGATTCTGATTTTCAAGGGCTTATTCAACCAGAGCTTTGGTGAAATCAACATGATGCTGAGCGCGCTGTTTGGCATCAAACCGGCCTGGTTCAGCGACCCAACCACCGCGCGTTCGATGATTATTATCGTCAACACCTGGCTCGGTTATCCATACATGATGATCCTGTGCATGGGTCTGCTGAAAGCGATTCCTGACGACCTGTATGAAGCCTCGGCGATGGATGGCGCAGGTCCGTTCCAGAACTTCTTTAAGATTACGCTACCGCTGCTGATTAAGCCGCTGACGCCGCTGATGATCGCCAGCTTCGCCTTTAACTTTAACAACTTCGTGCTGATTCAGCTGTTGACCAACGGTGGTCCGGACCGTCTTGGTACCACCACACCAGCCGGTTATACCGACCTGCTCGTGAGCTACACCTACCGTATCGCCTTTGAAGGCGGCGGTGGTCAGGACTTCGGTCTGGCGGCGGCGATTGCCACGCTGATCTTCCTGCTGGTTGGTGCGCTGGCGATTGTGAACCTGAAAGCCACACGTATGAAGTTTGATTAAGGGAGATAACGACAATGGCTATGGTCCAACCGAAATCACAAAAGTTACGTTTATTCGCAACGCACTTAGGGCTGCTGATTTTTATCGCGGCGATCATGTTCCCGCTGCTGATGGTTATCGCTATCTCGCTGCGCGAAGGTAACTTTGCCACCGGCAGCCTGATCCCGGAAAACATCTCCTGGGAACACTGGAAACTGGCGCTGGGCTTTAGCGTTGAACACGCGGATGGCCGTGTGACGCCACCGCCGTTCCCGGTACTGTTATGGCTGTGGAACTCGGTGAAAGTGGCCAGCATTACCGCGATCGGTATCGTGACGCTTTCCACCACCTGTGCTTACGCCTTTGCCCGTATGCGTTTCCCGGGCAAAGCAACCCTGCTGAAAGGGATGCTGATTTTCCAGATGTTCCCGGCGGTGCTGTCTCTGGTCGCGTTGTATGCTTTGTTTGATCGCCTGGGCCAGTACATTCCGTTTATCGGCCTGAACACGCACGGCGGGGTGATCTTCGCCTACCTCGGCGGTATTGCGCTGCATGTATGGACGATTAAGGGCTATTTCGAAACTATCGACGGTTCACTGGAAGAAGCGGCCGCGCTGGATGGCGCTACGCCGTGGCAGGCATTCCGCCTGGTGCTGCTGCCGCTTTCCGTTCCGATTCTGGCGGTCGTGTTTATTCTGTCTTTCATTGCCGCTATTACCGAAGTACCGGTCGCGTCACTGCTGCTGCGTGATGTGAACAGCTATACCCTTGCGGTAGGTATGCAGCAGTACCTCAACCCACAGAACTATTTGTGGGGCGACTTTGCCGCCGCGGCTGTACTTTCAGCCATTCCGATCACTCTGGTGTTCTTGCTGGCACAGCGCTGGCTAGTCAACGGTCTGACCGCGGGTGGTGTGAAAGGTTAAGTTTTACCGAAGTACCTGCCCGGCAACGGGCAATGCCACTGCAACCCTCAACTTATGTTATCCCAACCTGTGACTGTTATTCGGCGCTCTACGGAGCGCCCTTTTTTTATGTTATTTTGCATCACTGTTACGATTATTTCCTTTCGTGCTCCCCATCACTGCAATTCTATTTTCCGTCTGAATATAGATAAATTAAACAGAATTAAGATCACAGAAAAGACAAAACGTAATTGCAATGTAAAAAATGATAATTGTCTTCCCTGCCTGTTAAATTCAACATCACGGCACTGATCAAAAGAGCTGTATCCTCTAAGGCAGGTCTGAATGAACTCTCAATATAATTCCAGTTATATTTTTTCGATTACATTAGTGGCAACGTTAGGAGGGCTATTATTCGGCTACGACACTGCGGTCATATCCGGAACGGTAGAATCCCTGAATACCGTGTTTGTCGCGCCACAACATTTAAGTGAATCCGCCGCCAACTCGCTGTTGGGCTTTTGCGTCGCCAGTGCGTTGATAGGCTGCATCATCGGCGGTGCACTGGGCGGCTATTGCAGTAACCGGTTTGGCCGCCGGGACTCGCTGAAAATCGCGGCTCTGCTGTTCTTTATTTCCGGTATTGGTTCCGCCTGGCCGGAATTAGGCTTTACGACGATTAATCCTGATAATTCCGTACCTGTTTATTTGGCCGGATACGTTCCCGAATTTGTTATTTATCGTATCATTGGTGGTATTGGCGTAGGTTTAGCCTCAATGCTCTCACCAATGTATATTGCTGAACTGGCACCCGCACATATTCGTGGAAAACTGGTGTCATTTAACCAATTCGCCATTATTTTTGGTCAATTGTTGGTGTATTGCGTTAACTATTTTATCGCCCGTTCTGGCGACGCTAACTGGTTGAATACCGATGGCTGGCGCTATATGTTTGCGTCCGAAAGTATTCCCGCCCTGCTGTTTTTACTGCTGCTGTACACCGTACCAGAAAGCCCGCGCTGGCTGATGGCGCGTGGCAGACACGAGCAGGCGGAAGGTATTCTGCGCAAAATTATGGGCAGCACCCTCGCCACCCAGGCCATGCAGGAGATCAATCAGTCTCTGGACCATGGTCGTAAAACCGGTGGTCGCCTGCTGATGTTTGGCGCAGGCGTTATCGTCATCGGCGTAATGCTGTCTATCTTCCAGCAATTCGTCGGTATTAACGTCGTACTCTACTACGCCCCAGAGGTGTTTAAAACGCTGGGAGCCAGCACCGATGTGGCACTGTTACAGACCATCATTGTTGGCGTGATCAACCTGAGCTTTACCGTGCTGGCAATCATGACGGTGGATAAATTTGGTCGCAAACCGCTGCAGATTATTGGCGCTCTGGGCATGGCCATTGGTATGTTCAGCCTCGGTACCGCGTTTTATACCCAGGCTTCCGGGCTGGTTGCACTGCTGTCGATGCTGTTTTACGTCGCCGCATTCGCCATGTCCTGGGGACCGGTTTGCTGGGTACTGCTGGCAGAAATCTTCCCCAATGCGATTCGCGGCAAAGCGCTCGCCATTGCGGTGGCCGCACAATGGCTGGCGAACTATTTCGTCTCCTGGACCTTCCCGATGATGGACAAAAATTCGTGGCTGGTTTCCCATTTCCACAACGGTTTCTCCTACTGGATTTACGGTTGTATGGGTATTCTGGCGGCGCTGTTTATGTGGAAGTTTGTACCGGAAACCAAAGGCAAAACGCTGGAAGAACTTGAAGAACTGTGGGAACCCGCCGCAGAGAAAACCCAGCCTGCCTCTGCGCAGTAACCCTGACCTGCAACACGCCGCAGCCCGATTGCGGCGTGTTGTCTGTTACTCTCGCTTCAGCCGTTTTGAATTACACAGCCACAAGGTGATCACCAGCAGCAGGATCGCCGCGGAATAGATCAGCACATCCATCGGTGCTTTATGATCGACAATGATCAACCGCACAATCGCGGTGATCCCGATATAAACAAAATAGCGCAACGGAAAGTGAAACCCCGACTGAAAGTACTTCACAATCAGCGCGATAAATTCAAAATAGAGGAAGTAAACCACCAGCCCTTCCACCAGCTCATACTTGCTGGTTTGTTCCGGCGCGAACAGCACATCCGCCAGATGCAGCGTTTCTTTCCCGAGGAATACAACCAGGATCAGGCCCAGACTCAGCAGTCCCAGATTCAACACGGTCTGTAAGATGGTGGAGATAAACTCCACTCGCGGACGAGATAGCGACGTCATAACAGCACCTCTTACTCAGTGGCGAGGTTCATGTATAACGCAAAAATGTGACAGAGATCTACATTTTTTGTTTATGTTTTGTGCAAGAAAGGTCAGCGGGGAATGATGAATGTCACGACACATTTCACAGGATGAAGTATGCAGCTAAGACAATCCGCTGTCCGCAACGTTACCTGCGGTGAGAACGTGGTGATTTATGAACCCGCAAATCTCTACAATTGCACATTGGGTGACAACGTTTTTGTCGGGCCATTTGTTGAAATCCAGGGTAATACGCAAATTGGCGCAGACAGCAAAATTCAGTCGCACACTTTCATCTGCGAATATGTCACCCTGGGCGCCCGCTGTTTTATCGGTCATAGCGTGATGTTCGCCAACGATATGTTTCGCGAAGGAAAACCCAACGCCGACCGCAACAGTTGGGGAAGAATTTCGATTGGCAACGATGTCTCAATCGGCAGTGGAGCGACCATTCTGGCGGTCACCATCTGCGATGGCGCGGTCATCGGTGCGGGGAGCGTGGTGACCAAATCGATCACCGAGAAAGGCGTGTATGCAGGAAACCCGGCAAAATTATTGCGTCGCCTGTAACTTGCCTGCTGACGGCGCAAATGCCTTATCCGGCCTGCAGTACAGGCAGTTTGTAGGCCGGATAAGCGTAGCGCCATCCGGCTGGCAAACGGCTCGATTAACGGAAGTTTTCACTTCTGTCGCTGGTCATGTCGTACAAACCAAACTTACGTCCAAGCTGCTGGCCGCCATCACGCGTTAACGGCGTCCAGCCAATCGCCGCACGGCTGCGGGTCGGGCCTGACGAGAACAGATCCAGCGGCACGGATACGTACACCCCTTTGGTAAAATCACCCTCTCCGTACTCATCCGGCGAGGCGTCGGTGATGGTCGCATAGCCGCCTACCACAACGCCACTGTCAAAGCGCTTCGCCACTTCCAGCGTTCCGCCCTTATCTCCCGCCAGATACTGACCCACGCTGGCTTTCACCAGTACATCCTGAGCGAATGACGGATTCCAGTACGCCGTCAAATGCCCGGTCTTCACGCTGTAGTCGGTGAATTTCATCATGTCCTGCGCGCTACGCCAGTCACGCTGTTTCACGTAGTTGGCATCAACACCAAACGCCCAGTTGCTGTCCAGTGGACGATACAGCACTTCTGCCCCCGCTCCGCCGTACATGGTTTCCAGATAGCCACCGTAAACCTGTCCGTAGAACCCGTTTCCGAGTGACTGGAAGTAGTTGGCCTGCAGGTTATTCACGTAGACATCGTTTTGCACATACTCGCGCACATGGGTACGCACTCGTGGCAAATGCGAATCCTGCGGCGGGTTGGTGTAGTTAAATTTGTCATAGTTATTGGCGAGGTTGGCGAACAAACTCCCAGTGGTCAGCAGGTGATCGGTAACCCACCAATCCGCCGTTCCCATCACGCCCAACTGATACATATAGAAGTTTTCCGGGCCGCCCACCGACTGGTTAAGCACCGGATCGATGTGGAAATCGAAGCGTGACTTATCGATATACCAGCCCTGCTCGGTCGTTTTCGGCACCACGGGCTCAACGCGTTTTTGCGCCAGCTGGGTTTCGTGGCCCAACGGTTCGCCTTCCAGATGACGCTTGAGGCTGGAAACCTCCGTTTCGGTCGTCACCTGCGGCAAGTTAAGACGATTTTCCGTAATACGGATCGTGCGGATCCCATCGGGAAGATCGTTCATCACGATCCGGTTGGCACGTTCGATCCCTTCGCGCGAATCACGGTATTTCACCTGTTCACCGGTCACATACAGCGTATCGCCCTGCACCTGAATTTTAGGATCGGCCAGTCCGGCGTTATATTTCAGCAGCGTTAGCTGATTCGCCACCACCGAGTGTTGCAGGATGGCATCCTGCGGCTGTGGCTGATATTTCGGGCGGGCGTTGTCGTTATAGTTTGGCCGCAGATCGTTGAAGTTAGTCCGCAGCGTGACCCCAAACATAAAGGTGTTCCCGCGCTCATAGCTGAGGTTAACGTCGGCCCAATCGGTGACGCGATAAATAGCGCCGACGTTAAACTTGCTCTTCTGATCCAGCTTGCCCGCAAAATCCTGCTGGTAATTGTTTCCCTCATACTCCAGTTTCAGACGCAACGGCTGCCAGGGCGTCTGATACTCGACGCCGCCAAACAGCGATGCCGGGCCGTGGAACATCTGGCTGCCGTCAATAGAACCGGCCTGCTTGTAGCTGTTATCGCGATAGCAGAATTTATCGCTGTATGAGCAAAACGGATTGCTGACGTTACCGCTGGTCCCGAGATATCCCCAGCCCAGGCCAAGCGAGAAATCAAACGGCCCCCAGGCTTTATTCGCCACAATATACTCCGCATCGAACAGGCCAGTTCCGCCAATATCTCGCGCGCCAACCGCCACCTGCGGCATCCAGTAGCTCTCTTCCCACAGCCGTAGTTTGAGATCAAAAGCTTTATCCTTGTAAGTCTGATCGCCAGAAAACGACTCCACGCTACTGTATTTTTTGGTACGCACATCGGTGTAGCGCAGCGTGGTTTCCAACCACGGGAAGAGCTGCACCGACGCAGAGTAGTAGCGGTACTGATCGTTATCGCGGTAATTGAGGCTCATTTCGCCCTCACGTGCCATGCGTGCGGTTGGGGTTTGCAGCAGCCCCACGCCGCCAAAATCGGACTGCGAAGGTCCAATGGGCGCGGGCCAGGTTTCACCGTGGCAGGCAACGCTTACGCCCAGCGCCAGTAAGCTGAGCAGGTAAGTTTTTCTCATTATTCGGGTATCCGCTGGGTCAGGGTGCGAAGAATGTCGGCATTAATTTCATCCGGGGTGCTGCTCCAGACAGCATCAGAGAGTCCGACATAAATGATGCTGCCGGGCATCGGCTCAACGTGACGTTTGTTCCAGTAAGCGACCGGTACTTTTTGCGTGCGCCCGTCAGGATAGATAACCCAGGCGAAGCTACGATCCGCGCCGCTGAGCCGACTTTGCCCATCGAGATAACTGGCAACATCACGCCCGGGCATAAACGGTTGTTTACCCGGATGGCTTAGCATGCCAAACAGCGTGATATGCGTTGGCTGCGCTCCGACCCACAGCGTGTAATTGCCCTGCAGCGGCGGGTTGCCTCGCTCGCTGACGCGCACAACATCCGGGTCAAGATTAATCATCTGCCTGCCGGTCACCTTCAGCGCCTGAATTTGCTGGCGTAATGTGTTGATAGCGGCAGCATCGTCACCGCTTTCTTCAGCGCCCAGCGCTGCCAGACGAGCCAGTAATGTCTGCTGTTGGCGTCCCGCCTCCATCGTTGCCCGCTCTTCGCTGATAACCGCGCCTGGCCACCAGCTATTGCTCAACCGCGGCTGTCCAACCAGGTCGAGCAGATGTTCGGCCCCGGTCAGCGTTTTTGGCTCTTCGCTGGCGGAGGTAAAGACCTTAACGCTGCCCGCAGCAAAAACAGACGCTGCGCTCAGGCTCAACAGCAGCACCATAACGGCTCGTTTGATCATGATTTTGCCGCCTTAATCAGCGTGGTTTTCACCGGGAAGTAATGCGCGCCAAGATACTGTTCCGACTGGCGAATCTGCCCTTCACTGTCTATCCAGTAGCGGTTATGCCAGCGCGTTTGATCGGTCGTTATCTCTTCATCGAGGATCCGTACCGGCGTGTCATCGCTGCCGACCTTGATGGTGTCTGCGCCATCCCATTTGAAAACCGAGCGCGCGGTGGCATAGCGTACCTGCTGATGTTCAGTCCAGCCCATTGTGCGGGTCCACGTTGCGCCATCGACTATCTGATTGGGTTTGATGAGTGGGTCTGCCGCCAGATTATTCACCTCAATTAGGTTGTCCCCGCCGAGATGCGTTTTCACAATGCGCCCATGCTGCGTGACGAGAATAGCCCGATCCTGAGTCACCCATTTTTGCTGTCCGTTTTCTGCGAACGCGAGTACCACAAACAACTGGGGACCGCCGTTGAGTTGCATGTACTGGCTGGCGTAGGGCATGTTTTGGATTTCATCGTCCGTCATCTGTACGCCGGGAGTACCAAACACGCTCTCCCATAGCGAATGACCCAACCCTTCGGTGGTGGCTGAGCACGCCTGCAGTAACAGGCAAACCATTATGAGCGCTGGTCGCTTCACGACGTTTCTCCGCATTATTGCCGGGTGGCGCAACGCTTATCCGGCCTACAAATCCCACATACTTTTGGCAATTCAAAATAACCACACCGAAGTGTGGTTAGAATTAAACGTACCTTTATTACTGGGTACTGGTGGTTGTGGTGGTTGTGGTTCCGGTATTAGAACCATCGCCGCCACCGGTCGCCGCCAGGGCGACCCCCACTGCAGAACTTACGGTGCTCACGCTGGTTGCGGAGGAACTTCCTGCCGAAACCGACGCGGCAGCCGACCCTGCTGCCTCACCCACCTGAACGGGGGCGGCATAGACAGAAGTCGCCGCAAGCGCAGATATAGCCCACAGGCCATACAGAACTTTTTTCATCACAAATTCCCTTCATTGTATGAATGGAGATTTACCCAAAAGAATTTCGGGCGAGATCGAGTATACACAAGCCAAAGTGTGCAAATTACGCCACGCGGGAATTTAGGATAATTAGATAACGAAAGGAAAAATGATTAAAAAATACAACAAAGACAAATAAATCAATAAATTAAAATATAAAAATTAAAATGCAATATCCGGTAAATCCGAAAACATCAGAAATTGAATAACATTAATAAAATTATTTTAGGATTAAGCTCAATTAAGGTATGAAGTTAGAACGTAGATATCCTGGAGCATTCTTATAAAAAAGCCGATATTAATATCGGCTTTTTATTTCATTAATGCCGGATGCGGCTAAACGCCTTATCCGGCCTACAAGTGTGTGCTATCAGGCACGCCAGGACTTATAACGGTTAATCAAACCGTTGGTAGAACTGTCGTGGCTGCTCACTTCGGAACCATCTTTCAGCTCTGGCAGAATGCGGTTCGCCAGCTGTTTGCCCAGCTCAACGCCCCACTGGTCAAAGGTGAAGATGTTCAGGATAGCGCCCTGAGTGAAGATTTTGTGTTCGTACAGTGCAATCAGCGCACCCAGGCTGAACGGCGTGATTTCGCGCAGCAGGATGGAGTTCGTTGGGCGGTTACCTTCGAACACTTTGAACGGTACAACGTGGTCCAACGTTGCCGGATCTTTACCCTGGTCGCGGTATTCCTGCTCAACCACTTCACGAGATTTACCGAATGCCAGCGCTTCGGTTTGCGCGAAGAAGTTAGACAGCAGTTTCGGATGGTGATCCGACAGCGGGTTGTGGGTGATGGCCGGCGCGATGAAATCGCATGGAACCATTTTGGTGCCCTGGTGGATCAGCTGGTAGAACGCATGCTGGCCGTTAGTACCCGGCTCACCCCAGATGATTGGGCCAGTCTGGTAATCCACCGCATTGCCGTTACGGTCAACGTATTTACCGTTGGATTCCATGTTGCCCTGCTGGAAGTAAGCCGCGAAACGGTGCATATACTGGTCATACGGCAGAATCGCTTCGGTTTCGGCACCGAAGAAGTTGTTGTACCAGATACCGATCAGCGCCAGCAGCACCGGCAGGTTTTTCTCAGCCGGAGTGGTGGAGAAGTGTTTGTCCATCGCATGCGCGCCGGAGAGCAGCTCAACAAAGTTGTCGAAGCCTACGGACAGGATGATGGACAGACCGATTGCAGACCACAGGGAGTAACGACCGCCAACCCAGTCCCAGAACTCGAACATATTGGCAGTATCAATACCAAACTCGCCAACCGCTTTACCGTTAGTGGAGAGCGCTGCGAAGTGTTTGGCAACGTGCTTGTTGTCGCCTGCGGTCGCCAGGAACCAGTCGCGCGCGCTGTGGGCGTTGGTCATGGTTTCCTGGGTGGTGAAGGTTTTGGAAGCGACCAGGAACAGCGTGGTTTCCGGGTTCACTTTCTTCAGCACTTCGGCAATGTGCGTACCATCGACGTTAGACACAAAGTGCATGTTCAGGTGATTTTTGTACGGACGCAGCGCTTCGGTCACCATGAACGGGCCGAGATCAGAACCGCCGATACCGATGTTTACTACATCAGTGATGGCTTTACCGGTATAGCCTTTCCAGCTTCCGGAGATGATCGCTTCAGAGAAGGATTTCATCTTCTCCAGCACAGCATTCACTTCCGGCATGACATCTTTGCCGTCAACGATGATAGGCGTATTGCTACGGTTGCGTAGCGCCACGTGCAGCACGGCACGGTCTTCAGTGCGGTTGATTTTCTCACCGGAGAACATGGACTTGATGGCGCCCGCCAAATCGGTTTCTTTCGCCAGATCCTGCAGTTTAGCCAGCGTCTCTTCAGTGATGCGGTTTTTGGAGAAATCCACCAGCATCAAATCGTCAAACGTCGCGGAAAACTTAGTGAAACGATCGCTATCTTTCGCGAAAAGATCCGCGATAGTAACGTCTTTCATTTCTTCAAAGTGTTTTTGTAGTGCCTGCCAGGCTGAGGTCTGCGTTGGATTGATGTTTTTCATTAGCAATACTCTTCTGATTTTGAGAATTGTGACTGAGATCGATTGTAACGCCAGTCACAGAAAAGTGTGATTGTTTTAATGCCATTGCCAGGGCATCCGCCAAACGTGGCTAAAAAGTATAGCGGTTATTAGCGTTGTTATTAGTACCGTTACTCAACGCAGTTGCAGCATGAAAAATCCGCATAATCCCAGCGTTGACAGTGCAAGCTACACATTTTATTTATAAATACGGTATTTGCATTTGCGCCTGCACCGGTTTCTGTTCTGCCTTATGTGCCATGGTCGCTCTATTCATTCCCTGACACGAGGTAGTTATGACTGATGTAGTTGTCTCCAAATTTGGCGGTACCAGCGTGGCGGATTTTGATGCCATGAATCGCAGCGCTGATGTAGTACTTTCTGATGCTAACGTCCGTGTAGTGGTACTTTCCGCTTCAGCGGGAATCACCAACCTGCTGGTCGCACTGGCGGAAGGGCTGGAGCCAACCGCGCGCTTCGAAAAACTCGATGCCATTCGTCAAATTCAGTTCAATATTCTGGAACGCCTGCGTTATCCAAACGTGATCCGTGAAGAGATCGACCGTCTGCTGGAAAACATCACCACGCTGGCTGAAGCGGCGTCACTGGCGACTTCAACCGCGCTGACCGACGAACTGGTCAGCCACGGCGAACTGATGTCTACCCTGCTGTTCGTCGAGATCCTGCGTGAGCGCAACGTGCAGGCGCAGTGGTTTGACGTACGTAAAGTGATGCGTACCAACGATCGTTTTGGCCGCGCAGAACCTGACGTTGCGGCGCTGGCCGAACTGGCAACGCTCCAGTTGGCCCCGCGTCTGAGCGAAGGTCTGGTGATTACTCAGGGCTTTATCGGCAGTGAAGGTAAAGGCCGCACCACCACGTTGGGGCGCGGCGGGAGCGATTATACGGCTGCCCTGCTGGCCGAAGCGCTGCACGCCACGCGCGTCGATATCTGGACCGATGTTCCTGGCATTTACACGACCGATCCGCGCGTTGTTCCGGCGGCGCAGCGTATTGATGAAATCGCCTTTGAAGAGGCCGCAGAAATGGCGACCTTTGGCGCGAAAGTGCTACACCCGGCAACGTTGTTACCTGCCGTACGTAGCGATATCCCGGTGTTTGTTGGCTCCAGTAAGGATCCAAAAGCAGGCGGTACGCTGGTATGCAATAAAACCGCGAATCCACCGCTGTTCCGGGCGCTGGCACTGCGCCGTAAGCAAACGCTGCTAACGCTGCATAGCCTGAATATGCTGCACTCTCGCGGCTTTTTGGCGGAAGTGTTCGGCATCCTCGCACGCCATAACATTTCGGTCGATTTAATTACCACATCCGAAGTCAGCGTGGCGCTGACGCTGGATACCACCGGTTCGACCTCCACCGGCGATACACTGTTAACACAGTCCCTGCTGATGGAACTGTCTACCCTGTGTCGGGTTGAAGTGGAAGAAGGCCTGGCGCTGGTGGCACTGATTGGCAACGACCTGTCCAAAGCCTGTGGAGTGGGTAAAGAGGTGTTCGGCGTACTGGAGCCATTCAACATCCGCATGATTTGCTACGGCGCGTCCAGTCATAACCTGTGCTTCCTGGTGCCCGGTACTGAAGCCGAACAGGTGGTACAGAAGCTGCACCATAATTTGTTTGAATAAAATTTCATCACGCAATAAACAATAACGATAGCCGGGCTCGAACCCGGCTTTTTTATAACAACACATTTCAATCGCAAGGAATATAACATGCTCGCTACTCTCACGCGGCTGTTCCCGTTATGGGCACTGCTGCTCTCTGTTGTTGCGTATTACACGCCCACCACCTTTACGCCTGTCGGGCCATTCGTGCCGTCGTTACTGATGCTGATCATGTTCGGTATGGGCGTTCACCTGAAGGTAGACGACTTTAAACGCGTACTCTCACGTCCTGCACCAGTCGCGGCGGGTATTTTCCTGCACTATCTGGTAATGCCGCTCGCCGCATGGATTTTAGCGCTGGCATTTAATATGCCGCCGGAATTGTCCGCAGGGATGGTGCTGGTCGGTAGCGTCGCCAGCGGAACAGCATCAAACGTAATGATCTATCTGGCAAAAGGCGATGTGGCGCTCTCTGTGACTATTTCATCGGTTTCAACGTTGGTCGGCGTTGTCGCCACACCGCTGCTGACACGGCTGTATGTCGACGCGCATATCCAGGTGGATGTGATGGGTATGCTGCTGAGTATCCTGCAGATCGTGGTCATTCCAATTGCGTTGGGGTTGGTCATTCACCACCTGTTCCCACGCGTCGTAAAAGTCGTGGAACCGTATCTGCCCGCATTTTCAATGGTGTGCATTCTGGCAATCATCAGCGCCGTCGTGGCGGGTTCTGCCTCGCACATTGCATCCGTCGGCTTTGTGGTGATTATCGCCGTAATCCTACATAACACCATTGGCCTGCTCAGCGGCTACTGGGGCGGAAAATTGTTTGGTTTCGACGAGTCAACCTGCCGTACGTTGGCAATTGAAGTGGGCATGCAGAATTCAGGACTTGCCGCTGCGCTGGGCAAGATCTACTTTGGCCCGCTCGCCGCCCTGCCCGGCGCGTTGTTCTCCGTCTGGCACAACCTTTCCGGTTCGCTGTTGGCAGGCTACTGGTCCGGTAAGTCGATTGAAGAGAAACCACACTCAGTAAAACAACACTAATCTTCATAAATGGAGGAGGCATCCTCCATTTCTCCCTACCCGCATTTGAACCCCATCACAAAACAACAAACATCAACATAAAACAAAACAATTATTTAGTTGTTATTTTTCAATAAAATACACAAACAAACCTGTTTTTAATTCAAATTAAATCATTTTTCTAATGTTGATTTAGTTTGTTTTAATTGGGAATATGATTTCACTACAACACAGATAAACCCTTACCCTATCTTCGAGGCCGCTATGAAAAAAATTGCGATTATTGGAAGCAGTGGAGGCAACCTCTACAATCTGGGTGGTGCTGAACCAGAAAAGCTACTCCAGGAAATTTACCAGCAGTGCGAAGCCGCAGGAGTGGAAGTTGCCGCTGTGCAGTTCATTGCGGCAGAAGCCTCAATGGACGTTGCCAAAGCTCACACGCCAGCGTCGGTATTTGCACTAACCACAGAAAACCAACAAAAACCACAAAGGATATTTCAGGGCAAACTTTCAGATGTGAACGACTCGGTAGTTGAGAGCGATTGCAGGATTGCTGAAATGATCCGTAACGGTGAGATCGACGGGATCATCGTGATGAGCGCCGATCCGGTGAAGGCCAACCAGGCGGTCTTTGCCGCAGCTGTTGAAATGAAAACACCGATTGTTGGCACCGGCGGAACCTCAATGGCGCTAGTGGCGGCAAAAGGGGCAAATGTCGTCGCAACCTCGGGCACGACGGGTACCACCAGCCGAACCCGCGCAGTCTCCTTCATCGCATCACTGTGTAAGCACTGGGGCGTTAAATACAAACCACAGTTGGGCAGTGCCTCTCCTTCACAGGGCGGTTCTGGAAAAAGTCTGCTTAAGCGCTTCAATATTCGCAGCATAATGATCCCTGCGCTGCCGGGCTTTATTGCCATGGCAATCGTGCTCGCACTCAGTCACATTCCGGGCCTGGAAAAACTCAACGATATCTTTGAAATTCTACTGAAGGGCCTACCGGTTTTAGTTGCGGTTCTCGCAGCAAAACAGATTTCGGAACTGGATGAAGTCTCAATTGTTGCCGGGGTGGTCGCCGGAGTACTTTCCGTCGAAGGCGGTCTGATTGGAGGGATCATCGGTGGTTTGATGGCCGGGATTTTCGTTCGTTGGCTGTTCGAATTATGCCTGAATTGGCGCTTTCCGATGACCACCGTCAACATTGTAGCGGGTGGGATCTCAGGCCTGGCCGCTGGGTTAATCATGCACTATCTGCTGAGTCCGCTGGCGCTGTCAGCAGGTAATTACATCAAACTGGCTATCGAAAGCACGCTGGCCTTCAGCCCTATTCTTGCCGGCCTGCTGGCTGGGTTGGTTATCTGGCCAGCTATTCTGGGGGGAGTCTATCACGCAGTCATTCTGCCGCTGGTGCTCCTGGAAATGGAAAAATCCGGAGTCAGCTTCCTCGGCGCTGTCGATATGGTAGGCCTGGTGATGGTTGCTGCAGGAATCAACCTGGCTAACGTCATCGCACCACGAGAAAAAAGCGAAGCAGCCGTCGCGACGCCCGGCCTGCTTATCAACCTCGGCTTTGGGACCTTCGTTGAATCGGCCTATCCGTTCATGTTTGCCAACAAAATTGTCTTTGGTTCAGCGATCGTTTGGGCCGGTCTGGGCGGCATGATGCTGGGTTTCTTTAACGTCAAAGGCGTGGCTTATGTCCCCGCATTTGCCTCTCCGTTCTTATCCAGCAATGCGCTGCAAATGGCGATTGTGATGGTTACCGTCATGGGCCTGACCTGTATTTCCACCATTATTGCCAACCGTTTTAAGGCTGTCGCACAGAAAGAATCTACCGCGTCAGCCCATTAATTAATGCACCAACACCAGAGGTACACCATGTTTAAAGGCGATATGAATAAAAAACGCGCTAAAGCGTTACAGAAAGTGAAAGATGCCATCACGCTGCACGGCGGGCAGACCATCCTCAGTACAGGGATAACCGGCGACGATGCGCGTCTGGCAAAAGCAGTATGTGAGGCGGGCGTTAAGCTGCTCGAACCGAACCATCCCGCACTGGCGCTGGCGCGTGGGCATAAGGGGGTGAGTAACATGCACGCGGCAGAACAAATCCGCCACGAAATCACCAACAGCCAGATGGCCGAAGCAGTACATGGCGTACGTAATGTGGTTCCTGACGATATCTTCATTACCGTCGGTATCGCAGGTGGCTTTACCGAAACGTTACCGGTCCCGCTCACGGAAACAGAGATACTGGAGATTGCTCGTGCTGGTGCCGATGGCTTACACACTCATAAATCCGACTGGGACGATCTACAGGACATCGTTAATCTCGCCCATCAGTATGGCCTGACCGTTGATGCTTATATTGGTCACCCGGATGACCTGCATACCTTCGGTATTCCTGCGCGCACTCCAGAAGAGGTCGCCAGCGTAGCAAAACGGATGCAGGAGATTGGCGTCGACATGATTGGTTTAATGACCGGTATGAGCTACGAAGGCGTAGCCGCAGGTGATATTCCGCAAGCCATTAAAGATCGCCTGTGGGCGCTGGTCGGCGCGGTAAGCGTGCCGACGCTGGCGGAAGGCGGAATTAACCTCGCCAATGCCAAAGCGTTTAAGGATACCGGGGTCAATATTCTGGTCGTCGGTACGGCAATCGACAATATGGTCTGCAACGCCGCCAAAGAGGCTGTCACACCGTTTATTGCGCATTGATATTAAGGGAAAAAAAGCATGTTACTGGTCACCGATCTGGATGGAACACTACTGACTTCGCAAAAGACAATCAGTCCACGCACTCGTCAAGCACTCGTAGAATTCCACCAGCGCGGTGGCCTGTTGGCCGCCTGTTCCGCCAGACCGGTCTCCTCTATGATGCGCCTGCTACAGCAGCAGCAGGTTAATGCGCTGTTTGGCTGGTGCGCAGGCTTTAACGGAGGTCAGATCCTCGAGATGGCGCAGCAGCGCAATATTCATACTGCAGCGCTCTCCTGTATGAATCTTCGGGATATTGACCGACATATTGCACTTTCCCTCTGCCCTCATCACTTTTTTAGCGCCGATGCTATTTATCATCGTTGCGACCTACAGGTAGCGCCATGGACAACTTATGAAGCCCGTTTATTTGAATTACCACTTATTCCTGCAGCACCCGGTAATATTTTAAACCGACAAGATATTTATAAAATCACACTCGTTACTGAGCAGTTAAAAATAAATGCGTTGTGTGCAGACGTGAATAATAAATTGCCTTATGGTTATACAGCGACTATCACTGGGGAGAATTACATTGATATCCAACGTAGCGAAATAAATAAAGGTTATGCTATTAGCATGTTAATGCACCAGCTAAATATAACAGCCGATAAAGTTGCGGCGATTGGCGACCAGCAAAACGATATCAGTATGTTTTCCGCCGCCGGCATTGGTATTGCAATGGGGAATGCGCCTGAGGTAGTAAAACGACAAGCCAGCTATGTGACGGCCTCTAATGATGATGAGGGTATTGTCTGTGCGCTGGAGTGGTTGCGTTGCTCTGCACATCCAGTTACCATGCGCCAAAGCACGACGTTGGCGGAAAATAATGAACCCGATTAAAAGAAGAAAACATATCCTCGATGAATTAAATAAATTCGGTGAAGTGACGGTTATCAAATTATCGGAAACGCTAAAAGTCACATCAGAGACCATTCGCCGCGATCTCTCCATCCTGGAGTCTGAAGGGCAAATTACCAAGATTCACGGCGGAGCCGTCAAAAAGCAGGTTGTTCAGGAAGATGAATTTGGCGCGCGGATTGATATACACCGCGAAGAAAAAATGGCAATTGGTAAACTTGCCGCCGGGATGGTCAGCGAGCACGACACTCTATTCATTGACTCCTGTACAACAAATCTTATTCTGGCCGAACAATTACCTCCTCTGGCCTACTCCGTTATTACTAACTCAGCCTTAATTGCCGATAAAATAAAAGAACATAATCTTAAAGCGCGCGTTTATGTATTAGGTGGTGAATATGACTACCATTTCCGTGCCAATCTCGGCGTCTCCGTTTGTCAGCAAATAAACACTATTCACGCAGATATCTGCTTCATCGGCGCGGGTGGTATTTCACCTCAACATGGTGTGCTGGTGAAAAGCTTCGATGAAGCCTATGTTGCCAAATCAATGATTGCTATGAGTAAAAAGTCGGTAATTCTTGCCGACCATACAAAATTTGGCCAGGACGGAGTGATGTGTATCGCCACATTAAAAGAGATCGATAACATCATCACAGACAAACGATTCGGAACAACGGGCTATACACAGCAGGACTTCGCCGGAAAATTACGTATTGCTGAATAATACAATACATGACGCTATCAGCAGGTTCTGGATTACCGTACACTGAGGATATCGGCTAACAGAGGGCACCCTTATGGCACTCCCCCGCATTACCCAAAAAGAGATGACCGAGCGCGAACAGCGTGAACTGAAAACGCTGCTCGACCGCGCGCGCATTGCGCATGGTCGTCTGCTGACCAACGCAGAGACCAACAGCATCAAGAAAGAGTACATCGATAAACTGATGGCCTTGCGCGAAGCAGAAGCTAAAAAAGCCCGCCAGTTGAAGAAAAAGCAGGCCTATAAACCGGATGCTGAAGCATCGTTTTCCTGGTCAGCAAATACGCCGACGCGCGGCAGACGTTAACGTCCCTTCTTCTTACGTCCCGGCGAAGTAAAACGCTTACCGTTTGCCGCCGGGCGCGATTTCTCTTTCTCCGCTGATTTTTCGATTTTCACCACCGGACGCTTAATGCCTGCGGTTTTTGGCTTCGCTTTCGCCTTCGGTTTGGCTTCTGAGGACGAGTTCTCAATCAGCTTGAACAGATCGATCAGTTCGTCATCTGTCAGGTCGCGCCATTCACCAAGCGGCAGACCAGACAAACCAACGTTCATGATACGCGTACGCTCAAGCTTGGTAACTTCATAGCCAAAGTGTTCGCACATACGACGGATCTGACGGTTAAGCCCCTGAATCAGCGTAATGCGAAACACAAACGGCGCTTCTTTCTTCACCTTACATTTTTTGGTGACGGTACCGAGAATGGGCACACCGGCCCCCATACCACGGATAAAGTCATCAGTGACCGGCTTATCGACCGTCACCAGATACTCTTTTTCGTGATCGTTACCGGCACGCAGGATTTTATTCACCAGGTCGCCGTGGTTGGTCAGAAAGATAAGTCCCTGAGAATCTTTGTCCAGACGACCAATTGGAAACACGCGCTTGCTGTGATTCACGAAATCAACAATGTTGTCGCGTTCGCTGTCTTCGGTGGTGCTGACAATCCCTACCGGCTTATTCAGCGCGATAAAAACCAGATCTTCCGCTTCACGCGGCTCAATCAACCGACCATTTACTTTTACGACGTCGCCAGGCATCACCTGATCGCCGATGGTGGCGCGTTTACCATTCAGGAAGACATTCCCTTGTTCGATAAAGCGATCCGCCTCGCGGCGCGAGCAGATTCCGCTTTCACTGATGTATTTATTTAATCGGATGGATGAGTCGGGCAGCATAGTTTCTCCTGTATACACTTCATCCTTCAAGCTGTCTCTGCGTTGGCTGCCCTCACTCACCCAGGTCACATAGCAATCTATGCTCCCGGGGATTCGCTCCCTTGCCGCCTTGATACAACTTGAATGACTTTGTGTATTAAAAGCGAAATATACCCTACCTTGCGGACGATAAAAAATAATCGTGTTCGACTGTCCACGCGCTATTTGTGATCCGTCACACCTTTTGACACAAAAGTGTCAGCGATCCATCCCTGCAATTTTGTTGAGTGAAAACAAGCAGAATCAATACATTAGAGAGGTATGCACATCTGTGCCGACAACGCGCCATCACCACATCAAATGTGCAACACAATCGGTCATTTCAGGGCGCTGAAATAAGTGAAAATAGCTTTGAGATGGAGAACAGATGAGGTTATATCAGATCAAGAAGGCAATTTCGTGATTTGCACAAATGTGCAGGAGTCCAAAAATGGCGACGGAAAACAGCGATGATATCCGCCTGATCGTAAAAATAGCGCAGTTGTATTACGAACAGGATATGACACAAGCGCAAATCGCCCGCGAGCTGGGTATTTATCGCACCACGATCAGCCGGTTACTAAAACGTGGACGCGAGCAGGGTATCGTCACCATCGCCATTAATTACGACTACAACGAAAATCTGTGGCTGGAACAGCAGCTAAAACAGAAATTTGGCCTGAAAGAGGCGGTCGTAGTCTCCTGCGACAGCGAGCAGGAAGATGAACAACTTAATATGATGGGCGTACATGGCGCGCAGTTGCTGGAACGCTTACTGGAACCTGGGGACATTATCGGGTTCTCATGGGGCCGCGCGGTACGGGGACTGGTGGAAGGATTATCTCCTGCCAGCCAGTCGCGCCAGCTGATCTGTGTGCCGATTATCGGCGGACCATCCGGCAAGCTTGAAAGCCGCTACCACGTCAATACGCTGACCTACGGCGCTGCGGCAAAGCTCAAAGGGGAATCACACCTGGCAGATTTCCCGGCACTGCTGGAAAACCCGCTGATCCGTAACGGGATCATGCAGTCACGACATTTTAAATCGATTTCTGCGTACTGGGATAATCTGGACATCGCGCTGGTCGGGATTGGATCTCCGGCGATACGTGATGGCGCCAACTGGCACGCCTTTTACGGCAGTGAAGAGAGTGATGACCTGCATGCCCGCCAGGTCGCCGGAGACATTTGCTCGCGCTTTTACGATATCAACGGTGTAACCGTAGAGACCAGGATGAGTGAAAAGACGCTCTCCATCGAAACCAATAAATTAAAACAGGCGCGTTACTCCATTGGCATTGCAATGGGTGAAGAAAAATACAGTGGGATATTAGGCGCATTACGTGGGAATTATATTAACTGTTTAGTTACCAACAGCCATACCGCTGAATTATTGTTGAAGTAAATAAATTCTAATTGGTCCTGCCATAATTAATTTTATGTGGGATCCCCTTATCTGAATCGGGAGTTTATTATGCAAACGTGGTTAAACTTGCAGGGCAAAGTCATTATTGTTACCGGTGGCGCATCCGGAATTGGTCTGGCGATTGTCGAGGAGTTATTAGCGCAAGGCGCTAATGTACAAATGGCAGATATTCATGGCGGAGAAGGTAAATACGATAACCATGACGGGTATCATTTCTGGCCAACGGATATTTCCAGTGCCAAAGAGGTTAATCATACTGTCGCTGAAATTATCCGACGCTACGGACGTATTGATGGGCTGGTAAATAATGCTGGCGTTAATTTCCCACGTCTGCTGGTCGATGAAAAAGCACCCGCCGGGCAATACGAACTCAACGAAGCTGCTTTCGAAAAAATGGTTAATATCAACCAGAAAGGTGTGTTCTTAATGTCGCAGGCAGCGGCACGCCAAATGGTAAAACAGCGTAACGGCGTGATTGTGAATGTCTCTTCCGAAAGCGGACTGGAAGGTTCTGAAGGTCAAAGCTGTTACGCCGCGACCAAAGCCGCATTGAATAGTTTTACCCGTTCCTGGTCGAAAGAGTTGGGCAAACACGGCATCCGCGTGGTTGGTATTGCACCTGGCATTCTGGAAAAAACCGGACTGCGGACCCCCGAGTATGAAGAAGCGCTGGCCTGGACCCGCAACATCACCGTCGAACAGCTGCGCGAGGGCTACACCAAGAACGCGATCCCGATTGGTCGTTCAGGGCGCTTAAGTGAAGTCGCTGATTTTGTTTGTTATCTTTTATCTGAGCGCGCCAGTTACATAACCGGAGTAACCACTAACATTGCGGGCGGAAAAACGCGCGGCTAAGGAGGTTTTATGGTCAATGCAATCTTCTGTGCTCACGGCAAACTGGCCTGCGCCATGCTGGAATCGGTACAGATGGTCTACGGTGATGCCAACGTTGAAGCCGTGGCATTTGTCCCCGGAGAGAACGCCAGCGACATTGTGGAAAAGCTAAAAAAGTTAGTAAGTATTCACACTGGCGATGAATGGCTGATTGCCGTCGATTTGCAGTGTGGCAGTCCCTGGAATGCCGCTGCGACGCTGGCGATGCACAATCCGGCGATACGGGTCATTAGCGGGTTATCACTGCCGTTGGCGCTGGAGCTGGTAGACAACCAAAACAATATGAATGTGGATGAACTGTGCGAACACCTGACGACCATTGCTCAACAAACCTGTGTCGTCTGGAAGCATCTGGAAACGGCCGAAGAGGATTTCTGATGAACATTACCCTTGCTCGTATTGATGACCGTCTGATCCACGGTCAGGTCACCACCGTCTGGTCGAAGGTGGCGAATGCTCAACGGATTATTATCTGTAATGACGACGTTTATAACGATGAAGTACGTCGCACATTATTACGTCAGGCCGCCCCACCGGGAATGAAAGTGAACGTCGTTAATATCGAAAAGGCGGTCGCGGTGTACCATAATCCGCAATACCAGAACGAAACCGTTTTTTATCTATTTACCCGCCCACAGGATGCCTTAGCAATGGTCAAGCAAGGCGTGAAAATCGCTACGTTAAATATTGGTGGCATGGCCTGGCGGCCTGGTAAAAAACAATTAACCAAAGCCGTTTCTTTAGATAACGACGATATTCATGCGTTTCGTGAGTTAGATAAACTGGGTGTTACGTTGGATTTACGCGTTGTCGCATCCGATCCATCTATTAATATTCTCGAAAAAATAGAAGAACAATCGTTCGCTGAATAAATAAAAATGCCTGTGTACTTATGCTTTAACAGGCAGGGATGATCACATTCACAAGGTGACATATTATGGAAATAAGTACCCTACAAATTATCGCCATATTCCTATTTTCCTGTATTGCCGGAATAGGCAGCGTGCTGGATGAGTTCCAGACCCACCGTCCGCTAATTGCTTGTACCGTTATCGGCCTGATCCTCGGTGATTTAAAAACCGGGATTATGCTCGGCGGCACGCTGGAGTTAATCGCCCTTGGCTGGATGAACGTCGGCGCAGCGCAGTCTCCCGATTCGGCGCTCGCCAGTATTATCTCCGCCATTCTGGTTATCGTCGGTCAGCAAAGCATTGCTACCGGTATCGCCATCGCCCTGCCAGTCGCGGCGGCAGGTCAGGTGCTGACGGTATTCGCCCGTACCATCACCGTGGTGTTCCAGCACGCGGCGGATAAAGCAGCCGAAGACGCCCGCTTTCGCACCATCGACATGCTGCACGTTTCCGCTCTCGGCGTACAGGCGCTGCGCGTTGCCATCCCTGCATTAATCGTCTCGCTGTTTGTCAGCGCCGATATGGTCAGCAATATGCTCAACGCCATTCCGGAATTCGTCACCCGCGGATTGCAGATTGCCGGTGGCTTTATCGTGGTGGTCGGCTACGCCATGGTGCTGCGCATGATGGGCGTGAAGTACCTGATGCCCTTCTTCTTCCTCGGGTTTATCGCTGGGGGTTATCTCGATTTGAGCCTGCTGGCTTTCGGTGGGGTTGGCGTGATTATCGCGCTGGTCTACATCCAGTTGAACCCACAGTGGCGTAAAGCCGAACCGCAGGCGCAACCCGCCTCTTCTCAAGCTCTCGATCAGCTTGATGACTAATGGAGCCAGCCATGGAACAGAAAAAACTGACCAAATCCGACCTTTTTAGCATGTTTGTTCGCTCCAACCTGCAACAGGCGTCATTCAACTTTGAACGCATTCATGGGCTGGGCTTTTGCTACGACATGATCCCTGCCATCAAGCGCCTGTATCCGCTGAAAGAGGACCAGGTTGCAGCACTCAAACGCCACCTGGTGTTTTTCAACACCACGCCTGCCGTGTGCGGCCCGGTGATTGGCGTGACCGCCGCGATGGAAGAAGCTCGCGCCAATGGTGCGGAAATTGACGACGGCGCCATCAACGGCATCAAAGTTGGGCTGATGGGCCCGCTGGCCGGTGTTGGCGACCCGTTGGTCTGGGGAACATTGCGCCCGATTACCGCCGCGCTCGGCGCATCGCTGGCGCTGTCCGGAAACATTCTCGGCCCACTATTGTTCTTCTTTATTTTCAATGCAGTACGTCTTGCCATGAAGTGGTACGGCTTACAGCTTGGCTTTCGTAAAGGGGTCAATATCGTCAGCGACATGGGCGGCAACCTGCTGCAGAAACTGACCGAAGGCGCATCGATTCTCGGCCTGTTTGTCATGGGGGTACTGGTCACCAAATGGACCAGCATCAACGTGCCGCTGGTGGTATCGCAAACGCCTGGCGCAGACGGCACCACCGTCACCATGACCGTGCAGAACATTCTCGACCAACTCTGCCCCGGCCTGCTGGCGCTGGGTCTGACGCTGCTGATGGTGCGTCTGCTCAACAAGAAAATTAACCCGGTATGGCTGATCTTCGCCCTGTTTGCGCTGGGAATTATCGGTAACGCGCTGGGCTTCCTGTCCTGATTTTTTCGCCCCGGCGATGCCGGGGCAACTTCAACAAATAGTCCTCGAAAGAGGAAGAGGTGGTAACAATGCAAACAACAACAGCTTTACGCCTTTATGGTAAACGCGATCTGCGCCTGGAAACCTTCGATCTTCCTGAAATGCAGGACGATGAAATTCTGGCCTCAGTCGTAACCGACAGCCTGTGCCTTTCTTCCTGGAAAGAGGCTAACCAGGGCGAGAACCACAAAAAGGTGCCGGACGATGTGGCTACAAACCCGATCATCATCGGCCATGAGTTTTGCGGCGATATCATTGCCGTAGGCAAAAAATGGCAGCATAAGTTTCAGCCCGGCCAGCGCTATGTCATTCAGGCTAACCTGCAACTGCCGGATCGCCCGGACTGCCCCGGCTACTCCTTCCCGTGGGTGGGCGGTGAAGCCACGCACGTCATCATTCCTGATGAAGTCATGGAGCAGGACTGCCTGTTAGCCTACGAAGGTGAAACCTATTTTGAAGGCTCGTTGGTTGAGCCGCTGTCCTGCGTGATTGGCGCATTCAACGCCAACTATCACCTACAGGAAGGCACTTATAACCACAATATGGGCATTCGTCCGCAGGGGCGTACACTGATACTCGGCGGCACCGGGCCGATGGGACTACTGGCGATCGACTACGCGCTGCATGGTCCGGTTAACCCGGCGCTGCTGGTGGTGACCGACACCAATAACGACAAGCTGAGCTACGCCCGCAAGCACTATCCATCAGAACCACAAACGTTGATCCATTATCTCCACGCCCAGGATGCAGGTTATGACACCTTGATGGCGCTGAGCGGCGGGCACGGGTTTGATGACATCTTTGTGTTTGTGCCCAACGAACAGTTGGTTACGCTGGCCTCTTCTTTGCTGGCTGCCGATGGTTGCATGAACTTCTTTGCCGGTCCGCAGGATAAGCAGTTTAGCGCGCCGATTAACTTCTACGACGTGCACTATGCCTTCACCCATTATGTTGGGACATCTGGCGGCAATACCGACGACATGCGCACGGCGGTAAAACTGATCGAAGAGAAGAAAGTTCAGGCGGCAAAAGTGGTGACGCACATTCTGGGATTGAATGCGGCAGGTGAAACAACGCTGGAACTGCCGCAGGTCGGTGGAGGTAAAAAACTGGTTTACACCGGAAAAGCATTGCCGTTAACTGCGCTCACCCAGATTGACGATCCGGCCTTGCGCGCTATCCTGGAGCGTCATCAGGGGATCTGGTCGCAGGAAGCCGAACAGTACATATTGTCTCACGCCGAGGAAATTTAACATGATTAACCGCGACACCCAGTTGTGCATGTCGCTTGCCGGTCGCCCCGGCAACTTTGGCACACGCTTTCATAACTATCTGTATGAAAAGTTAGGGTTAAATTTTATCTACAAAGCCTTTACTACGCAGGATATTGAGGCCGCAGTGAAAGGCGTTCGCGCACTCGGTATTCGCGGCTGTGCGGTCTCTATGCCGTTTAAAGAGAGCTGCATGCCGTTTCTGGATGCCATCGATCCTTCCGCAAAAGTCATTGATTCCGTCAACACCATCGTCAATGACAACGGTACGCTGACAGGATTTAACACCGACTACATTGCGGTAAAAAGCCTGATTGCCAGCCACCAGCTTGATAACCACGCGCGCGTCATGATCCGCGGCAGCGGTGGAATGGGTAAAGCGGTTATCGCCGCATTTCGCGATGCCGGTTTTCGCGATGTGATCGTCGCCGCCCGTAACCGGGAGAGCGGCCCGGCGCTGGCAAAACAGTACGGTTTCCAGTGGCAGCCGCAGCCGGAAGGAATTACCTGCGATATTCTGGTCAACGTGACGCCCGTCGGCATGGCTGGCGGTAAAGAGAGCGATGAGCTGGCCTACAGCGAAGCGATGGTCGCTGCCGCCAGCGTGGTGTTTGACGTCGTCGCCCTGCCGCCGGAAACACCGGTAATCAAACTGGCACAGCAATTAGGTAAAAAGACCATCAGCGGTGCAGAGGTGATTGCCTTACAGGCCGTGGAGCAGTTCGCCATGTACACCGGCGTACGCCCGGATGACGCGCTAATCGCCGAAGCGGCAGAATTTGCGCGGGCGGGGTAAGAGAGCAGGAACAGAGCGCCAGGGGTGGGCGCTCTGTCTATTTTAGGTACTATGCAACAGCGAACAGTTGCTGGTCAGCTTTCGCTTCCAACTGCGCCAGCGCGGGAATCAATTGGCTGATGTTGACCAGACTGTGTCCTAACTGGCATATGCTCTCATACGCAAAATGTTCCTGACCTTCCCCCCATGGTCAGCAGGCTTTCGCCCATAAAATTCAGCGTCTGGTACAACCCTGCCAGCGCCTCTTCACAGCCAAACGATAGCGCCAGATTTTCTTCAGTAGTGAGATGGCTACAATCAAGATGGCGGAACGCCTCGGCGAGTGAGAAATAAAGTAGATCGGCCTGTGAAATGAGAGAATAGCGGACATTAAAATGGGGATAAAACGTAGTTAGTCATGCCATCAGCAGGTAATATGACGATACGCAAAAAGTACGCCATCAATTGCTAAATCATCGCGTCTAAGAAGGTTTGGGAGAGTTCAATGTCTTCAGCGTTTCAGCATCGATTCATTCTGACTGGTGGCCCAGGGTCAGGCAAAAGCACGATAATTGATACGATTATAAAACGAGGGTTTTGGTGTTCTAAAGAAGCTGGAAGAGGTGTGATCCAAGACCAGGTTAACATCGGCGGCGATGCATTACCGTGGGCCAACCAGACTGCATTTGCAGAGCTGATGCTATCCTGGGAAATGCGTTCGTGGCATGAAGCGGAAGGGCATACACAACCCTGCTTCTTTGATCGTGGTGTTCCTGATGTTGTAGGTTATTTACGTCTTTCTGAACTTACCATACCGAGGCATCTGGAAAACGCCATCGAGAAATTTCGCTATAACCGAATCGTATTTATTGCACCACCCTGGCGTGAAATATATGTACAGGACACAGAGCGCAAACAATCTTTCGATGTTGCCATCGCGACATATCACGCAATGGTAAAAACATACCGTATGTATGACTATCAGTTGATTGAATTACCATGTGTTTCTGTAGAAGAGCGAGTGGATTTTATTCTTTCCAGGATAAAACCCTGCTAAGACGGCAACTACGTGTAGTGGTGAATCACCATGCATGAATCTGTCATATTCTAGTGGACATATAGCTTCCGCCCCTGGCACAAAGCCCTCCCAATCCCCTATCATCGATTCTCGTATCAACCGCAGCATCCTGAAAAACTACGTATTATTGCGAGACACTTTCCTGTTTCCTCCAGCAAGCATTTCCCCTTACTCCCCATTTTTTTACTCTCTAGTCTCAACTTGTCAATTCATAATGTAGTTTATAAAATACATGGAACGTCATCATGGAAATTCTTCAGACAATGGTTTTCCGGCGTTGGGAGCAAAACCTACGGGACAGGAGAGCTAAAACGCTCATTGCCACACGCCTTTTTCGTCTGGCTAATGGTTTAGCTGGTGATGTTAAACCTGTTGGGGAAGGCGTCAGCGAAATGCGCATTTCTTACGGTCCTGGCTACAGGATTTACTTTAAACAGCAAGGTTGCCGCATCATCATTTTGTTATGTGGGGGCGATAAAAGCTCACAAGCCAACGATATTACTCTTGCAAAAATGCTCGCCCGTACACTGGATTCACAGGAGATCTTCTGCCATGAATAAACTTACTCACTACGATCCCGCGACTGCGCTGGTTGATGATGAAGAAATTGCCGTGTTTATGGCCGATGCCCTCGAAACAGGCGATGCAGCATACATTGCAAAAGCACTGGGCGTGGTAGCTCGCGCTAAGGGAATGGCGAACATTGCGGCAGAAACGGGATTATCCCGCGAGCAGCTTTATCGCTCTTTTAGTGAGAAAGGTAACCCGACGCTGAAAACCACCCTTGCAGTGATGAAGGTACTCGGCATTGAATTGACACTTAAAAAATAGCCTCAGCTTCTGTCTCCCCCTTCCAACATCGTGAGCCATATCAGTAAGGCGTTTGGCTGATAGTGGTAGCATTAGCGCGGTTTGTAATTTTCTGATTACATGGAGAAATGATGGAACTGCTTTTATTGAGTAACTCGACGCTGCCGGGCAAAGGCTGGATGGAACATGCGCTGCCGCTGATTGCTGAACAACTGAATGGTCGCCGTACGGCGGTGTTTATTCCGTTCGCTGGCGTGACGCAAACCTGGGATGAGTACACGGCGAAAACGGCAGCCATCTTTGCGCCAATGGGCGTCAACGTTACGGGTATTCATACCGTTGCCGATCCGATTGCCGCTATTGAAAACGCAGAGCTGGTGATTGTCGGCGGGGGTAATACCTTCCAGTTACTGAAAGAAAGCCGCGAACGCGGACTGCTGGCGCCGATTGTGGATGTCGTCAAACGCGGTGCGCTGTACATCGGCTGGAGCGCAGGTTCCAACCTTGCCTGCCAGACCATCCGCACTACCAACGACATGCCGATTGTCGATCCAAAAGGTTTTGATGCGCTGGGTCTGTTCCCGCTGCAGATTAACCCACACTTCACCAACGCGCTGCCGGAAGGCCATAAAGGCGAAACGCGTGAACAGCGTATCCGCGAGCTGCTGGTTGTGGCACCGGAGCTGACGGTGATTGGCCTGCCGGAAGGGAACTGGATTAAGGTAAGTAACGGTCAATCCGTGCTCGGCGGCCCGAACACCACGTATATCTTTAAAGCGGGTGAAGAAGCGGTTGCCGTTGAAGCAGGCCACTGCTTTTAGTTGATTTGTTGTCTGATGCCGGATGGCGGCTTCGCTTTATCCGGGCTACAACTGTAGGCCTGATAAGCGCAGCGCCATCAGGCAGTTCAGCGCACATTGCCGGATGCGGCTTCGCCTTATCCGGCCTACCGGACTGCGCCATCGGGCAATATTTCACCTGTCCTCATTAGTAATCATCCCGCTCATCGTCTTCATCCGGCTGTTCCAGCACGCTGTAAGCCACGGAACAAAACAGCGAGTTCAGACGCTGCATATCGCCCAACAGCGCCAGGTGCAAGGAGCTGGTCTCGATGCTCTGCACGTTCTGCTGATGCAGACGGTCAACGTGCGCATGCGAATAACGACGATTGAGAATACGGAAGCGGTGCTTGCTGCGACGCAGACGACGGGCACTGGTCACATCTCCTGAGAAGAACACTGACATCGCCAGCTGCAGATTGCTGAGCAACTGATCGTAGAGCGCATCCAGTTCTTTCAGCCCTTCGACAGAGAATGCCCGGCGAGCGGCCAGCGACTTATCGGCTATCTCGCTGCCCATACGTTCGACAATATCGGAAGCCTGCTCAAGGTTGAGCGACATTTCGATAATCTCCGCCCAACGGCGCGATTCCTCTTCCGCCAGCTCATCCTTTGGCATCCGCGCCAGATAGAGCTTAATTGCCGTGTACAGCACGTTAATATCATCCGCCATCCTGCGCAGCTCTTTCTCTTCACGCGGTTCGCCGTGCATTACTTTCTTCAGCCCGTCCATCATCTGCTCCATCGCGTCACCGATACGCAGGGCTTCACGGGCGGCATTGGCCAGCGCGAGCGTCGGCGTATCCAGCGCGCTAACGTCCAGATGCTTGGGCTTCAGATGTGCATCCAGCTCCGGCTCATCGCGGATGATGCGCTTACAAAAACGCGCCATCGGTTCGGCGAACGGCACCATCGCCACACAGCGCACCAGGTTGTAGAAGACGTGGAAGTAGATAACCAGTTCAGATTTCGGCAGCGGCAGTTCATCCATCAGATTGGCCAGCGGATGAACAAATGGCAGGATAATCAGGCTCCCCACCAGCTTAAACAGCAGGCTGCCGAGCGCCACGCGACGGGCAGCAGCATTCGCAGCACTGTTGTTGAGCATCGCCAACAGGCCGGAGCCGAGGTTGGCACCAATCACCAGACACAACGCCACCGGGAACGAGATAATACCTGCCGCGGTCAGCGTGGCCGTCAGCAGCACCGCCGCCAGACTGGAGTAACTGATAATCGCAAACATGGCGCCAATCAGCGCATCGAGCATAATATCGCCGGTGAGCGAGGCAAAAATAACCTGTACACCATTAGCCTGGGTGATCGGCGTTACCGCCTGCACAATCAGCTCCAGCGCCAGCAAAATCAACCCCAGCCCAATACCGACCCGCCCCAGTTGCCCCACGCGGGACTGCTTACGCCCGAGAAAGAAGATCACGCCGATAAAAATCAGCAGTGGTGACAGCCAGGAGAGATCGAAGGTCAGGATACGCGCCATCAGCGCGGTCCCCACGTCGGCACCCAGCACAATGACCAGCGCCGGGGTAAGCGCCACGAGATCTTGGGCGACAAACGAGGTCACCAGCATGGTGGTGGCGTTGCTGCTTTGCACCAGCGCCGTCACGCCGATACCCGCACAAAAGGCGAGCGGCTTCTTTTCAACACTACGGCTGAGCACGGTACGCAAGCGGGCGCCAAAGACACGCATCACGCCGGTACGCACAATATGCGTACCCCAAACCAGCATAGATACAGCAGAAAGCAGGTGTAACAGAGTTAACACGGAATCAGGTTCTCCTTATTTTTATGGTTTTTTGAGGCTCATTTGCCTGATGGCGCTGCGCTTATCAGGCCTACAAATCATCCCTATGTAGGCCGGATAAGGCGTTTACGCCGCCATCCGGCAACGGCCCCCTTTCAGTATAAGGGTTTAAACGTAATAAAGAGACAGGGCACTCATTGAGCGCCCTGTTTGTTGTAAAGAAAGATGACAGTTTTGTGAATCAGTCGGCGTCATAGCCGAGGTTCGGCGCTAACCAGCGCTCCACTTCCGCCACGCTCATCCCTTTACGGAAGGCATAATCTTCAACCTGATCGCGCTGGATTTGCGCCACGGCGTAGTACTTGCTGTCCGGATGACTGAAATACCAGCCGGAAACCGACGCGCCTGGCCACATGGCGAAGGATTCGGTGAGCTTCATCCCGGTGTGCGCTTCCACATCCAGCAGTTCCCAGATGGTGGCCTTTTCAGTGTGTTCCGGGCACGCCGGATAGCCCGGCGCCGGGCGAATCCCCTGGTAGTTTTCGCGGATCAGCTCCTCGTTACTGAGGTTCTCATTCGCCGCATAGCCCCAGTAGACTTTACGCACGCGCTCGTGCAGATATTCTGCGAACGCTTCCGCCAGACGGTCAGCGATCGCTTTCACCATGATCTTGTTGTAGTCGTCGTGCTGGGCTTCGAAGGCATCCGCCAGCGCATCTTCCTCAAGACCACCGGTCACCGCGAAAGCACCGATGTAATCCGCTTTGCCGCTCAGTTTCGGCGCAACAAAGTCAGACAGGCAGTAGTTGGCGAAACCGACTTTTTCCGTCTGCTGGCGCAGATGATGACTCACGTTGATGACGTGCGTACGCGTCTCGTCACGGTAAATCTCGATGTCGTCACCCACGCGGTTTGCCGGGAATAACCCCACTACGCCGCGCGGATTCAGGGTCTTCTCGGTGCTGAGTTTATCCAGCATGTCGTTAGCGTCTTTGAACAGGCGCTTCGCCTCTTCTCCTACTACCTCATCTTCGAGAATGCGCGGGTATTTCCCGGCCAGCGACCAGGTCATAAAGAACGGCGTCCAGTCGATGTAATTGCGCAGAGTTTCGATGCTGGCTTCCACTTCCTGCACGCCCAGACGGTGCGCCACCGGCGGGGTGTAGTTTTCCCAGTCGAAGGCCAGATCGTTGTCGCGGGCAGCCTGTAACGTTACTGGCGGGGTACGCGGTTTCTTACGCGCATGCTGGATACGCACGGTTTCGTACTCTTTACGCGTACGGGCGACAAAGTCATCGCGCTGGGTGTCAGAGAGCAGCGCAGCCACCACGCCAACAGTACGCGAGGCGTTCTGCACGTACACCGTCGGGCCGCTGTAGTTCTGCTCAATTTTCACCGCCGTGTGCGCTTTTGAGGTGGTCGCGCCGCCAATCAGCAGCGGAATAGTGAATCCCTGACGCTCCATCTCTTTCGCCACGTTGACCATTTCGTCCAGCGATGGGGTAATCAGCCCGGAAAGGCCAATCAGATCGGCATTCACTTCACGCGCCGTTCTGAGGATTTTCTCCGCGGGCACCATCACGCCAAGATCGACGATTTCGTAGTTGTTACATTGCAGCACCACGCCGACAATGTTTTTGCCGATATCGTGCACATCGCCCTTCACGGTCGCGATGACCATTTTGCCGTTGCTGGAGCCTTTCTCTTTGCTGGCCTCAATGTACGGTTCGAGGTACGCCACCGCCTGCTTCATCACGCGGGCGGATTTCACCACCTGCGGCAGGAACATTTTGCCCTCGCCGAACAGATCGCCAACGACGTTCATGCCGTCCATCAGCGGTCCTTCAATAACTTCGATCGGACGCGCAGCCTGCTGGCGCGCTTCCTCGGTATCCAGCTCAATAAACTCGGTAATGCCTTTCACCAGCGAATATTCGAGGCGCTTTTTCACGTCCCAGGTGCGCCATTCCGCCATCTGGGCATTCGCCGTGTCGTCGGTTTTACTGCCGCGATATTTCTCTGCCAGCTCCAGCAGTCGTTCGGTGCCATCGTCACGACGGTTGAGGATCACATCTTCAACAGCATCGCGCAGCTCGGCGGGCAAGTCGTCGTAAATAGCCAGCTGTCCGGCGTTGACGATCCCCATGTCCATGCCGTTGCGAATGGCGTAGTAGAGGAATACCGCGTGAATGGCTTCACGTACCGGGTCGTTGCCACGGAACGAGAATGAAACGTTAGAAACGCCGCCGGAGATCAGCGCGTGCGGCAGTTCGCGTTTGATGTCTTCACACGCGCCGATAAAGTCCTGCGCGTAGTTGTTGTGCTCATCAATACCGGTCGCGACAGCAAAGATGTTCGGGTCGAAGATGATATCTTCCGGCGGGAAGCCCACCTCTTCGGTAAGAATTTTGTACGCCCGACGGCAGATTTCGATTTTACGTGCGCGGGTGTCGGCCTGCCCTTGCTCGTCAAAGGCCATCACCACCACCGCGGCACCGTAGCGACGCAGCAGCTTCGCGTGATGGATAAAGGTCTCAACCCCCTCTTTCATCGAGATGGAGTTAACGATGCCTTTACCCTGAATGCACTTCAGCCCTTTCTCGATAACGTCCCATTTCGAGGAGTCGATCATAATCGGCACGCGGGCGATATCCGGCTCACCGGCGATCAGGTTGAGAAAACGCACCATTGCCGCTTCGGCGTCGAGCATCCCCTCATCCATGTTGATATCGATGATCTGCGCGCCGCTTTCCACCTGCTGACGGGCGACGTCCAGCGCTTCGCTGTATTTCTCTTCTTTGATCAGGCGTTTAAACTTCGCCGAACCGGTGACGTTGGTACGCTCGCCGACGTTCACAAACAGGCTGTCGTCGCCGATGTTCAGCGGCTCAAGGCCGGAAAGGCGGCAGGCAACCGGGATTTCCGGCAAGCGGCGCGGCGGTAAGCCATTCACTGCGCGGCTCATGGCGGCGATATGTTCCGGCGTGGTGCCGCAGCAGCCGCCGACGATATTCAGGAAACCGGCCTCAGCCCACTCGCGAATCTGCGCCGCCATTGTGTCGGCGTCGAGATCGTATTCACCAAAGGCGTTCGGCAGACCGGCGTTCGGGTGCGCGGTGACGTAGCATTCAGCAATGCGCGACAGTTCCTGCACGTACTGGCGCAATTCGTCCGGACCTAAGGCACAGTTCAGACCGAAGGTCAGCGCATCGGCGTGGCGCAGGGAGTTGTAGAATGCTTCGGTAGTCTGGCCGGAGAGCGTACGCCCGGAAGCATCGGTGATGGTGCCGGAGAGCATAATCGGCAGCTCAACGCCCAGCGCTTCAAATTCGGTTTTAACCGCGAAAATAGCGGCTTTGGCGTTCAGAGTATCGAAGACGGTTTCAATCAGGATCAGGTCACTGCCGCCTTCCACCAGCGCTTTGGTGGATTCACGGTAGGCGGCCACCAGCTGATCAAAGGTAATGTTGCGGTAAGCCGGGTCGTTAACATCAGGCGAGATAGACGCCGTACGGTTCGTTGGGCCGAGCACGCCTGCGACGTAGCGCGGTTTTTCCGGCGTGCGCGCCGTCCATTCGTCAGCCGCCGCACGCGCCAGTTTGGCTGCCGCAAAGTTGATTTCCGCCGACAGGGATTCCATCTGGTAATCCGCCATGGCGATAGTCGTCGAGTTAAAGGTGTTGGTTTCGATGATATCCGCGCCCGCCTCAAAGTAGGCGTTATGGATGGCGGCGATGACCTCCGGTTTGCTGAGCACCAACAAGTCGTTGTTGCCTTTCAGATCGCACGGCCAGTCGGCAAAGCGTTCGCCGCGGAAATCCTCTTCGCTCAGACGATATCCCTGGATCATGGTGCCCATACCGCCGTCCAGCACCAGAATACGTTCATTTAACTGCTGACGTAATTGTTCTACTTTGCTGCTCACACTCGCTCCCGACAACGCTCAACCAGACCGAAAAAAACTCAACAGGTCATACTGGCACAAACCTGAGAGGCGGAAAAGAGAACAACGGCCAACATGAGACATGTTCAGCTTCACTCATCCGATCAGTACAGGAATTCTTGCATTATAATTGAATAAAACGAAAATGATTTCCACGATACAGAAAAGGAGTCTGCCATGGTAGCCACTGTCCCCGCGAAACGCGGTAGAAAACCCGCCGCCGCTACTGCGCCTGCAACCGGGCAGGTTCAGTCTCTGACCCGCGGTCTGAAGCTGCTGGAGTGGATTGCGGAATCCAACGGCAGCGTGGCGTTGACCGAGCTGGCGCAGCAGGCTGGCCTGCCAAACTCCACGACTCACCGTTTGCTGACCACCATGCAGCAGCAGGGTTTTGTCCGTCAGGTGGGTGAATTAGGCCACTGGGCCGTAGGTGCGCATGCGTTCATCGTCGGCAGCAGCTTTTTGCAAAGCCGTAATCTGCTGGCGATTGTCCATCCGATCCTGCGCAAGCTGATGGAAGATTCCGGTGAGACGGTAAACCTGGCCGTGCTGGATCAAAGCGATCATCAGGCCATTATTATCGACCAGGTGCAGTGCACCCAACTGATGCGCATGTCCGCGCCTATCGGCGGCAAGCTGCCGATGCACGCCTCCGGTGCGGGTAAGGCGTTTTTATCCCAACTGAGCGAAGAACAAGTGACTGGCCTGCTGCACCGTAAAGGCCTGCATGCTTATACACACGCCACGCTGGTGTCGCCAGTGCATCTGAAAGAGGATTTGGCCCAGACGCGCAAGCGCGGCTATTCCTTTGATGATGAGGAACATGCGCTGGGTCTGCGCTGCGTGGCGTCGTGCATTTATGACGAGCACCGCGAGCCGTTCGCTGCGATTTCCATTTCCGGACCCATTTCGCGTATTACCGACGATCGCGTGACCGAGTTTGGCGCCATGGCGATCAAAGCGGCGAAAGAAGTAACGCTGGCGTACGGCGGATTTCGCTAAGATGGGGTTGCCGGGTGGCAGCTACGCCTTACCCGGCCTGCTATCTAAGGTTAGGGCAGATTTGTAGGCCTGATAAGCGTAGCGCATCAGGCACGGCGCACATTGCCGGATGGCGGCGCAAGTGCCTTATCCGGCCTACGGTCGGTTTCATAACGCACACTGAACCGCTGCCGACGCCGGTAGGCGTAAACATCTTCCACGTGACCGTTTTTGATGCGCGTCTGTAGGCCGCGCCAGTAGTCAGCGCTGAACAGGTCAGCGTGCATCTCTTCAAATAGCGGCCCTATACGCGGGTCGGCACATAGCCAGTGACGAAATTCTTCCGGGAAGACATCTCCCGGCGATACGCTGTACCACGGCTCAGCGCTCATCTCATCTTCCGGGTAGCGTGGCGGCGGGATATGGCGGAAATTCACCTCCGTCATGTAGCAGATTTCATCGTAATCGTAGAACACCACACGCCCGTGACGGGTCACGCCGAAGTTCTTAAACAGCATATCGCCGGGGAAAATATTGGCGGCGGCCAGCTGACGAATGGCGTTGCCGTACTCTTCAATGGCATCGCGCAGTTGCTGACCTTCGACCTGCTCCAGCCAGATATTCAGCGGCACCATCCGTCGTTCGATATACAGATGGCGAATGACAATCTGATCGCCGAGATCGGTAATTTTTTCCGGGGCTTCCTGCAATAACAGCGCCATCAGCGCCGGATCGATTTGCCGTTTCTCCAGCACAAAATTCTCGAATTCCTGGGTGTCAGCCATCCGCCCAACACGATCGTGTTCTTTGACCAGTTGATAGCAGGCGCGGACGTGGGCGGCAGACATCTCTTTTTGCGGGGCAAATTTGTCTTTGATGATTTTAAACACCCGGTCAAAACCCGGCAGGGTAAACACCAGCATCACCATGCCGCGGATCCCCGGCGCTTCAATAAACTGCTCATCGCAATGGGCAAGATAGAGCAGATATTCGCGGTAACTTTCGGTCTTCGCGTGTTTCTGACAGCCAATCGCCATGTACAGTTCGGCGGTGGTTTTACCGGGCAGGATCTCGCGCAGCCACTCCACCAGCGCCGCGGGCAAAGGGGCGTAAACCATAAAATATGAGCGGGCGAAGCCAAACACAATGCTTGCCTCCGCCGTCGTGGTCAGACAGGTATCGACAAACAATTCGCCTTCATCAGTCCGGTGGATTGGCAGTAAAAACGGTAGCGTCCCAGAAGGAGTAATCAATTTACCGACCAGCCAGGCGGCCTTGTTGCGATAAAACAGTTCGTTCGCCACCTGTAAATGGCAACCTGACAACACATCCGCTCCCAGGGTTTCGGTCAGGTGTTCGATGATGTAGTGGATATCACGATGTTTGTTCTGCCACGGCAGACGCAGGGGCAGATCGCTAAGGACGCGTGTCAGCAGCCACTCCCAGCCGGTATCAGGAAAAATGTCTTTCGCCAGCGGGCGGGGGATCGTGCGAAAACGGCGCTCTGGCTGAGAACTGAAAATAAACAGCCGCTCGGGAGTCAGCGAGCGGTGGTCAAATAACCGACAGTAAACGGAGTTAAAGAAACTCTCCGCAATCTCGAAGCGCGGGTAATCCGGCAGTAGCCGGGTGTAATGCTCTTTCACGCGAAGTAAAAAATCCGCGTCGGTACTTTTGCCGTCAGTAATGCAGCGCAACTGCTCCACCACCAGACCTACGTGATGATCGTAAAGGTGAATACGGCTTTTCATCGCCTGCTGAACCGCATGCCAGTCGGCATGTTCAAAACGCTGCTGCGCGCCGGAGGTGACTTCCAGAAAACGCCCGTACTGGGCGTCGAAACCTTGCAAGATAGTCTGAGCAATCAGTAATTCCAGGCCACGCGTCATCAATGTCTCCCATCCGGCACAACGTCATGCCGGATGGCGCGTTCGCTTATCCGGCCTACATCCCTTCGTAGGCCCGGTAAGCGCAGCGCCACCGGGCATTGATCAAAACTGCGATTCTTCGGTCGAGCCGGTCAGCGCGGTCACCGAGGAAGCTCCGCCCTGAATGATGGTGGTGACTTTGTCGAAGTAACCTGTGCCCACTTCCTGCTGATGGGAGACGAAGGTGTAACCGTCTTTAGCTGCCGCAAATTCTGGCTGCTGAACCTTCTCAACATAGTGGCGCATGCCTTCACCCTGCGCATAGGAGTGCGCGAGGTCGAACATGTTGAACCACATGCTGTGGATACCCGCCAGGGTAATGAACTGGTATTTGTAACCCATATCCGACAGCTGCTGCTGGAAGCTGGCGATAGTTTTGTCATCCAGGTTTTTCTGCCAGTTAAACGACGGCGAACAGTTGTAAGCCAGCAGTTTGCCAGGGTATTTCGCGTGGATCGCATCGGCAAAGCGCTTCGCCAGCTCAAGGTCCGGCGTGGAGGTTTCACACCACACCAGATCCGCATACGGTGCGTAGGCCAGACCACGGCTGATCGCCTGCTCAATACCCGCATGCGTACGGTAGAACCCTTCGCTGGTACGTTCGCCAGTGATGAACGCGCTGTCGTATGGGTCGCAATCAGACGTAATCAGATCGGCTGCGTCGGCATCGGTACGTGCAATCACCAGCGTCGGCACACCCATGACGTCGGCTGCCAGACGGGCGGCCACCAGTTTCTGGATAGCTTCCTGCGTCGGAACCAGCACTTTGCCGCCCATGTGACCACATTTTTTCACCGATGCGAGCTGATCTTCGAAGTGAACGGCCGCTGCACCAGTCTCAATCATCGATTTCATTAGTTCAAACGCGTTCAGTACGCCGCCAAACCCTGCTTCCGCATCGGCAACGATCGGCAGGAAGTAATCGACATAGCGAGGATCGTTCGGCTCAATACCGGTTGACCATTGGATCTGATCGGCGCGACGGAATGTGTTGTTGATCCGATCAACCACCGCCGGGACGGAGTTCGCCGGATACAGCGATTGGTCCGGGTACATGCTGGATGCCAGGTTGGCATCTGCCGCCACCTGCCAGCCTGAAAGGTAGACCGCTTCAATACCGGCTTTCGCCTGCTGCAGCGCCTGACCGCCGGTCAGCGCGCCGAGGCTGTTGATATAACCTTTCTTCGATTCGCCGTGCAGCAGACGCCACATCTTCGCCGCGCCAAGCTGCGCCAGCGTGCATTCCGGGTTGACCGAGCCACGTAATTTCACCACTTCCTCCGCGCTATATGGACGGGTGATGCCTTCCCAGCGCGGTTGAGTCCATTCTTTCTGTAATTCTTCGATTTGTTGAGTACGGGTTTTCATGTGCAGATGCTCCATATTGTTATGTGGTGAATTACGCCAGCAGGCGGTAGCCTGGCAGGGTCAAGAAATCGATCAGTTCATCAGAGGTAGTGATTTGCTCCATCAGGCGCGCGGCATCGTCAAAACGCCCGCTGCTGTAGCGGTGTTCGCCCAGCTCGTCCTGAATCACCAGCATCTCTTCGGCCAGCATCTGACGGAACAGCGGTTTGGTAACCGGCTTGCCGTTGCTGAGCGTCTTCTCGTGGTGGATCCACTGCCAGATGGAGGTACGGGAGATTTCAGCGGTAGCCGCGTCTTCCATCAGACCGTAAATCGGTACGCAGCCGTTACCGGAGATCCACGCTTCGATGTACTGCACCGCGACACGGATATTGGCGCGCATGCCTTCTTCAGTACGCTCACCTTCACAAGGTGCCAGCAGTTGCTCTGCGGTAATCGGGGCATCTTCTCCACGGGTCACGAACAGCTGATTTTTGTTTTCACCGAGTACGTCGTTGAACACCGCCATGGCGGTATCTGCCAGTCCCGGATGGGCAATCCATGTGCCGTCATGACCGTTATTTGCTTCCAGTGCTTTGTCCGCTTTTACCTTGGTCAAAACCTGGTTGTTACGTTCCGCATCTTTGCTGGGAATGAACGCTGCCATGCCGCCCATCGCGAATGCGCCACGTTTATGACAGGTTTTAATCAGCAGACGCGAATAGGCGCTGAGGAATGGTTTATCCATCGTCACCACCTGACGGTCCGGCAGCACGCGATCCGGATGGTTCTTCAGCGTTTTGATATAGCTAAAAATGTAGTCCCAACGACCGCAGTTCAGACCCACAATGTGGTCACGCAGGGCGTGCAGAATTTCGTCCATCTGGAAGACGGCAGGCAGCGTTTCAATCAGCAGGGTCGCTTTAATGGTGCCGCGCGGCAGGTTAAAGCGGTCCTCTGCATAGCTGAACACTTCGCTCCACCATGCCGCTTCTTGCCAGGCCTGCGTTTTTGGCAGATAGAAATAAGGGCCGCTGCCTTTCGCCAGCAACGTTTTGTAGTTGTGGAAGAAATAGAGGGCAAAGTCGAACAGGCTGCCCGGGATAGATTCGCCACGCCAGGTGACGTGTTTTTCCGGCAGATGCAGACCACGAACGCGACATACCAACAGAGCCGGATTAGGCTTGAGCTGATAAATTTTACCCGCTTCGTTGGTGTAGCTAATGGTGCCATTGACCGCATCGCGCAGGTTGATCTGCCCGTCGATAACTTTGCTCCACTCAGGAGCCAGTGAATCTTCGAAGTCAGCCATAAAGACTTTGACGTTCGCGTTCAGCGCGTTGATGACCATCTTGCGCTCAACGGGTCCGGTGATCTCTACGCGGCGATCCAGTAAATCATCAGGAATTCCGCGAATTTTCCAGTTACCTTCACGAATGGAAGCTGTTTCCGAAATAAAATCAGGCAACTTACCGTCATCAATATCCTGCTGCTGCTGGATACGTGCAGCCAGAAGTTTATTCCGCTTTGGCGTAAATCTTGTCACCAGTTCAGTCAGAAACTCCACTGCTTCAGCGGTCAGAATTTGCTGTTCCTGTTCGCCACGCGGCCTGGTGAAGACCAGTTCATCGGTTGTCGTTGCCTGTTGATTCATTGCGTAGTTCCTCGTCATTGATCCAAACACATCCCCAATGCGAACGAAGGATCGTTGTGCGCTTTTCGTTCAGCACAACTAAGACTACTCATTTAAATTTCAAAATCAAAAACAATTTCCATTTTTAATTTAATTATCAATTAACCTATTGATAACAATATAAATAAAATTTAATTACACGATGAGGTGCGTTTCGGAAATAAAAAAGGCACCCGAAGGTGCCTGATTCAATATGCTGAAACGCTTAAGGATCGTCTGCTACAGAAGATTAATCCAGCGTTGGATTCATGTGACGCAGATCATATGGCGTGATCTGGTAGACGTAATAGTTGAGCCAGTTGGTAAACAACAAATTACCGTGGCTACGCCAGGTTGCCCGCGGTTTGTTTTGCGGGTCATCTTTCGGGAAATAGTTATAGGGTACTTCCGGCGATAAGCCCGCTTCGACGTCACGAAAATATTCGCTGCCGAGTGTATGGTCGTCATACTCAGGATGACCCGTCACGAAGGCGATACGTTTGTCTTTGCTGGCAAACAGGTAGGCATCTCCCTCTTCGGTTTCAGCAAAGATCTCGAGATCGGTGTAGTCGCGGATAAGCGCTGCAGGGAAATCAGCATAGCGCGAATGCGGGGCCAGGAACGCATCATCGAATCCACGCGTCAGCAACGCATGAGGGTGCAGAATATGGTGCTCATAGACGCCTGAGAGTTTGTCCGTGCGGGTTTGCTTGGGAATTCCGTACAGGATATTCAACGCGGCCTGCACCGCCCAACAGACAAATAACGTCGAGGTAACGTGATCTTTGGCCCATTCAAGCACTTGCTTAATCTGCGGCCAGTAAGCCACATCATTAAATTCAACCAGGCCCAACGGTGCGCCGGTCACGATCAATCCGTCAAAGTTCTGATCGCAGATATCCTCGAAATTACAGTAGAAGTTATTCAGATGCTCCGTTGGGGTGTTGCGTGACTCGCGGGCATCGATGCGCAATAGCTGAACATCTACCTGCAGCGGTGAGTTAGACAGTAAGCGCAGGAACTGGTTTTCCGTTTCAATCTTCTTGGGCATCAGGTTAAGGATGAGCACCTTCAGTGGACGAATTTCCTGACCGGAAG
Source organism: Citrobacter sp. Cpo061 (assembly GCF_030332845.1). Taxonomy (NCBI): domain Bacteria; kingdom Pseudomonadati; phylum Pseudomonadota; class Gammaproteobacteria; order Enterobacterales; family Enterobacteriaceae; genus Citrobacter; species Citrobacter sp. Cpo061. The sequence continues at coordinate 144,634 of NZ_JAOWHB010000013.1, forward strand.
CGCGGGATGTCGTCATCACGAAGACGTTTTCCTCACGCAAAAAATTGACGGCGGGTAGCTCGTCCTGCACGCGAATTGGCATAACCTGATAACCTCACAACATACGTTTAAACGTTTAGACATCCAGATAGCTGAAGATACCCAGGAATCATGCGAATGTCGAGCCTGCATCCTCAAGTTGAGAAAGTTTCACGGCTCCTTGCTGTAGAATAGTGCAGTAAAGAAAAAAAGGAGAATGCTATGAACCTTACCATTCGTCGTTCGCGTCAGGACGAAGGAGATAAGTTAGTTTCTATTTGGTGTCGCTCAGTAGATGCCACGCACCATTTCCTCTCTGCGGATTATCGGATTGAGCTGGAGGAGCTGGTACGTTCATTTTTACCAGAAGCCCCTCTGTGGGTTGCAGTGACAGAACAGGATGAGCCCGTCGCTTTTATGCTCCTGACCGACCAGCATATTGATGCTTTGTTTGTCGATCCGGATGTGCGTGGTAGTGGTGTTGGTAAACTGCTGATTGAACATGCTTTATCAATGAGTTCAACGCTAACAACCAATGTTAACGAGCAGAATGAGCAGGCGGTTGGATTCTATAAGAAGATGGGATTTAGCGTGACGGGACGTACAGAGGTGGACGATCTCGGACGACCGTACCCGTTACTCAACCTCGTACGCGGGTAGCAGGACTAGCTTTTGTAGGCCGGATAAGGCGATACGCCGCATCCGGCAGTGTGCAGACGTGTTGCCTGATGCGCTGCGCTTATCAGGCCTACAAAATACATTCAGCCCGGCCCCTGTAGGCCGGATAAGGCGGCACGCCGCATCCGACGGTTTTCATCCCGCACAGACGCAAAGAAGCCCATCCGTCAGGATGGGCTTCTTCACTTTATTTGATGCCTGGCAGTTCCCTACTCTCGCATGGGGAGACCCCACACTACCATCGGCGCTACGGCGTTTCACTTCTG
>NZ_JAOWHB010000014.1:0-307 GCF_030332845.1 Citrobacter sp. Cpo061
TGCGCGTTGAGATGCCCAGGAACAGCCTCTGGAATATTAAACAACAGGAAGTACAGGAAGCCAGGGAAATAGCTGAACGTGAGAGACAGCAAAATCAGCAGGATACCCAGTCGTAAAAATGATGGTTGCCGCAACCACACCGTATGCAAGGGCATGGTTACGGCCGACTGGCGAACGTTCGATGGTGCGAGTATTGAATGATTGCCAGTCACGGCGGATTGTACTTAAGCAATATGACGGTTCAAGGCGTTTAATCTGAAACCAGCCACATATCAGCCTCTTCAAACATTTCCTGAACAGTACGGCT
>NZ_JAOWHB010000015.1:0-246 GCF_030332845.1 Citrobacter sp. Cpo061
GTGCATCCGGGAGGATTCGAACCTCCGACCGCTCGGTTCGTAGCCGAGTACTCTATCCAGCTGAGCTACGGATGCATCGGGAATTGCTGATTACTACTGATACTGCGAAGAAGATGGTGCATCCGGGAGGATGACTCACTAGTGTTCGCCCTGCGGGCCGTTGCTGAAGCAACGTTATCCTCCCTGGTGCTCGCGATTATCTCGCAGACCATAAAACAACAGTTTTGCTGTTGTCTCGGAGAAGAT
>NZ_JAOWHB010000016.1:0-307 GCF_030332845.1 Citrobacter sp. Cpo061
ATAGCTCAGTTGGTAGAGCACGACCTTGCCAAGGTCGGGGTCGCGAGTTCGAGTCTCGTTTCCCGCTCCAAAATTTGAAAGTGCTTGTTAAGCACAGACCACCAAATCGCAGGATTTCGAATTGCGACAAGGCGGCAACTGAATGAGTCCTTAGGAGCTTACTGAAGTAAGTGACTCAGGCGAATGAAGGCAGCCAACGCAGTAGTGGTTCGAAAGACGAAGATTAAGCGGGAATAGCTCAGTTGGTAGAGCACGACCTTGCCAAGGTCGGGGTCGCGAGTTCGAGTCTCGTTTCCCGCTCCAAATT
>NZ_JAOWHB010000017.1:0-247 GCF_030332845.1 Citrobacter sp. Cpo061
GTGAATTACATTTACATCGATACTCGACTTTACCCCTAAATATATTTTCCTTCCAAAATTAAAAACCTCGCTCCGGCGGGTTTTTTATTATCTGAATTCAGGAGATATCCATGTCAGCAGGAACTTTAACCCTGACGAATAACTCTGCTGCTGTCGCTGGCAACGGGACCGCGTTTACCACCGAGGTGGCTGCCGGAGATTTTATTGTTGTCACTGTCGGAGGCGTTCCCTATACGCTACCGGTTAA
>NZ_JAOWHB010000018.1:0-385 GCF_030332845.1 Citrobacter sp. Cpo061
TGCTCCCACTGCTTGTACGTACACGGTTTCAGGTTCTTTTTCACTCCCCTCGCCGGGGTTCTTTTCGCCTTTCCCTCACGGTACTGGTTCACTATCGGTCAGTCAGGAGTATTTAGCCTTGGAGGATGGTCCCCCCATATTCAGACAGGATACCACGTGTCCCGCCCTACTCTTCGAGTTCACAACACATGCACTTTTGTGTACGGGACTTTCACCCTGTATCGTGCGACTTTCCAGACGCTTCCACTAACACACATGCTGATTCAGACTCTGGGCTGCTCCCCGTTCGCTCGCCGCTACTGGGGGAATCTCGGTTGATTTCTTTTCCTCGGGGTACTTAGATGTTTCAGTTCCCCCGGTTCGCTTCATTACGCTATGTATTCAC
>NZ_JAOWHB010000019.1:0-263611 GCF_030332845.1 Citrobacter sp. Cpo061
GTCAAAATCTGGTTTTCCGATGTCGCCGGACGCCCCAGCCTGCCGGTCACGCCCCTGAAACTGACAACCCGCTCCGGCAAAGACCTGACCCTGTGTAAAGACTACGTCGTCCCGGGCGGCAGTTTTACCTTCCTCCGGTCAACGCAGGCATTTATCAACGGTAAAACCTACCCCTATGGCAACTGGGATTAAGACTGGTTCTAAAGAAAAGGGCCGCGAATGCGGCCCTGATGGGGATTACTTAGCAACTTTGATAATCTGTTTCACGTCGATTTCAACGGAGTTCCAGTCTTTATCCACTTCACCCTGGATTTCAACCACATCCTGTGGTGTGACGGTTACGCCGTTCCAGCGCTTGTGGTCGATATCCACATTCACCGTGCCGGTCGCATCTTTAAACACGTACAGGTCGTCGGAAATACGCTCAACGATGTTCCCGCGCAGGGTAACCCAGGTGTCATCACGCAGTGATTTGGCGCTTTCTACCGTCGTGCTGCTACCGTTCGGGCCGACAAATCCGCCGTTTTGGCTCTGCGTGGTGGTTGTCGTTGGTCCAGAGAAGCCGCCCTGCTGAGCTGCCAGAACAGGTGCGGAACACAGTGCCATTACGGCAACCATTGCAGCTAATTTTTTCATCGTCATGTCTCCCTTTCATGTTGGTTTACGACTATTAAATAAGTTAATCCTTAACAAGTTCTTAAGGCAAAAAAAGATACTTTTTTTGCTGTACAGAGACTGTAGCCACAGGTTTACTGACTGCAAATGAGTTATCGCAGGGATGAACATATGCGTATTTTACTGATCGAAGATGACACGTTGATTGGCGATGGCCTGAAAACAGGTCTGAGTAAAATGGGTTTCAGCATCGACTGGTTTACCGAAGGTCGCCAAGGGAAAGAAGCACTCTACAGCGCACCTTATGATGCGGTAATCCTCGACCTGACGCTGCCAGGCATAGACGGACGGGACATTTTGCGCGAATGGCGAGCCAACGGAAAGCAGGAACCGGTGCTGATCCTGACCGCCCGCGACGCGCTGGCAGAACGCGTTGAAGGCCTGCGCCTGGGCGCAGATGACTATCTGTGCAAACCCTTTGCGCTGATCGAAGTTGCCGCCAGGCTGGAGGCGCTGGTGCGTCGTGCCAGCGGCCAGGCCAGCAACACATTACGCCATGGCGAGGTGACGCTTGATCCCGGCGCGCTGGTCGCCACGGCGGCTGGCGAACCGTTGTCTCTTAAGCCCAAAGAGTTCGCGCTGCTGGAGCTGCTTATGCGTAACAAGGGCCGCGTCCTGCCCCGCAAACTGATTGAAGAAAAACTGTATACCTGGGACGAAAACGTCTCCAGCAATGCGGTTGAAGTACACGTCCATCACTTACGCCGTAAGCTCGGCAGCGACTTTATCCGTACCGTGCATGGCATTGGCTACACCCTGGGTGACGCATGAAACTCGCACAACGCCTCAGCCTGCGCATCAGGCTAACGCTTATCTTCATGATTTTGGTTTTAGTGACCTGGCTGATTTCCAGCTTTGTCGCCTGGAAGCAAACCACCGATAACGTGAATGAGATGTTCGACACGCAGCAAATGCTGTTCGCCAAGCGTCTGGTCACGCTGGATCTTGATGAACTCAAAGCCTCTGAACGCATCGCGCATACCCCGAAAAAATTCAAGCATGGTCATATTGACGACGATGTACTGACCTTCGCGGCCTACACGCCAGAAGGGAAAATGGTTCTTCACGATGGCGACAATGGCCAATACATTCCCTACAGCTACCGCCGGGAAGGTTTTGACGATGGCTATCTGAATGGCGACAACGATAAATGGCGTTTTGTCTGGCTGACTTCCGCAGATAAAAAGTATCGAATCGTTGTCGGCCAGGAATGGGAATATCGTGAAGATATGGCTTTAGCGATTGTGACAGCACAATTGGTGCCGTGGTTGGTCGCTCTGCCGCTGATGCTGTTAATCCTGATTGTGTTGTTAAGTCTTGAACTTAAGCCACTGAAGAAACTGGCGCAGGCGCTACGTTTACGCGACCCGGAATCAGAAGAACCGCTCAGTTTGAAAGGCATTCCTGGCGAGGTTCGCCCGCTGGTTGAATCACTCAACCAACTTTTCACCCGTATTCATACCACCATGGTGCGTGAACGGCGCTTTACTTCAGATGCCGCTCACGAGCTGCGTAGTCCGTTGACGGCGCTGAAAGTGCAAACCGAAGTGGCGCAACTGTCTGACGATGACCCGCAGGCACGGCAAAAAGCCTTAATGCAGATGCAGGCCGGGATCGATCGCGCCACGCGTCTGGTCGATCAGTTACTGACGCTTTCGCGCCTTGACTCCCTCGACAATCTTCAGGATGTGGCAGAAATCTCGCTGGAGGAGTTGCTGCAATCTTCGGTGATGGATATCTACCATTCGGCCCAGCAGGCGCATATTGACGTACGTTTGCAGATTAACGCGCACGGCATCACATGTACCGGGCAACCGCTGTTACTCAGCCTGATGGTGCGAAATCTGCTGGATAATGCGATTCGCTATAGTCCACGGGGAAGTATTGTGGAAGTGACGCTCAACGCCCGCAATTTTAGCGTCAAAGACAATGGTCCAGGTATTGCGCCGGAAGTTCTGATGCACATTGGAGAACGCTTTTATCGTCCACCGGGGCAAAGCGTGACCGGCAGCGGTCTCGGCCTGTCGATTGTCCGTCGTATCGCGATATTGCATGGAATGTCAGCCTCGTTTGGCAACGCTCCGGAAGGTGGCTTTGAAGCAAAAGTCAGTTGGTAATTGCGTTATTGTTGCTCATATAGCAAAAGACTTTGCACATTTTGCTAATTTCACCGCACCGCTGGTGGGAGTAAAATCGTCCTCAAACGTATTTCCTTGAGGACACAAAATGAGCAACATTCTGATTATCAACGGGGCGAAAAAATTCGGCCATTCTAATGGTCAACTGAATGACACCCTGACCGAGGTCGCGGACGGTATCCTGCGCGACCTCGGGCATGATGTTAAAGTCGTACGCGCAGACAGCGATTATGACGTAAAAGCAGAAGTGCAGAATTTCGTCTGGGCCGATGCGGTTATCTGGCAGATGCCTGGCTGGTGGATGGGCGCACCGTGGACCGTGAAAAAATACATCGATGACGTGTTTACCGAAGGTCACGGTACGCTGTACGCCAGCGACGGCCGCACACGTTCAGATGCCTCTAAAAAATACGGCTCCGGCGGGCTGATTCAGGGCAAAAAATACATGCTGTCCCTGACCTGGAACGCACCGATGGAAGCCTTCACTGAAAAAGACCAGTTCTTCCATGGCGTTGGCGTTGATGGCGTCTATCTCCCTTTCCATAAAGCAAACCAGTTCCTGGGAATGGAAGCGCTGCCGACCTTTATCACCAATGACGTGATTAAAATGCCGGACGTCCCGCGTTATATCGCAGAATATCGCAAGCATCTGACCGAAATTTTTGGTTAACTGGTAACCTGGAATTAGAAGGAGTTAACCATGCTTACCGTTATTGCAGAAATCCGTACACGTCCAGGTCAACATCACCGCCAGGCGGTACTGGATCAGTTTGCCAAAATCGTTCCGACCGTACTGAAAGAAGAAGGCTGCCACGGCTATGCGCCGATGGTGGATCATGCCGCAGGTGTGAGTTTTCAGACCACAGCGCCAGATTCAATCGTGATGGTTGAGCAGTGGGAAAGCATCGCGCATCTTGAAGCGCATTTGCAGACCCCGCATATGAAAGCCTACAGCGAAGCCGTGAAAGGTGACGTGCTGGACATGAATATTCGTATTCTGGAGTCGGGCATTTAAGATTGTCGATTTGCCGGGTGACGCTTAGCTATCCGGCATAAATCGCTTCGTCAGATGAGAGCCGGATAAGGCATTTTACGCCCGTCTCCGGCTTTTCTACATGCAATTACCCTTCGAGATCCGCCAGGTCGCCTTTCTCTTGCAACCAGTTACGACGATCTTCAGAACGCTTCTTGGCCAGCAGCATATCCATCATTGCGTTGGTACGCTGATCGTCTTCATCATCGATAATGAGCTGCACCAGGCGACGGGTGTTCGGATCCAGCGTAGTTTCACGAAGCTGCATCGGGTTCATTTCACCCAGACCTTTAAAGCGCTGCACGTTCGGCTTGCCTTTCTTGCGCTTTAACTGCTCCAGTACGCCCGCTTTCTCTTCTTCCGTCAGCGCGTAATACACCTCTTTACCGAGGTCGATACGGTATAACGGCGGCAGCGCCACGTAGACGTGACCGTGTTTCACCAGCGTGCGGAAGTGCTTCACAAACAGCGCGCACAGCAGCGTAGCGATGTGCAGACCATCGGAGTCGGCATCCGCCAGGATACAGATCTTGCCATAGCGCAATTGGCTCAGATCGTCGCTGTCCGGATCGATACCGATCGCCACGGAAATATCGTGAACTTCCTGCGAAGCCAGTACTTCATCGGAAGAGACTTCCCAGGTATTGAGGATCTTACCTTTCAGCGGCATGATCGCCTGATATTCACGATCGCGCGCCTGCTTGGCCGATCCGCCCGCGGAGTCACCTTCGACAAGGAACAGTTCGGTGCGATTAAGATCCTGTGCGGTACAGTCCGCCAGTTTACCCGGCAGCGCCGGACCGCTGGTCAGCTTTTTACGCACTACTTTTTTCGCCGCACGCAGACGACGCTGCGCGCTGGAAATCGCCATCTCAGCCAGCAGTTCGGCTGACTGCACGTTCTGGTTCAACCACAAACTGAATGCATCTTTCACCACGCCAGAGACGAATGCCGCACACTGACGCGAAGAGAGGCGCTCTTTGGTTTGCCCGGCAAACTGCGGATCCTGCATTTTTACCGACAGCACGTAAGCACAGCGATCCCAGATATCTTCCGCCGACAGCTTCACGCCACGCGGCAGGATGTTACGATATTCGCAGAACTCGCGCATCGCATCCAGCAGTCCCTGACGCAGACCGTTAACGTGCGTACCGCCCTGCATGGTTGGGATCAGGTTCACATAGCTTTCGGTCAGCAGCTCGCCGCCTTCCGGCAGCCAGAGCAGCGCCCAGTCCACCGTCTCCGTCTCACCGCTGAAATTACCGATAAACGGTTTTTCCGGCAGCGTCGGTAGGCCATTCACCGCTTCGCTCAGATAGTCATTTAAACCATCCTGGTAGCACCAGCGCTGCTCGCTGTTGTTGACCTCATCCTTAAAAGTGATCTCAACGCCTGGGCACAGTACCGCTTTGGCTTTCAGTACGTGCGTTAAACGCGAAACAGAAAAACGCGGGCTGTCAAAGAAGCTTTCATCCGGCCAGAAGTGCACGCTGGTCCCGGTATTGCGTTTGCCGCAGGTACCGACAACCTGTAAATCCTGCACTTTATCGCCATTCTCAAACGCGATGTTGTATACCTGCCCGTCGCGGCGCACGTTCACTTCCACACGTTTGGACAGGGCGTTAACAACGGAGATACCCACACCGTGCAGACCACCGGAGAACTGGTAGTTCTTGTTAGAGAACTTGCCGCCCGCGTGCAGACGACAGAGGATCAGCTCAACCGCCGGAACGCCTTCTTCAGGGTGAATATCTACCGGCATGCCGCGTCCGTCATCAATGACTTCCAGAGACTGGTCGGCATGTAAGATCACGTCCACGCGTTTCGCGTGGCCCGCCAGTGCTTCATCCACACTGTTATCAATCACTTCCTGCCCAAGATGGTTCGGACGGGTCGTATCGGTGTACATCCCAGGGCGACGGCGTACCGGCTCAAGCCCAGTGAGTACCTCAATGGCATCAGCGTTATAAGTTTGCGTCATGGTTTAAATAAGCAATTCGAATTGATCGTCAGAAACTGTGCAGTCCAAGGAAATCGACAATCGGGTTGAAATAATCTTCGAAGCCCGTGAATGCGTGGTTTCCGCCCTCAATAACTGTCTGACGGCAGGAGGCGTAATACGCCACCGCCTGGCGGTAGTCCAACACTTCATCGCCCGTTTGTTGGAGCAGCCAGATCAAATCCGGCGCTTCCAGCGGGTCAATCTGCATGACTTTAAGATCGTAAATATGGCGTGACTCTAGCACATATTGCTGCCCCGTGTAGGGGTTCTCGTTTTGACCGAGATAGTCGACCAGCAGTTCATAAGGCCGTACGGCAGGGTTCACCACCACTGCCGGCAGCATAAAACATTGCGACAGCCAGGTGGCGTAATAGCCGCCTAAAGAGGAACCGACAATCCCCAGCGACTCTCCGCCGTGTTCAAGAATGATCGATTCCAGCATCTCTGCGGCTTGCGCAGGATACGGAGGTAGCTGCGGCACGATCATCTCAACGTGCGGGTGGTGTTCCGCCAGCCAGTTTTTCAGTAAACACGCCTTCGCCGAACGAGGAGAGCTATTAAATCCGTGAAGATAGAGAAGCGTAGACATCAGTAGCCTTCTGAAGCGGTATCAGGGTGGAACCGATTACCCTGCAGACGACGTACCTGAGTCTGCAACGTCCCGTCGGCAAAAAGCTCCAGCGTCCGCCAGCCTGGGCTGATGGTATCCAATGTGAAGTTGGAACAGTGCGGTTTAAATTGCACGCAGGTCGACGGCGTCGCCAGCAGACGGCGACCGTTCCAGTCCAGATCCAGTTCCTGATGAATATGCCCGCACAATAGATACCTGGCGCGAGGATAATTCACCAGCACGTTATCCAGCTCAGCGGCATTACGCAGACTGTGCTGATCGAGCCAGCTGCAGCCCGCAGGCAGAGGATGATGATGCAGAAGCAGCAAGGTATTACGCTCTGGCGCATCAGCAAGTTTACGCTCCAGCCATTCGAGCTGGAATTCACTTAACTCACCGTGGGGAACGCCGAACACCTGGCTGTCGAGCAGCAAGATTTGCCACTGTTCGCCAATGAAAACGCGTTTGGCCGGGGAAATGCCCGCATCCTGCAGCGCGCTGTACATTGCCGGCTGAAAATCGTGATTGCCCGGTAGCCAAACGCAGGGCGCACGAAAACTTGCGATGCCCTCAGCAAAATGCTGATAAGCCGCAGCGGATTGATCCTGCGCCAAATCACCCGTCGCGACGATCAGATCGTACTCAGGCGACTCTGCATGTATTGCATCCAGTACGGATTGATAGCTGTCCCAGGTGTTCACACCCAGCAGCGTTTCATGCTTTTCGGCAAACAGGTGAGTGTCTGTAATTTGTAAGATCCTGACTCTGGCCTCACCAGCCAAAGGAAGGGTTAACAGGCTTTCCAAATGGTGTCCTTAGGTTTCACGACGCTAATAAACCGGAATCGCCATCGCTCCATGTGCTAAACAGTACCGTAACCAGTCGGCCAAAAACTGATTAATTTGATGCTTTTCGTCGCGTTGATGCAACTTTTTATTTGGATAATCATACCGCGCTTTGAAGCGAAAGATCTGCTGACTTGAACACACTTCAGCCACCCTTGCGTCATGATACAGGCGCACGGTCAATGAAGGCAGGCTCCAGTATGTGACGGCCGGTGCCGTTTGTTCGATCGCAACAAGCGTAGTGTATCGGGTCGATTCCACGATCGTTAACCGATATTGTGCGTTTGCTACCTGATAGCTCACTGTTTCACCGGCTGCATCATTACGTGGCAGCAGGCGGCGCAATTGCGAATAGTTGGTTTCGCACAGACGCATCATTTCAGGGAAGTCAGGTGTGTAACGCTTCATTTTTTCCACTCAGTTTTTAACTCTTGATAGTGCAGCTGTAACCATTGCAAGGCGATGACAGACGCTGCGTTGTCGATTTTCCCCTCTTCAACCCATTGATAAGCCTGTTCCCGGCTCACCACATGAACACGAATATCTTCGTTTTCATCAGCCAGACCATGGATCCCGCTCGCGGTCGTGGCGTCCACTTCGCCGACTAAAATAGACAGGCGCTCACTGGTGCCACCCGGGCTTGCCAGATAGCTCAGAACGGGCTTCGTCCGTTTAACTTCCAGCCCGGCCTCTTCCATTGCTTCACGACGGGCTACATCTTCAACGGTTTCGCCCTCTTCGATCATCCCGGCCACCATCTCCAGTAACCACGGGCTTTCGCTGGTATCAAATGCCGCGATACGGATCTGCTCGACCAGCACAACTTCATCTCGCTCAGGGTCAAAGGGTAGCAAGACTGCCGCGTGTCCGCGCTCAAAAATTTCGCGCGTTACCTCGCCGCTCATCCCCCCGTTAAACAGGCGATGGCGAAACCGATAAAGATCCAGTGAAAAAAAACCGCGGTATAGCTTTTCTCGTGCAATAATTTCTACATCATTTTTAGTGAAAGTCATTGGCAAGTTGTCTGGTTTACGCATTGTGCTGTCCTGAAACCAATAGTGATTAAAATGTGAATTTCAAGGTCGTTTGACTGATGTTTGAACGCCCTTGTGTTAAATTGATGCAAATTAACGCCGTATGGCACGTAACGCCAACTTTTTGAAGTGGCGGATTCTGCTAGAATCAGCAAATATTTTTACAATTTGATCAGCGCTAAATACTGCTTCACAACAAGGAATGCAAATGAAGAAATTGCTCCCCATCCTTATCGGCCTGAGCCTGTCGGGGTTCAGTACTTTGAGCCAGGCAGAAAACCTGATGCAGGTTTATCAGCAAGCACGCCTGAGCAACCCGGAATTGCGTAAATCCGCCGCCGATCGCGATGCTGCATTCGAAAAAATTAACGAAGCGCGTAGCCCATTACTGCCGCAACTGGGTTTAGGTGCCGATTACACCTACAGCAATGGTTACCGTGATTCAAATGGCGTCAACTCCAATGCAACCAGCGCGTCATTACAATTGACTCAGACGCTGTTCGACATGTCTAAATGGCGTGCCCTGACGCTGCAAGAAAAATCAGCGGGCATCCAGGACGTGACCTATCAGACCGATCAGCAAACGCTGATCCTGAACACCGCAACGGCCTATTTTAACGTACTAAACGCAATTGACGTGCTTTCTTACACTCAGGCACAGAAAGATGCGGTCTATCGTCAGTTAGATCAGACAACTCAGCGTTTTAACGTTGGCCTGGTTGCCATCACTGACGTACAAAACGCCCGTTCACAGTACGATACTGTACTGGCGAATGAAGTTACCGCGCGTAACAATCTGGATAACGCAGTAGAACAGCTGCGCCAGGTAACCGGTAACTACTACCCGGAACTGGCTTCACTGAACGTTGATGGTTTTAAAACCAACAAACCGCAGGCGGTGAACGCGCTGCTGAAAGAAGCAGAAAACCGCAACCTGTCATTATTGCAGGCCCGTTTGAGCCAGGATCTGGCACGTGAGCAGATTCGTCAGGCACAGGATGGTCACTTACCAACCCTGGATTTGACCGCCTCAACCGGCGTTTCTGATACCTCTTACAGCGGATCTAAAACTCGTGCCAGTGATGCGGGCACACGCTATGACGATAGCAATGAAGGCCAGAATAAAATCGGTCTGAGCTTCTCACTGCCGCTGTACCAGGGTGGAATGGTTAACTCGCAGGTGAAACAAGCGCAGTACAACTTTGTTGGCGCGAGTGAACAGCTGGAAAGCGCACACCGCAGCGTGGTGCAGACCGTTCGTTCTTCGTTCAACAACATTAATGCGTCTATCAGTAGCATTAACGCTTACAAACAAGCGGTTGTCTCTGCACAAAGTTCTTTGGATGCGATGGAAGCCGGCTATTCCGTAGGTACACGTACCATTGTGGATGTGTTGGATGCCACCACCACGCTGTACAACGCCAAGCAGCAACTGGCGAATGCGCGTTATACCTATCTTATCAACCAGTTAAACGTCAAATCTGCGCTCGGTACGCTGAACGAGCAGGATCTGGTGGCACTGAATAATACGCTGGGTAAACCCGTATCCACGACCCCGGATTCGATCGCGCCGGAAAACGCGCAGCAAGATGCCTCGGCGGACGGTTATACGTCCAACAGCGCGACGCCTGCGGCGCAGCCGACAGCAGCACGTTCAACCAGCAGCACCGGCAACAACCCGTTCCGTAACTGATGCTGATGACGGGGCTTCGGCCCCGTCTGAACGTAAGACAACGTAAAGATCCGCCCCTTCTTCCGCATTCTCGCCTCTTACCGCTTCAATTTCGACCAGTCATCCTCTATTCTGAGCAGAGTTACCACTGGGTACTGGAAGACATAAATGAAACGGACAAAATCTATACATCACGCCTCGTTCCGCAAAAGCTGGAGCGCGCGCCATCTGACTCCTGTCGCCCTGGCAGTTACCGCTGTGTTTATGCTCGCGGGCTGTGAAAAGAGCGACGAAACGGTTTCGCTTTATCAGAACGCTGACGACTGCTCTGCGGCGAATCCGGGTAAAAGCGCCGAATGTACTACCGCGTTTAACAATGCGCTGAAAGAAGCTGAACGTACCGCGCCAAAATACGCCACTCGTGAAGACTGTATCGCTGAATTCGGCGAAGGCCAGTGCCAGCAGGCTCCTGCGCAAGCGGGTATGGCACCGACCGGTGAAGGCCAGGCTCAGGCGCAGAATCAAAGCAGCGGCAGCTTCTGGATGCCGCTGATGGCGGGCTACATGATGGGCCGACTGATGGGCGGCGGAATGGGCGCTCAGCAACCGCTGTTCAGCTCGAAAAACCCAGCCAGCCCGGCTTACGGCAAATACACGGATGCCAGCGGTAAAAACTACGGCGCAGCAACGCCGGGTCGCACCATGACCGTACCGAAAACCGCTATGGCACCGAAACCAGCTACCACCTCTACCGTAACCCGCGGCGGATTTGGTGAGTCTGTGGCCAAACAGAGCACCATGCAGCGTAGCGCAAGCGGTACCACCACACGTTCAATGGGTGGCTGATCGTCATGGAAAGAGTCAGTATTGTTGAGCGCCCGGACTGGCGCGACAAAGCCACCGAATACGGTTTCAATTTTCACACTATGTACGGCGAGCCGTACTGGTGTGAAGACGCGTACTATAAGCTCACTCTTGCTCAGGTTGAAAAGCTGGAAGAGGTCACCGCAGAGCTGCATCAAATGTGCCTCAAGGTGGTGGAAAAGGTCATCGCCAGCGATGAGTTGATGACCAAGTTTCGCATTCCGAAGCATACCTGGGGCTTTGTCCGCCAGTCCTGGCAGACACAGCAACCGTCGCTCTATTCACGTCTCGATCTGGCGTGGGACGGCACGGGTGAACCCAAGCTTTTAGAAAACAACGCCGATACGCCAACCTCGCTGTACGAAGCCGCGTTTTTCCAGTGGATCTGGCTGGAAGATCAGCTCAATGCGGGCAACCTGCCGGAAGGCAGCGATCAGTTCAACAGTCTGCAGGAAAAACTGATCGAGCGTTTCACCGAGCTGCGTGAGCAGTATGGTTTTCAACTGCTTCATCTGACCTGCTGTCGTGATACGGTAGAAGATCGCGGTACGATCCAGTATCTGCAGGATTGCGCTGCCGAAGCTGAGATCGCTACAGAATTCCTCTATGTAGAAGATATTGGTCTTGGTGAAAAAGGTCAGTTCACCGACATGCAGGATCAGGTAATCGCTAACCTGTTCAAGCTCTATCCGTGGGAATTCATGCTGCGTGAAATGTTCTCCACCAAGCTGGAAGACGCTGGCGTTCGCTGGCTGGAACCGGCCTGGAAGAGCATTATCTCCAACAAAGCACTGTTGCCGCTGTTATGGGAAATGTTCCCGGACCATCCGAACCTGCTGCCAGCGTACTTCGCCGAAGACGACCATCCGCAGATGGATAAATTCGTCGTAAAACCGATCTTCTCGCGCGAGGGGGCTAATGTCTCCATCGTTGAGAACGGTAAAACGATCGAATCCGTGGAAGGACCGTACGGTGAAGAAGGCATGATCGTGCAGCAGTTCCATCAGCTACCGAAGTTTGGCGACAGCTATATGCTGATTGGCAGCTGGCTGATCAACGATCAACCAGCCGGGATCGGCATTCGTGAAGACCGCGCATTAATCACGCAGGATCTGTCACGTTTCTATCCGCATATTTTTGTCGAATAATTGAGAGTGCCGGGTGGCGGCTTCGCCTTACCCGGCCTACGGCGCGAACTTAATGCCCGATAAGCGCAGTGCCATCGGGCATTCATCATCCAACCTGCACCGACAACATACTTAAACTTCCCATCTCAATACCATCTACCTGGATAGTGACAGACTCTTTACCATCCCAAGCCCCAAGTACATACAGCAGCGGCAGATAGTGATCCGGCGTCGGGTTCGACAACGATCCACCTTCATGATCGAGATAGTTCACCAATGGGTGCTGCTCAACCGGTCCCTGCCATGTCAGGTTTGCCTTAACATAGTCATTGAATGAAGTCGCCCACGGATAAGGCGTGTTCTCACCGTGCCAACGCGCAGTGCGCAGGTTATGCACCACGTTACCACTGGCCACCAGCATAATGCCTTCATCACGCAGCGCCGCCAGCTTACGGCCCATCTCAAAATGCCATGACGCGGGTTTGGTGCTGTCGATACTCAACTGCACCATCGGAATGTCCGCATTCGGATACATCTTGATCAGCACGCCCCAGGAACCGTGGTCAAAACCCCAGGCTTCTTTGTCCAGGGTCACAGGCACTGGAGCAAGTAAGTCAACCAGATGCTGCGCCAGTTCAGGCGAGCCAGGAGCTGGGTAATGGGTGTCATATAATGCTTGCGGAAAACCGCCAAAATCGTGGATCGTTTTGGGGGCTTCCATCGCAGTCACACCCGTTCCACGGGTGAACCAGTGCGCCGAGACCACCACAATGGCTTTCGGACGCGGCAACGTTTCCCCCAGTTGCTGCCAGGCACGGGTATAAACGTTATCTTCCAGAACATTCATCGGGCTACCGTGACCCAAAAACAATGCTGGCATACGAGTTGAAGACATGATGATATCCTTACTGAGGGAGTCATTTTGATACCACCACAATACGCTTATTCGGTTGATGAAGAACTCAGATAACCATGATGAAGATCATCAGTTATTTTGACGATCCAACCCGGATAGCAGATTGATAAGGAGTTTTATTTGTCGATGTCAGTACCTTTACTTCTGACTTTACTGGCAGGTGCCGCCACGTTTATCGGCGCATTTCTCGGCGTGCTAGGGCAAAAACCGTCTAACCGCGTTCTCGCCTTTTCTTTAGGCTTCGCCGCCGGGATTATGCTACTGATCTCCCTTATGGAGATGCTACCTGCTGCGCTGGCCGCTGAAGGTATGTCGCCAGTGCTGGGCTACGGAATGTTTATCGTCGGCTTACTGGGCTACTTTGGCCTGGATCGTCTATTGCCGCACGCGCACCCTCAGGATCTGGTACAAAAAACAACGCAGCCTCTACCCGGCTCTATTAAACGCACCGCGATTTTATTAACGCTCGGCATCAGCCTGCACAACTTTCCTGAAGGGATTGCGACGTTTGTTACCGCCAGTAGCAACCTTGAGCTGGGCTTTGGTATTGCCCTCGCCGTTGCATTGCACAATATTCCTGAAGGATTAGCGGTGGCGGGTCCCGTCTATGCCGCCACAGGCTCCAAACGTACGGCGATATTCTGGGCAGGGATTTCAGGTATGGCAGAAATACTGGGCGGCGTACTGGCGTGGTTAATTCTCGGTAGCCTGATATCACCGGTGGTGATGGCGGCAATAATGGCGGCTGTCGCAGGTATTATGGTGGCGCTGTCCGTCGATGAATTGATGCCGTTGGCAAAAGAGATCGATCCCAATAATAATCCCAGCTATGGGGTGTTATGTGGAATGTCGGTGATGGGGTTAAGCCTCGTCATCCTCCAGTCGATGGGAATCGGATAATCCAGAGGGCGGATGCCACCCTGCAAATTTACAGCATCCGCTCATCCATAGCAGAATATGAAGGACTAATCCTGTTCCTTAATCGCGCTGTTATCTTCACCAGAACGGCGAAAGAGTTTGTTTCGCGCTTCAAGTAAGGCATCTCTGTCCTGGCGGAATGCCCGACAATAACGTTTCATATGGCAATAATAACCCACCGCAACGAGTGCAATTAATACAATCCAATACCAGGCAATAAACATTCTTCTACCCTTAAAATTTAACATCATTAAACATTTAACGTTAAAATTTTACACAACCTTATTCTGACATACTCATATAGTGGCATATTTCAGAAACAAATATATGATTTCGATCATATAAATCAGCGGCTAAGCTATTAGCCAAACTCGTTATAAACAATTAAAACAATGTCGACAAGATCACACTACGCAATAATAAATATTGTTCTTAAAATATCTCACTCATACTATCAAAAAAATAATAAAAATTAGCTCCTGAAGAATAATACATTTCATCAATATTAATTAATGCATTACAAAAGTAGTATTAGCAATACCATTTTATTTTACCAAAACCGTAAAAACATAATATATTCAGCAAGATTATATTTATAGGTAATATAAGGAGATATATCCATGTTTACACAATACCGAAAAACACTTCTGGCAGGGACTCTGGCACTGACATTTGGATTAGCAGCAGGAAACTCTCTTGCCGCTGGTTTTCAACCGGCCCAACCTGCAGGAAAATTGGGCGCAATAGTAGTTGACCCTTATGGAAATGCCCCGCTTACTGCGCTGGTTGAATTAGATAGCCACGTTATTTCAGATGTTAAAGTTACCGTCCATGGTAAAGGTGAAAAAGGCGTTCCGGTGACTTATACCGTCGGCAAAGAGTCACTCGCCACGTACGATGGCATTCCTATTTTTGGCCTTTATCAAAAGTTCGCAAATAAGGTAACCGTTGAATATAAAGAAAACGGTAAGGCCATGAAAGATGATTATGTGGTGCAAACTTCCGCCATCGTAAATCACTACATGGATAACCGCTCAATATCTGATTTGCAGCAAACAAAAGTGATTAAAGTAGCACCGGGTTTTGAAGATCGTCTTTATCTGGTGAATACCCACACCTTTACCCCGCAGGGTGCAGAATTCCACTGGCATGGCGAAAAAGATAAAAATGCCGGCATCCTGGATGCGGGTCCAGCTGGCGGCGCACTCCCCTTTGATATCGCACCCTTTACCTTTGTCGTCGATACGGAAGGTGAATATCGGTGGTGGCTGGATCAGGACACCTTCTATGACGGCCATGACATGGATATCAACAAGCGCGGCTACCTGATGGGTATTCGTGAAACACCGCGAGGCACCTTCACCGCCGTCCAGGGCCAGCACTGGTATGAATTCGATATGCTGGGGCAAGTTCTGGCCGACCATAAGCTGCCTCGCGGATTCCTCGACGCGTCGCATGAGTCGGTCGAAACAGTGAACGGCACCGTACTGCTTCGCGTGGGTAAACGCGATTATCGCAAAGAAGATGGCCTTCACGTACATACCATCCGCGACCAGATTATTGAAGTCGATAAATCTGGACGTGTTGTTGACGTATGGGATCTGACACAAATTCTCGACCCGATGCGTGACGCGCTACTGGGTGCGCTGGACGCAGGCGCGGTATGCGTCAACGTGGATCTCGCTCACGCAGGCCAACAGGCGAAACTGGAGCCAGATACCCCCTATGGTGACGCCCTCGGCGTTGGTGCAGGCCGTAACTGGGCTCATGTAAACTCCATTGCCTATGACGCTAAAGATGACTCCATCATTCTTTCTTCCCGCCATCAGGGTGTCGTCAAAATCGGTCGTGATAAACAGGTGAAATGGATCCTGGCACCGTCTAAAGGCTGGAATAAGGCGCTGGCAAGCAAACTGTTAAAACCGGTTGATGATAAGGGCAACGCGCTGAAGTGTGATGAAAACGGTAAGTGCGAGAATACTGATTTCGATTTTACCTACACCCAACACACCGCCTGGCTCTCTAGCAAAGGTACGCTAACCATCTTTGACAATGGCGATGGCCGTGGACTCGAACAACCGGCTCTACCAACAATGAAATACTCCCGATTCGTCGAATATAAAATTGACGAGAAAAAAGGAACCGTTCAGCAAGTTTGGGAATACGGGAAAGAGCGCGGTTATGATTTCTACAGTCCTATCACGTCGGTAATTGAATATCAAAAAGACCGCGACACGATGTTTGGATTTGGTGGTTCTATTAATTTATTTGACGTTGGACAGCCAACCATCGGCAAAATCAACGAAATTGACTACAAAACAAAAGAAGTCAAAGTCGAAATTGATGTCCTTTCCGATAAACCAAACCAAACGCACTACCGCGCATTACTGGTTCGCCCACAACAAATGTTTAAATAATTTCGTTAGATTAAGGATTAATTATGTCGTCTAAATGGATTACTTCATTATTTAAAAGCGTGATATTAACGGCAGCGCTGGTTTCACCATTTGCAGCATCGGCTTTTACTGAAGGTACTGACTATATGGTGCTGGAGAAACCGATTCCCAATGCTGATAAAACGTTGATCAAAGTATTCAGCTACGCCTGCCCATTCTGCTACAAATATGATAAAGCCGTGACCGGCCCGGTGTCAGATAAAGTTGCCGATCTCGTCGCCTTCACACCGTTTCATCTCGAGACCAAAGGAGAATACGGCAAACAGGCCAGTGAAGTATTTGCAGTAATGATTGCTAAGGATCAGGCCGCAGGAATTTCATTGTTTGATGCCAAATCACAGTTCAAAAAAGCTAAGTTTGCTTACTACACTGCCTACCACGATAAGAAAGAACGCTGGTCTGACGGTAAAGATCCCGCTTCATTCATCAAAACAGGACTGGACGCTGCAGGTATGAGTCAAGCAGACTTCGAGAGCGCCTTAAAAGAACCCGTAGTCCAGGAGACACTGGAAAAATGGAAAGCGGCTTATGATGTTGCCAAAATCCAGGGGGTTCCGGCTTACGTCGTCAATGGTAAGTACCTGATCTACACCAAAAGCATCAAATCGATTGATTCCATGGCTGAGCTTGTCAGAGAGCTGGCGACAAAATAAACAGGAAACCGGCTATGGATTTTATCAAAGGATTGTGGCGAGACTTATGTACCGCACCGGTTAATACCCTGGTGAGATGGCAGGAGCGACGCTTTTTGTGGTTGCTAATGGCTTGTGCCATGGGTGGGTTAATTATTCTGGCGCACTCGTTCTTCCAAATCTATCTCTACATGGCCCCTTGCGAGCAATGTGTATATATCCGCTTTGCCATGTTTGTGATGGTTTTCGGTGGGCTGATCGCGGCAATAAACCCTAAAAACCTCATTCTAAAACTGGTCGGCTGCATTGCGGCATTTTATGGCAGCATTATGGGCATTAAGTTCTCCATCAAACTTAATGGCATTCATTATGCGGTACATAACCCGGACCCGGATTCGCTCTTTGGCGTACAGGGATGTTCTACCGATCCGACATTCCCTTTCAATTTGCCGCTGGCAAACTGGGCTCCAGAATGGTTTAAGCCCACTGGAGATTGCGGCTATGACGCACCTGTCGTTCCTGATGGCGTAGCGCTTAGCAGTATGCAAAAGTGGTTTGTCGATCTGTACCAGCAGTCCGAAGGCTGGTATCTGCTCCCGCCATGGCATTTTATGAATATGGCGCAGGCTTGCCTGCTCGCTTTTGGTTTATGTTTAGTGCTGTTGCTGGTAATGAGCGGAGCCTGGGCACTTAAACTGGCCAGAAAAAAATAGCCAGGTTGTAATAACAAAAAACCGAAGTCAGAAAACTGACTTCGGTTTTTTTTATCCCTACCACGGTTGTCGCGGTAGTCAGCAATTAGCTGGCTTTGCGCTCATGCGCCTGACGGTAAGCCACCAGGTCTTCGATAGTCACTACAGCCATATTATGCTTACCGGCAAATTCGATGCACTCTGGCGCACGGGCCATGGTGCCGTCATCATTGGTCAGTTCGCACAGCACACCGGCTGGTTTAAACCCTGCCAGCGTCATCAGGTCGATGGTTGCTTCAGTATGACCACCGCGGGTCAACACGCCGCCTGCCTGAGCACGCAGCGGGAAAACGTGCCCCGGACGGTTAAGATCGGAAGGTTTTGCGCCATCCTTAATTGCCGCACGCACCGTTGTAACACGGTCTGCTGCGGAAACGCCGGTGGTTACGCCTTCTGCGGCTTCAATGGTCACGGTAAAACCGGTACCGTAAGCGCTGGTATTATTTTCCACCATCATTGGCAGATCGAGCTGTTTGCGTCGGTCTTCAGTGATGCACAGGCAAACAATACCGCTACCGTGACGGATAGTCAGCGCCATCTGTTCTACGGTCATGGTTTCTGCCGGGAAAATCATATCGCCTTCGTTTTCACGGTCTTCGTCGTCAAGCACCATTACACCGCGTCCTTCACGCAGCGCAGACAGCGCATGTTCAACACGTTCGAAAGGCGTACCAAAAGAGGAAAGTAGCGTCTGATTCATGGTAAAAAAACCTCACTAAAATTATGGTTACCAGAATCAGGGCAGTCTTAGGAGTACCGTCTAAGCGGCAAAAAAATAACGTGAGCGGGTCCATGCCCGACTGGATCGTTACTCTCTCCCATCCGGACTCTAACCGTCGGCCCCGGAATTACACCGGATCTGCTGACCTTTTTGCCGTAACAAAAAGCGCTCGCGGGCTTTCAACATCAGTTGATTTACCGCCGGTGGGGAATTTCGCCCCGCCCTGAGAATAAGCGGGTTAACTATAACGCTATTGATTACCTTCATCAACGCCTTTACTCGTCTTAGCTTCACACAATTCTGGTTTATGCCTGTGCCAGTTCGCACTACAATAGGCAGCAACACGTACCAGTTCAGGGAAACCACAATGATTGACCCGAAAAAAATTGAGCAGATTGCTCGTCAGGTTCACGAGTCGATGCCGAAAGGGATCCGCGAGTTTGGCGAAGACGTCGAGAAGAAAATTCGTCAAACGCTGCAGTCACAGCTGACCCGTCTGGATCTGGTAAGCCGCGAAGAATTCGATGTACAGACTCAGGTTTTATTGCGCACGCGTGAAAAGCTGGCGCTGCTTGAGCAACGTCTGACTGAGCTTGAATCACGTGATAAAACGGCAGACGTTAAGCCAGCCCCCGCGATCCCATCAGTTGATCCGCAAGAGTAAAAACGACAACGGGCCGCAAGGCCCGTTTTTCTGTTAGTGTTCCAGTTCTAGCTTCCTGGCTTCCGTCGCTTGCTGGCAGTACAGCGCATAGCGTTTGCAAAACCAGCTACGATGTTCTTCATCCATATTCCCGGTTATCGCCTGGATATCAATGGGATGGCCCTCAGCCTGCATCCTGGCAAAACTACGGGCCAGGAAATCGAAATTGTTCAGTGAATACATATTGCTGTTCATGAGCATACCCTCCAGTTATTGAATATCTGCTAAGGCCATATGCTTTTTCTAATTTCAGTATTTCCCTGGATACGAAGTTATTCTGTACATATTGTGCGCAAACCTACTGCGCGGGTTCACAGTTTCCGACAACTCTTCCTTATCGTACACAAGCGCCGCTGATTGACTCGCTGTTAAGTGAAATTGGATTGTCCAGCGGTTCGCTGTCAGCACTGGCCGAGCTGTTAAAATCAGTGGAAAGTAGCGCTGTGGCTCAAGAATAAAACGTAAAAATGCCGGATGGCGACGCGAAAGCGTCTTATCCGGCCTACAAACGTTACGTCACGTAGGCCGGATAAGGTGTTCACACCGCCATCCGGCAAACTTTTCAGGTGTTATTTATCGCTATCTTTCTGGATCTTCTTGATGATATTTGTCGTGGAGCAGCCATCTTCGAAGTTCAGCACCAGCACTTCACCGCCGTTCGCCCACACCTCTTCACTGCCCGCAATCTGCTCTGGCTTATAGTCGCCGCCTTTGACCAGCAGATCCGGCAGAATACCAGCAATCAGGCGCTGCGGCGTATCTTCTTCAAAAGAGACCACCCAGTCGACGGATTCCAGCGCGCCCAGTACGATCATACGCTGTTCCAGCGGGTTGACCGGACGAGTTTCACCTTTCAGACGTTTGGTCGAAGCATCGCTGTTGACCGCCACGATCAGGCGATCGCCCAGCTTGCGCGCATTCGCCAGATAGGAAACATGGCCCGCATGCAGGATGTCGAACACACCGTTGGTCATTACCACTTTCTCGCCGCGCTTGCGGGCGCTGGCAACGGCCTGTTTCAGCTCAGATTCGCTCATCACGCCAAAACCAGTATCAGCCCGCCCGCGCACGGCGTTTTCCAGTTCAATCGGAGAAACAGTGGAGGTCCCCAGCTTACCAACGACAACACCGGCTGCGGCGTTAGCAAAATAGCACGCCTCTTCCAGTGAGTTACCCGCCGCCAGCGTCGCCGCCAGCACGCCGATAACCGTATCGCCTGCACCGGTCACGTCATACACTTCCTGCGCCTGCGTCGGCATATGCAGCGGCGATTTGCCCGGTTGCAGCAACGTCATCCCCTGCTCGGATCGCGTGATCAGCAGTGCGGAAAGGTCGAAATCAGCAATCACTTTCATGCCGCGTTCAACCAGTTCATCTTCGCTTTTGCACTTGCCCGCCACCGCTTCAAACTCAGACAGGTTCGGCGTCAGCAGCGTTGCGCCACGGTAGCGTTCAAAATCGGTTCCTTTCGGATCGATAAGCACCGGCACCCCAGCCTTACGCGCCAGAGCAATCATCTGCTGCACACTTGCCAACGCGCCTTTGGCGTAGTCGGAGAGCACCAGAGCACCGATAGAACCCAGCGCCTGGTTAATACGCTCGTGCAGCGGCTGCGGATCCACACCTTCAAAACCTTCTTCGAAATCCAGGCGAATCAGCTGCTGATTGCGGGAAAGCACGCGCAGTTTGGTGATCGTCGGATGGGTCGGCACGGATACGAAATCACATTTTACGTTTACATCCGTCAGCGTTTTGCTCAGCGCACGCGCCGCGTCGTCAATGCCGGTCAGGCCCACCAGGCGCGAATTCGCTCCCAGAGAGGCAATGTTCATCGCCACGTTTGCTGCGCCACCGGGACGTTCTTCGATGGTATCCACTTTTACCACCGGAACAGGCGCTTCAGGTGAAATACGGCTGGTAGGACCGTACCAGTAGCGATCCAGCATCACATCACCGACAACCATGACTCCTGCACGTTCAAACTCTGGCAGAGTTACTTTCATTCCTGTCTCCTGAGAGATTCTCTGAGTGTCTTAAAATTTGCGCGCGATAATAGCACACTTCACTCGGCACCCAGCCACTTCTGCCAGCTGTCACGCACCAGTGTACGTTCAGCGTCGAAGTGCTCCGGCGCCACATGGCCCGGAAGTTCCTGCAATGCAAGATGGTGAAGTTCATCACGCAACGTCGTATAAGCACGGGTAAGCGCCAGCGCTTCCTGTTCGTCCATAATGTCGTTTTGCGCCAGTAATTCCAGAATGCGCACGTTATCCGACCAGCGCGTCAGCTTCGGTTTTTCATGCGCATAGCGCAGCACCAGATACTGCGTAATAAACTCAATATCTGTGATGCCGCCTTCATCCGCTTTGATATCAAAACGATCGCGATGCTTATTGCCCAAATGGGCACGCATTTTCTCACGCATTTCGCGCACCTCGGTCTGCAAGGTTTTCCCATCGCGGACGAGGGTCATGATATCGCGACGAATCGCATCAAACTGAGAGGTCAACTGCGGGTCGCCGTACACTACACGAGCACGCACCAGCGCCTGATGCTCCCATGTCCAGGCTTCGTTACGCTGATAATCGGCGAAAGCATCAGCTGATGTCACCAGCATTCCCGCCGCCCCTGACGGACGCAAACGCGCATCCACTTCGTACAAAATACCGGACGAAGTACGGGTACTGAAGAGGTGCATAATGCGCTGCGCCAGACGCAGATAGAACTGTCGCCCGTCAATCTCACGCTCACCGTCCGTCATCACGTCCATCGGACAGTCATGCAGGAAGATCAAATCGAGATCCGAGCTGTAACCCAGTTCCCAGCCGCCCAGCTTGCCATAACCGACGACGGCAAAGCCACGCCCCTCGCGTTCGCCAAGATGAGTGGGTTGACCGTAGCGCGCGACCATCTGCGTCCACGCCTGCTGGACTACCGCATCAATAATAGCTTCCGCCAGCCAGGTTAAATGGTCGCTCACCTTCATCACCGGCAGCGTACCGGCGATATCAGCCGCAGCAATACGCAGTAGCTGCGTTTGCTTAAACTGGCGCAGAGCCTCAAGTTGCTGCTCTTCGTCATCTTCCGGCACGCGCAGCAAATACTGGCGCAGCTCATCACGGTAAGCATCCGTCGCGGTGGGTTGATACAGGGTGTTCGGATCCAGCAGTTCATCGAGCAACAGCGGATACCGCGCCAGCTGGCTGGCGACCATCGGCGAGGCCGCACAGAGCGAAATCAGATGCTTCAGCGCCCCGGGGAATTCGCTTAGCAGTTCCAGATAGGTCGTACGGGTAACAATCCCCACCAGCAGAGGGGTAATGCGCGATAGCGGGACTGAGGCGTCGTCACGCGTACAGACATCGCTCAGCAGATGCGGCATTAAATGATCCAGCACCTGGCGTCCGCGTGGACCAATGGTGCGTTTATCCAGCTCTTTACGGAAATCAGCAATCAGAGACAGCACGCGCCGGCGATCGTCATCAGCCAGATGCGTCAGCACCGGCGTGGTGTCATCTTCCTGTAATGCATCCTGCCACAGTTCGCGCCACTGTTCTGAAAGCGACTCTTCCTGGGTTTCAGCTTCGTCATCGCCAATCAGCTCGTTAAATACCCGGCGTACGTTGTCCATATGATTGGCCAGCACATCAGTTAATTGCTGCCAGTCATCAACGTTCATCCCCCACGCCAGCCGCGCGCGATTCAGTTCATCGCCTGGCAACGTTTGGGTCTGTTCATCATTGATGCTTTGCAGCAGGTTTTCCAGGCGGCGTAAATAGAGATAGGCTGCTCGCAGTTGTTCCGTATCGGTATCAGACAGCAGGTGCAGCGCATTGATGGCGCTAAGCGTCGGTAACAGCGAGCGGGATTGCAGCGATGGTTCACGCCCACCGCGAATCAGCTGGAATACCTGCACGATAAATTCGATTTCACGAATACCGCCCGCCCCCAGCTTGATGTTGTCTTTCAGGCCACGGCGGCGCACTTCTCGGGCAATCATCCCTTTCATGTTACGCAGCGACTGGATCACGCTGAAATCAATATAGCGACGGAAAACAAAAGGCCGCAGCATGGCACGAAGCTCGCTGACATAAGTGCCGTCGGCATCGCCCATAATGCGGGCTTTGACCATCGCATAGCGTTCCCAGTCGCGCCCTTGCTCCTGGTAATAATCCTCAAGCGCAGAGAAGCTCAGTACCAACGGACCGCTGTCGCCAAATGGGCGTAAACGCATATCCACCCGATAGACAAACCCATCCATTGTGGGCTGATCTAATACCTTGATGAGCCGCTGGCCCAAACGGGTAAAGAACTGGGCGTTATCCAGCTCACGGCGCCCGCCCTGCGTACTGCCGTGCTCAGGCCAGGCAAAAATCAGGTCGATATCGGAGGAAAAATTCAGCTCGCCGCCGCCCAGTTTCCCCATGCCTAAAATCAGCAGCGGCTGCGCCACACCTTCAGGATTACAGGGCGTACCCCATTCGCGACAGCAGGCAGCGTATAACCAGTCGCGCGCGGCGACGATCAACGTTTCAGCCAGATGGCTTAGCTGCTGCAAAATACTCTCTTCGGTCACCAGCGACAGCGTCTGTGCCCAAGCGATACGCACCATGATACGTCGGCGAAACAGGCGTAGCTCACGCATCAGCGTGTTTTCATCGCTGACGTCAGCCAATGTTTGCTGTAACCAGTCGGCATAGTGTTGCCATTCATCCGCCAGGGGTGGGGTGCTTTCCAGCTCAGCCAGCCATTCAGGATGGGCAATAATGCTGTCACGGACAAAATCACTGAATGTAAGTACTGACTTCGCCTGAACGCTAAGCGAGGACTCAGATATTGCTGCTGGCAGCCGCTCAACAACGGTCGGCCAGTACTGCTGTAACGGTGAAGAGAGCTGCTTCATTTACGGGTTATCCTTTGAATGGTGCCGGATGGCGGCGTTTAGCCTTATCCGGCCTACATGACAGTTACACACATCGCGTAGGCCTGATAAGCGCAGCGCCATCAGGCATCCCGGCCTCGGCCCTGATTATCGTTTTCCGCTGTGCAGCCAGAAAGGTTCCAGCGCAATCGCCTCATTGCGGAAGTGTTCAATTTCAATATATTGATTGGCCGCAATGGCGTGACGCAAACCCTGCCAGTTGGCGATCCATTCTGATGCGACATTTTCGTCGTAGTATCCCGCCAGCATCAGCATGCTATCAATGTTGCGCGTCAAACGAGGAAGCTGATCGGCGTACTGATCGCCCAGCGGCTGCGCAAAAGCGGTCTTCAGCTCAGCGGCATGGCGTGAAAGATGGGTATCAGAGAAACGCTTAAAGGAGTCGGCAATTTTTCCCTGCGCCTTCGCATCAAGGAACGGCTGCCATCCTTTGGTCACCAGCCATTCGGTCAGCGCCAGCTTGGCCATTGCCGTTTGCGTGCTGTAAACCGCCGATACAGCAGAAACGTCCGACAAAATGATCGCTTCCGACTGGGTCAACAAATCACGTAAGTGAGCGCTCGCTTTTCGCGGTACATTACCGCCAAACAGCATCAGAATGTGACGCACCAGGCCCATAGCCGCCAGCACCTCGGCTTTCGCCCCTTTAACGCCGCGCACCCACAGCTCTTCATGGTACTGCCACTGTGATAATGCCAGCTCCAGCGCCGCTTCCAGCCCCTGCTCAATACTCGCTTTCGCCGGAACTTTCAAAATGCGTGTCGGTTTGAGTTCGCGCGGCGCATTCCCCTGAGCCAGGTGATAACCGCGCGCTGCTTTGCTCAAGCTACCCTGGCGTAAACCGGTTTGCGAAACCAGCTGGTTTGCCAGCTTCAGTACCGCACGGGTATCGCCGCTTAGCAGTTCAAGTTCAAGCTCACAGATAGGTTCTGCAAACTCGCCCGCTTTCACCTCCCCCAGATCGAGAGCCATTTCAATCCGGCTGCCATCAACATCAACCAACCATTTCTCACGGTAAAAATCGGTGCTGAACAACGGCTGCACTTGAGAAGCAAGTTCAGCAGGCAGCTCGCCATCAGGCCAGACTTCCGTTGGGAACAAGGTGAGGTCCAGCTCAGGCGCGTTTAGCGCAACGTTATATTCCGGCCGTTGGTGCAGTCCGCCCGTCACGCGTCCGGCAATTTTCATGGTCATTTCGTAATGACCATTTTCACCGCGAATACGCAGCCCCATATCGTGACCACGCAACCACGCATCCGGTGTTTCGTAGTAGATATTCAGCAACTGGCTGGGCGCATGATGCTCTCCCCCCAGCGTATTCAGACGTTCACGTAGCGCATCTACAGCGTCACTATTGACGATAAATTTTAATTCGATTTCCTGGGCCATGGTCTTGTACTTATGGGTTATGTCACAGTTGAGAAAACTGACTGCGAACTAAGTTCGTTCTTTATGGTCAGTAGATAGTATTTTGCGCCAAATTGCCATGCAACGAGCAATTTGACGGGCGTAAAAGTTTCGAGTGGTGGCAAAAAGGACACAGATGATTCCGATTGATGTCGAATGCTTTGCGTAGAGACACTGATGCCACTACTATCGTTCCACTTTCTATGACAATAACGACAGCCTGATGCCAAAATTACGCCTGATTGGATTAACTTTACTCGCACTTAGCGCCACTGCAGTCTCTCATGCCGAAGAAAAGCGCTATGTCTCTGACGAACTGAACACCTGGGTCCGCAGCGGTCCGGGAGATAATTATCGCCTCGTGGGTACGGTTAACGCCGGCGAGGAAGTCACGCTATTACAGACCGATGCCAACACTAACTACGGCCAGGTGAAAGACAGCACCGGACGTACCGCCTGGATCCCACTGAAAGAGCTGAACAGTACGCCGAGCCTGCGTACCCGCGTTCCCGACCTGGAAAACCAGGTTAAGACCTTGACCGATAAGCTCAATAATATCGATACCACGTGGAACCAGCGCACCGCTGATATGCAGCAAAAGGTAGCGCAAAGCGACAGCGTGATCGACGGGCTGAAACAAGAAAACCAGAAGCTGAAAAACGAGCTTATCGTGGCGCAAAAGAAGGTCAGCGCAGCCAACCTTCAGCTTGATGACAAACAGCGCACCATCATCATGCAGTGGTTTATGTACGGTGGCGGCGTGTTGGGTCTTGGTCTGCTGCTCGGCCTGGTTCTGCCACACATGATCCCAAGCCGTAAACGCAAAGATCGCTGGATGAACTGAATCGCCTTCTCCGCCACACTGACATATGATTAAGGGATCATAGTTTTCAAAAGGAAAGTGGCGTGAAGATTTATCTGGTCGGTGGTGCTGTTCGGGATGCGTTATTAGGGCTACCGATTAAAGATAAAGATTGGGTTGTTGTTGGCGCCACGCCGCAAGAGATGCTCGACGCGGGCTACCAGCAGGTAGGCCGCGATTTTCCCGTGTTTCTGCATCCGCAAACCCGCGAAGAGTATGCGCTGGCGCGTACCGAACGTAAGTCAGGCTCGGGGTATACCGGGTTCACCTGCTATGCCGCCGCAGATGTCACGCTGGAGGCCGATCTTCAGCGTCGTGACCTGACCATCAACGCAATCGCCCGCGATGACGACGGGGAGATTATCGACCCGTATAACGGACGCGACGATCTGGAAAACCGTCTGCTGCGCCATGTTTCATCTGCCTTTAGCGAAGATCCGCTGCGCGTACTGCGCGTGGCACGCTTTGCTGCCCGCTACGCACATCTCGGTTTTCGGATTGCTGACGAAACCATGACGCTAATGCGTGACATGACCGCCGCTGGTGAACTGGAGCATCTGACATCAGAGCGGGTGTGGAAAGAAACCGAAGGCGCATTAACCACCCGTAACCCACAGGTATTTTTCCAGGTCCTGCGCGACTGCGACGCACTGCGCGTCCTGTTTCCGGAAGTGGATGCTTTGTTTGGCGTTCCAGCTCCCGCGCAGTGGCATCCGGAAATCGACACCGGCATTCACACGCTGATGACGCTGTCGATGGCAGCCATGTTAAGTCCGGAGGTCGACGTGCGTTTTGCTACGCTGTGCCACGATCTTGGCAAGGCATTGACGCCTAAAGCGCTGTGGCCGCGCCATCACGGCCACGGTCCGGCAGGTGTTAAGCTTGTCGAACAACTGTGCCAACGCCTGCGCGTGCCGAATGACATCCGTGATTTAGCCAAACTGGTTTCCGAGTTCCACGACCTCATTCATACCTTCCCGCTCCTGCAGCCGAAAACCATCGTTAAGCTGTTTGATTCCATCGATGCCTGGCGCAAACCGCAACGCGTGGAGCAAATCGCCCTCACCAGCGAGGCCGATGTGCGTGGGCGAACCGGTTTTGAAGCGGCAGATTATCCGCAAGGCAGACTGTTGCGCGAAGCCTGGCAGGTTGCGCAGGCGGTGCCAACGAAAGACGTGGTTGAAGCTGGATTCAAAGGTCAGGCAATTCGTGAAGAACTGACCCGGCGTCGCATCGCGGCGGTAGCCAGTTGGAAGGAGCAGCGTTGCCCGAAAGCGTAGACACTGCGTTGCCGGATGCGCTGTGCTTATCCGATCTACAGGTTCGAAATGGATATAACCCGTAGGCCGGATAAGGCGGAACGCCGCCATCCGGCACCACGGTAAGTCATCAGAAGAACACGACGTAAACGGCCGCCGCCACAATAAAGCGGTAAATCGCAAACGGAATGAACGAGATGCGTTTAATCAGTTGCAGGAAGGTTTTGATCGCCACCAGCGCCACGATAAACGCTGTCACAAATCCGACTGCAAACATCGGGATATCTGATGCGCTAAGGAAAGACCAGCTCTTGTAGAGATCCAGCGCCGTCGCGCCCATCATCATCGGCACGGCCAACAGGAAGGAGAATTCCGAGGCCGCGTAACGACTCACGCCCATCAGCATGCCGCCAGAAATCGTCGCCCCGGAGCGAGAAAAACCCGGCCACAGCGCCAGACACTGGAAACAGCCAATCATAAACGCCTGGCGATAGGTCATATCATCCAGACCCGGCGCACGCGGTTCTTTCGGCTTCAGGCATTCTGCGGCAATCAGCAGTACACCACCCACCACCAGCGCATACATCACGTTGATCGGGTTAAACAGCGATTTGATGGTGTCGTGGAAGATTAGCCCCAGTACCACGGCTGGAATCATCCCCAACAGGATATGTCCCAGCGTCAACCGACCTTTGCCAGTGCCTTCATGCGGAGCCTTGCCGAAGTGAATACCGATCAGGCCAAACAGACGTCGCCAGAACATCACCACAACGGCCAGGATAGAACCTAACTGGATAACCACTTCGAATGTTTTCGCAGTGTCACCCTCAAAACCCAACAGGTGGCCAACAATAATCATATGGCCGGTACTGGAAACGGGTAAAAATTCCGTCAATCCTTCGACCACACCCAAAATTGCCGCCACCAGCAGCGAGTGCATATCACTCATTAATAAACCCCTAGATAGAGAAACCACGGCAAAAAAGAGCCGACGAAAGGACCCTTTTATACCCGTTTGTTTTAGAAATTATTAAATTAATTATTTTCTTTCAGATTATTGCCACGCTCAATGATAATCCCGACGTTCGCCGCACGGGCTACCGCGCCAGGTTTACTGAGTTTGATCCGTACCCAGGGAGAATTAAAGCGGCTAAGCAGCAGATCTGCCACCTCTTCCGCAACCCGTTCTACCAGCGCAAAGCGCCCACCTTCCACATGATTAACAACCGTTTGAGCAATATCAGCATAGCTCAGGCAATCAGCCACATCATCGCTTTTAGCCGATTTGCGGTTATCCCATGCCATTTCGATATCGAACACCAACCGTTGTTCGATCGTTTGTTCCCAGTCGTAAACACCAATAGTGGTGATTACAGAAAGTTGCTCTATAAATACAATATCCATCACGACCTGCCTGCTTTTTGGCTAACCCGGATACCACTTCCGGCGAAATATGCGTATTATCCACAGAAGTAGCGTTTTACACGACATTTTCAAAACGGAACAGCTTATGAGTGCAATCGCGCCTGGAATGATTATCTTCGCGTACCTCTGTGGCTCAATTTCCAGTGCTATTCTGGTATGCCGCCTTGCTGGATTGCCGGACCCGCGCGACAGCGGCTCTGGGAATCCGGGCGCGACAAACGTGCTGCGCATCGGTGGCAAGGGAGCCGCCGTCGCGGTACTGATTTTCGACGTCCTGAAAGGTATGTTACCCGTCTGGGGTGCCTATGCGCTAGGCGTCAGCCCCTTCTGGCTGGGATTGATCGCAATCGCCGCCTGTCTGGGACACATCTGGCCGGTATTCTTCGGCTTTAAAGGTGGGAAAGGCGTTGCTACCGCCTTTGGCGCGATTGCGCCAATTGGTTGGGACTTAACGGGTGTAATGGCGGGAACCTGGCTGCTGACTGTCCTGTTGAGCGGCTACTCGTCGTTAGGCGCTATCGTCAGCGCGTTGATCGCCCCTTTTTACGTCTGGTGGTTCAATCCCCAGTTCACTTTCCCGGTGTCCATGCTGTCGTGCTTAATTCTGCTTCGTCACCATGACAACATTCAGCGTCTGTGGCGTCGTCAGGAGCCGAAGATCTGGACCAAGCTGAAGAAAAAACGCGAACGAGACCCCGAGTGATTTTATTGTCGGATAGCGACGCAACGGCGTCTTATCCGGCGTGGGGGATGTGATACCCCTCCACCGGTTTGCCTAATCGGTTTTGACACCACGTCGCCAGAAACTCCACGCACACGCGCAGCTTCACGCTGCGATACAGCGGCTCCTGATAAACCGCCCAGATATTAGCGCTCTGCGCATAGTCCGGCAGCACACGCACCAGTTCACCGCTGGCCAGAAACGGCTGCACATCCCATTCGGAACGCAACATAATCCCTTTTCCCTGTAGCGCCCACTGCAACACAATCTCACCGCTGTTAGAGGAAAGATGTCCCGCCACCTTGACCGACTTTTTCTCCTGACCATTGTCCAGTTCCCACACCCCGTGAGTCATATCGCGTTCTTTGGTGACCAGACAATCATGACGACTTAATTCCTGTAACGTCATCGGCTCACCGTATTTTTGTAAGTACGGTGGGGCCGCACACAATATTCTTTTGTTTTTCGTTAACAAATGCGCAATATAATAATCCGGTATCTCGTCATTAATACGAATATCCAAATCGATATTATCCTGCGCCAAATCAATTTGCCGATCGTAAAGCTCAAAATGCACCTGTAATTCAGGGTAGCTATGCATCAATTCGGTAATTGCCGGTGCAATATAACTGCGCCCAAAGCCAAAACTACAGCCGATACGAATCATCCCTGCCGGGCGCGTTTTGAGTTGCGTGACGTCATCGACCAGATGCTGATAACTCGCGAGGATCGCCTGCGCATGTTCATAGCAACGTTGACCACTCTCCGTGAGCGCTACACCACGCGCAGAGCGGCTTAGCAGCGTCGTCCCCAGCGCGGACTCTAGGATCTGAATGCGTTTTGTCACAAACGCCGGCGTTTGCCCCAGCGTCGAGGCGGCGGCGCTGAAGCTGCCACTATGCACAATTTCAACCAACACCTGCAGGTCTTTCGCCAGGGGATACGTGTTCAGCATGATCGGTCTATCCGTAATGTTGTTCACCGCAGTGTAATTCTCTCATGCGTCTTAAACCCTGCCTTTGCGCAATTTTTATTGCCTTATCCGGCCATCATTCACGAACTGTTAATTAGATATTCACAGTGGCAAATAATATTAATCCACATTTTTAGTGGTAGTTTGTGGCGGAGAATTTATTTCCAGATAAATAAAAGAACTGGAGTTAACAAGATGAGCAATCAAAATAACCAAAATGCGATAAATACGCTGACTAACATTGTCGCCGATTTTACCGCCATGATTTCTACCCGCATGCCCGATGACGTCGTGGATAAATTAAAAAAGCTGCGTGAAGGCGAAACCTCGCCGATGGGTAAAATCATCTACCACACCATGTTTGACAACATGCAGAAAGCTATCGACCTGAACCGCCCAGCCTGTCAGGACACCGGCGAGATTATGTTCTTCGTGAAGGTCGGTTCCCGTTTTCCGCTCCTCGGCGAACTGCAAAGCATTCTGAAGCAGGCCGTTGAAGACGCCACGGTAAAAGCGCCTCTGCGCCATAACGCGGTCGAGATTTTTGACGAAGTGAATACCGGCAAAAATACAGGTACCGGTGTGCCGTGGGTCACCTGGGACATAATCCCTGATAACGATGACGCGGAAATCGAAGTCTACATGGCAGGCGGCGGCTGTACGCTGCCGGGACGCTCGAAAGTGTTAATGCCTTCTGAGGGCTACGAAGGTGTGGTGAAATTTGTTTTTGAAAATATCTCCACGCTGGCAGTCAACGCCTGTCCGCCGGTGCTGGTGGGCGTAGGTATTGCCACCTCCGTAGAAACCGCCGCCGTTCTTTCTCGTAAAGCGGTGCTGCGCCCTATCGGCTCACGTCATCCGAATCCGAAAGCGGCCGAACTGGAACTGCGTCTGGAAGAAGGACTTAACCGTCTGGGCATTGGTCCGCAAGGATTGACCGGTAATAGCTCGGTGATGGGCGTGCATATCGAATCCGCCGCGCGCCACCCGTCGACTATCGGCGTTGCCGTCTCTACTGGCTGCTGGGCCCACCGTCGCGGCACGCTATTGGTTCATGCTGACCTCTCCTTCGAAAACCTGTCTCACACCCGGAGCGCGTTATGAAAAAGATCCTCACAACCCCGATCAAAGCCGAAGATCTGGCAGACATTCGCGTTGGCGATGTCATTTACCTGA
The DNA here is from genome assembly GCF_030332845.1 of Citrobacter sp. Cpo061. NCBI lineage: Bacteria > Pseudomonadati > Pseudomonadota > Gammaproteobacteria > Enterobacterales > Enterobacteriaceae > Citrobacter > Citrobacter sp. Cpo061. Next base: position 31,864 of record NZ_JAOWHB010000019.1, read on the forward strand.
CCGGTACGCTGGTGACCTGCCGTGACGTTTGCCACCGCCGCCTGATCGAACTGAAGCGCCCGATTCCTTATGACCTGAACGGCAAAGCCATTTTCCACGCAGGCCCGATCGTACGTAAGAACGGTGAAAAATGGGAAATGGTTTCCGTCGGCCCAACCACCAGCATGCGTATGGAAGCGTTTGAGAAAGACTTTATCGAACAGACTGGCGTCAAACTGGTGGTCGGCAAGGGCGGCATGGGACCGCTGACGGAAGAAGGTTGCAAGCAGTTTAAAGCGCTGCACGTCATCTTCCCGGCAGGCTGCGCAGTCGTGGCGGCAACCCAGGTTGAGGAGATCGAAGAGGTGCACTGGACGGAACTCGGCATGCCGGAGTCCCTGTGGGTGTGTCGGGTAAAAGAGTTCGGCCCGCTGATCGTTTCCATCGATACCCACGGCAATAACCTGATCGCTGAAAACAAAAAGCTGTTCGCTGAACGTCGCGACCCTATCGTCGATGAAATCTGCGAGCACGTGCATTACATCAAATAACCCTCCCGGAGAGGCGCTACGCCTCTCCCCTTTCGTAGGGATACAACAATGGCACCTTTAGCTGGTTGGTGGCGATACCTGGCTCCGCTGGTGGTCATCGCCATTATTGCTGTTCTACCCGTCCCCACCGGTCTTGAGAGCCACACCTGGCTCTATTTTGCCGTCTTTACCGGTGTGATTGTCGGGCTTATTCTGGAACCTGTACCGGGCGCGGTAGTGGCGATGATTGGCATTTCGATCATCGCCGTCCTTTCACCATGGCTGCTGTTCAGCCCGGAGCAACTCGCGCAGGACGGTTTTAAATTTACCGCCAAATCGCTGTCGTGGGCGGTATCTGGCTTTTCAAACTCGGTCATCTGGCTGATCTTCGCGGCCTTTATGTTTGGTACTGGCTATGAGAAAACCGGACTCGGTCGGCGAATCGCGCTGATGCTGGTGAAAAAGATGGGGCATAGGACGCTGTTTCTCGGCTATGCGGTGATGTTCTCCGAACTTATCCTCGCTCCCGTCACACCTTCCAACTCCGCCCGTGGGGCCGGAATAATCTACCCGATTATCCGCAACCTGCCGCCGCTGTATAACTCACAACCCAATAGCGCCAGTTCACGCTCTATTGGCTCGTACATCATGTGGATGGGTATTGTCGCTGACTGCGTCACCAGCGCTATTTTCTTAACGGCGATGGCGCCGAACCTGCTGTTGATCGGTCTGATGAAAGGCGCGTCCCACACCGCGCTAAGCTGGGGTGACTGGTTCTTAGGCATGCTGCCGCTGAGCATTTTACTGGTGCTGATTGTGCCGTGGCTGGCGTACGTGTTGTATCCACCGGTGCTGAAATCCGGCGATCAGGTTCCACGCTGGGCGGATACCGAACTAAAAGCGATGGGACCGCTCTGCGCTCGCGAGAAAAAGATGCTGGTGCTGATGGTCGGCGCGCTGGTGCTGTGGATCTTCGGCGGCGATTATATTGACGCTGCGATGGTCGGATACAGCGTGGTGGCGTTGATGCTGGTGCTGCGCATCATTAGCTGGGATGACATCGTCAGCAATAAAGCCGCATGGAACGTCTTTTTCTGGCTGGCCTCGCTGATCACGCTGGCCACCGGGCTCAATAACACCGGTTTTATTACCTGGTTCGGCAAGCTGCTGGCAAATGGGCTGAGCGGTTATTCGCCGATGATGGTGATGGTAGCGCTGATCGTGGTGTTCTATCTGCTGCGTTACTTCTTTGCCAGCGCCACAGCCTATACCTCCGCCCTCGCACCGATGATGATTGCCGCCGCGCTGGCAATGCCGGAAATCCCGCTACCTGTCTTCTGCCTGATGGTCGGCGCCGCCATTGGTCTGGGCAGCATTCTGACCCCGTACGCCACCGGCCCTAGCCCTATCTACTACGGCAGCGGCTATTTGCCAACGGTGGATTACTGGCGACTCGGTGCTATTTTTGGCCTGATTTTCCTCGTGCTGCTGGTGATTACCGGTCTGGTCTGGATGCCCCTCGTTTTACTGTAAAACCCTGGTGGGGCGACGTATTGTCGCCCCTTTATCCATAAGCTTCTCATATGATCGATTTCCCGATGCGCTGAGGCATAATTTTTTGTATGCAAACACCCTCATGCTGATAGGGGAAACGCTCTGGACACGGTTGAGCACGAGACACTCACACGGGGCTGGCAGGCCGAACTGGATCTGCATTTTACCTGCACCGGGCACAAAACGGTGCTCGCCTCGGCGCGTCATCATGGTCCATTGACGGTTCAACGCCCGTTTTACCCGGAAGAGGACGTTTGCCATCTCTATTTGCTTCATCCACCGGCGGGGATCGTCGGCGGGGATGAGCTCCATATCGCCGTAACGCTCGACGAAAACAGCCACGCGTTAATCACCCAGCCTGGCGCGGGAAAGTTTTACCGCAGCCGTGGACCGCAGGCATTGCTGCGCCAGCATTTTACCCTCGCACCCCACGCGACGCTGGAGTGGCTGCCGCAGGATACGATCCTCTTTCCCGGCGCCAACGCCGCTATTCAGACCGTCTTTCATCTGACATCCGCAAGCCGCCTGCTGGCCTGGGATCTGCTGTGTCTTGGCCGACCGGTTATGCAGGAGACCTTCAGTTACGGCACGCTGCAAAACCGCCTGGAAGTATGGCGAGATGGGCAGCCACTGCTGATAGAACGCTTGCAGTTGCAGGAGGGGAATCTGAGCGGCGTCGCACATCATCCCTGGGTCGGCACGTTGCTGTGTTATCCGGCCAGCGAACATATGCTCGAGGGCACGCGGGAGCGGCTTACGGCGCTTGGCGATTACGCCGGGGCAACGCTTAACGATTCGCTGCTGACAATCCGTTTTCTTGCTAGCGACAACCTGGTTGTCCAGCGCGTTATGCGCGACATCTGGCAATTTCTGCGCCCGCTGCTGACACATAAAGCGCCCGTACTCCCGCGAATCTGGCAAACCTAAGAGAACCCTTATGGAACTGACTCCCAGAGAAAAAGACAAGCTGTTGCTATTTACCGCCGCGCTGGTGGCGGAACGTCGCCTGGCCCGCGGGCTGAAGCTGAACTACCCGGAATCGGTGGCGCTAATTAGTGCTTTCATCATGGAAGGGGCGCGGGACGGGCAAACCGTGGCCGCGCTGATGGAAGACGGGCGTCACGTCCTGCGCCGCGATCAGGTGATGGAAGGCGTACCGGAGATGATCCCGGATATTCAGGTTGAAGCCACATTTCCGGACGGATCGAAGCTGGTCACCGTCCACAATCCGATCGTCTAAGGAGCAGCAATGATCCCAGGTGAATATCAGATCGCAAAAGGCAATATTGCGCTTAATCAAGGGCGGGAGATCTGCACGATCGTGGTGGAAAATCATGGCGACAGACCCATCCAGGTGGGATCGCACTATCACTTTTACGAAGTGAACCCGGCGCTGCGCTTTGACAGGCTGGCTGCACGCGGTTTTCGTCTGAACATTGCTGCGGGCACAGCGGTGCGTTTTGAGCCGGGACAAAAACGCGAAGTCGAACTGGTGCGCGTTGCTGGTGCACAAAGGATCGTGGGTTTTCGCAGCGAAGTGATGGGCGCACTGGAGGCAGATAATGAGTGACATTTCCCGGCAGGCATACGCCGACATGTTTGGCCCAACCACCGGCGATAAAGTGCGCCTGGCGGATACCGACCTGTGGATCGAGGTGGAACAAGACTTCACCACCTACGGCGAAGAGGTCAAATTCGGCGGCGGAAAAGTGATCCGCGACGGCATGGGCCAGGGACAAATGCGCGCCGATGCATGCGTGGATCTGGTGATCACCAACGCGCTGATCGTCGATCACTGGGGGATCGTGAAAGCGGATATCGGCATCAAAAACGGCAGGATCTTCGCCATCGGCAAAGCAGGTAATCCCGATATTCAACCCAACGTCACGATCCCGATAGGCGTGGGAACTGAAGTCATTGCCGGGGAAGGCAAGATCGTCACCGCGGGCGGCGTGGATACGCATATTCACTGGATTTGCCCACAGCAGGCGCAGGAGGCGCTGGTTTCTGGCGTGACGACGATGATCGGCGGAGGCACCGGTCCGGCAGCAGGAACCAACGCCACCACCTGCACGCCGGGCCCCTGGTACATCGCGCGCATGCTGCAGGCGGCAGATGCGTTGCCGGTTAACATTGGTTTGCTGGGCAAAGGCAATGGCTCAAACCCAGACGCCCTGCGCGAGCAAATCAGCGCGGGCGCAATTGGCCTGAAAATCCATGAAGACTGGGGCGCCACGCCTGCCGCTATCGACTGCGCGCTGACCGTAGCCGACGAGATGGACATCCAGGTCGCGCTGCATAGCGATACGCTCAACGAGTCCGGATTCGTTGAAGATACGCTGGCGGCGATTGGCGATCGCACCATTCATACTTTTCACACTGAAGGCGCGGGCGGCGGCCATGCGCCGGATATCATCACCGCCTGCGCGCATCCGAATATTCTGCCCTCCTCCACGAATCCGACGCTGCCCTATACCGTCAACACCATCGACGAGCATCTCGACATGCTGATGGTTTGCCACCACCTCGATCCGGATATCGCCGAAGACGTGGCCTTTGCCGAATCCCGCATTCGCCGGGAAACGATCGCTGCCGAAGATGTGCTGCATGACATTGGCGCGTTTTCCCTGACCTCGTCCGATTCACAGGCGATGGGGCGCGTGGGCGAAGTGATCCTGCGTACCTGGCAGGTGGCGCACCGCATGAAGGTTCAGCGTGGCCCGTTGGCAGAAGAAACCGGTGACAACGACAACCTGCGCGTTAAACGCTACGTCGCCAAATACACCATCAACCCGGCATTAACCCACGGTATCGCCCATGAAGTCGGTTCCGTTGAGCCTGGCAAACTGGCCGATCTGGTGCTGTGGTCACCCGCCTTTTTTGGCGTAAAACCGGCGACGGTCGTCAAGGGCGGGATGATCGCCTGCGCGCCAATGGGCGATATCAACGCCTCGATCCCCACCCCGCAGCCGGTGCATTACCGCATGATGTTCGGCGCGCTTGGCGCGGCGCGGCACCACACCCGGCTGACCTTTATTTCGCAGGCCGCTGACGCGCAAAACATCCCGCAGCAGCTCAATCTGCAAAGCGCTATCGCCGTCGTCAAAGGCTGTCGGACAGTGAAAAAGGTCGACATGATCCACAACGGCCTGCAACCCAATATCACCGTCGATGCTCAGACTTACGAGGTGCGTATTGATGGCGAACTTATCACCAGCGAACCGGCAGATGTTTTGCCGATGGCGCAACGCTATTTTCTGTTTTGAGGAGTGACGATGATCTATCTAACCCAACGCCTTGACCACGCTCACCGCGTTACTGCAAGCGTCACGCTGCCCATTGATGTCCGGGTAAAAAGTCGCGCCAGGGTAGCACTGAACGATGGTCGCGAAGCCGGGCTAATGCTACCGCGTGGTTTGCTGCTGCGCGGTGGCGATCTGCTAAGTACCGACGATGGCAGCGAAGTGATCGAAGTGATCGCCGCACCGGAGTCGGTTTCCGTGGTGCGCTGCGCCGATCCTTTCCTGCTCGCCAAAGCCTGTTATCACCTCGGTAATCGCCACGTTCCGCTGCAAATCCTGCCGGATGAACTGCGTTACCATCACGATCATGTGCTGGACGACATGCTGCGCCAGTTCAATCTTGAGGTGACATTCGCCCAGTTGCCGTTTGAACCGGAAGCGGGTGCCTATGCGAGCGAGTCACACGGGCATCACCACGGCCATGCGCACTGATGCATAGCACCCAACAGCTGCGCCTGATGCAGCTCGCCAGCAGCAGTCTCCCGGTAGGATCGTTTACCTGGTCTCAGGGGCTGGAATGGGCGGTAGAAATCGGCTGGGTGAAAAGCGTCGATGACTTCTCTGACTGGCAAATCCAGCAGATGGAGCAAAACTTTTTTACCGTTGACCTACCGCTGCTGGCGAGACTGTATCGCGCCTGCGAGCTGGACGATCTCGACGCAGCACGCCGCTGGAGCGCTTACCTGCTGGCCTGTCGCGAAACCCGCGAACTGCGGGATGAAGAACGCAGTCGGGGTGCGGCGTTTACGCGGCTGGTCACCGACTGGGAGTCGGATTGCTCGCGAGAATGGCGCACCCTCTTTGTCGACAGCCAACTCTGCGGCATGGCCTGGCTGGGCGTGCGCTGGAAAATTCCGCTGATGGAGCTGGCGTTAAGCCTCGGCTACAGCTGGATTGAGAGCGCTGTCATGGCTGGCGTCAAGCTGGTTCCTTTTGGACAACAGGCGGCCCAGCGTTTGATTATTGCGCTCTGCGATCGCTATGCGCAGGGTTTGGCACAGGCGCTGACGTGTCCTGACACCAGCCTCGGCTCCGCAACGCCGTTGGCCGCTATCGCGTCTGCCCGGCATGAAACCCAATATTCCCGATTATTCCGCTCCTGAGGAGAAAAAATGAGTAACTACAAGCATCCCCTGCGTGTGGGCGTTGGCGGCCCGGTCGGCTCGGGCAAAACGGCGCTGCTGGAAGCGTTATGCAAAGCCATGCGCAGCAGCTATCAGTTGGCGGTGGTGACCAACGATATCTACACCAAAGAAGATCAGCGCATTCTCACCGAGGCGGGCGCACTGGAACCGGACAGAATCGTTGGTGTGGAAACCGGTGGCTGCCCGCATACCGCCATCCGCGAAGATGCGTCGATGAATCTGGCCGCCGTAGAAGCGCTGAGCGAGAAATTCGGCAATCTGGATCTGATTTTTGTGGAAAGCGGCGGCGATAACCTGAGCGCCACCTTCAGCCCGGAACTCGCGGATCTGACGATCTATGTGATCGATGTTGCTGAAGGCGAGAAGATCCCGCGTAAAGGTGGTCCGGGGATCACCAAATCCGATTTTCTGGTGATCAATAAAACCGATCTGGCCCCTTACGTCGGCGCATCGCTGGAGGTGATGGAGCGCGATACCTTGCGCATGCGCGGCGAGCGTCCATGGACGTTTAGTAATTTAAAATCTGGAGAAGGCCTGGAAAAAATTATCGCGTTTCTGGAAGAGAAAGGAATGTTGCGGATGTAGTGAGAGCTATCGCCGGGCGGCGGATTCGCCTGACCCGGCCTACGGTTTTGTAAGCCCGGTAAACGCAGCGCCACCGGGCAAAAAACTCACGCCGCCGGTAATTCCGCCAGCGGCCAGCGTGGACGTACGGTCACACCAAGATCCGCCGTTGCGCCCGCTTTAAAGCGCACCATGCCCGCGTAGGCGATCATCGCCCCGTTATCGGTACAAAATTCCGGACGCGCGTAAAACACTTCGCCACGACGTTTTTGCATCATCTCGGCCAGTTTTGCGCGCAGCGTACGGTTCGCACTCACGCCCCCCGCCATCACCAGACGTTTAAAACCGGTTTGGTCCAGCGCGCGTTTGCACTTGATCATCAGCGTATCAACTACCGCGTCTTCAAACGCACGGGCGATATCAGCGCGGGTCTGATCGTCATTTTCGTTATTACGAATGGTATTCGCAGCGAAGGTTTTCAGACCTGAGAAACTGAAATCCAGCCCCGGACGGTCAGTCATCGGACGCGGGAAGACAAAACGTTTTTCAACGCCTTGTGATGCCAGCTTTGACAGCATTGGGCCACCAGGATAATCCAGCCCCAGCAGCTTGGCGGTTTTGTCGAACGCTTCACCGGCAGCATCATCAATCGATTCGCCCAGCAATTCATACTGACCGATACCGGTGACGCTGATCAGCTGCGTGTGACCGCCGGAAACCAGCAGCGCGACGAACGGGAACGCAGGGGGATTATCTTCCAGCATTGGCGCCAGCAGATGCCCTTCCATGTGGTGCACAGGAATTGCCGGTACGCCCCAGGCGAACGCCAGCGAACGTCCTACGGTTGCGCCAACCAGCAGCGCACCAACCAGACCAGGACCTGCGGTATACGCCACCGCATCGATCTCTTTTGCCGTCAGTCCCGCTTCTTTCAGCGCGGCCTGGATCAACGGTACGGTTTTACGTACGTGATCGCGCGAGGCCAGTTCAGGCACTACGCCGCCGTAGTCAGCATGTAATTTCACCTGACTATACAATTGGTTGGCTAAAAGACCTTTTTCATCGTCGTAAATGGCGATGCCGGTTTCATCGCAGGATGTTTCAATACCCAGTACACGCATGACTTGTTTTACCTCGCTCTATTACCGCGCAGTGTAGGACCAATGCGGGTTGATGTAAAACTTTGTTCGCCCCAGGAGTTTCGCTCGTGTATACTCCTTGTCCTTATAAAAGTCCCTTTCAAAATCGCGTCGGTGCTTTACAAAGCAGCAGCAATTGCAGTAAAATTCCGCACCATTTTGAAATAAGCTGGCGTTGATGCCAGCGGCAAACCGAATTTATTAAAGGTGAGAGTTACATGCCGGTAATTAAAGTACGTGAAAACGAGCCGTTCGACGTAGCACTGCGTCGCTTCAAGCGTTCATGCGAAAAAGCAGGTGTTCTGGCGGAAGTTCGTCGTCGTGAGTTCTATGAAAAACCGACTACCGAACGTAAGCGCGCTAAAGCTTCTGCTGTGAAACGTCACGCGAAGAAACTGGCTCGCGAAAACGCACGCCGTACTCGTCTGTACTAATCCATTGAGAGCCAAAGCTCTCAATTCAGACTGAGTTGTAGTTGTAAGGCCGTGCTTCCGGAAGGAATGCGCGGCTTATTTTCGTTTATACACGTCATCATTCAAGCTGCCTCAGTGTTGGCTGCAGTCGCTCACCCCAGTCACGTACTGCTGTACGCTCCTGAGGATTCGCTTCCTTGCCGCCTTGATGCATCCTGAATGATTTTGTGTATATGAGTCATCAAAAAACAGGGGCTTATGGCTGGACGAATTCCTCGCGTTTTTATCAATGACCTGCTGGCAAGAACCGACATCGTCGATCTCATCGACGCGCGGGTAAAGCTGAAAAAGCAGGGCAAAAATTATCACGCGTGCTGTCCGTTCCATAACGAAAAAACCCCCTCTTTCACCGTAAACGGTGAAAAACAGTTTTATCACTGCTTTGGGTGTGGCGCGCATGGCAACGCCGTCGACTTTCTCATGAACTACGACAAGCTCGAGTTTGTGGAAACCGTCGAAGAACTGGCCGCAATGCACAACCTCGAAGTGCCCTATGAAGCAGGCAGTGGCCCCAGTCAGATAGAGCGCCATCAACGGCAAAGCCTTTATCAATTGATGGACGGCCTGAACACTTTTTATCAACAGTCTTTGATGCAGCCCGCCGCTACCCCTGCGCGCCAGTACCTGGAAAAGCGAGGATTAAGTAGCGACGTGATCACCCGTTTTGCTATTGGTTTTGCGCCCCCCGGCTGGGACAACGTCCTGAAACGGTTTGGCGGCAATGCTGAGAATCGCAAATCGCTGGTCGATGCGGGGATGTTGGTCACCAACGATCAGGGACGCAGTTACGATCGCTTCCGCGAACGGGTGATGTTCCCCATTCGCGACAAACGTGGTCGGGTCATTGGTTTTGGTGGACGCGTGCTGGGCGATGCCCTGCCGAAATATCTGAACTCCCCGGAAACCGATATTTTCCATAAAGGTCGCCAGCTGTATGGCCTTTATGAAGCCCAGCAGGATAACGCCGATCCACAGCGCCTGTTAGTGGTAGAAGGCTATATGGATGTGGTGGCGCTGGCGCAATACGGCATTAACTACGCCGTTGCATCCCTAGGGACGTCAACTACTGCCGATCACATCCAACTGTTGTTCCGCGCGACGAACAACGTAATTTGCTGTTACGACGGCGACCGTGCCGGACGCGACGCAGCATGGCGCGCGCTGGAAACCGCACTGCCCTATATGACGGACGGACGCCAGCTACGCTTCATGTTTTTACCTGACGGCGAAGACCCCGATACGCTGGTGCGTAAAGAAGGGAAAGAGGCCTTTGAAGCCCGGATGGAGCAGGCGCTGCCGCTCTCCGCGTTTTTATTTAACAGCCTGCTGCCGCAGGTGGATTTGAGTACCCCGGACGGACGCGCACAGCTCAGTACGCTGGCATTACCTCTGATTACTCAGGTACCAGGCGAAACGTTGCGCATTTACTTGCGACAGGAGTTGGGGAACAAGCTCGGCATTCTGGATGACAGCCAGCTTGAACGTTTAATGCCTAAACTGGCAGAAAATGGGGCTTCCCGCCCTGTTCCACAGCTAAAACGTACGACCATGCGTATACTTATAGGGTTGCTGGTACAGAACCCGGGCCTCGCCCCGCTGGTTCCACCGTTAGGCGCACTGGATAGTAATAAGCTGCCTGGACTTGGCTTATTCAGAGAACTGGTCAACACTTGTCTGGCTCAGCCAGGTCTGACCACCGGGCAACTTTTAGAACACTACCGTGGCACAAATGATGCTGCGACCCTTGAAAAACTGTCGATGTGGGACGATATAGCAGATAAAGATATCGCGGAAAAAACCTTCACCGACTCACTCAACCATATGTTTGATTCGATGCTTGAACTGCGCCAGGAAGAGTTGATAGCTCGTGAGCGCACACACGGTTTAAGCAGCGAAGAACGCCGGGAACTCTGGACACTGAACCAGGAACTGGCCAAGAAATAACAGAAAGACAAAAGTATTTAACGGCTTAACTGCCGAATATCGATCGGGAAGCCCCCGACAGCCGCACGGAGAGGCAGCGGCAAAATATAAGTATGCCCTCGTTTTGCCGTTGGCGGTTTTACCGCCCAACACCAATCAAACGAATTAAGTGTGGATACCGTCTTATGGAGCAAAACCCGCAGTCACAGCTGAAGCTTCTTGTCCAACGTGGTAAGGAGCAAGGCTATCTGACCTATGCCGAGGTCAATGACCATCTGCCGGAAGATATCGTCGATTCAGATCAAATCGAAGACATCATCCAAATGATCAATGACATGGGTATTCAGGTGATGGAAGAAGCACCTGATGCCGATGATCTGCTGCTTGCTGAAACCTCCAACAGCACCGATGAAGACGCGGAAGAAGCGGCTGCCCAGGTTCTGTCCAGCGTTGAGTCCGAAATCGGTCGTACGACTGACCCGGTCCGCATGTACATGCGTGAAATGGGTACCGTTGAACTGTTAACCCGCGAAGGCGAAATCGACATCGCTAAACGCATCGAAGACGGGATTAACCAGGTTCAATGCTCCGTTGCCGAATACCCGGAAGCTATCACCTACCTGCTTGAGCAGTACGATCGCGTAGAAGCTGAAGAAGCACGTCTTTCCGATCTGATCACAGGCTTTGTCGATCCAAATGCGGAAGAAGACATGGCGCCAACGGCGACCCACGTCGGTTCTGAACTCTCTCAGGAAGAGATGGATGACGATGAAGATGAAGATGAAGAAGATGGCGACGACGACAGCAGCGATGATGACAACAGCATCGACCCTGAGTTAGCGCGTGAAAAATTCGGTGAACTGCGTACTCAGTACGAAATCACTCGCGACACCATCAAAGCGAAAGGCCGCAGCCATGCTGCCGCGCAGGAAGAAATTCAGAAGCTGTCCGAAGTGTTCAAACAGTTCCGCCTGGTGCCGAAGCAGTTCGACTACCTGGTAAACAGCATGCGCGTCATGATGGACCGCGTGCGTACTCAGGAACGTCTGATCATGAAGCTCTGCGTTGAGCAGTGCAAAATGCCGAAGAAAAACTTCATCACCTTGTTCACTGGCAACGAAACCAGCGAAACCTGGTTCAACGCGGCAATCGCGATGAACAAACCGTGGTCTGAAAAACTGCACGACGTTGCAGATGACGTTCACCGCGGCCTGCAGAAACTGCAGCAGATTGAAGAAGAAACCGGCCTGACCATCGAGCAGGTTAAAGATATCAACCGTCGCATGTCCATCGGTGAAGCGAAAGCCCGCCGTGCGAAAAAAGAGATGGTTGAAGCGAACTTACGTCTGGTTATCTCTATCGCTAAAAAATACACCAACCGTGGCTTGCAGTTCCTGGATCTGATTCAGGAAGGTAACATCGGTCTGATGAAAGCGGTTGATAAGTTTGAATACCGTCGTGGTTACAAGTTCTCCACCTATGCAACCTGGTGGATCCGTCAGGCGATCACCCGTTCGATCGCGGATCAGGCTCGTACCATCCGTATCCCGGTACATATGATTGAGACTATCAACAAACTCAACCGTATCTCCCGTCAGATGCTGCAAGAGATGGGCCGCGAGCCGACGCCAGAAGAACTGGCTGAGCGCATGCTAATGCCGGAAGACAAGATCCGTAAAGTGCTGAAAATCGCTAAAGAACCTATCTCCATGGAAACGCCGATCGGCGACGATGAAGATTCGCATCTGGGTGATTTCATTGAGGATACCACCCTCGAGCTGCCGCTGGACTCTGCTACCACCGAGAGCCTGCGTGCCGCAACGCACGACGTTCTGGCTGGCCTGACCGCCCGTGAAGCGAAAGTTCTGCGTATGCGTTTCGGTATCGATATGAACACCGACCACACGCTGGAAGAAGTGGGTAAACAGTTCGACGTTACCCGCGAACGTATCCGTCAGATCGAAGCGAAGGCGCTGCGTAAACTGCGCCACCCGAGCCGCTCTGAAGTACTGCGTAGCTTCCTGGACGATTAATCTCGCCGTATAAGTTCAAACGCCACCGCAAGGTGGCGTTTTTCTTTACATCCCGCGCATGACCAGCGCGTCATCCAACTCGCGATACGCCTCCACCAGCTTATCCAGTGTAATCCGGCTCAATCCGCTGGGATTCGGCAATACCCATATTTGCGTCGCGCCAATGGTCAGCGTTTGTTTTCCCCACTGCGCCCCACGCTGGCTAAGCCCCTGCTCAAATGCCTGTTTCCCAAGGATAGCGAGCGCGGCTGGCTGATACTCTTCTATTTTCTCAATAAGCAGACGACCGCCGCTACGCATCTCTTGTAGCTTCACTTCATTGGCTTGTACCGTTGGTCTGTCGACAAACTTAGTCACGCCGCAGCGGAAGTCCAGCAGGTGCTGTGCCTCTTCAGGTTTAAGCTGGCGATCGGTAAATCCCGCCTGATGGATAACCTTCCAGAAGCGATTAGCGGGGTGCGCAAAGGGGAATCCTGTACCTGCGGAAGAAAGCCCCGGATTGATACCGCAAAACACCACCCGCAGCTCCGGTGCCAGTATGTCCTTAACCATAATTACTCCGAACAATACATCAGAGGAACCAGTATAACGGACTGAAAATACATTGTTTATAAAAACAGCATCCGTACGCTTATGTCTGGATTGCAACGCAGAGTTACTTTATAATCCACCGCCACGGCCCCTTAGCTCAGTGGTTAGAGCAGGCGACTCATAATCGCTTGGTCGCTGGTTCAAGTCCAGCAGGGGCCACCAAATAAAACAAGGGCTTACGCTAAAACGTGAGTCCTTTTGTTTTTCCGGGGATATTTCGGGGATACCGCAGAAAAATGCGCGCCCTGCCTGTTTGCAGTAACGCCGCAGAAAATATCAACGTAATATGCCGACATGCCTCGCTAGTAACTGGCGATCCCGACATCTAAGACTGGCTCATCAACACACCAAAATCCCCCCATCTTACACACCAGAATAACCCATCCTGTGTTAGTAGTAGACGGCCAATCGGGTAAGGTATCGTAGGTTTTGTCATCGCATGAATCTCGATATCCGTACTCGTTACGCAGTGGTTTTAGCCCTGCAATCAGTTCCGTGGCCCGCTGCTCATTTCCTAACGCCCGTTCAAACAATGCCGCCCCGGCTATTCCCTCGGTCCACACTCCACGGCTATGGCCTGTATAGCCGTAGTCCTGGTGATACGCCGTATACCCTGCACTCTCCAGCGTGCCGAACCGAAATCTTTCCATGTATCGGTGACATTTTCCCGCAAGTTCTGGCGCTGCTTTAACGGCAAATAAACCGCCCCAGCTTGATTGGTCCAGCGCGGCGGCATCGTCGGGGCCGTCCTCGTGCACACCCTGTCGAAATCGCCCCTCACTCTCAATCCAAGATTTTGAGACGATATCAGTGGCCAGCGCAGTGGCTTTGGCTGCGTAGTTATCAAAACCGGTTACGCGCCCGAGCTGCTCAAATAAAAAATAAATATCCACGTTGTGCTCAAGGGCGCAGTACGACAACGAGCGTGGCAAGGGCGATGGGGTGATCTCGTTTCCTTCCTGGACCGTGATGCACAAAGTTTTGTGCCCCAAACCGCATGGCAATTTTGCAGGCGATGACCGGGCGCGGGGAATTAACGATCCGCGAAATTGCGGCGCTTGTCAGGCGTGATGTAAAGGGCGTACATACTGACGTTACTACGCTACTGAATGGCGGATTACTTGAACGCGGGGATAGTGGCACACTGTTTCCGTATGATGCGATCCACTTCGATTTCACCATCAGAGCTGCGGAATAAAAAAAGCCGGTCATTTGACCGGCTGACTTATTGCTTTAATTCTGTGACGCTTTCCCGCCCGCGCACTGATACTCTACGTAAACATCCATTTGCCTGCATCCCATTGGGCTAGGATCCGTACATTGTGACGTCTGGCCGCCGAACGCCTCGGCACCATCATATCCCCATATCCTGCATTTTTGGGCCGCAAGAGATTGGGCTTGCATCATATCAACACTCGCCTTTTCAAACGCGCCGTAGCTATCGCCAACGTGATACCCCATCTTAATCGTTCCGTCTGCTTTGCTTCCTCCGACGGGTGTCATTTGCTTATGCACGGTACAACCAGAAAGTATTAAAAAACCCAAAAGACAAAATGCAATTTTTTTCATGATAAAACCCTTTTCCTTATAGGTTTTTTCATGATGCACCCGGCATGTGCGGAAACATACCCGCGCCCTTTTATTTTCGGAATTCGTTTAGGCTATCTCCTCGCGATTGATTCCGCCTGCTCTCAGCATCAAGCGCACTAGCCTCACACAGCACGTTACGCTTTCTGCGGCACTAAATGATTAACCTCCCTAATTAATTGGGTATCTATTAGCAACTCCTTTTAACTGGAATGGATAATATTAATGGGATGGGATCCAAGAAGCGCAGGCAACTACGCGAAAGCTCAAGCCGAACCAGGCCCAACAAGCAACTGCGCCGCATACGTGCGACAGGCAATTCATGCTGGCGGGATAAATGTCATAAATACACACCATGCAAAAGACTACGGCCCGATGTTGGAGGCGGCAGGGTTTAGAAAAATATCTTCAACGCAATCCCCCATGGCAGGTGACGTGGTTGTGATACAGCCCTACACAGGAGGGAGCGCTTCGGGACATATGGCGATTTACGACGGGC
The DNA here is from genome assembly GCF_030332845.1 of Citrobacter sp. Cpo061. Taxonomy (NCBI): domain Bacteria; kingdom Pseudomonadati; phylum Pseudomonadota; class Gammaproteobacteria; order Enterobacterales; family Enterobacteriaceae; genus Citrobacter; species Citrobacter sp. Cpo061. The sequence continues at coordinate 47,183 of NZ_JAOWHB010000019.1, forward strand.
AGGACTGGTATTCTGACTTTAAACAGAGGGATTTTTGGGGCGGGCCTGGTTATCGCGCATCAAAGCCGTCGTACCAAATGTACAGGATGAACTAATGCGCACTTTCATTGCGATTTTGTTTATCTCTCTACTTTCAGCATGCAGTTCGCATCCTGAACAGGCACAGAAACGGGTATTTGATTTTTACTCGTATTATTTAAATGTTTATGCTAATAGCACAGGGAAAATAAAACCAGATCCCGAAAAGATGAAAGATTACGTTGCTCAAGAGACACTAAATCAATTGAGCGTCATTTCATATATTTATGAGCAGGAAATCGTTGGTTCTGATTATTACACATACGCACAAGATTATGCCGCTGACTGGATACCGCGCTTAAGGGTGGGTGATGCTAAGGATTATTTTGGCGGAAAGTATGTTAACGTCTGGTTAGGTTGTGAAAACAATAAAAATTACCAAATCGGTGTATACCTGATAAAAGAGGATGGCCGCTGGAAAATATACAGAGTGAAAGATATAACCGATAATTACGAGCAGTATATATTTGACACGCACGCCATAGAAAAAGCGAAGCAACACGCCGCAACCATAAATTAAATAGGGAGATTATGACGGCCGCTAAATTACTCCCAATTCGCGGCCGTCCTTAACCGTCACTGTGCTTATCTTTCATCCTCCGGAGGATTCAACAGCGCAAACAACATGCGCCGTTTATCGTTATCACTCATGGTCCCCATTAGCGCCACCAGCTGCGCATCAAGCTGGCCCTTTTTCTCCACCAGCCCTGCATGCTCCAGCATGGCCCGCTCAACCTTTTGCGCTAGCCCCATTAGCTCGTCAGCGGAGAAGTGGAGATAGCTCTGTGTCACGTCAGCGCTACGGAATGTTTTATGATTCAGCAGGCGCTTAAGGATATAAGAGCCCACTCCAGCAAGCTCCGCCACGCTGCCGAACGTGCGGCGGGCGTCATGGCACGTAAACCGGATCGGCGGCATGGTCCCGCCCTGCGTCGTTTCTTCGCTTATTTTGTCGATTATGTCGCGCGGCTCGTAAATTTTCCCGCCTGGAGTTATTCGGGTTGCGACGGGTAACAGCAACCTCACCCAGCGTTATGGCTGCCTGCTCGCGCGCCTGGTCTACTGTGAGATCGGGAAATTTTCCGAGTGTTACGCGGAAAAATTTCCCGCCTCTTTTTCGCACAACGTAAAAACTTTTACTGCCGTTTGAGGTGATGCGAATACGCAATCCTGTAACGATATTATCTGCGTATTCCACCCGCCCGTCCCCTTCTGGGATGGGAAGATCCTGAATGGCTGATTTGGTAAATTTAAATATAAGCATAACGTCCGCCCGAAACGACTAACGGCCCTTCGGGGATACAGTAGAGGGGTATTTTCGGGGGGTATGGTTATTTATTGGTCAAGTTGCTTTGCATTAAATGCTTGTTTTTCCACAACAAGCAACTATAAGCCATTGTTTTATCTAAAACTCATAATCGCTTGGTCGCTGGTTCAAGTCCAGCAGGGGCCACCAAATATCAAGGACTTGCGAGAAATCGCAGGTCCTTTTTTTATGGGTATTCCGTAGAAATTGGCATGTAGCAAAAAAGAGTTTGCCCTGGAACAAATCAATACTTGCTTGCATCAATATGTTGAATGAGTACACAGAAGAACATGGCTGGCGGGGGCTAAAGCTATTTACGCGATACACCTGTTCAGAAAACAGCATGTAAATGGCAACCCTTCTGGACGCCGCCATCCGGAGATGGAAACGTCCGTTAGAGTTTAATTCGATAGTCAGCTCACACTAGCTCTTTGAGCTGCTCCTGCATATAGGTTGAAAAATACTCTGGGTTCTTGATAAGGATGCGGTTACCGGAGGCGACTTTCTCTGCCCATCCGGCCACTTTTTTCGTGAACTCGGGATTCCATCCCTCTTGCTCACCCCGTGCCATCACAACTTCCGGACTCGCTGGCACACCTAAGTCATGCAAATACTTTAAGATTCCCTTAGCGGTACTTTCATCCATTGAATGTGGTACTGACGCCGAAGTGTTCATACCACCAATAAAATCCAATGCTTTCTCAATTGCTGTTGGCATGCTCTTATCCTTAAAATTAACCACGTGAGAGACACATTTATACTATGTACCCAACTCCGCCGGGATATCAAAGAGAACATCGCCTTTATTTGACTTACCCCGCAGCTAAACGCTTGCGCGGCTGTTTTCTGCGCTATTTTTTTGCTTCTCCGGCTAAAACCAGCCCAGTTGCCACCGCATTACGCGGCCCTTCGGTACCTCGAATATTACCCTGCCCGGCGACAACGCCGTAATGCGCCAGCGCATCGGTGATCATCTGCGGGATTTCAAAATCCAGCGAAGAACCGCCTACCAGCACCACGAACGTCATATCGCGAATAGAGCCACCGGGTGACACCTGGCGTAACGCGCGCAGGCAGTTGGTCACAAAAACCTTCTCTTTAGCCTGTCGGCGCACCAGACGGATTTTTTCCAGCGAAGTCTGGTTATCTACCGGGATCAGCTCGCCCTCTTTCAAGTACACCACTTTGGCGAATACTGACGGACTGAGCGGTTCGCGGAAAAACTCCACCGCGCCGTTCTCATGGCGAATGCTGAACAGGCTCTCCACTTTTGCCAGCGGGTATTTTTTTATTTCCTCCGCCAGAAATGCATCACTTAAGCCCAGCTCAGTTTGAATCAACAGGCTGACCATATTCCCCGCGCCGGCCAGATGTACCGCTTTCACTACGCCGTCGCTATTGATGACGGCGGCATCGGTAGATCCTGCGCCTAAGTCGAGGATCGCCAGCGGTGCGGCGCATCCGGGCGTAGTTAACGCCCCCGCCACGGCCATGTTGGCCTCCACGCCGCCAACTTCAACCGGCGTGTTTAACCGGGCGCTCAGCTCACTGGCGATGGCCTGCATCTGTAAGCGATCGGATTTCACCATCGCCGCAATACCCACGGCGTTCTCCATGGAACACTCTCCGGCAATGCCGCCCTGCACCTTGCGCGGAATAAATGTATCGACCGCCAACAGATCCTGAATATGCACCGTGTTCATGTCATGACCGGTCAGCGAGGCCATCACCTTACGCACCCGCTCCAGCATGCCACCTGCGTGCGTGCCAGCTTCACCACGAATATCACACACGGGCGCACAGGCACTCATCGCCTGCATAATGGCCTGCGCGCCTTGCGCTACGTCGGCTTCACCGCCACGCTTTTCACCACGGATAAAGATCTTACCCGCCGGGATCACTCTTGATCGCACATCTCCCTGCGGGGTTTTCAGCACCACGGCGGAACGGTTGCCAATCAGCGCTCTGGCGATGGGGACGATAGTTTGCGTTTCCTCAGGGGTCAGGGCAAAGAAGGTCGCGATACCGTAAGGATTCGACAGCACCCGCACCACCTGTCCCGGGGCCGCCACTTCCACCGCCGCCAGCACGCCTTCCGGCACCTTCTCCAGCAGAGTGACTTCATCAACCACCGGTATTGGCCGATGCAGGCGATTATTCACCAGCACGCCATCATCTTTTTTCAGGATGGCCGCCACCACGTTGACGCCGCGATCCAGCGCTTCATTGATAAACCAAACCGCCTCAAGGAAATCCATCTCCTCACCCACCAACGGTATCCAGCCCTGGGCAAATCGATCCTCGCTCAACGCTGCCAAATTCTCCACGGCGATGGTGGTTCCCATGCCCACGCCAACGCCGCCAGGCGTTTGCGGGTTATGGCCAATCATCGTTGATTCGGTAATGATGGTTTCAGTGATGGTTTCCATCGCCACATCGCCAATCACCGGTGCGGCCTCGTTGATGCAGATTTTTGCCACGTCCTGCAGCGACCACGGCGTTTTATCCAGCGCCTGCTGCAGGGACGCGACCACCCCGGCGATATTCTCCCGCGTGCCTTTCATCCCGGTCGTGGCGACAATCCCGCTGCCGATAAACCGGCCATCCTGCGCCAACGCCACTTCAGTGGTGGCGTTGCCGATATCGATCCCTGCAATTAACGGCATGCTGCCTCCGTCACTGACTGCCTTTACGCAGCTTATTTCTCTGCTGGTATACCTCTGCCGATTCGCGGACAAACCCGGCGTTCACCGTGGCGTGCCAGGTGTGTTCCAGTTCATCGGCAATGGCCTGCAACTCGGCGAACGAAGAACGAAACGGCCTCAGTGCGTTGTAGATCTCCAGAATGCGGGCATCCGGGATCGCAATCAGTTCTGCCGCACGACGAAAATTGCGCGCCACGGCATGACGCTGCATCTGCTCGGCAATCTGCGCCTGGTACTCCAGCGTTTGCTGAGAAATACGCACATCCTGCGGCCCTACGCGGCCCGCCAGCACATTCTCAAGGGTAATGTCGGTTAGCGGCTTGCCGCCAGGCGTCCGGATTTTCTCCGGGCAGCGGGTGGCTAATGGGTAATCCTGCGCGGTCATGATGTTGTCGTTCATGGTCATTCCCTTACCAGTGCAATATGCAACGTGACAGGCGCAGCATCCTGCACCACGTGTTTGGTTTCTTTGATATGAAACAGCGCGGCCTTGGCCATAAATTTAGGGCGCACCATCTGGTCATTGACCACTGGCACCGGCGAAGGCGACTCTTTGCGTGCATAGCGCGCGGCGTTTTTACCAATCTGACGATAGGTTTCCAGCGTCAGCAGCGGAGCCTGAGAAAACAGTTCCAGGTTACTTAGCGGCAGCAGATCGCGCTGATGAATCACCGTGGTTCCTTTCGACTGGATACCAATCCCAATGCCTGAGCCGCTGAGATTTGCCGCATCCCATGCCATAAAAGAAACATCCGAGGTGCGCAAGATCCTCACTACTCGCGCATGCAGTCCCTCTTCTTCGATGCCAGCAACCAGCTCTTTCAAAATCGCGTTGTGCGGCATATCAATCAAGGTTTTATGCTGATACTTATCAAAGGCCGGGCCGACGCCAATCACCACCTCATCCACGCGCTCATCCGCGTTAGCCGCCTCGCCTTCGCTCACCTGTAAGGTGAAAACCGGCTTACGTTCAGTTGTGCATTCCACTGTGTACCGCCTTATTCGATCGAGCCGGGCTGAACCACGCCCGCAATATTTTTAATTTCCGCCCAGCGTTCGGCACTGATGCGATAGCCGGTACCAGGTCCCTGATAATCATTGATGTCGTTGACGGCGCTGACGACGTCGAACTGGCGATCCAGAATAGCCGACGTTTGCAGGTAATCACCGGTAACACGCTGTCTCAGCATATTGAGGATGTTACTGGCGATATCTTCGAAACCGCTACGGCTTAGTGCGCCGACGATATCCAGCCCGGTGATATTGCGCTTCATCATCTCTTCCACGGCGGCCAGATCTTCCACCACATTGCGCGCGGGCATATCTTTGCTGCCGTGAGCATAAGTAGCAGCTTCGACTTCTTCATCGCTAATCAGCGGCAGGCCCAGTTCGCGGAACACCGCCTGAATGGCGCGTGCGGCCTTATTGCGAATGGCGATGGTTTCCTCTTCCGTGACCGGCCGCAGACCGCCGTCAACCATCAGATCGCGTTGCAGAATGTTGTAATCATCGAAATCTTCAGCGTCGAAGTTCGATCCGGCAAACATGTTGTCGTAGTTGGGTACCGCGCTGTAACCGGAGAAAATAAAGTCGGTACCCGGCAGCATCTGCATCAGGGTACGGGCAGTACGGCGAATATCGGAGTGGGAAAAGGTCTGGTCATTGGCGGAGGCCACTTCAAGGTCGAGCATTGAGGCAATCAGGTTTTCCGCCAGCACCGCGCGGATCCCTGACGGCACAGCGCCGGTCATGCCGATACAGCTGACCGCACCGTTTTGCAGCCCCTGTACGCCCGCGCCTTTAGTGATAAAAATGCAGCGTGACTCCAGATAAAGCATCGATTTACTTTCGGAATAGCCCATCAGCGCCTCCGAGCCGGTGCCGGAGGTGTAGCGCATCTTCAGGCCACGCGACGCATAGGCCGAGGCGAGAAACGCTTTGGACCACGGCGTATCATCGCCGTCGGTAAACACCGACTCTGTACCGTATACCGATACCGTTTCGGCGTAGCTGGTTAACCCGCGCATCCCCAGCTCCAGCTCCGTGGCCTCCTCAACGGAACATTGCGTCAGCACACCGGGGCGACCGCACTGGGAACCCACCAGCAGCGCCAGGGCGTTAAACGGCGCGTAGCGGGCGATCCCGACCGTCGTTTCCTGCTCGGAAAAGCCGCGGATCCCCGCTTCAGCAGCGTCGGCGGCTATCTGTACCGGGTTATCTTTCAGGTTAGTCACGTGGCACTGGTTGGAGGGAGTGCGTCTGGCGCGCATTTTTTGTAGCGCCATCATCATCTCCACCACGTTCATTTGCGCCATCACTTCCACCGCTTTCGCCGGGGTGATGGCAGTGGTAATGGCAATAATATCTTCCCGACTGACGTGGATATCCACCAGCATTCTGGCGATCTCCAGCGCGTCGAGCTGCATGGCGCGCTCAGCTTCGGCCACGTTAATGGCATAATCGGCAATGAAACGGTCGATCATGTCGAACTCGGCGCGGCTCTTACCGTCCAGCTCAACAATACGACCATTTTCCACCTTCACCGACGACGTCGGATCGTAAGGGCTTTCCATGGCGATCAGCCCCTCTTCAGGCCATTCGCCAATCAGCCCATCCTGATTTACAGGCCGCTTCGCAAGCACTTCGAATCGTTTTGATCTTCTCATGATTTATTGACTCAAAAGGTAAAAAATAGGGACGCCGGGCCGCATTACCGGGGACACCACACCCGGCATTCGCCTTTCATCAGCAATGGCCGAACTCTAAATGAGCCAAGCAATAAAAAAATAAAATTAATTTCGTTCCAATTTGGCACCTAATAAAAATGCATCGTTCCATATTGAAACGCAATTCAGGAATATCCATCGTGAATTGTGACGAGGTTAAATGATCATTATCAATAAACGCAAAATCAGGGAAATAAATTTAATTTTTATGAAAAATCCACCCTATTGACTTAATAACGTGCGGCGAGAAAATAAGGTAAAGCCAATGATAAAAATAGCTGTTGCGCGATATGTTTCGTGACCTCAGCCCTACAACATTTTCAGGAGAGACTGTGAATAAGAGCCAACAAATTGCCACCATTACGCTGGCGGCTGCAAAAAAAATGGCGCAGGCCGTTGAGGCTAAAGCGCTTGAGATCAACGTTCCGGTGGTCTTTTCTGTGGTGGATCACGGCGGAAATACGCTGCTAATGCAACGCATGGACGATGCGTTTGTCACCAGCTGTGATATCTCTCTTAATAAAGCGTATACCGCCTGCTGCCTGCGCCAGGGTACCCATGAAATTACCGACGCGGTACAACCTGGCGCTTCGCTATATGGTTTGCAGCTTACTAACCAACAGCGCATTGTTATTTTCGGCGGCGGCTTACCTGTCATATTAAACGGTAAATTAATTGGTGCCGTTGGCGTTAGCGGCGGCACTGTCGAACAAGACAGATTATTAGCAGAAACCGCACTGAATTGTTTCTCTGAATTATAATTTAAATCTAAGAAGGTATATTATGAGCTATCGTATGTTTGATTACCTGGTGCCAAATGTGAACTTCTTTGGCCCCAATGCTATTTCCGTTGTCGGCGAACGCTGCAAACTGTTAGGCGGTAAAAAAGCGCTGCTGGTGACTGATAAAGGTCTGCGGGCTATTAAAGACGGTGCGGTAGATAAAACCCTCGCCCATTTACGTGAAGCGGGCATTGACGTGGTGGTTTTTGACGGCGTTGAGCCAAATCCCAAAGACACCAACGTGCGCGATGGTCTGGAGGTCTTTCGCAAAGAGCATTGCGATATCATCGTTACCGTTGGCGGCGGTAGCCCGCATGACTGCGGTAAAGGCATCGGTATCGCGGCAACTCACGAAGGCGATCTCTACAGCTATGCCGGGATTGAAACCCTGACCAACCCGCTGCCGCCTATCGTTGCAGTGAATACCACTGCCGGTACCGCCAGCGAAGTCACCCGCCACTGCGTGCTGACCAATACCAAAACCAAAGTGAAGTTTGTGATTGTCAGCTGGCGTAACCTGCCGTCGGTCTCCATTAACGATCCGCTGCTGATGCTCGGCAAACCCGCTCCGCTGACCGCCGCGACCGGCATGGACGCCCTGACCCACGCCGTAGAAGCCTATATTTCCAAAGATGCCAACCCGGTCACCGACGCCGCCGCTATTCAGGCTATTCGCCTGATCGCACGCAACTTGCGTCAGGCCGTAGCGCTGGGCAGCAACCTGAAAGCTCGCGAGAACATGGCCTACGCCTCTCTGTTGGCGGGTATGGCTTTCAACAACGCCAACCTCGGCTACGTTCACGCAATGGCGCATCAGCTTGGCGGTCTGTACGACATGCCACACGGCGTGGCGAATGCCGTTCTGCTCCCGCACGTGGCGCGCTATAACCTGATCGCTAACCCGGAGAAATTTGCCGATATCGCAGAATTTATGGGTGAAAACACTGACGGACTCTCCACCATGGATGCCGCCGAACTGGCCATTCACGCCATTGCCCGTCTCTCCGCTGACATCGGCATTCCGCAGCATTTGCGCGATCTGGGCGTCAAAGAAGCCGATTTCCCGTACATGGCGGAAATGGCGCTGAAGGACGGCAACGCCTTCTCTAACCCACGCAAAGGGAACGAGAAAGAAATTGCCGAGATCTTCCGTCAGGCATTCTGATAACGCAGGGGGCGCAATGTCACTTTCATCACCGGGCGTACATCTGTTTTATCACTCACGCTGGCTGGATACTCGCGTGCTTGATGAGCTGTGCTGGGGACTGGAAGAGCAAGGCGTCCCTTGCCGGGCAATCTGTTGCGACGAGCATGACTGCGCGCTGGCATTGAGCAAACTTGCGGCCAAAAGCTCAACGCTACGTGTCGGTCTAGGTCTTAACGCCACGGGTGATATTGCTTTAACCCACGCCCAGTTGCCCGAGGATCGGGCACTGATCCGTGGGCATATCCGCGCCGGAATTGCGCAGATCCGAACGCTTGGCGCCAATGCCGGTCAACTGGTCAAAGTACTTCCCTTCAGCGAGATAAAATAAATGTACCGCATCTACACCCGAACCGGCGATAAAGGCACGACCGCGCTGTTTGGCGGCAGCCGTATCGACAAAGACGACATCCGCGTTGAGGCCTATGGCACGGTGGATGAACTGATTTCCCAGCTTGGCGTCTGCTATGCCAGCACGCACCAGGCTGAACTACGCCAGGATCTGCACGCCATGCAGAAGATGCTGTTTGTACTGGGTGCGGAACTCGCCAGCGATGAGAAAGGACTCACTCGCTTACAACAGCGTATTGGCGATGAGGATATTCAGGCGCTGGAGCAGCTTATTGACCGCAATATGGCGCAAAGCGGCCCACTCAAAGAGTTTGTTATTCCGGGGAAAAATCTGCCATCGGCACAGCTACACGTTGCGCGAACTCTGACGCGCCGACTGGAGCGGATCCTTATCGCAATGAGCAGAACGCTGACGTTACGCGATGAACCCAGGCGTTACATCAACCGACTGTCGGACGCGCTGTTCTCGATGGCGAGAATTGAAGAAACTAGTCCAGATGCTTGCGCTTAAACTGGCTGGCATCAATGTCGTATTGCTTCATCTTGCGCCACAAGGTAGTGCGACCAATGTTCAGCAGTTGCGACATCTCCTGTACGCGTCCGCTGGTGACGCGAGCAGCATGGATAATCGCCTCTTTTTCGATAGCGGTAAAGGTCAGACTGGCTGGCAGCAGTGAAGACGCCGTCTCCAGACCAGGACGTTCGGCAAACAGATAATCCGGTAGATTGCTCAGCCGAATATGGCCGTTATCACTGCTGATGGCGATGTTTTCGATAATGCTGTTCAGCTCAAAGTCATTGCCCGGCCACGAATAGGCCACCAGCTGAGCCAGCGCGTCGTCGTCGATCTTCAAACTGGATGAAAAGCGTTTTTTCAGGCTATTCAGTCGCGTATAAATCAGCGAGGGAATACTGTTACGCCGCGCCCGCAGCGGGGGGATCACTATCTCAAAAGAGTGCAGCGCGTAATATAGCTGACGGCTAAAGCGGTTTTGCTCCACCAGATTGGCGAGATCAACCGTGGTGGTGGCGATCACTTTGACATCCACCGGAATCAACCGACGGGCATCCAGGCGGGTTAGTACCCCCTGCTTGATCACCTGTAACAGCGCGGATTGCAGCTCCGGCGCCAGATATTCAATTTTTTCCAGAAACAGCGTGCCGCCGTTCGCCAGTTCAAGACGGCTCAGCCGGCCATTTTCATCGTCGGTGGGCGCACTGCCCATAAAATCCTGCCCCAGCACGCTGTTGGCATACAGCTGACAGTTCACGGCGATATACGGCCCGCTGGCGCGCTCGCTTTCATTGTGAATGGCCTGACTCAGCAGCTCCTTACCAACGCCCTCTTCTCCGCACAGCAGGATCGGGAAACTCCCCCTCGCCGCCTGGCGTCCAAAGTGGATCAAACGGCGGGTTTCCGGATCGTCAGTCGACATCTGCTCAAAGGTGTGACTCACCTTGCCGAGCTGGCTGGTCATCAGCTGGCGCATTTGCTCTACCGGATGCAGCAGCAGGATAAAGCTGTTGCCCTGCTCCTCAACAATCGGTTTCAGGGTAATGACGGCATCAACAAACTGATGCTGGCTTTCAAAGGTAACTTCGACGTGATTCAGGCCGCGGGCATGTTTGATCGCCCGGCGCAGCAGCATGGGGAGATTGAGCAGATCGTGAATATTTTTTCCCTGGCTGGCCTGCGCATCGAGATGCAAAAGCAGCGCCGCACGCGCATTGAGGAACTGCAATACGCCCTGTTCGTTCCAGGCCATCACACCATCATCCATACTTTCCAGCAGCCCGTACATCTGGTTCAGATGGCGGTTGGATTCAGCCAGCAGGCTGTCGGTCAGCAAAGAGTTGCCGACTTCTCTGGCTATCGCCAGCGTCAGGGATAAATCAGAAACGCACTCATGCTCCACCAGACAACACAGCGAGATGGAGCCGAACAGTCGACCATGGTTATCGAAGACCGGCGTCGAGCAGAACGACCACGGATGCAGAGCCTGTTTAAAATGCTGATCGCCAGAGGTTTTTGTCGGCTGGCCCGGCATCGTCGCCAGCGACAGTGCACAACTGCCAATGATGCTTTCCGCACAGTAGCTGCCGTCGCGAAACCCAAGCTCCGCCAGCTGCTCCACCGTCTGCGGATCACCGCAACGGCTGAGAATACAGGCTGATTCATCCAGAATCAGCAGCGCGCACGGGCGGCCGTCCATAAACTCCCAGGCATCTTCCAGCGCAGCCTGAGCAATCGTCAGCAACGCCGTCTTGCGACGACAAATCGACTCAAAGGTCAGCCCTTGCGCCTGATGCGGCGCCTGCCAGGTTTCCCGCTGCATAAACTTGCTGCAACGATGCCATGACTGGGCAATGACTGAAGAGACTTCCTTCCCGATGCTATGCGTGTGCGCCGTCATATCCCTTTCCGCTGTTTAACCATAGACAACCCCTCCGGCAGAGACTGTCAGAGGGGGAGAAGATGCCGGATAAAAACCTACCGACGACTGATTAACGCGCCAACCACTGCTGTCCCAGCAGGTCTGCCGTCAGAATAGCGGCATGTACGCTTTCAGGCGTTACCGGGAACGGCATATTGTGGATGGTTTCACCTTCTGCACAGGTCGCTTTTGCCACCGCCATGATCTTGCCGTCAACGTCTTCTTTCACGCCCATTTCCGCTAACGTTACCGGCAGGCCTACTTTCTGACAGAAATTCAGCACGGTTTCGATCTCTTCCATCGGGCTGTTTTGCAACACCAGCTGCGCCAGCGTACCAAAGGCGACTTTTTCACCGTGGTACAAATGGTGGCACTCTTCCAGAATCGTAAAGCCGTTGTGGATCGCATGCGCCCCTGCCAGACCGCTGCTTTCAAAGCCGATGCCGCTGAGGTAAGTATTAGCTTCGACAATACGCTCCAGCGCATCGGTCACCACGCCGGCCTGCGCGGCAAAGCGTGCCTTCTCGCCTTCCGCCAGCAGGGTATCATAGCACAAGCGCGCCAGGCTCAGCGCCGCCACCGTGGACTGTCCGCCCGCCATGCTGGTCGCTCTGGCGTCATAACAGGCTTTCGCTTCAAACCAGGTCGAGAGCGCATCGCCCATCCCGGCCACCAGCAGACGTACCGGCGCTTTGGCAATGATTGCTGTGTCCATTACCACCATATCCGGGTTTTTCGGGTAGATCAGATACTCTTCAAACTCACCGGCTTCGGTATAGATAACGGACAGCGCGCTGGTTGGCGCATCGGTAGACGCGATAGTCGGGATCACCACCACCGGCAACTTCTGGTAGTAGCCAATCGCTTTGGCGGTATCCAGCGTTTTCCCACCGCCAATCCCAACCACACCGCGGCAACCGTGCTGTTTCAGAATGGTAATCAGGCGATTAATTTCAACATGGCTACATTCACCGTTAAAGCGTTCCGCATGGCAGCTAATGTCGTGGCTGTGCAGGCCGTTGAGTACCTTCTCTCCCGCCAGCTTCATCACGAAGTCATCCGCAATCACGAAAAAGCTGTCCGCCAGATTTTTAGCGTATTGACCAAACAAGGTGGAAGCGTCAGGGCCCTGGAGATATTTGGCTGGAGATTGAATAACTTTTAGCATTCCTTTCATCCTCAAATAAGTACATGTTTTTACATGGTGAGCCCTGGCGTTAACCTGTTTGGCCTGATGCTGATGGCGAAAACGGGAGGTACCGGAGCGATGCAATAACTGTATGGCGAGGCGTGCACAAAAAAATCTTTCGTCTTTTTGTTCTGATATGAAACAGATAAAAACGACAAATGTTTCATATTGGAACGCTTAACCATAAAAAATATAAGGTTTGCGATCCCGATCCGTTCATTTACCACCAAATCTCCGGCACAGACGAATCTCACTTTCTCTTTTACCCACTCACTTGCCAAAATACCGGTAAAAAAAGCTGACAGTGCAGTGTGACCTGCATTCATCGCGAGAGGAAAAAGTCGAGCAAGCTCGCATTGTGATCGTTCCCCGTTCTTTTCGGTTTCATTTCGGAACAAAAAACAATAACAACGTTCCGTAATGAAACTCATTTTAACGTTGTTTTTTTCCACGCTGACTTCGCCAGAATCTCTCTATCGCCTCCGCACCATGACCATGCTTCCGGGGGTTTGTCTTACACTCAACCTCAAGGAGCCGTTATGTCTCAATTCTTTTTTAATCAACGCACCCATCTCGTGAGCGACGTCATCGACGGTACGATTATCGCCAGCCCGTGGAATAATCTGGCGCGTCTGGAAAGCGATCCGGCTATTCGCATCGTGGTCCGCCGTGACCTTAACAAAAATAACGTGGCGGTCATTTCCGGCGGCGGTTCAGGGCACGAACCCGCGCACGTTGGGTTTATCGGTAAAGGTATGCTAACGGCCGCGGTCTGTGGCGACGTGTTCGCTTCCCCGAGCGTAGATGCGGTACTGACCGCCATTCAGGCGGTAACCGGTGAGGCGGGCTGTTTGTTGATCGTGAAAAATTACACCGGTGATCGTCTTAATTTCGGTCTTGCCGCCGAGAAAGCCCGTCGCCTTGGTTACAACGTTGAAATGCTGATTGTCGGCGATGACATCTCCCTGCCGGATAACAAACACCCGCGCGGCATTGCGGGAACCATCCTGGTGCATAAAATCGCGGGCTATTTTGCCGAACGCGGCTACAACCTCGCCACCGTCCTGCGTGAAGCGCAATACGCGGCCAATAACACCTTCAGTCTGGGCGTTGCGCTTTCCAGCTGTCATCTGCCGCAAGAAACCGACGCCGCCCCGCGTCATCATCCGGGCCACGCGGAGCTGGGTATGGGCATTCACGGCGAACCAGGCGCCTCGGTCATCGACACCCAGAACAGTGCGCAGGTGGTGAACCTGATGGTGGATAAACTGCTGGCTGCCCTGCCTGAAACCGGCCGTCTGGCGGTGATGATTAACAATCTTGGCGGTGTTTCTGTTGCCGAAATGTCCATCATTACCCGCGAACTGGCCAGCAGCCCGCTGCATCCGCGTATCGACTGGCTGATTGGCCCGGCCTCGTTGGTTACCGCGCTGGATATGAAAGGCTTTTCACTGACGGCCATCATGCTGGAAGAGAGCATCGAAAAAGCGCTGCTCACAGAGGTGGAAACCAGTAACTGGCCGACGCCGGTCCCACCGCGTGAAATCAGCTGTGTACCGTCATCTCAGCGTAGCGCACGTGTGGAATTCCAGCCTTCGGCAAATGCCCTGGTGGCCGGGATTGTGGAGCTTGTCACCACAACCCTTTCCGATCTGGAGACCCATCTTAATGCGCTGGATGCCAAAGTCGGCGATGGCGATACCGGTTCAACCTTTGCCGCAGGCGCGCGCGAAATTGCCGGTCTGCTGCATCGTCAGCAGTTGCCGCTGGATAACCTTGCCACGCTGTTTGCGCTGATTGGCGAACGTCTGACCGTGGTGATGGGCGGTTCCAGCGGTGTGCTGATGTCTATTTTCTTTACCGCTGCGGGGCAGAAACTGGAACAGGGAGCTAACGTTGCCGAAGCCCTGAATACGGGACTGGCGCAGATGAAGTTCTACGGCGGCGCAGACGAAGGCGATCGCACCATGATTGATGCGCTGCAACCGGCTCTGACTTCGCTGCTCACGCAGCCGCAAAATCTGCAGGCCGCCTTCGACGCCGCGCAAGCGGGAGCCGAACGAACCTGTTTGTCGAGCAAAGCCAATGCGGGTCGCGCATCGTATCTGAGCAGTGAAAGCCTGCTCGGAAATATGGACCCCGGCGCGCATGCCGTCGCAATGGTATTTAAAGCGCTGGCAGAGAGTGAATTGGGCTAAGCCATAAATGCCTGATAAGGCACTTGCGCCGCCATCCTGCGAAGAAATGCCTGATGCGCTGCGCTTATCAGGCCTACGAGTACAAACCTATGTAGGCCGGATAAGGCGCTTGCGCCGCCATCCGGCAGAACGTTAACGATAAACGCGGATCCCGCCCTCTACGCCGCGGCTAAACAGCACCTGCCAAAGCTCAATATCTCTGGCGCGGAAAGCCCCTGCGCATGCACATAAATAATAATTAAACATTCTTCTGAAGGTGGCGGAATAACGTGATGACAGCTCCGGCCAGGCCTGATTAAAGCGCTCATGCCAGGCCATCAGCGTTTTATCATAATCGCTGCCGAAGTTATGCCAGTCCTCCATCACAAACCGTGATTCGCTGGCCTCGGCAATATGGGAAATCGACGGTAAGCAACCGTTCGGGAAAATGTATTTATTGATCCACGGATCGACGCTCATCCCTTTTTTATTGCTGCCAATGGTATGCAGCAGGAACAGTCCATCCGGTTTTAAACAACGGTCAGCGATGCTGAAATAGGTGTCGTAGTTTTTCGGCCCGACGTGTTCAAACATCCCCACGGACACAATGCGATCGTAGTGTTTATCAAGATCGCGATAATCCTGCAGCAGAATGTTAACGTCCAGCCCTTCACAGCGCTGCTGCGCCATTTTCTGCTGCTCTTTGGAAATGGTAACGCCTTCTACCGCCACGCCATAATGACGCGCCGCATATTCTGCCAACCCTCCCCATCCACAACCGATATCGAGTAAACGCATACCCGGCTTAAGCTGCAGCTTCTCGCAGATCATTTTTAATTTGGCATTTTGCGCTTCGTCTAATGTGGTCGCGTCTTTCCAGTAACCGCAGGAATATTGCATATGCGGATCAAGCATCAGCGCAAAGAGATCGTTACCAATATCATAATGTTCTTTACCGACGATCCATGCACGGCTACGTGACTGCAAATTAAACAGGCGTGCGCTGGCAATGCGTAAAATATCTTTCAGATTACCTGGCATCTGCTGGTCGAGTTTTGCTTTCAGGATTTTGCAGAACAGAATATCGAGCCGTTCGCAGTCCCACCAGCCTTCCATATAGCTTTCGCCAAGCCCTAACGAGCCTTGTTGCAATACCCGTTTAAAGAAACCGGTATGATGAAGTTGAATGTCCCAGGCGCGCGAGCCATTAATTCTGATATCCGCTTGCGAAAGCAGCTCTTTTCCCATTCGGGTCCAGTTATCATTTGTTTCATTGACGATGACAGCATCTGAACAAAGCGAGTTCATGGTATTTACCAAAAGTGGACTAAAAATTATTACGCAAGATTATTATGGAAAAAAGAGTGTATGTATTATGATCCGCGGACAAAATCTATCGAACAGCGGACACACCATCGGGAGCATTGACGATTCATTTATGGAAACTCTCGCGCAAAAACAGTGGAACTCCTTCCCGGATAACTCCATGACCGAACTGCCGCAGGACGTATTCTTTCGCTCTTATGTCCTGGAAGCCAACCACCATGTACCGCAGCATTCACACTCTTTTATGCAGTTTCATTTCGCCCGCAAAGGCAGCATGCGCATTGATGTTGCCGGTAAGTGCTGGATAATCCCCGCGCATTATGGCATTTGGATCCCAAATAATACGGAGCATGCGGTTTGGGCATTAGATGATGTGTATTTAGAAAATCTGGATATTAAACCGGGTTTTCTTGAAGAGAGCATCAATGAATGCAAAGTCGTGGCTATCAGTGATTTCGCCAGAGAGTTTATTCATTACGCCACGAATTCAATTTCAGGCCATTATGATAGTCAGTCAAAAGAGGGCAAGCTGGTTAGTGTGCTGGTCGATATTATTCTGCAACTCCCGGAAGTCGCCTTTGTATTACCCTGGCCGCAGGATCGCGAATTAACCAAAGTCTGCCGAACAATACAAGAATCCCCCGCACTGGAGCATTCGGTTGAATACTGGGCGCAGCATTTGGGTATGTCTGCCCGTACCTTTTCACGCCATTTCAAAAAAGAAACCGGATTGCCTTTCAGCGTCTGGAAGCAAAAAATGCGAATACTTGAATCGGTATTAATGCTGAAGAAAAATAAAAGCGTAACCGCCGTGGCACTCGACGTTGGGTATTCAAGCACCGCGGCATTTAGCTACGCATTCCGCCAGGCGTTTGGCGTTCCGCCCTCTAATTACTGATTAACGGCGTTGATGCCAGTAAGCCGCTGCACGAACCCGTTGCTGATCGAACGCCTCGGTTTCAAAACGAGCACTCAGGTTTTTGACCACCTTGCCTTCGCCGGTGATCCAGATGAAATAATCGTCTGCGGGCACGCTTAGCCGCGATAAGTGTTCATTCACCGCCTGCTCGTCATGGCCGATAAACCACTGAAGAGTAAATCCGTCGAGATGGGCAAAATAGTCCTGGTAGGCTGCATCCTGCACGCTAACCAGCGCCGTGACGTGCGGACGTACCGCCAAACGGCTGAGCGACTCCAGGCGTCGGCGCAACGCGGGCATTCCCGACTCATCACACACGTAAACCTGATACGCATAATCCTCTGGCACCACCAAAGAACCGCGCGGTCCGCCGATCGTCAGCTTGTCACCCTCACGGGCATTCATCGCCCATGTACTTGCCACGCCGCCGTCATGAATATAGAAATCCAGTGCCAGCTCATGGCGCGCTTCGTCATACAACGGCGTGTAGTCACGGGATAACGGACGTACACCGTCAGCCCAGACAATGCCTTCATCGGTGACGACAGGTGGTACAAAGTTGCTGCCCGGTTCAGGGAAAAAGACCTTGGTATGGTCGTCAAAGCCGCGTGAGCTAAAACCGTCCAGAGCGTCACCGCCCAGTACAATACGCTGAAAACCCGCGCTAATACGCTCTACGCGCAGGACAGTAAGTTCTCGAAAACGCAGTTCATTGCGAACGCGCTGTGGGTAGCGTGAGGTGTTTTTTGTCATTTTTTCGCCTTGTGAAGATAATACGATATATCTAAATTTATTTTTTAAATGATAATGATTGCTAATCAAAAATATTGCAAGCATTTTTTGATATAGTTAAATTATGATTATCCGGCTATCACACGCATTTAAAAACAGTTAATAATCATCACGTTATACAGGATATAATTTGTAGACTTGCAAACTGATAATCTTTAGATATAAATTAGATATATCTAAATAACATCAGGAGACGATGATGCAAAACCATCATGAAGGTTGCTGTAAGCACACAGAGCACCAACACGAAGGCTGCTGCAAGGGTGAAGGACATCACCATGAAGGCCGCCACAACGAGCACCATGCAGGTTGCTGCAAAGGTGAAGAACATCGCCATGAAGGCTGTAACAAAGAACATCACCACGAGCAGGGTTGCGGACATCGCCACGGTCGTGGTGGCGGCGGAGGGGGTCGTCGTCAGCGGTTCTTCGGCCACGGCGAATTACGCCTGGTGATTCTGGATATCTTGACCCGCGACGCCAGCCACGGCTATGAGCTGATTAAAGCGATTGAAACCCTGACCCAGGGTAATTACACCCCAAGCCCGGGCGTTATCTATCCAACGCTGGATTTCTTGCAGGATCAGGCACTGATCACCGTCAGCGACGAGGAAGGTGGGCGTAAACAGATTGCGATCACGACTCAGGGCCAGCAGTGGCTGGATGAGAACCGTGAACATCTGGAACATATCCACGAACGGATTAAAGCCCGCTGCGTGGGTTTTGAATTACGCAAAAATCCACAGATGAAACGCGCGCTGGAAAACTTCAAAGCCGTGCTGGATCTACGCGTCAATCATGGTGATACCAGCGATGCGCAGATCAAAAAAATCATCGGTATTATCGATCGCGCTGCACTGGATATTACTCAGCTGGATTAATCTGCACAGCAGGCGGAACCCGTATGCCCAACGTTCCGCCTGTATTTTTAGTATTAATGCAGCACCGTAACCGCATCTTCCAGACGACCCGCGCGATGTTTCACCATCGCGGAAATCTGCGCACTCTCTTCAACCAGTTCGGCGTTTTTCTGTGTAATGTTGCTCAGCTCATTCACCGCACGGGTCAGGCTGGAAAGACCATCTGACTGTTCCAGCGTGGAGTGGCTGATTTGGGCGATCAGCTGAGTGACGTTTTGTACCTGCGCCACAATATCGTCCATCGTGCGTCCTGCGGCGTGAACCTGGTCAGATCCGGACTGCACCTTGTCAGCGCTGGCATCAATCAACTTGCGGATATCATTGGCTGCACTGGCGCTACGGCTAGCAAGATGACGTACTTCTCCCGCCACCACGGCGAACCCTTTCCCTTGCTCGCCCGCCCGCGCGGCTTCAACAGCGGCATTCAAAGCCAGAATGTTGGTCTGGAAGGCAATATCGTTAATCAGCGTCGTAATGGTGCCGATCCGCTGGGTGCTGTTGGCGATATCGTCCATGGTTTTGATGACGGTATCCATCGCCTCACCGCCGTGCGTTGCCGCGCTACTGGCGGCAATAGAGAGCTTATCGGCCGCGGCGGCGGTCTCTGAGTTTTGTTTCACCGATGCTGCCATCTGATTCATGGTGGTCACCGTTTCCTGCACGTTCTCGACAGTCTGCTGCGTATGCTTGTTTAAATCATCGCTGCCTTTCGCCAGCGTTTCGCTGTCGCTGCGCACGCAACTCACCTGGCTGGAGACGTCGTGAATGAGCCAGCGACACATTAATCCAAGTTGGCCCACTGCTCGTAGCATCAGGCCCAGTTCATCACTACGGTTAAGATGCGACACGCTGTTCCGCTCACCGGTCGCCACTTTCAGCGCCTGACGGGTGACATTCTCAATAGGACGCACAATCTGCCATTCGAAAATAGCCGTTCCAAAAAGCATCACCAACGCGCTCATCAGCAGTAACGGCCATTCGGCGCCCATCTGCTGCAATGTGGCCGCTAGCAGGACAAACATGAATGCCATCACGCTGCGTACCCGCCAGCGAATCGGCATCGCCGGCAGTTTACCCAGCCAGCCTTTGCGTACCACCAGCCCTTTATGAATACGTCGGTTGCAACGTCCTTCGTTCAGCGCTTTATACAAAGGCTCTACCGCCGCAATTTCCTCGTCAGTAGCCCGGGTACGAATCGACATATACCCGGTCACGCGTCCTTCCCGCACCATCGGCACCGCATTGGCCCTCACCCAGTAGTGATCGCCATTCTTACGCCGGTTTTTCACAATCCCGCTCCATGGCTCGCCCTGCTTCAGGGTGTACCACATATCCGCAAACGCCGCTTTTGGCATGTCCGGATGACGAACCTGATTGTGCGGCTTATCAAGCAATTCATTCAGCTGATAGCCACTGACCTGGACAAATGTATCGTTCGCATGGGTGATATAGCTTTGTAAATCGGTGGTAGACATGAGGGTGATATCATCATCCAGCGGTGTATTTTGCTGACTAACGTAGGGATGAGAAGACATGATTGCGTCCTGTGCAGGTTATCTGGTTGTTAACTCTTTCGGCTTATGTTATTTCGGCGATAATTTTTTTATCTTTAGTTGTTAAATTTGATTTAGATCGCAATTTGCGATTAAACCTCAAAATCTGTACGCATTCTAATCCATTGATTTAAAATACTTTCATCTAGTAACTATTCAACGTCACTTCTACCAGCGCACCGTCACAGTGCAAATATTGCCCATTTTTAGCGCAAATTTGCGTTTATTCGATCTGTTTTCAGGCTCCTTACTTGGGCAAAATGCCAGCAAATGTTAAATCGCGGCATTAAATGTTGCGTAAATGAGATATTTCCTGGTGTTTATCCCGATTTTTGCTAAGCGCGCCGGAATGGCGCAATCCCTGCAATACTTAATTCAGTATCATGTGATACGCGAGCTCCGGGAGCATATTTTGAACAGGTTACCTTCCAGCGCATCGGCCCTGGCCTGCAGCGCACACGCACTGAATCTCATCGAAAAGCGCACGCTTGATCATGAGGAAATGAAATCGTTAAACCGAGAGGTGATTGAGTACTTCAAGGAGCATGTCAATCCGGGGTTCTTAGAGTATCGAAAATCTGTAACTGCAGGCGGGGATTACGGAGCCGTAGAGTGGCAAGCGGGAAGCCTGAATACGCTTGTCGACACCCAGGGGCAGGAGTTCGTCGATTGCCTGGGTGGTTTTGGAATTTTCAACGTGGGGCACCGTAATCCAGTCGTGGTTTCCGCCGTACAGAATCAACTCGCGAAACAACCTCTGCACAGCCAGGAGTTACTTGACCCTCTGCGGGCCATGCTGGCAAAAACCCTCGCCGCACTGGCGCCCGGTAAACTGAAATACAGTTTTTTCTGTAACAGCGGGACCGAGTCGGTTGAAGCCGCCCTGAAGCTGGCGAAAGCATATCAATCGCCGCGCGGTAAATTTACGTTTATTGCCACCAGCGGCGCATTCCACGGTAAATCACTGGGCGCGCTGTCCGCTACGGCTAAATCCACCTTCCGTAAACCTTTTATGCCGCTGCTGCCGGGCTTCCGTCATGTGCCGTTTGGCGATATTAACGCAATGCGCACCATGCTCAGCGAGTGTAAAAAGACCGGTGACGATGTCGCAGCTGTGATCCTCGAGCCGATCCAGGGTGAAGGAGGAGTGATCCTGCCGCCGCAAGGTTATTTGACCGCCGTTCGTAAACTTTGCGATGAGTTTGGCGCGCTGATGATCCTTGACGAAGTGCAAACCGGCATGGGGCGTACCGGCAAGATGTTCGCCTGCGAACACGAAAACGTGCAACCCGACATTATGTGCCTGGCCAAAGCGTTGGGCGGCGGTGTGATGCCAATTGGCGCGACCATTGCCACCGAAGAGGTGTTCTCCGTCCTGTTCGACAATCCTTTCCTGCATACCACCACGTTTGGCGGCAACCCGCTCGCTTGTGCAGCTGCGCTGGCCACCATTAACGTCCTGCTGGAGCAAAATTTACCGGCTCAGGCGGAGCAGAAAGGCGATATGTTGCTGGATGGTTTCCGCCAGCTTGCGCGGGAATATCCGGACCTGGTGCATGATGTACGCGGTAAGGGAATGCTGATGGCGATTGAGTTTGTCGATAATGAAATCGGCTACAACTTTGCCAGTGAGATGTTCCGCCAGCGGGTGCTGGTTGCCGGCACGCTTAATAATGCAAAGACGATCCGCATCGAACCACCGTTGACGTTAACGATCGAGCAATGCGATCTGGTATTGCGATCGACGCGCAAAGCCCTGGCAGCATTACGGGTGAGCGTGGAGCAAATGTAACAACCTTACCCGGCCTATAGAAGACACTCTTTTGTAGGCCGGATAAGGCGTAGCCGCCATCCGGCAATTAACCTAACTTAAACAATCCGCACACCAGCAGGCATAAGGCGTTCTGGCGTTAACAGTACGCTTTCGCTGCCATCGTCGGTTTCCGCGCACAGCAGCATGCACTCTGATGTCTCACCGCGCATTTTGGCCTTTTGCAGATTACACAGCACCACCACCGTTTTGCCCATCAACTCCTCTTCACTGTAGTAAGGCACCAGGCTGGTTACGGTTTGCAGCGTACGCTCTCCCACATCTACCTGTACGATATACAGCTTATCGGCATTGTCATGGCGCTTTACCTGTGCGATTTTTCCAACACGTATTTCCATTCGGGCAAAATCAGCAAATGCGACGGTATCCATTATTTTCTCCTTTAGTAAAATTTTACTAAATACTAGCAAAATATTTTCCGGGCATTGTTCTTAAAAGCGGGAAAATGACGTACTCATCACACTCTGAAAGCCCAGTTTTACCCCGAGCATGTCAATTAATCATGCTTTTTTTACTGAAAACAGATGAATAGATAAGCACTTCATTTACAATGCGCAGGTAACTCAGGGAAAAGGCAAACATGGCAACACTTAAAGACATCGCAATCGAAGCTGGCGTGTCCCTGGCGACAGTGTCCCGGGTTTTAAACGATGACCCCACGCTGAATGTAAAAGAAGAGACTAAGCATCGCATTCTGGAGATCGCGGAAAAGCTGGAGTACAAAACCAGCAGCGCCCGAAAGAACCAGACCAGCGCGCTCGGCCCCCAGCATATTCTGGCGCTCTACAGCTATCAGCAAGATTTGGAAATCAACGATCCTTACTACCTCGCGATCCGCCATGGGATTGAAACCCAGTGTGAGAAACTCGGGATCGAACTGACCAACTGCTATGAGCACAGTGGTCTGCCGGAGAGCAAACACATTACCGGCATTCTTATTGTCGGCAAACCTTCTCCCGCTCTGCGCGAGGCGGCAACAGCGCTTACCGACAACATCTGCTTTATCGATTTCCATGAATCCGGCAGCGAATATGATGCCGTCGATATCGATCTGGCACGCATCAGCAAAGAGAGCATCGACTTCTTCATTGCCCAGGGCGTCACCCGCATTGGTTTCATCGGTGGCGAAGACCAGCCAGGCAAGGCCGATATCCGCGAAGCCGCGTTTGTCGAATACGGTCGTCTGCAGCAGGTCGTTTCTGAACAGGATATCTATCGCGGCGGTTTCTCCAGTTCATCAGGCTATGAACTGGCTAAAGAAATGCTGGCGAAACCCGACTATCCCAGCGCCCTGTTTGTGGCTTCAGACTCGATTGCCATTGGCGTTCTGCGCGCCATCCACGAGCGTGGTCTGAATATTCCGCAGGATATTTCGCTGATTAGCGTTAATGATATCCCAACGGCGCGTTTCACCTTTCCTCCGCTTTCCACCGTTCGCATTCATTCGGAAATGATGGGCAGTCAGGGCGTCAACCTGCTGTTCGAAAAAGCCCGTGACGGGCGTGCGCTCCCCCTGCTGGTTTTTGTTCCCAGCAAGCTGAAACTGCGCGGCACCACCCGCTGAAATCCCCCGTTAACCCGCCCGGTTTCTTCTGATGCCGGGCGCGCATTGTCATGCATTCTTTTCCGCGTCCGAATTATTTTCGTGATCCAGTTAAAGTAAATCACCTCACCCGCTATATTTTAGTAAAACTTTTACTAAAATCACCATCAATTACACTTACCCACCATTACAATGAATGGTTCCAATTTTTCTCCACCGGGAGGCCTTATGAATCGCTGGGAAAACATTCAGCTCACCCACGAAAATCGACTGGCGCCACGCGCATATTTTTTCTCTTACGACTCCGTTGCGCAGGCTCGCTCGTTTGCCCGCGAAACCAGCAGTCTCTTTCAGCTGCTAAGCGGTCAGTGGAATTTTCAGTTCTTTGAGCATCCGCTGCAGGTGCCGGAAGCCTTTACGTCGCAGTTTATGAGTGACTGGGGCAGCATCACCGTCCCCGGCATGTGGCAGATGGAAGGACACGGCAAGCTGCAGTATACCGACGAAGGTTTTCCTTTCCCGATTGATGTCCCCTACGTTCCGACCAATAACCCCACCGGGGCCTATCAGCGTATTTTCACCCTCAGCGAAGGCTGGCAGGGCAAACAGACGCTGATTAAGTTTGATGGCGTAGAAACCTACTTCGAAGTTTACGTGAATGGTCAGTACGTTGGCTTCAGCAAAGGCAGCCGCCTGACGGCCGAATTTGATATCAGCGCGGTGGTGAAGACCGGTGATAACCTGCTGTGCGTTCGCGTAATGCAATGGGCTGATTCCACCTACGTTGAAGACCAGGATATGTGGTGGTCGGCGGGAATTTTCCGCGACGTCTATCTGGTCGGCAAACAGGCGACCCACATTCAGGATTTTACCGTTCGCACCGAGTTCGATGATGACTATCGCGACGCCACCCTCTCCTGCAACATTGCGCTGGAAAACCTGGCCTCCACGCCAGCGATAGCGTCGCTGGAATACACCTTGTTTGACGGTGAGAAGGCACTGCATAGCGGTGTGATTAACGCCCTGAAAGTGGATAAACAAACGCAGACCGCTTTTTATTTCAAGGTTAGCGCGCCGCAGCAGTGGTCTGCGGAATCGCCGTATCTCTACCATCTGGTGATGACGCTGAAAGATGCCAGCGGCAACATCCTTGAGGTCGTGCCACAGCGCGTTGGATTCCGCGATATTAAAGTTCGCGACGGTCTGTTTTACATCAATAACCGCTACGTGATGCTGCATGGCGTTAACCGCCACGATAACGATCATCTTAAGGGCCGCGCGGTCGGTATGGATCGCGTTGAAAAAGATCTGCTGTTAATGAAGCAGCACAACATCAACTCCGTACGCACCGCCCATTACCCGAACGATCCGCGTTTCTATGAATTGTGCGATATCTACGGCCTGTTCGTGATGGCCGAAACAGACGTTGAATCTCACGGCTTCGCCAATATCGGCGATATCAGTCGGATCACCGACGATCCACTGTGGGAAAATGTCTACGTTGAGCGCATCGTGCGCCACGTCCATGCGCAGAAAAATCACCCTTCGATCATCATCTGGTCGCTCGGTAACGAATCCGGATACGGCTGTAACATCCGCGCCATGTATCACGCTGCGAAAGCGCTGGATGACACGCGTCTGATCCATTACGAAGAAGATCGTGACGCTGAAGTGGTGGATATCATCTCCACCATGTACACCCGCGTGCCGCTGATGAATGAGTTTGGTGAATATCCGCATCCTAAACCGCGCATCATCTGTGAATATGCTCACGCCATGGGCAACGGTCCCGGCGGGCTAACGGAATATCAGAACGTCTTCTATCAGCATGATTGCATTCAGGGGCACTATGTCTGGGAGTGGTGCGATCACGGGATTCAGGCTAAAGATGACGACGGCAACGTCTGGTACAAATATGGCGGCGACTACGGCGACTATCCGAACAACTACAACTTCTGCCTTGATGGCCTGATTTATTCCGATCAAACCCCAGGACCGGGACTGAAAGAGTACAAGCAGGTAATTGCGCCGGTGAAAGTGCGCGCACAGGATCTGGCCCGCGGCGAGCTACGGGTAGAAAACAAACTCTGGTTCACCACGCTTGACGACTACACCTTGCATATTGAGGTTCGCGCCGAAGGAGATACGCTCTCTGTTCAGCAGATAAAACTGCGCGACGTTCCTCCCAACAGCGACGCGCTGCTGCAATGCGAACTGCCGGAGCTGGATGCGCGCGAAGCGTTCCTTAACGTCACCGTGACGAAAGATTCCCGCACGTCATACAGCGAAGCCGGGCATCACATCGCGACTTATCAGTTCCCGCTGAAGGCCAGAACGGCGGCTGCCGTACCGTTTAGCCTGCAAAACGCCAACCCTCTGACGCTGGAAGACAGCCGCCAGAGCTGCACCGTTCGCGGTTATAACTTCCATCTGACCTTCTCAAAGCTGACCGGTAAACCGATCGCCTGGAACGTCAATGGCGAAGAGCTGATTACCCGCGAGCCGAAGATTAATTTCTTCAAACCGACCATTGATAACCACAAGCAAGAGTTCGAAGGCCTCTGGCAGCCGAATCATTTACAGATTATGCAGGAGCATCTGCGCGAGTTTACCCTTGAGCAAACCGATGATGCGCTGCTGATAACCAGCCAGACCATTATCGCCCCGCCGGTATTCGATTTCGGTATGCGCTGCACCTATCGCTGGCGCATTGCCGCGGACGGTCAGCTGAATGTGGAACTTTCTGGCCAGCCTTACGGCGAGTACCGGGACATTATTCCGTGCATCGGTTTCACGATGGGCATCAACGGTGATTTGGGCCAGGTGGCGTATTACGGACGTGGTCCAGGTGAAAACTATGCCGATAGCCAGCAGGCCAACATCATCGACATCTGGCGCAGCAGCGTGGATGAGATGTTCGAAAATTATCCTTTCCCGCAAAACAACGGCAATCGTCAGGACGTGCGCTGGGCAACACTAACCAACCGCCACGGCAACGGTCTGCTGGTGGTTCCGCAGCGCGCTGTCAACCTGAGCGCCTGGCGCTATACGTCAGAAAATATCTTTGCCGCACAACACTGCAACGCGCTACAGCGTAGCGATGACATCACCCTGAATCTGGACCACCAGTTGCTGGGCTTAGGTTCCAACTCGTGGGGAAGTGAAGTACTCGATTCCTGGCGCGTCTGGTTTACGTCATTCAGCTACGGCTTCACGTTGTTGCCGGTTTCCGGCAGCGAATCTGGCGCTCAAACCACCGCCAACCGCGCCTTTGGCACCGGGTTCTTTTCCACGAATATGCACAGCGAGAATACAAAATGAGGATCATCAACAACTTAGAGCAGTTCCAGCAACGCTATGCTTCAGGTCGGAAATGGCAACGCTGCGTCGAGGCTATTGAAAATATTGACAATATTCAGCCAGGCGTCGCCCACTCTATCGGTGATTCCCTGAGCTACCGCGTGGAGACAGACTCCGCGACCGATGCGCTGTTTACCGGTCATCGTCGTTATTTTGAGATCCATTACTACCTGCAAGGGCAGCAAAAAATAGAGTATGCCGCCAAAGAGGATCTCCAGGTGGTTGAATATTATCGCGATGAAACCGATCGCGAATATCTGAAAGGTTGTGGAAAAACCGTCGAAGTGCACGGAGGACAAATGGTTATTTGTGACAACCATGAAGCCTATCGTTTTATTTGTAATAACGCAGTGAAAAAAGTCGTACTCAAAGTCACCATCGAAGATGGTTATTTTCATAATAAATAAAAACACAGGCGGCGCCGACGTTGCGCCGCCAGTACCCTATAATAATCAGGAATCGGAGATGTGCTATGTCTGATACCAAACGTAATACCATCGGCAAGTTCGGCTTACTTTCACTCACCTTTGCCGCGGTTTATAGTTTTAATAACGTAATCAACAATAATATTGAGCTTGGTCTGGCATCCGCACCGATGTTTTTCCTCGCGACGATTTTCTACTTTATTCCGTTTTGCTTAATCATCGCCGAATTTGTTTCGCTGAATAAAAACTCCGAAGCCGGTGTCTACGCATGGGTAAAAAGTTCGCTGGGTGGACGTTGGGCATTTATTACTGCCTACACCTACTGGTTCGTTAACCTGTTCTTTTTTACCTCGCTTTTGCCCCGCGTTATTGCCTACGCCTCATATGCTTTTTTAGGCTACGAATACATTCTGACGCCGTTCGCAACCACCGTGTTAAGTATGGTGCTGTTTGCCTTCTCCACCTGGGTTTCGACCAATGGTGCAAAAATGTTAGGGCCGATTACCTCGGTCACCTCCACGTTGATGCTGCTGCTGACGCTGTCCTATATTTTACTGGCAGGTACGGCGCTGGTTGGTGGCGTACAGCCTGCTGACCCTATCACCGTAGACGCAATGATCCCGAATTTTAACTGGGCCTTCCTCGGTATCACCACCTGGATTTTTATGGCGGCAGGCGGCGCGGAGTCGGTGGCGGTTTACGTCAACGACGTCAAGGGCGGCTCCAAATCATTCGTGAAGGTCATTATCATTGCCGGAATTTTTATCGGCGTGCTCTATTCCATCTCCTCGGTGCTGATTAACGTCTTCGTCAGCAGCAAAGAGCTGAAGTTTACCGGTGGATCGGTGCAGGTATTCCACGGCCTGGCGGCATATTTCGGCCTGCCGGAGTTGGTCGTGAACCGCTTTGTCGGCCTGGTCTCCTTTACCGCGATGTTCGGCTCCCTGCTGATGTGGACCGCCACGCCGGTGAAGATCTTCTTCTCAGAAATTCCGGCGGGTATTTTCGGTAAAAAAACCGTCGAACTGAATGAAAACGGCGTCCCGGCCCGTGCAGCATGGATCCAGTTCCTGATCGTTATCCCGCTGATGATTATCCCGACGCTCGGTTCCAATACCGTGCAGGATTTAATGAACACTATCATCAACATGACCGCCGCCGCCTCGATGCTGCCGCCGCTGTTTATTATGCTGGCTTACCTGAATCTGCGTGCAAAACTGGACCACTTACCGCGCGACTTCCGTATGGGTTCGCAAAAAACCGGCATTGTTGTGGTGTCGATGCTGATCGTTCTTTTCACCATCGGATTTATTGCCTCTACCTTCCCAACCGGCGGCAATATCATGACCATTATTTTCTATAACGTCGGTGGGATTGTTATTTTCCTCGGTTTTGCCTGGTGGAAATACAGTAAATATATCAAAGGGCTAACCAAAGAAGAAAAAGCTATTGAGGCAGCCCCTGCTTCAGATATCAATTAATGACTAAAACATAATAACAATAAACAATATTCTCCAAGGCTATAACTAAAATAATTAGAGTTGCATGAAGGCGGCAAGTGAGTGAATTCCCAGGAGCATAGATAACTATGTGACTGGGGTGAACGAACGTAGCTAACGCACATGCAGCTTGAAGTATGACGGGTATATAACAATAAAAATTATATTTTATTTGCTTAGGATCGAAGCATGAAAAACATTAGCCATTGTTGCAGGGCAATTATTGCCCTGCCCTTTTTCTGCGTCTCCTCTCTGGGTGCAGAAGAAGTTCGCCCGGCAGAACACGACGACACGAAAACGCCAGAAATATCTTCCCCCTCATTTCGCTTTTATGGCGAATTGGGCATGGGGGGATATATGGATTTAGAAGGACAAGACAAACATAAATACAGTGATGGTACCTATATAGAAGGTGGCCTGGAGATAAAACACGGCTCTTGGTTTGGTCTGATCTACGGCGAGGGCTGGACCGTGCAGGCCGACCATCAGGGCAATGCCTGGGTTCCTGACCATAGCTGGGGCGGATTCGAGGGCGGGATCAACCGCTTTTACGGCGGTTATCGTACCAATGACGGAACGGAGCTGATGCTCAGCCTGCGCCAGGACTCTTCGCTGGATGACCTGCAATGGTGGGGGGATTTCACTCCAGACCTGGGCTACGTTATTCCCAACACCCGTGACATCATGACTGCCATTAAGGTGCAAAACCTGACCGGTCCTTTGCGCTACAGCGTGACAGCAACACCCGCCGGACACCACGACGAGAGCAAAGCCTGGCTGCACTTTGGTAAATACGATCGCTACGACGATAAATATACCTATCCGGCCATGATGAACGGCTATATCCAGTACGACCTGACTGAAGGCGTAACCTGGATGAACGGCCTGGAGATCACAGATGGTACCGGACAGCTGTTCCTGACCGGCATCCTTTCGCCCAACTTCGCCGCCCGCGCCTGGCACCACACGGGCCGCGCCGACGGGCTGGATGTGTCCGGCACCGAAACCGGCTACATGGTCAGCGCGATGTATGAAGCGCTAAAAGGCGTTTACCTCTCCACTGCTTATAGCTACGCCAAACACCAACCGGATCGCGCCGAGGACGAAACCACTTCCTTTATGCAGTTCGGTATCTGGTATGAATACGGCGGCGGCCGTTTCGCTACCGCCTTCGACAGTCGATTCTATATGCAGAATGCATCCGGCGACCCGAGCGACCAAATCTTCCTGATGCAATATTTCTATTGGTAACAAGGACCGGAATACCATGAACATGAAACCTATTCTTACGCCGCTGGCCTGTATCCTGCTGATGAACTTCTCCGCACATGCCGCCAGTGCTAACGACTTTAAAAACATCATTAATCGCACCGGTGCGCCGGGCTACATGCATGACTACGATCACGACGACCACCAGCGCTTTAATCCATTTTTCGATCTTGGCGCCTGGCACGGTCATTTGCTCCCGGACGGCCCTGCAACGATGGGCGGCTTTCCAGGCGTGGCGTTGCTGACCGAAGAATACATCAATTTTATGGCCAATAATTTTGACCGTCTGACGGTGTACCAGCACGGTAAAAAGGTCGATTTCGCGCTTGAGGCCTACAGCATTCCCGGCGCGCTGGTGCAAAAGCTTTCATCTAAGCATGTGCAAATAGAGATGACGCTGCGTTTTGCCAGCCCGCGCACCTCGCTGCTGGAAACCAAAATCACCAGCAACACGCCGCTGGATCTGGTGTGGGACGGCGAGCTGCTGGAGAAACTGGAAGCCAAAGAGGGAAAAGCGCTGTCGGATAAAACCATTGATAGCGAATTCCCTGGCTATCAGCGCAAAATCACCGCCACGCACGACGGTCTGAAAGTCACCTTCGGCAAAGTGCGCTCAACCTGGGATCTGCTCACCTCCGGTGAGTCAGAGTATCAGGTGCATAAATCTGTCGCTATGAAAACCACGGTTAACGGTCATCGCTTTACGGGGAAGGCCCATATCAGTGGTTCGACAACCATTTACACCACCTGGTCTCATCTGCTTACCGCCGAGGATGTGGCGAAAGAGCAGCCGCAGATCCGCGATATTCTGGCGCGCCCGGCCTGGTATCTTGCTGCATCACAAAAGCGCTGGGCAGATTATCTGCAAAAAGGCTTAACTAACCCGGATGCCACAACGGAACAAACCCGGGTCGCGGTAAAAGCTATTGAAACGCTGAACGGCAACTGGCGCTCGCCAGGCGGTGCGGTAAAACACAATACCGTGACGCCATCGGTCACCGGCCGCTGGTTCTCCGGCAACCAAACCTGGCCGTGGGACACCTGGAAGCAGGCCTTCGCTATGGCGCACTTTAACCCGGAGATCGCCAAAGAGAATATTCGCGCCGTCTTTTCATGGCAGGTTAAACCCGGTGATCCGGTTCGCCCGCAGGATGCCGGATTCATTCCCGACCTGATTGCCTGGAATCTCAGCCCGGAACGCGGCGGCGACGGCGGTAACTGGAACGAGCGCAACACCAAGCCCAGCCTGGCGGCCTGGTCGGTGATGGAGGTCTACAACGTCACCAAAGACAAGGCCTGGCTCGAAGAGATGTATCCAAAGCTGGTTGCGTATCACGACTGGTGGCTGCGTAACCGCGATCATAACAGCAACGGCGTGCCGGAATACGGCGCTACCCGCGATAAAGCCCACAATACTGACCGCGGCGAAATGTTGTTTACGGTGAAAAAAGGCGACAAGGAAGAAACGCTCTCCGGGCTTAACAACTACGCCACCGTGATCGATAAGGGTCAGTATGACAGCCTGGAGATCCCAGCGCAGGTTGCCGCCTCGTGGGAGTCCGGTCGTGACGATGCGGCTGTATTCGGTTTTATCGATAAAGATCAACTGGATAAATATGTCGCGGGTGGTGGAAAACGCAGCGACTGGGTGGTGAAATTTGCCGAAAATCGCAGTAAAGACGGTAATTTGCTGGGTTACTCGCTGTTGCAGGAGTCAGTCGATCAGGCCAGCTACATGTACAGCGACAACCATTATCTGGCGCAGATGGCAACCCTGCTCGGCAAACACCAAGAGGCGCAGCGCTATCGCCAGTTGGCGCAAAAACTCGCAGATTACATCAACACCTGCATGTTCGACCCGACAACAAAATTCTATTATGACGTTCGTATTGAGGACCAGCCGCTGGCAAACGGCTGTGCGGGTAAACCGATCGTCGAACGTGGCAAAGGGCCGGAAGGCTGGTCACCGCTGTTTAACGGCGCAGCAACGCAGCCCCATGCGGACGCGGTGGTTAAGGTGATGCTCGACCCCAAAGAGTTCAACACCTTTGTCCCGCTTGGCACGGCGGCGCTGACCAACCCGGCTTTCGGCGCGGATATCTACTGGCGCGGGCGCGTCTGGGTGGATCAGTTCTGGTTCGGGCTAAAAGGTATGGAGCGTTACGGCTATCGCGATGACGCGTTAAAACTGGCGGATACCTTCTTCAGCCACGCCAAAGGCCTCACCGCTGACGGTCCGATTCAGGAAAACTATAACCCGCTGACCGGCGCACAGCAGGGCGCACCGAATTTCTCCTGGAGCGCGGCGCATCTCTATATGCTGTATAACGATTTTCTTAAAAAACAGTAATCTGTGACATAACGCCGGATGGCGCTTCGCTTATCCGGCCTACAAAGACACATTTTCACAGGCCGGATTAGGTGCTTGCACCGACATCCGGCATATTCGTCCTCTGGCTCCACTCCTTTTTTGAATCCCATCACAATCACGGCATTCCCCTTTTCCCTTTTACGCGGCGACGGCTAAATTATTAACTCATCCGACCACATAACAATAATTTTACATACTGGACACCTTTATGAGCTATCCGTCGCTGTTCGCCCCGCTCGATTTAGGCTTCACCACGCTTAAAAACCGCGTGCTGATGGGTTCAATGCATACCGGGCTGGAAGAGTATCCCGATGGTGCAGAACGGCTGGCCGCGTTCTACGCCGAGCGCGCCCGTCACGGCGTAGCGTTAATTGTGAGCGGAGGTATTGCGCCTGCGCTTTCTGGCGTGGGGATGGAAGGCGGTGCGATGCTGAACGACACCAGCCAGCTTGCTCACCATCGCGTCATTACCGATGCTGTGCATGATGAAGGCGGCAAAATCGCCCTGCAAATCCTGCATACCGGACGTTACAGCTACCAGCCGCATCTGGTGGCGCCTTCTGCTATTCAGGCACCCATTAACCGCTTTACGCCACATGAATTAACGCACGATGAAGTGCTGCAGTTGATTGAAGATTTTGCCCACTGCGCACAGCTGGCGCGGGAAGCGGGCTACGATGGCGTGGAAGTGATGGGGTCGGAAGGGTATCTCATCAACGAATTCCTGACACTGCGTACCAATCAGCGCGATGACCAATGGGGCGGTGAGTATGCCAACCGCATGCGGTTTGCCGTTGAGGTGGTGCGAGCGGTACGTCAGCGTGCCGGGAATGACTTTATTATTATCTTCCGCCTGTCGATGCTCGATCTGGTGGAAAACGGCGGAACCTTCGACGAAACCGTTCAGTTGGCGCAGGCTATAGAAGCCGCGGGGGCCACCATTATTAACACCGGTATTGGCTGGCATGAGGCACGTATTCCCACTATCGCTACCCCGGTACCGCGCGGTGCGTTTAGTTGGGTGACGCGTAAGCTGAAAGGGCATGTGGCAATCCCACTGGTCACCACCAACCGCATTAACGATCCCCAGGTCGCCGATGACATTCTGGCCCGTGGCGATGCCGATATGGTGTCGATGGCCCGTCCGTTCCTCGCCGATGCCGAACTGCTGTCAAAAGCGCAAACCGGACGAGCGGATGAGATCAACACCTGTATCGGCTGTAACCAGGCCTGTCTGGATCAGATCTTCGTCGGCAAAGTCACCTCTTGCCTGGTCAATCCGCGCGCCTGCCATGAAACCAAAATGCCGATCGTTGCGGCAGCTGTGCCGAAAAATCTGGCGGTTGTCGGTGCGGGGCCTGCGGGCCTCGCCTTCGCCATTAATGCCGCAGCGCGCGGGCATCACGTGACGCTGTTTGACGCACATGGCGAGATTGGCGGGCAGTTTAATATCGCCAAACAGATCCCCGGCAAAGAAGAATTCTATGAAACCCTGCGCTACTACCGCCGGATGATCGACGTGACTGGCGTGACCCTGAAGCTGAATCACTTTGTCAGCGCACACGATCTGCACACCTTCGACGAAGTGATCCTTGCCAGTGGGATCGAGCCACGCATGCCGCCGATCGAGGGGATCGATCATCCTAAAGTGCTGAGCTATCTCGACGTTCTGCGCGATAAGACGCCAGTGGGTAAACGCGTGGCGATCGTGGGCTGCGGCGGGATCGGTTTTGATACCGCAATGTATCTGAGTCAGCCCGGTGAACCCACCAGCCAGAACATAGCGGAGTTTTGCGTGGAATGGGGGATCGACACCAGCCTGCAACAGCCTGGCGGCTTACGCCCGGAAGGCCCGCACTTATCCCGCAGCCCTCGCCAGATAGTGATGCTGCAGCGCAAAGCCAGCAAACCGGGGCAAGGTTTAGGTAAAACGACGGGCTGGATCCATCGCGCCACCCTACTCTCACGCGGCGTGAAAATGATCCAGGCAGTCAGCTATCAGAAGATTGATGATGATGGGTTACACGTTGTGTTGAACGGTGAACCGGTGATCTTTAACGTGGATAACGTGGTGATTTGTGCCGGACAAGAGCCGCGCCGTGAGCTGGTCGATCCGCTGCACGCGGCTGGTAAAACGGTGCATCTGATCGGCGGCTGCGATGTGGCGATGGAACTGGATGCCCGACGCGCTATTGCGCAAGGCACCCGACTGGCACTGGAAATTTAACAGGATGTATTTCGTAGGCCGGATAAGGTGTTAGCCGCATCCGGCACCCGCTATTACCGACGGCGACCGGTTTTGACCGCTTTCAGCACCACGAATTTATTATTGGTGGCGATGGTCACGCAGTTGCCGAATATCTTCTTCAGCTTGTGGAAGTAGTCGAGGTGACGGTTAGCCACAATATACAGCTCACCGTTGATTTTCAGGCAGCGACGGGCGTGGTGGAACATTTCCCAGGCAATGTTATCCGTCAGCGCGTGCTTCTGGTGGAACGGTGGGTTGCACAGCACAGCGTTAAAGCGGAACGGTTCAATGCCAGACAGCGCGTTGTTAATCATAAACTCGCAGCGATCCAGCGCTTCAGGCATGTTACTTTCCACGTTCAGGCGGCTTGAAGCCACCGCCATTGGCGATTCATCAACAAATACCACACTGGCTTCTGGGTTTTTCGCCAGCAGCGTCATACCGATGACGCCGTTGCCGCAACCGAGATCAACAATCTCCCCTTCAAGGTTTTCCGGCAGATGCTCGATAAAAAAGCGCGCGCCGATATCCAGCCCGGTACGGGAGAAGACGTTGGCGTGGTTATGGATAGTCCAGTCGGTGCCTTCCAGCTTCCAGCTTAGCGTTTGCGAGGCAGCGGCCAGCTCCGGTTTGCTGAACGTACAGTTGATCAATCGGGCTTTTTTCCACGCCAGCGTAGTGGTGGTTGGACCCAACACTTTTTCAAACAGTTCCAGCGTCGAGGCATGTACATCACGCGCTTTTGCCCCGGCGATGATACGCGTTTCTGGCGTTACCACTTCGCGCAGCGCACGCAGTTGCTGCTCCAGCAGCGCCATGGTTTTTGGCAGCTTAATCAGCACCACGCCCGGCGCCTGCGGATAGTCAGCGGTACTGTCGAGGAACTTGACGCTCGACTCGGCAATATCGTTGTGACGCAGGTTCTCGCGCGTGGCAAGCTCGCTGAGATAGGAATCGCCGATGCTGTACGGCGTATGTTCCGCCAGCGCACAGCCCAGCGCGCCGAAGGTATCATTCAGGATCAGCACCGGGCCGCTAATCTCGGTATCGTCCAGCTGTTGCAGCAGATATTCATCTGCAGCTTCCCACGCCAGCAGCGGGTTAACGTCATCCGTTTCCGGGAAACGTTTAAGTGACAGCGAACGGAAACCGTTGTCTATGTGGCTCATCGGCCCTCCTGAATGGTAAAATTTCGGCGTATCCCTGAAAAGGGTGCGTGAGTATACACTTTTATGATTTGCGTGGACATGAATGAACCAACTAACTTACCTCCAGGGCTACCCGGAACATTTGCTTTCTCAAGTGAGAACGCTGATTGCTGAGCAGCGCCTGGGCGCAGTGCTGGAGAAGCGCTATCCGGGTACGCATGACTTCGCGACTGACAAAGCGCTCTGGCAATATACCCAGGATCTGAAAAATCAGTTTCTGCGTAACGCCCCTCCGCTGAATAAAGTCATGTATGACAGCAAGATCCACGTTCTGAAGAATGCGTTGGGGTTGCATACCGCCATCTCTCGCGTGCAGGGCGGTAAGCTCAAAGCCAAAGCGGAGATCCGCGTCGCCACCGTGTTTCGCAGCGCCCCAGAACCCTTTTTACGCATGATCGTCGTTCATGAACTGGCGCATCTGAAAGAAAAAGAGCACGACAAAGCGTTTTACCAGCTTTGCTGTCATATGGAGCCTCAGTATCATCAACTGGAGTTCGATACCCGCCTGTGGTTAACGCAACAATCGTTAAAGCAAACTGCGTAGTCGCGCACTGGCTTTGTCTTCAGGGCATGCTAAATTGACGAAAGAATCCCTTTTCGCAGCCTGAAGGCCTTTATGATACGTTTCGCAGTAATTGGCACAAACTGGATCACCCGCCAGTTTGTCGATGCCGCCCATGAAACCGGCAAGTATAAGTTAACCGCAGTCTATTCCCGTAGCCTTGAGCAGGCACAGACCTTCGCCAACGATTACCCTGTCGAACATCTGTTTACCTCACTGGAAGCGATGGCGCAAAGCGAGGCAATCGACGCTGTCTATATCGCCAGCCCGAACTCCCTGCACTTTCCACAGACCGAGCTGTTTTTGCGGCACAAAAAGCATGTTATTTGCGAAAAGCCGCTGGCCTCCAATCTGGCGCAAGCCGAAGCCGCTATCG
Organism: Citrobacter sp. Cpo061; assembly: GCF_030332845.1. Classification (NCBI taxonomy): domain Bacteria; kingdom Pseudomonadati; phylum Pseudomonadota; class Gammaproteobacteria; order Enterobacterales; family Enterobacteriaceae; genus Citrobacter; species Citrobacter sp. Cpo061. The sequence continues at coordinate 84,337 of NZ_JAOWHB010000019.1, forward strand.
CCTGCGCGCGTGAGAATCAGGTCGTGCTGTTTGAAGCGTTTAAAACCGCCTACCTGCCTAATTTCCTGCTGTTACAGCAATCACTACCCAGAGTAGGAAAAATCAGGAAAGCGTTTATCAATTACTGCCAGTACTCCTCGCGTTACCAGCGCTATCTGGACGGTGAAAATCCGAACACGTTTAATCCGGCGTTCTCCAATGGCTCGATTATGGATATCGGTTTTTACTGCCTGGCCTCGGCGGTTGCGCTGTGGGGCGAACCGCAGAGCGTTCAGGCCAGCGCCAGCCTGCTGGAAAGCGGCGTGGATGCCCACGGCGTGGTGGTGCTGAATTACGGTGATTTCAGCGTTACGCTCCAGCACTCAAAAGTAAGCGACTCGGTATTAGCCAGTGAAATTCAGGGCGAGTCGGGATCGCTGGTCATCGAGCATATCTCCGAATGCCAAAAGGTGTGCTTCGTGCCACGCGGGGGAAAAACGCAGGATCTGACGACGCCTCAACACATCAATACTATGCTGTATGAGGCAGAGGCTTTTGCCCATTTGGTTGAATCCGGCGAAGTAGATCACCCGGCACTGGCCGTCAGCCGTATTACCGCCAAACTGCAAACGGAGATTCGCCGCCAGACCGGCGTGGTTTTCCCGGCAGACGAAGCGGAAACATCGCTGACTGCGTAAAGGTGTGTAAAACGAATGTTGCAGGCCATTGACTGAAAGCATGGCCTGTAATATTTTGTAACCCGCAAAGGGGAGTAACTTCGTTGTCGGTTGATCGTCATTACGATGTGTGAAAAACCACATCCGGTCACCGGGCGATAACAAAGGAATACGCCACCGTATTCCTTTGTTGTTGTAAGTGAGACCTTGCCGAATGGCAAGGTCTATGCATAAAAAGCAGCGGCTAACGTCATTCGGCGTTGGCCGTTTTTTTTATGCATGGGGAAATACAATGAATACTGTCGGCACACCGTTGTTATGGGGTGGCTTCGCTGTCGTAGTGGTAATTATGCTGGCCATCGACCTGCTGTTGCAGGGGCGTCGTGGCGCGCATACGATGTCAATGAAGCAGGCTGCAGCCTGGTCTATCGTCTGGGTAACGTTGTCGTTACTGTTTAACGCTGCATTCTGGTGGTACCTGGCGGAAACCCAGGGGCGCGCCGTTGCCGACCCACAGGCGCTGGCGTTCCTTACCGGCTATTTGATCGAAAAATCACTGGCGGTAGATAACGTCTTTGTCTGGTTGATGCTCTTCAGCTACTTCTCCGTGCCGCCTGCGTTGCAGCGTCGGGTACTGGTGTATGGCGTGCTGGGTGCGATTGTGCTGCGTACGATCATGATCTTCGCGGGCAGCTGGCTTATCACCCAGTTTGAGTGGCTGTTGTACGTGTTCGGCGCGTTCCTGTTGTTTACCGGCGTGAAGATGGCGCTGGCGAAAGAAGATGCCTCCGGTATTGGCGACAGACCGTTAGTACGCTGGCTGCGCGGTCATTTGCGCATGACCGATACCATCGAAGATGAAAAATTCTTCGTGCGTAAAAACGGCCTGCTGTTTGTTACGCCGCTGATGCTGGTGTTGATTCTGGTTGAGCTGAGCGATGTGATTTTTGCCGTCGACAGTATTCCGGCTATCTTTGCCGTGACCACCGACCCGTTCATCGTGCTGACCTCGAACCTGTTTGCTATTTTGGGTCTGCGTGCGATGTACTTCCTGCTGGCGGGCGTGGCGGAGCGTTTCTCCATGCTGAAGTACGGCTTGTCGGTCATTTTGGTGTTTATCGGTATTAAGATGCTGATCGTCGATTTCTACCATATCCCGATCGCTATCTCGTTAGGCGTGGTATTTGGCATTCTGTTTGTGACGCTGATTGTGAACGCTTGGGTCAACCACCAGCACGATAAAAAGCAGCAAATACAGTAAGTTTCATCTGCTAGCTGAAAAGCCCGACAGCACACTGCGTGCGTCGGGCTTTTTGTTTATCATGTCAAAATAATGTTAAGTCAAAGTTATAAAATATGATCTCAACGCGGAATCCAGGATATTTCGCTTCCCGAACCGCGTTCTTTCCTTATACTCAGCCATGCAAACATTTGCCCGATCCTGAAAGATGCGTCAACAGAACGCACAAAGGTAAGGCAACAACACAATGAAAGGATTACTACATGACTACGCAACGTTCATCGGGGCTACTCTCGCGTTTGGCGCAAGGGAGCCTGGTTAAACAAATTTTGATCGGTTTGGTACTGGGGATTTTACTGGCACTGGTGTCAAAACCTGCGGCTGAAGCCGTTGGTTTGCTGGGTACGCTGTTCGTCGGCGCATTAAAAGCCGTCGCGCCAATTCTGGTTCTGATGCTGGTGATGGCTTCTATCGCCAACCACCAGCACGGGCAAAAAACCAATATCCGCCCCATTCTGTTCCTCTACCTGCTCGGAACATTTTCAGCGGCATTAACCGCCGTTGTCTTCAGCTTTGCTTTCCCATCAACACTGCATCTTTCCAGCAGTGCGGGGGATATCGTACCGCCGTCCGGGATTGTTGAAGTGATGCGCAGCCTGCTGATGAGCATGGTTTCTAACCCAGTTGATGCCCTGCTTAACGCTAACTATATCGGTATTCTGGTATGGGCCGTTGGTCTGGGCTTTGCACTGCGCCACGGTAATGAAACGACCAAAAATCTGGTCAATGATATGTCCAACGCCGTCACCTTTATGGTGAAACTGGTGATTCGTTTCGCGCCAATCGGTATCTTTGGTCTGGTCTCCTCTACGCTGGCAACCACCGGTTTCGCAACGCTTTGGGGCTACGCCCAACTGCTGACCGTACTGGTAGGCTGTATGCTGCTGGTGGCATTTGTGGTTAACCCACTGCTGGTCTTCTGGAAAATTCGCCGTAACCCGTACCCTCTGGTGCTGGCCTGTCTGCGTGAAAGCGGCGTGTATGCCTTCTTTACCCGCAGTTCGGCGGCAAATATTCCGGTGAACATGGCACTGTGTGAGAAACTGAATCTGGATCGTGATACCTATTCGGTGTCTATTCCGCTGGGCGCCACCATCAATATGGCTGGCGCGGCGATCACCATTACCGTACTGACGCTGGCGGCGGTGAATACGCTGGGTGTTCCGGTTGATTTACCGACTGCGCTGTTACTGAGCGTGGTGGCTTCGCTGTGTGCCTGTGGTGCATCGGGCGTGGCGGGCGGTTCTCTGCTGCTGATCCCGCTGGCGTGCAACATGTTCGGTATCCCGAATGACATCGCCATGCAGGTTGTTGCCGTTGGCTTTATCATCGGCGTATTGCAGGATTCCTGTGAAACGGCGCTGAACTCTTCTACAGACGTCCTGTTTACCGCTGCAGCCTGCCAGGCAGAAGACGAGCGTCTGGCAAATAACGCCCTGCGCGGCTAATCCCTACGCCCCTCCGTCATCGGGCGGAGGGGTTCTTTTCTTGTACGCTTTTTTCAAGTTTGAACGGATCAATTCCGCGTTTTTGCATTCGCCGGAAGCGAATAATATTCAGGCCGTTCATCACCAGAAAACTCCCTTCGATCATTGTCCCACCAATCGATCCCAGCCAGAAATTATGGATAACCCAACAGGCAGTTGCGCACCACATGACGCAGCGCACGGTTAACCCCTTGCAGCGGAACAGCGCCCAGGTGCTGGCCAGCGTGCCAATTATCGGCAACAGCTCCATCGCATGCTGTAATTTCGCCAGCCCGAGAACCAGGGTGAGGACAATAAAAACGGTCATTACCCACAGTTTGCGGGTATGCATTGAGACAAGTGTGCGGATGGTGTTGAGTTCTGCACTCATTCCCGCAGGCCAGGCACCCATCAGGAAAAAATGCACGCCGATGGTGGCGCTATAGACAGCGAGTTGCAGCCGGAACCGGCGCTCATCGCGATTGAAAAAGGTGGTAATACCGATCAGAAAGGCGATGACACCTACGCCCTGGGCCAGCCAATACGCGGTCATGCAAGCAACCCCAATTCTATCTCGTAGGCCGGATAAGGCGGGTTCGCCGCCATCCGACAACGGTTTGTGCCTGATGGCGCTGCGCTTATCAGGCCTACGGTTTGCGCAGACCTGCATGCAGGTACCATCAGGTATTTACTACAACGTTACGCCGCTTTTAAATATCGCTAACTCTCTAAAATCATTCCGCTCGTTGCAGGTTTGCTTGCCGTTGGCGAAATCAACGATGGTATCGACAAATTCTTCCAGTAACTGCGGCATCGCTTTACCATGGATCAACTGTCCAGCGTCAAAATCGATCCAGTGCTTTTTCTTCGCCGCCAGCTCGCTGTTGGTGGCAATTTTCACCGTCGGCACAAAACCACCGTAAGGTGTACCGCGACCGGTACTGAACAGCACCATATGACAGCCCGCGCCCGCCAGGGCACTGGTCGCCACCGCATCGTTACCCGGTGCGCTCAGTAGATTCAGACCATGCGTCTTCAGACGTTCGCCGTAGCGCAGTACGTCCACCACCTGGCTGGAGCCTGCTTTTTGCGTGCAACCGAGAGATTTATCTTCAAGCGTGGTGATACCGCCCGCTTTGTTACCCGGCGATGGGTTCTCGTAGATCGGCTGGTCGTGAGCAATGAAGTACTGCTTGAAGTCATTGACCATGGTGACCAGCTTGCCAAAGGTTTCTTCATCGCGGCAGTGGTCCATCAGCAGTTGCTCGGCGCCGAACATTTCCGGTACTTCGGTCAGTACGGTGGTGCCGCCGTTAGCAATCACGTAGTCAGAAAAACGACCCAGCATCGGGTTGGCGGTAATACCAGACAGGCCGTCAGAGCCGCCGCATTCCAGACCAAACTTCAGCTCGCCCAGCTTACCCGGCTCACGCTTATCGTTACGCATCACGTTGTACAACTGGTGAAGATGTTCAATCCCCGCTTCCACTTCGTCTTCCTGATGTTGGCAGACCATGAAGTGAACGCGCTCAGGATCGTACTCGCCTAAGGTTTCGCGGAAGGCATCAACCTGGTTGTTTTCACAACCAAGGCCAACCACCAGCACCGCACCCGCATTCGGATGACGCACCATGTTTTGCAGCATGGTGCGGGTGTTAATGTGGTCGTCTCCGAGCTGTGAACAGCCGTAGGTGTGGCTGAAGAGATGCACGCCGTCGATTCCTTCGGCGTCGTTAGTCTCTTTCAGAAAACGGTTCTGCATCTGGCGCGCCATGGCGTTAACACAGCCTACCGTCGGTAGGATCCACAGTTCGTTGCGCACGCCAACATCCCCGTTGGCACGACGGTAGATCTGCACATCACGATCCGCCGGTTGTGCAACTTCCGCCTGAAAATCAGGGTGGTAGCTATACGTGTCCAGGTCGCTCAGATTGGTGCGCGTGTTGTGAGCATGAATATGCTCACCCGCCGCAACGTCCACCAGCGTATGGCCAATTGGCAAACCGTATTTAATGACGTTTTCGCCTTTCGCAATATCGCGTAAAGCGAATTTATGGCCACGAGAGACCGCCTGACGCAGGGTTACCGCCTGCCCATCAACGGTGACTTCGGTTCCTTCAGCCAAATCAGCGAGCGCTACCGCGACGTTATCCAGCGCATGGATCTTGATGTATTGCATACCTTCACCCGGGCCTTAGTTCAGTTCAATGGCGAAGTAATCACGCGCATTGTTAAAGCAAATATTTCTGACCATTTCACCCAGCAACTGGATATCTGCCGGTGCTTCACCTGCAGCAACCCAACGGCCAATCATCTGGCACAGAATGCGACGGAAGTATTCATGGCGCGTGTATGACAGGAAGCTACGGCTATCGGTCAGCATGCCGACGAAACGGCTCAGCAGGCCGAGCTGGGCCAGCTGCGTCATCTGACGTTCCATCCCGTCTTTCTGATCGTTGAACCACCAGCCGGAACCGAACTGCATCTTGCCCGGCATACCTTCGCCCTGGAAGTTGCCGATCATGGTGCCCAGCACTTCGTTATCACGCGGGTTCAGGCAGTAGAGAATGGTTTTCGGCAGCAGGTTCTGTTCATTCTGCTTGCTCAGCAGTTTGGACAGCTCTTCGGCCATCGGACGGTCGTTGATGGAGTCAAAGCCAACATCCGCGCCCAGCAGTTTGAACTGACGCAGGTTGTTATTACGCAGCGCGCCGATGTGGTACTGCTGTACCCATTCGCGACGCGCGTATTCTGCGCCGAGGAACACCAGTACGGCAGTTTTAAACTGGGCAACTTCATGCTCGCTCAGGGTTTCACCCGCCAGGCGGCGCGCCAGAATACTATCCAGTTCAGATTCGTTAGATTCAGCAAACAGCACCACGTCCAGCGCGTGGTCAGAGACTTTACAGCCGTGAGCCGCGAAGTGATCCAGGCGTTTGGTCAGCGCAGTCTGCAGGTCTGCGAAGCGACGAATGTCGGTGTCGGACACTTCACCGAGCTTCGCCATGTAGTCATTAAAGGTCGCCAGCTCAATGTTAAAGGCTTTATCCGGACGCCAGCTCGGCAGCACTTTCACATCAAAGCTTCCGTCTTTAGCAACGGCCGCATGGTGCTCCAGAGAGTCGATCGGGTCATCGGTAGTGCCGACCATTTTCACATTCATCTGCTGCATGATGCCGCGCGCGGAGAATTGATCCTGCGCCAGCAGCTCGTTGCACTGGTTCCAGATTTCATCAGCAGTCGCAGGAGAAAGCAGCTTACCTGTAATACCAAACGGGCGACGTAATTCGAGGTGGGTCCAGTGGTACAGCGGGTTACCGATAGTGTGCGGAACCGTGGCGGCCCATGCGTCAAACTTCTCGCGATCGGACGCATCGCCGGTACACAAGCGCTCAGCGACGCCATTAGTACGCATCGCACGCCATTTGTAGTGATCACCCTTCAGCCAGATGTCATACAGGTTATTAAAACGGTAGTTTTCAGCGATTTGTTGCGGTGGTAAATGGCAGTGGTAATCGAAGATCGGCTGGTCTTTGGCGTAATCATGGTACAGACGGCGGGCAAATTCGGTGTCCAGCAGGAAATCTTCAGTCATAAACGGGGTCATTATCGTCTTCCTCTCAACGAGTGCGTCAGATTGCTTATGTTTTGATGTTGACAAAGTTATCACACCAATTTCCATACACTGAAGATATTTTCGTGAGTTAGATCAACAAATGGTGACAAAAAAATTACTCTCAAAGAGGTAAATCACGCGTCAAGCCGCGCCAGCGCTGGCTTTGCTGAATCGAAATAATGACCACACGAAGATTCACACTTTTGTGATGGCACTCACCTTTTAAAGCTGTATGACAAGTTATCTTTTGGCCGTCGCGATACATAAGCCGACGGAATGCAAATTACCGATGTATCACCATCGGATTGACCGGTACGGAAACCGAATTAGCACAATTATTGACATGGCAAAGTTCGGGGAGTACCGGCTTTTTTTTCGGTCCCCCCTCGTAAAAGAACATCCTCCGCCCTGAACTGGAAGATGACCGCTCGTTCGCGGACATAACAAAACGATGAGGTTTTACATGCGTAAAATTAAAGGGTTACGTTGGTACATGATTGCACTGGTGACACTTGGCACCGTGCTGGGTTACCTGACACGTAACACTGTGGCGGCAGCTGCGCCAACTCTGATGGAAGAGTTACACATCTCCACTCAACAGTATTCCTATATCATCGCAGCGTATTCTGCTGCTTACACCGTAATGCAACCCGTTGCCGGCTACGTGCTCGATGTGCTCGGCACAAAAGTTGGTTACGCGATGTTCGCCGTTCTGTGGGCCGTCTTCTGTGGCGCGACCGCACTGGCTGGCAGTTGGGGTGGACTGGCGCTGGCGCGTGGCGCGGTAGGTGCCGCTGAAGCCGCAATGATCCCTGCGGGTTTGAAAGCCAGTTCTGAGTGGTTCCCGGCAAAAGAACGTTCAATTGCCGTTGGGTACTTTAACGTCGGCTCTTCTATCGGTGCGATGATTGCTCCGCCGCTGGTCGTCTGGGCAATCGTCATGCACAGCTGGCAGATGGCATTCATTATTTCCGGTGCGCTGAGCTTCATCTGGGCGATGTGCTGGCTTGTGTTCTACAAACACCCGCGCGACCAGAAAAAACTGTCTGATGAAGAACGTGATTACATTCTGAATGGTCAGGAATCACAGCATAAAAACGCGACCTCGAAAAAAATGTCGCTCGGTCAGATCCTGCGTAACCGCCAGTTCTGGGGCATCGCGCTGCCGCGTTTCCTGGCAGAGCCGGCCTGGGGTACCTTCAACGCCTGGATCCCGCTGTTCATGTTTAAAGTCTACGGCTTTAACCTGAAAGAGATTGCGATGTTTGCCTGGATGCCGATGCTGTTTGCTGACCTGGGCTGTATCGTTGGGGGCTACTTACCGCCGCTGTTCCAGCGCTGGTTCGGCGTTAACCTGATCGTTTCACGTAAAATGGTCGTCACCATGGGCGCATTGCTGATGATTGGCCCAGGGATGATTGGTCTGTTCACCAGCCCGTACATTGCTATCGCCCTGCTGTGCGTTGGCGGCTTTGCTCACCAGGCGCTGTCCGGTGCGCTGATTACGCTTTCTTCTGACGTATTTGGTCGTAATGAAGTGGCAACGGCAAACGGCCTGACCGGTATGTCCGCCTGGCTTGCAAGTACGCTGTTTGCACTGGTTGTTGGCGCACTGGCTGACACTATCGGCTTTAGCCCGCTGTTCGCCGTACTGGCGGTATTCGACCTGCTCGGCGCACTCGTTATCTGGACGGTCTTGCAAAACAAATCGGCCAGCGAGGTCGACTCGGGATCACAGACTGGCGATCCCGCTCCGCAAAATTAACCCGCTGCTTTTCATCAAGGGTATATAATGCAAAGCCGCCAGTCATCTGGCGGCTTTTTTATCGCCGCGAGTGGAGCAGTAATCGCAAAAGTGGTATAACAAATATAGTCTGCCGTATCATGCCTGGAGCGCATATGGAAATCACCGAACCACGACGTTTGTACCAACAACTTGCAGCTGATCTGAAAGAACGCATTGAGCAAGGCGTCTATCTGGTGGGTGACAAACTCCCTGCCGAGCGCTTTATCGCAGATGAAAAAAATGTCAGCCGTACCGTGGTTCGTGAAGCAATTATCATGCTCGAGGTAGAGGGTTACGTTGAGGTGCGCAAAGGATCGGGGATCCACGTCATTTCCAACCAACCCAGACATTATGTTGCGCCAGATGAAAACCTGGAATTTGCCAGCTACGGTCCTTTCGAGCTGCTCCAGGCGCGTCAGCTCATAGAAAGCAACATTGCCGAGTTTGCCGCCACGCAGGTGACCAAACAGGACATCATGAAGCTGATGGAGATTCAGGAGAAATCACGTAACGAAAAAAGCTTTCGTGACTCCGAGTGGGATCTCCAGTTCCATGTGCAGGTCGCCCTGGCAACGCAGAACTCGGCTCTGGCCGCGATTGTTGAAAAAATGTGGACTCAGCGTATTCATAACCCCTACTGGAAGAAACTGCACGACCACATCGACCTGCGCACGGTTGATAACTGGTGTGATGACCATGACCAGATCCTTCGGGCGCTGATTCGCAAAGATCCTCATGCCGCCAAACTGGCGATGTGGCAGCATCTTGAGAACACGAAGCAGATGCTGTTTAACGAAACCAGCGATGATTTTGAGTTCAATGCGGACCGTTATCTATTTACCGAAAATCCGGTCGTTCACCTCGATACAGCGGCTAACAGCGCAAAATAAACAATCTTATCAATGCAGGCGCGACCACGCGCCTGTTTCTGACACTTGGTAAGCGTTAGGTATAAAGTGTCAGCCTGTGTAAATCCTCTCGCCTCCCTCCATTGCGATAAGCAAAATCACAGTTCAACAACCGTAATTTCTATAACGGACTACGTTGACCTTTGTTACAATTAGATGCTGTTTGAATTTTTGTGTTTAAGAGCTTGCTAACTTCACAACTTTACAGGGAATAGTTCAGGCCGTGAATTTGTATCAAACCGCGAGTCATGTAAAAAATATTAATAAAATCGTGGTGTTACAAAACCCAGAAAACCGGCATGACGATAACCGATTCTCCAGGAATATTGAATGGAACTACTGACTCAATTACTAAATGCTTTATGGGCTCAGGATTTTGAAACGCTGGCCAATCCTTCCATGATTGGCATGCTCTATTTTGTACTCTTTACCATTTTGTTTCTGGAAAACGGACTGCTGCCAGCAGCCTTTTTACCTGGCGACAGTTTGCTGGTACTGGTCGGCGTACTTATTGCCAAAGGCGCAATGGGTTTTCCGCAAACGGTGCTACTACTCACCACCGCAGCCAGCCTCGGTTGCTGGCTCAGCTATATACAAGGTCGATGGTTGGGCAATACCCGCACAGTGCAAAACTGGTTATCTCATCTTCCTGCACATTACCATCAGCGTGCGCATCATCTGTTCCATAAGCATGGCTTGTCTGCGCTGCTGGTCGGTCGCTTTATCGCGTTTGTCAGAACATTACTGCCGACCATCGCAGGATTGTCCGGCCTGAACAATGCGCGCTTTCAGTTCTTCAACTGGATGAGCGGACTGCTTTGGGTCCTTATTCTCACATCGTTGGGCTATCTGCTTGGCAAAACACCGGTGTTTCTCAAATATGAAGATCAGCTGATGTCTTGCCTGATGCTGCTTCCTGTGGTGTTACTGGTGTTTGGTCTGGCAGGTTCACTGGTTGTTCTTTGGAAAAAGAAATACGGGAACCGAGGGTAAATTATGCTGAAATCATGCATAACGCTCCGACGACTTGCCTGGTCCACCACTTTTATGTTGTTCATCGGCGCATTGCTCCTGACCTGGTCGGTCATTCGCCAGCAGGAGTCAACGCTTGCCATTCGTGCCGTAAACCAGGGAGCCAGCATGCCTGATGGCTTCTCTATCTGGCATCACCTGGATGCCAACGGCATTCGTTTTAAAAGCATCACTCCGCAAAATGACGCCCTGCTGATTACCTTTGATTCCAGTGCACAGAGCGCAGCGGCGAAGGTCGTACTGGATCGAACGTTACCGCACGGTTTCGTTATCGCTCAGCAGGATGATAATAATCAGGCGGTTCAGTGGTTATCCCGCTTACGTGAGACCCCACACCGTTTTGGTTAATTTCCAGGAATCTGAATTAGATCACTCACTTTGGTGATTTCACCGTTTAGCGCCTATGATTAATAAACTGGGTTTATGACCCAACGCTTTATTATTCTGGAGCATCGACCCTAAACGACGAGGTCGAATCACAATGGAAGGTTCAAGAATGAAATACCGCATCGCTTTGGCAATTAGCCTTTTCGCTCTCAGTGCCGGCAGCTACGCCACCACCCTCTGTCAGGAAAAAGAACAAGACATTCAGCGGGAGATTAGCTATGCCGAAAAACACAACAATCAGAGCCGTATCAATGGGCTGAATAAAGCGCTGAGCGAAGTCAGAGCAAACTGTACTGACAGCAAACTGCGCGCCAACCATCAGAAAAAAATCGCCGAGCAGAAAAATGAGATTGCCGAGCGTCAACGTGACTTAGCCGAAGCTAAGCAAAAAGGCGATGCGGATAAGGTAGCAAAGCGTGAACACAAGCTTGCTGAAGCCCAGCAAGAGCTAAAAGAACTCGAGACCCGCGATTACTAAGTACGGTAACTAGCCACTCAACTGGAGAAAACTATGTCGAAAGATAATGCTACGGAAAACCTGCGCGCTGAGCTGAAATCTCTTGCGGATACGCTTGAAGAAGTACTTAGCTCCTCTGGCGATAAGTCGAAGGAAGAGATGAGTAAAATTCGCAGCAAAGCCGAACATGCGCTGCGCGAGAGCCGCCATCGTCTGAGTGAAACCAGCGATGTAATTGCCAAACAGACCCGTGAGGCCGCGGCTAAAGCCGATAACTACGTGCGCGAAAACCCATGGACAGGCGTCGGCATTGGCGCTGCAGTCGGTGTGGTGCTTGGTGTACTGCTGTCGCGCCGTTAACAATGGCTGATTCTCAACACGCACAAGGTCCAGGCAAAGGCGTACTGGGTATTGGACAGCGGATCCTGACGATTCTCGTTGAGATCGTAGAAACACGGCTGCGGCTGGCCGTCGTTGAGCTGGAAGAGGAAAAAGCCAATCTCATCCAGATCCTGCTGATGCTTGGGCTGACTATGCTGTTCGCGGCGTTTGGCCTGATGAGCCTGATGGTGCTTATCATCTGGGCCATTGACCCTCAATACCGCCTGAACGCCATGATTGCCACCACCGTTGTGCTGTTGCTGTTAGCGCTGATTGGCGGGATATGGACGCTGCGTAAAGCACGTAAAACAACGCTGCTACGCCATACACGCCAGGAACTCGCTAATGACAGGCAAGCCCTGGAGGATGATGCATAATGAGCAGCAAAGTCGAACGTCAAAAGCGTAAGGCGCAACTGCTTGGACAGATCCAGCAGCAACGGCTGGATCTGTCTGCGACTCGCCGCGACTGGCTGGAAGCCACCGAGGTCTACGATCGTGGCTGGAAGACGCTACTGAACCTGCGTGGCTGGGTGTTGGTCGGGAGCAGTATTATGGCGGTTCGCACCATCCGCAACCCGAATCTGCTGGTACGCTGGGCTAAGCGCGGCTTTAGCGTCTGGAGTATCTGGCGTCTGGTGAAATCGACCATCAGACAGCAGCAACTGCGCGGCTAATCCTTTCCTTGCCCCCAACCTCAAAATTTTTGAAAAATACTGACAGTTTTCCTTGCTAACAATTCTCATTAAGCACGTTTATGATTCTCTCCATCGACAGCAACGACGCGCTCTGCAGCGTCGATGCACAAAAAAACACAATAAGCCGCCTGAGTGGTTTCCTGGAGAGTATGATGAAGAAATTAGAAGATGTTGGTGTACTGGTAGCGCGCATTCTGATGCCAATCCTGTTTATTACCGCAGGTTGGGGAAAAATCACCGGATATGCGGGTACCCAACAGTACATGGAAGCCATGGGCGTCCCAGGATTTATGCTGCCGCTGGTGATTCTGCTTGAGTTTGGCGGCGGTCTGGCAATTCTGTTCGGTTTCCTGACCCGTACAACCGCGCTGTTCACCGCAGGCTTCACATTGCTGACGGCGTTCCTCTTCCACAGCAACTTTGCGGAAGGTGTGAACTCTCTGATGTTCATGAAAAACCTGACCATCGCAGGCGGTTTCCTGCTGCTGGCTATCACCGGTCCAGGCGCATTTAGTATTGACCGCGTGCTGAATAAAAAGTGGTAAGCAAACTATACTGAACACATCAAAAAGCGAGGAGATATCTCCTCGCTTTTGCTATCTGAGGAGGCGAAAATCATGGGACAACTGATTGACGGCATCTGGCATGACACCTGGTACGACACCAAATCAACCGGTGGAAAATTTCAACGTTCTGCATCGGCTTTCCGTAACTGGCTCACCGCGGATGGCGCGCCTGGCCCGACCGGTGAAGGTGGCTTTGCTGCCGAAAAAGACCGCTATCATCTGTACGTTTCTCTGGCCTGTCCGTGGGCGCATCGCACGCTGATTTTGCGCAAACTCAAAGGGCTGGAACCGTTTATTTCCGTTTCTGTTGTGCATCCGCTGATGCTGGAAAACGGCTGGACCTTTGACGATAACTTCCCGGCGGCAACCGGCGATACCCTGTATCAACACGAATTTCTTTATCAGCTCTATTTACACGCCGATCCGCACTACAGCGGTCGGGTCACCGTTCCGGTGCTGTGGGATAAAAAGAACCACACCATTGTCAGCAACGAATCTGCAGAAATCATCCGCATGTTTAACACCGCGTTTGATGCGCTGGGCGCCAAAGCCGGAGATTACTATCCCCCTGCCCTGCAAAGCAAAATCGACGAGCTGAACGACTGGATTTATGACAACGTTAATAACGGCGTGTATAAAGCCGGATTTGCCACCAGTCAGGAAGCCTACGACGACGCCGTGGATAACGTCTTTCAATCTCTGGCACGGCTGGAGCAGATCCTTGGGCAACATCGCTACCTGACCGGCGACCAGTTAACCGAGGCCGACATTCGCCTGTGGACCACGCTGGTACGCTTTGATCCCGTGTATGTCACCCACTTCAAGTGCGACAAACACCGGATTAGCGACTATCTGAACCTGTACGGTTTCCTGCGTGATATCTACCAGATACCGGGTATTGCGGAAACCGTCAATTTCGATCATATCCGCAATCACTACTTCCGTAGCCACAAAACCATTAACCCGACCGGCATTATTTCTGTTGGGCCGTGGCAGGACCTCAACGAACCTCATGGGCGTGACGAGCGTTTCGCATGATATACACAGGCCCCCATTTGGGGGCTAAATAATTAATACCGTAAATATTTACCATCATTTCATTCACAGCTATTCTTAATTTGATTACTTTAAAAACAAGTAATTGAATGCAGAACGAGGCAAAAATGGATTGGTATTTAAACGTATTAAAGAATTACTTTGGTTTTGGTGGCCGCGCGCGTCGTAAAGAATACTGGATGTTTGTGCTGGTCAACATCATCTTCACATTCGTGCTGGGTATTCTGGACAGAATGTTTGGCTGGGAGCGCGCCGGTGGAGAAGGCATATTAACGACGATTTACGGGGTTCTGGTCTTTATTCCGTGGTGGGCGGTACAGTTCCGGCGTTTACATGACACCGATCGTTCAGCCTGGTGGCTACTGGTGCTGCTGATCCCGATCGTAGGCTGGCTGGTGATCATCATTTTCAACTGTCAAAACGGGACTCAGGGGAGCAACCGCTTCGGGCCCGATCCCAAACAGTTATCCTGACGTAGCATATGTAGATGCCTGATGGCGCTGCGCTTATCAGGCCTACAACATACTCCGTCTTCCAGGCCGGATAAGGTGCTTCGCACCGCATCCGGCGTAACAGTCAGGCTATTTACCCGCAAACAGCTTGGGGATTTCCCGCAGACACCAGGATTTCGCCTCGCCCATGCTGTCACGACGCCAGGCCATAATAATATCTATCTCGCTTGTCGATTCCGGACTAACGACCCGCAGCCGACCAGCCGCAATATCCTCTTCCACCAGTGGGTACGGCATCGTCGCCACGCCAAGTCCTGCCAACAGCGCCTGACGTTTATCTTCTATCGTACTCACCGTCAGACGCGGCTGCTTATCCAGCAGTTGAACCGTCAGCACCGGACGTTCACGGGCGGTATCCGCCACCGCGATCCCACGGTATTTAACGCGGGTGACTTCCGATAACGGTTCCGGCTCCTGATGAATGGGATGATCCGGGGCCGCTACATAGACGTTCATCAGCGAGTACAGCTTGCGCGAGTTGATTTCTGAGGATGAGCGAAAATGCATATCCGGCGCAATCACGATATCCGCCCGCCCCTGCTCAAGACGCTCCCACGCCCCGGCCAGAACTTCGGTAATAACGGAAAGCTGGGTATTGGCCTTCCCGGCAAGCCTGTCGATCAGCGGGAAAAAAGCCGCCGTCGGCACCAGCGCTTCGGTAACGATAGTCAGATGCGTTTCCCAACCGCGAGCCAATGCTTCGGCATCGGTAGTCAGTTTATCCGCAGCTTCCAGCAGTACGCGCCCGCGCTCCAGCAACATACGCCCAACGTTAGTGAATTTTGTGCGGTGGCCTGAGCGGTCAAACAGCACCACGTCCAGCTCTTCCTCCAGCTTCTGCATGGTATAGCTAAGTGCGGAAGGAACGCGTCCCAGTTCGTCTGCCGCAGCAGCAAAACTACCGCGTCTGTCTATTGCGTCCATGACGCGTAACGCTTCAAGCGTTAAAGCCCTTTCTTTGGCCATCTCGTTCTCATTCAGGAAATTTGAACATACCGGGCAGAATATCTGGCTAACAATGCAGCGTCTAGCCATTTAACATAAAAGGAAGTAAAGAGAGGTCAAGAACTATGATTACTACCCGTACAGCCAAACAATGCGGGCAAGCAGACTACGGCTGGCTGCAGGCCCGTTATACCTTCTCCTTTGGACACTATTTTGATCCTAAACTGCTGGGTTATGCCTCGCTGCGTGTTCTGAACCAGGAAGTTCTGGCACCGGGGGCCTCTTTCCAGCCACGGACCTATCCGAAGGTGGATATCGTCAATCTGATCCTCGAAGGGGAAGCGGAGTACCGAGACAGCGAAGGCAACCATATCAAGGCCAAAGCAGGTGAAGTTTTGCTGCTCGCGACACAGCCCGGGATTAGCTATAGCGAACACAATATCAGCAAAGACAAACCGTTAACCCGGATGCAGCTCTGGCTGGACGCCTGCCCGCAGCGTGAAAACGCCTGTGTACAGAAAGCCACGCTGGGCACCGGTAAGCATCAGTTGCTGGCCTCGCCGGACGGTGAACAAGGCAGCCTGCATCTGCGCCAACAGGTATGGGTGCACCACGTTGAGCTACAGCAAGGTGAATCGTTGAGTTTTCAGTTACATGGGCCACGTGCTTATTTACAGTCGATTCACGGCAGATTCCATGCGGTGACGTCTGGCGCCGAAAAAGAAGCGCTCACCTGTGGCGATGGGGCATTTATTCGTGACGAAACTAACATAACGTTAGTCGCCGATACCCCGCTGCGCGCTTTGCTGATAGATTTGCCCGTATAGTCAGGGAAAACAATGGAGTACGACTATTGAGCAAGAAATCATCAAAAAAACGCCAGCCTCAGGTTGAGCCGAAAAAACAAGAAACAGTTACCTTCGGCTATGAAGAAATGCTGACAGAGCTGGAAGCGATTGTGGCCGATGCCGAACTACGGCTGGAAGACGAAGAAGCCGCCTGAACAGGCGGCTTAGACTTATGCCGGGTGGCGGCAACGGCTTACCCGGCCTACAGATTAATGTGCCTTACTGGCCATGATCTCAATAATCTGCTTGTCGGTTTCCTGCATTGAACGACACGCCAGCGCGCACAGGTTAGCGATAGATTGTTCCACGTTATGCGCCACAATCCCTTCGTTGCCGGTTACAGCAGTATCATCCAGCGCCATCAGTACCGCTTTCCACGCCGCGGAAGCACTGGTTGAGACTTTCATCGCGCAGCTGTTTGAAGCGCCATCGCATATCATTCCGCTCACGTCACCAATCATGCTGCTGATCGCCATCGCGATGGTGTTGTAGCGACCATCTACGATCCATGCCATCCCCGCTGCTGCCCCCATCGCCGCCGTAGTTGCCGCACACAGTGCAGACAAACGCGGAAGCTGATGATGGATGTAGATAGCGCTCAGATGAGACAACATTAGCGCACGTGCCAGTTTCTCCTCATCCGCGCCAAAGTGCTCAGCCACCACCATCACCGGAACAGTCGCGGTAATGCCCTGATTACCGGAGCCGGAGTTGCTCATGGCCGGCAGCGTCGCCCCGCCCATTCGCGCATCCGATGCCGCACTGGTGCGGATCAGAATAGAGGTGGAGAGATCGTTCGCCAGCAGGCCACGCACACACTGCTTCTCAAGCGTAGTTCCGATGTGCAAACCCCAGTTACCGCGCAGCCCTTCCTGAGACAGCGCACCGTTCAGTTTTGCCGCATCGAGAATGAAGCGGATTGACTCAAACGGTACCGCGTTCACGAACGCCAGAATCTCTTCCAGCGAGGTGTGAGACAATACCGCCAGCGGCGACTCCTGTTCCTCTTCCTGAGCATTCTGTTCTGTGGTGAACACTACGCCCTTATTGGTCTCGATGTGCACAATGTTGGTATGACCGCCCACAATCGTCACGCACGCCCATCCTTCAGCGCTGTAAACCTTCGCGCGGGAAAAGAGGATGTCCTCGCAAGGCTCCTGCAGCATCACCGCAACCTTGCCAGCGCTCAGCATCGCTTTCGCATCGGCGATCGCTTGTGGTGACGCATCTTTCAGTACCTCTAAACCGGCACGGGCATTTCCCCCCAGCGCACCCAGCGCCGCCGCGACAGGTAACCCGACCATTCCGGTACCCGGCACGGTAACGCCCATGCCGTTTTTCATCAGGTTCGGTGAGACCCACGCGTCAATGCGTTCAACCGCGCCGTCCAGCTCAGAGGATGCAACCGCCGCCGCCAGAGCCAGAGAGATAGGTTCTGTACAGCCCAACGCAGGCTTAACTTCTTCCTGCACCGCGCGGATAAAACTATCCCATAATGGATTCAATGTAGTCTCAAACATAACAACAACCTTTGCTCAAATATCTCAGGAAAATGCCAGGAACGGAGAAACGCACAACAGCAGGCCCGTGAAAATAATCAGATACAGGGAAGCGCCTTTGTATTTGTGCAGTGCAGGAACTTTGTAGACCAGCCAGGCCGGGATCAGACAACCCACCATGCCGAAGATAGGGCTACAAATAGAGGTGAAGCTCAGCACCGGCGCGTTGAGCACAATTGCGCTCCAGGCCAGCAGGATGGCAAAAATCATAATGCCGCGCTGAACAAAGGTTTCGTTGATTTTCTCAGCCGGCATATAGCGGCGCAGAATGTTCATCACGATCCCTTGAGTCGCTTCACGGAAACCTAAGTAGACACCGAAGAAAGCGGTCATAACGGCGAAAATGTTCAGAATAACGCTGACGATTTTCACCCAGCCAGCACCCGCACCATTGATAAATTGCGCGGCAATCGCCAGAGCGGAAATGTTCTGCTCATAAGCTTTAACCGCTTCGTCGTGGCCCATCGCCAACGTGAAGGAAACGGCGTAGAAAAAGACGGTAACAAACAGAATACCGAACGCGATGTTCATGGCACGCAGGGCTTTATGACGCGCCACTTCGATGGATTTGTTGCGTGAACGGTATGAGATAACCATCGGGCTTAAGGTCTGAATAAACAGAATCGAGGTCAGCGTAAACGGCAGAGTGATGATCGCATTTTTGATCAGCAGCGCCATCGGCGGCAGTGAACCCGCGTTATGCAGATGCCACATCCCTACCATCGACACGCCAAGCGCTGCCACAACCAGCAGCTTGGTCATTACCATACCGGTGGAGATTTTAAACAGCATTTGTTCCCCGCGTGACGAGATAGCCACCAGGATGCAAATCAGTACCAGGCCATAGAACGGGCTGTCGGACAGTAAACCTTCCGTCACACCAAACGTGTGCAGATAGGAGGCGCTGTCATTGGTGATGGCGGTGGAATAAACGAACATCCAGATAACCAGCATCACAAAATACAACGCACCTAACAGGATGCCCCAGTTCTTACCCAGATAGCCGCTGATCACGCTCGGGTAGTCTTTACACTCTGGGGACTCAGCCAGCGTGTTGATAAACAGGCGCTGGAACAGGTACATGGCTGGGTAGCCGATGATAGAGGAGAGCAAGAACACCCACAGCCCCATCAATCCAACCTGGACAGGAAGAAAAACAATCCCCGCGCCAATTGCCATACCGATACTCATAATGATCCAGCCGGTGTCCGTGCTGTCGAACTTAATGGCTTCACGCCATTCGCTTTCGGTCATTCCCGCCCGACGTGCCGGAGCAGATGCGTCGAGTATTACGCTACTATTCGTTGCCGTTTCCATAATTTCCCGCTCAATGTGTAGGTAGAGGTTTTTATATTTTTTTCGTACTGCATCAATGCGATACGCAGTACTTAGGTGCAGGTGAGCTATTGGAGTAATGAAGAAATCATACGCGCAGGATCAGAGAAAAACTTCACAAACAAACCCCTGTAATTTCTAAAAGTTAAGAAATATTTTCTCTTTTATATGCATATATAGGATTTAAATTCTATTTTTGAAGCAGATCACAACAAAAAATGTACACCAAAGTGCTAATGCTGATCAGTTAACACCTCACCTTCTGCGTTTTTTGTTAAAACAGCAAAACAGATTTAACTGGAAGTCAGAGGGTTGAAGCGATGACCCCGGTCCGGCTGAAAATCGATGAGGCGTTGACGGCTGACCGGGACTGCCCGCAGGGATGCGGGCAGAGGGGACGGCCTGCATGGATGCAGGCTCGGCCCCGACCCGACAGGCAGACGGAATAAGACGAATAGCTCGCGCAGCGACGATTTTCCCGCCGGGAGCCTGGGATGCAAGGGAGCGGCGGCGCTTACGCCTTATCCGGCCTACAAACGCACCCTTTCATCTCAGGTACAAACTACTTTAATCGCCAGACCACCGCGTGACGTTTCGCGGTATTTGTCGTTCATATCTTTGCCCGTTTCATACATGGTCTCGATCACTTTATCGAGCGAAACGCGTGGCTCAGATGTGCGACGTAGCGCCATGCGTGCGGCGTTGACGGCTTTTACCGCGTTGATCGCATTACGCTCAATGCAAGGTATTTGCACCTGTCCAGCAACCGGATCGCAGGTCAGCCCCAGGTTATGCTCCATGGCGATTTCCGCCGCAATACAAACCTGCGACGGGCTACCGCCGAGCAACTCGGTCAGCCCGGCTGCCGCCATTGAACAGGCTACGCCAATTTCACCCTGGCAGCCGACTTCGGCACCAGAAATAGAGGCGTTCATTTTATACAGCGCCCCTATCGCCCCCGCGGCCAGCAAGTAGCGGGCAATGGAGTTTGCATTCACCGGACGGCGGAACTTGTCGTAATAGGCCAATACGGCAGGGATAATTCCACATGCGCCGTTGGTCGGTGCCGTCACAACCCGGCATCCGGCGGCGTTTTCTTCGCTCACGGCCAGCGCGAACATGTTGATCCAGTCGATAACGTTCATCGGGTCGCTGGACAGATTATCGCTGGAAACCAGTAACCGACGTAATGCTACGGCGCGACGCGGTACGTTAAGCGGGCCAGGCAGGACGCCTTCGGTGTTCATGCCGCGCTCAATCCCGGCGTGCATGACATCCCAGATGGCGGCAAAGCCAGAATCGATTTCTTCTTTGCTGCGCATCGCCAGTTCATTCTGCATCATCAGACCGGAAACGGACAGCCCGTTACGCTCACAAAGTTTCAGTAGTTCGCTGGCGGAATGAAAATTGTAGGGCACGTGTGCTTCAACATCATACGCCTGACCAAATTGCTCCTCTTCAACGATAAAACCACCGCCGACGGAGTAATAGGTTTTGCTTAATAGCGTCTCGGTGCCGTTCCATGCGGTGATACGCATGCCATTTTCATGGCGCGGCAGCGTTTCGGCGTGAAAGAGGATATTTTTGTCTGGGGAGAAATCGACAATATGCGTGCCCTCTGCAACCGGTAAACGTCCGGTACGGGCCACTTCCTGAGTAAAACCAGCGATAGAATCTATATTAACGTTTTGCGGACTGTTACCGGCCAGTCCCATCATGATGGCGACATCCGTCGCATGACCTTTTCCGGTCAGGGAGAGCGATCCATAAAGATCGACCACAATATGCGTAGCCTTGGGAAGTTCCCCGCTGCTGACCAACAGATCGATAAAGCTTTTACCTGCGTTCATTGGCCCCACGGTATGGGAGCTGGAAGGTCCAATGCCAATCTTAAAAATATCGAATGCGCTAATCATATCCACACCCTCGGATTGCCGTTCAGTGAAGACCAGGTTTCACACTCATTAAGGATCGGGGCGATCCTGAGATCGCCCCGCAAGGGATTACAGCGTGTCGCCACGTACGGCGATGGCTTCAATCTCCAGCTTCACATCCTTTGGTAAGCGGGCGACCTGTACGCAGCTGCGCGTAGGGTAAATTGCCTTATGCTCATCAAAGAACTGCTGGTACACCTGATTAATGGTGGCGAAGTCGTTCAGGTCAGAAACGAAAACGGTCGTCTTCACGATATCGCTCACTTTCAAACCTGCGGACTCGACGATCGCTTTCACGTTTTCCAGGCTTTGACGCGCCTGATCGGCCACGTTTTCAGCCACTTCACCGGTCTGTGGACACACCGGGATTTGACCTGACGTCAACACCATACTGCCCAGATCCACACCCTGTACGTAAGGCCCAATCGCCCCTGGTGCACATTCGGTTGCAATTACTTTTCTCATAGTCCCTCCGGCGTCAGAGCGCCTGGGTGAAAGTACGTGAAATAACATCCTGCTGCTGTTCGCGGGTCAGCGCGTTGAAGCGCACCGCATAGCCAGACACGCGGATCGTCAGGTTCGGATAGTTTTCCGGGTGCTCAATGGCATCCATCAACATTTCACGGTTCATAACGTTAACGTTCAGATGCTGCCCGCCTTCCACATGTGCTTCATGGTGGAAGTAACCGTCCAGCAGACCGACCAGGTTGGTTTTACGCACTCCATCCTCTTTGCCCAGCGCTGCCGGCACAATGGAGAAGGTGTACGAGATACCGTCTTTGGCATAGGTGAACGGCAGTTTGGCAACCGAGGTTAACGACGCCACCGCACCTTTACGATCGCGGCCGTGCATCGGGTTCGCCCCTGGCGCAAACGGCGTACCTGCGCGACGTCCGTCCGGCGTGTTACCGGTTTTCTGTCCGTACACCACGTTGGAGGTAATGGTCAGAATGGACTGCGTCGGCACCGCGTTACGGTAGGTTGGCAACACCTTAATTTTCTTCATAAAGCGTTCGACCAGGTCGCAGGCAATGCTGTCTACGCG
This sequence comes from Citrobacter sp. Cpo061, assembly GCF_030332845.1. Taxonomy (NCBI): domain Bacteria; kingdom Pseudomonadati; phylum Pseudomonadota; class Gammaproteobacteria; order Enterobacterales; family Enterobacteriaceae; genus Citrobacter; species Citrobacter sp. Cpo061. Next base: position 106,823 of record NZ_JAOWHB010000019.1, read on the forward strand.
CTCATCGTTGTTACCGTATTGCGGATAGTCGCCTTCGATTTCGAAATCAACTGCCAGACCATTTTCATCACGAATCGGTTTCACGCGAGCGTATTTGATAGCCGACAGAGAATCCGCCGCCACGGACAGACCCGCCATACCACAGGCCATCGTGCGATAGACATCACGATCGTGCAGCGCCATCAGCGAAGCTTCGTAGCTGTACTTGTCGTGCATGTAGTGGATGATGTTCAACGCGCTGATGTACTGCACGGCCAGCCAGTCCATAAAGTGGTCCAGGCTCTCCATCACCGTGTCGTAGTCCAACACGTCATCCATCAGCGGTGCCGTTTTCGGCCCGACCTGGATTTTCAGCTTCTCATCCACGCCGCCGTTGATTGCATACAGCAACGTTTTGGCGAGGTTGGCACGCGCCCCGAAGAACTGCATTTGCTTGCCGATAACCATCGGGCTGACGCAGCAGGCAATGGCATAGTCATCGCTGTCAAAGTCGGCACGCATCAGATCGTCGTTTTCATACTGCAAAGACGAAGTGATGATAGACACCTGGGCGGCGTACTTTTTGAAGGCTATCGGTAGCTGCTCAGACCACAGCACCGTCAGGTTCGGCTCAGGTGCCGGGCCCATGGTGTGTAGCGTATGCAGGTAGCGGAACGAGTTTTTCGTCACCAGCGTGCGGCCATCCAGTCCCATACCGCCGATAACTTCGGTCGCCCAGATTGGGTCGCCTGAGAACAGGGTGTCGAATTCCGGCGTACGCAGGAAGCGCACCATACGGATCTTCATAATGAAGTGGTCGATCAGTTCCTGCGCCTGCTGCTCATTTAACACGCCCGCTTTGAAATCGCGCTCAATGTAGATGTCGAGGAACGATGCGGTACGGCCCAGCGACATAGCACCACCGTTCTGAGATTTCACCGCAGCCAGGTAAGCAAAGTACACCCACTGCACCGCTTCCTGCGCATTACGCGCCGGACGGGAAATATCGCAGCCGTATTTCGCCGCCATTTCCTGCATTTGCAGCAGGGCGCGACGGTGTTCAGACAGCTCTTCGCGCAGACGAATCGTGGCTTCAAGATTCTGGCCCCACTCCAGGTTCGACTGGAGATCGGCAAACTGCAGTTCACGCTCACGCACCAGATAGCGGATACCATACAGCGCGACGCGGCGGTAGTCACCGATGATACGGCCACGACCGTAACCATCCGGCAGGCCGGTCAGCACGCCGGATTTACGGCAGCGCAGCATATCCGGAGAGTAGGCATCGAATACGCCCTGGTTATGGGTTTTACGCAGTTCAGTAAACTGGTATTCAAAATCAGCATCCATCTCACGACCATAAGCATCAAAAGAGCTTTTGATCATGTTGATGCCGCCAAACGGATGCAGAGCACGCTTGAGCGGCTTATCCGTTTGCAGACCGACGATTTTTTCCAGTTCTTGTTCAATATAACCCGCATCATGCGCGGTTATCGTGGTAGCAATATTGGTATCGAAATCAACCGGCGCGTGCGTCGAGTTTTCAATACGGATGCCCGCCATGACTTTTTCCCACAATGCAGTGGTCGCAGGCGTTGCTTCGGCGAGGAAAGATTCATCCCCTTCATAAGGCGTATAGTTGTGCTGAATAAAATCACGGACATTAATTTCTTCTTTCCAGTCCGTACCTTTAAAGCCATTCCAGGCTTCGGCATACAGCATATCGCTGGTATCGATATTTACCTTCATGAAAAATAATCTCTCTGCTGAAATTTAATTATGCAAATTCTACTGGTGTATTAATTTTGCCTAAGGCAATGGCATCACGCGCAATCATTTTCTCTTCATTTGTGGGAATAACCGCACAAATAACACGAGCATCTTTATTAGAGATAATTCTTTCGCCATGGGAATTTGGCAGGCTATTCATTTCGCTGTCGATATTCACCCCTAAAACGGCGAGATGTTCAATAACCAGACGACGAATTAATACCGAGTTCTCACCAATTCCGCCGGTGAAAATAATCCCATCAAGACGATGCAGCGATGCGGCATGTCCGGCGATATGGCGTGCAATACGATGCACAAACGTTTTAATCGCCAGCTGCGCACGCTCATGTCCTTCGTGCCAGGCTTTTTCTAACGTACGTAAGTCAGAGGACAAACCGGAAATACCCAGTAAACCGGACTCTTTATTCACTACGCGCTCAAGGTCGCTCAGCGTCTGGTTGGTTTCGCTGGCAATCCACGCCATCGCGCCGAAATCGACGTCGCCGCTGCGTGTGCCCATCATCAGCCCTTCCAGCGGCGTCATGCCCATAGAGGTATCAACGCTCTGTCCATTACGTACCGCACAGATTGACGCGCCGTTGCCCAGGTGCGCCACAACCAGACCGGAGTCATCATGTTGCAACTCGAGAAGCTCATGCGCCCGTTGAGAAACATAGCGGTGCGACGTGCCGTGGAAGCCATAACGGCGAACGCCCAACTCCTCAAAATATTTCCACGGTAAACCGTACAGATAGGCTTCTGGGGCCATCGTCTGGTGGAAGCTGGTATCAAATACCGCGACCTGCTGCACGCCTGGGAAAAGGTGCTGAGCAGATTCGATCCCACTCAGGTTCGCATAATTATGTAACGGAGCTAGCGGCGATACCCGACGAATATTATCGATAACTTCGTCAGTAATAATTGCTGATTCAGTAAAGATATTTCCGCCGTGGGCAATGCGGTGGCCAATTAAGGCCACGCTGTCCATTAAATTACGTTTCTCTAGTTCAACGGCAATTGCTTTTAATGCGTCTTCGTAGCTGTGGTGAGCCAGCTTAGCTGGCTCTCCACCATTAATTGCTATGAACGCATTTTCAGAGTTAATACCGTCTGCGATCCCCGCCATTAAAACTTCACAGTTTGCTGCATCCAGCACTGAGAATTTAATGGAAGACGAACCACAGTTAATAACCAGTACTACCGGAAACTCATTCATTTCACTACTCCGCTCATCCTGAGCTTAAGGATTAAAACAGTTTGTAGACGATGTTCAGGATGGTCAGCAGACCAATCACGGTAACAAACACGTTATCCAGACGGCCACGGTATTTCGCCAGTGATGGCGCCTTACGGATGGCATACATCGGCAGCAGGCAGAGCAGAGAGGCAATAATCGGCGCGCCCATTGCTTCAATCAGGTCCAGGATGTTCGGGTTGGCGTAAGCCACAACCCAGGTGGAGCCCATGATGAAGATCATGCTGATGGTATTAAGTTTGCCGGCAGAAACTTTCGTTTTATCGCCTTTATAACCAAACTTCAGCACCAGACCGTTCAGACCTTCCAGCGTGCCCAGATAGTGGCCGAAGAAAGATTTGAAGATAGCAACCAGGGCGATGATTGAAGCACCGTACTCCAGAACAGTTGCGAAGGTGGACTTCGTACCGGACAGTGAAGCGAAGTGGTTTGCCAGGTAAGACAGCACAGGAATGTTTTGCGCTTTCGCATCCGCCATGTTTGCCGGAGACAGCGTGAACAGGCAGCTAAAGGCGAAGAACATTACCACCGCAACCATCAGCATACTGGCGCGGGAGATGATTTTGGAACACTTCTGCTCGGTAAATTCACGACCGTAATCTTTCTCATACTCTTCACGTTTAGAGACGACGAAGGAAGAAACGATTGGCGAGAAGTTGAAAGAGAACACCATGATGGAAATACCCAGCCATACGGTAACCAGGATGCCGTCATGGCCAGTCAGGGCGATATTGCTGATATCAACCTGATCGATAACCGCAGAGTTCCAGTAAGGAATCAGTGACAGAGAGATAAGCACCAGGCTGGCAATGAACGGCCATACCAGGTAGCTCATCACTTTAACCATCAGATCTTTACCAAACCAGATGACGAATGCCATCAGCAGCAACAGGAACAACGCCACGAAGCCACGGTTCAGCGCGGGCATCTGCAGCTGGTTTTCCCAGAAGGTCATAAAGGTGTTGGTAATGGTGACGCCATAAATCCACAGCAGCGGACAAATCGCAAAGAAGTAGAGGAACGTGATAACCACGCCGCCCGTTTTACCAAAGTGCTCTTCAACCGTTTCTGTGATGTTACCGGAAGGGTTAGAACCGGAAAGACACAGGCGTGCCAGCGCACGGTGGCAATAGAAGGCGATGGGGTATGCTAACACCAGCATGATCAGAATGGGGATCAGTCCGCCAAAACCTGCGCGGATAGGGAAGAACAGCACCCCAGCGCCGATGGCTGTACCAAATAAACCCAGTGTCCAGGTGGTGTCCGATTTGCGCCAGGACGACTGTTTTGTCTGGCTGGATACAATGCTATCAGTAGTACTCATATCCTATCCTCAACGAAGTATATTAAGCGTCAACTAAACCAGTAATTTGAGATACACGAGAAAGGTCGATATTACCGCCAGAAATAATGCTGACTGTTTTTCTGTTCTGGATATAGCTATCTAATTTCCCGCTTAATAATGCTGCGCATGCCAGCGCGCCGGCACCTTCAGTCACAACTTTATTTCGCTGAATTAATGCCACCATGCTGTTGCGAATTTCATCTTCGCTGACCAGGACAATGTCATCCACCAACTCACGAACAATTTCATACGTTAAAGTACCCGGGCGGGAAACGTCACAACCATCCGCCAGGGTGCCGGTCGTTCGGTGCGTGGTTATTTCTCCAGCGTGGAAAGAAGCCGCCATGCCGTGAACGTTTTCAGACTGTACGCCAATAATTTTAATGGTCGGGTTAATAGATTTAATTGCCACCGCAATACCAGCAATCAGTCCACCACCGCCAATTGGCACAATCACGTTATCGACATCGTACAAGTCTTCCAGAATTTCCAGACCAATAGTGCCCTGACCAGCAATAACTTTCGGGTCATCATAGGGTGGAATAAAGATACGGCCTTCAGTTTCCACAATCTCGCTAACCTTAGCGATGGTGTCGTTGAAGTTGTCGCCGTGCAGCACAACTTCTGCGGAATAATCGCAGGTTGCCGCTACTTTAGACTTCGGTGCGCCTTTCGGCATCACCACTTTGCCGTCGATTCCGAGCATAGCGCAGGAGAGAGAAACACCTTGCGCATGGTTACCTGCAGAGCAAGCCACCACGCCCTTACATCTTTCAGCTTCGGTTAATGAACTGAGCTTGTTAAAAGCACCACGGATTTTAAATGAACCGGTACGCTGCATGTTTTCAAACTTGAGGAAAATTTCCCCTTTGCAACGTTCACTAAAATAGTTAGAGCGAGGCATTCCCGTTTTATAAATTTTCCCCGCAAGTCTTTTTTTCGCTTCGAGGATATCTTCAATTGCAACTGGGAGATCGTATGTAATGTGCATTAGAACCTCTTACCTGGGTATTAAAGTAAATAGATAGCCGTGACCATTGTCAGATATAGACAAATGGCGTTTATTTCGTGTTAAAACAAATTCAATCTTTAATCAATTTCAATTAATTGCCTTCGTCTCCGACAATTATATGATGAATATTCTTTGGCTAATTCCACCAAAATAGATGCTGCTTTTTTAATTCGATAATTTTTCGACCACACGGCGGCATAGCGCGCGACGGGTAAGGTTTCTTCTACCGGGATAGTAATAAACTGGTTTGAGCCAAACGGTGTGGTCATATCGCAGGGAATTACTGTTAAGAAATCAGCATTGAGAACAAGATTATAAATCGTAACGACAGAGTCTGTTTTAACGATGTTTTCACTGCTGATGCCATTATTCTGTAACGTGGTAAGAAGTTCGCTGTAGTACCCCATATTCGTTTGTGGCAACACCCACTGTTCGTTTTTCAACGCGCTCAGCGAGGTGATGCCGGTGCATGTTCGGGACTTGCTGGCAACCAGGATAAAGTCTGACTCAAAGAGCGGTTCAACATGCAGATCGTGCAGTTTCATCTCATCACTCAGCGTACCGATGGCGAAATCCAGACGTCCGTCACGGATTGCCGGTAAGAAGGAGGAGAGCTGAGCTTCATACATAGAAACCTGCGCCTTCGGGAACACTTCTTTGAATTTTTTAATCATGCCGGACATGATGGTGAAGGCGATCAGTGAAGGAAAGCCAAACGACACATCAACGACCGCGTTGCTCGTCATGCTGTTCATCTCATCAACCATGTTTTTCATTTCACGGGTAATAGATTCAGACCATGAGAGCATTACCTGACCTGCCTGAGTCAATGTCACACCAGTATTTTTACGTACAACTAACTCAATACCGAAATAAGCCTCTACATCATTGATGATTTTACTGACAGCGGGTTGAGTTAAACCTAATTCTTTTGCAGCTGAGCCGATAGAACCGCTTCTAATGACTTCCTGAAAGACCACTAAGTGCTGTGTTTTAGGGAGTGTAATAGTATTCATATCGACCTGCGTTAATTACTTTGTTGACGGCAGGAAGTGTACCAAATTAAGCGAACAAGGATATGTGCTACCCCTCACAAATCCCCTTGACTTACATTTTGTAAGACTATCGTTAAAATTTAAATTACTTAATAATCATATAGATATGAATTATCGATCTCACTTTATCCTGACTTTAGTCAAAAAAAGATGGGGGGATAACGATTTTTTATGGCTATAACACCCCCATTTTTTCCACTATTTTTTAAAACCATGAAAGGCTATATTTCAATCAATTACAGAACAATTATCAGGCAAGATGGTGCTTAAATTTAATAAACAACTTATCAAATTTAATTATATTTTAATGATTATGGCGATTAAATAACGTTATGCATCACATTTTTTCGCCACATTTGTTTGTAAAGAAACATTGCATTCATTAAAATTCAATCTAAAAAACACAAACAATTATCATATGCAACATTATATTAACACTGATTTTGTGCGATTTATTAGCAAGTAATTTTGTGATGGCGATCGATTGCGTTCGATTATTCTCGAGAAAAACGTATCGCACAGCGTTTTGTGTTGGTCGTCACAAAATTAGAAATATCCACCGACACATTCCCCTCAGATAAAAGAAATTCGGTGCATAAATAATAGGGATATAAAAATTAGATAAGAAGGAAATAAGCGCCTGCATCCTCGAAAACCAATCTCAATGCTCGCTGTAAAACCTCTGCCGGATGGCGGTGTAAACACCTTATCCGGCCTACAAAACCACTCTCTCCCCCAGTAGGCCTGATAAGCGCAGCGCCATCAGGCATGGCAACCTGCCCAGAAAGCAAAAACCCCGCCGAAGCGAGGCCTTATAAAGAGTGAAGCTGACCGATAAGCCGCGTTCTTTTGAGTATAGCGTCGTGGACAGTCATTCATCTGGCTTACCCAGAAAGCAAAAACCCCGCCGAAGCGGGGTTTTATTAAAGAGTGAAGCTGACCGATAAGCCGCGTTCTTTTGAGCATAGCGTCGTGGACAGTCATTCATCTGGCTTACCCAGAAAGCAAAAACCCCGCCGAAGCGGGGTTTTATAAAGAGTGAAGCTGACCGATAAGCCGGGTTCTGTCGTGGACAGTCATTCATCTAGGCCAGCAATCGCTCACTGGCTCAAGCAGCCTACCCGGGTTCAGTACGGGCCGTACCTTGTGAACCCCTATTTGGCCTTGCTCCGGGTGGAGTTTACCGTGCCACGGACTGTTACCAGCCGCGCGGTGCGCTCTTACCGCACCCTTTCACCCTTACCTGATCCCACTTGCGTGGGCCATCGGCGGTTTGCTCTCTGTTGCACTGGTCGTGGGTTTCCCCCCCAGGCGTTACCTGGCACCCTGCCCTATGGAGCCCGGACTTTCCTCCCCTCCGCCCGTCTCCCCCGAAGAGGACGACGACGAAGCGGCGACTGTCTGGTCAGCTTCGGCGCGCAGTATAGAGGGTTTGCGGGGCAATGTCACCCCGCACTGCGCATTCCTATCGCTAACGTGGCAGCGATGTTTCTTGAGGCGCGATAAATATTATCAAATGCCCCACGGAAGGCCTCTTCCAGCGTGCTGATGCTGGTCAATACGCTAAATACCGCATCGATACCATATTGATGCACGACCTCCACATCGCGCGTCAGGCTGCCGCCAATACCAATAACCGGCTTGTGGTACTTCTTCGCGACATTCGCCACGCCTACCGGCACTTTGCCGTGAATGCTCTGGCTGTCGATCCGCCCTTCGCCGGTCACCACCAGCGTACAGTCGTGAATATGCTCTTCCAGATTGAGCGCCTGGGTCACAATCTCGATACCGCTGCGCAGCTCGGCGCCTAAAAAAGCCATTAATGCCGCGCCCATTCCACCTGCCGCACCGGAGCCTGGCACATCTTTCACATCAACCCGCAGAGACTTTTTAATAATGTCGGCATAATGAGACAGATTACGGTCCAGTTCGAGAATGCGTTCTTCCGTCGCCCCTTTCTGCGGGCCAAAAATGCGCGAAGCGCCAGAATCGCCGATGAGTGGATTAGTCACATCACAGGCCACGCGAATGGAACAGGTTTTTAAGCGCGGATCCAGACCCGAGATATCGATGGAGTTCAGACTCATCAGGCTTCCACCACCATAGCCAATTTCTGTCCCGTTGGCGTCGCAAAGTTTTGCCCCCAGCGCCTGCACCATACCCGCGCCACCGTCGTTGGTGGCACTGCCGCCGATGCCAATAATGATGCTCTGCGCACCGCTATCCAGCGCCTGCAAAATCAGCTCTCCGGTACCGCGTGACGTAGTGACTAAAGGGTTGCGCTTTTCAGGAGGCACCAACGCCAGACCGCTGGCTGCCGCCATTTCGATAAACGCAGTTTTACCATCTCCAGACATGCCCCAGCAGGCATTCACTTTTTCGCCCAGCGGCCCCGTTACTTGCGCTGAATGTTCACTCCCTTGCGTCGCGGCAATCATGGCTTCAACCGTTCCTTCGCCGCCATCGGCAACCGGAACAGAAACATATTGCGCATCGGGGAAAATTTCCCGAAATCCTTTTTCTATTGCCTGAGCTACCTCGGTGGCAGAAAGGCTTTCTTTATAAGAGTCTGGGGCAATTACGATTTTCATAGTTATGTAGCCTGACTGTGCCGCGCAAGGCAAGAAATACAGGGCGCACATCCGCGCCCTTCTTGTTAGCGAGTGACTTCCACTTTCGCCAGTTTTTCGTAGTAGCATGCGAGCGCACTGTGATCGGCAGTACCCAATCCATCTGCGCGTAGCGCCTGCATCATCTCCATGACTGCTGCAGTCAGCGGCAACTGAGCGCCAACGCCATGAGAGGTATCCAGCGCGTTCGCCAGGTCTTTGATATGCAGGTCAATACGGAAACCTGGTTTAAAGTTGCGATCCATCACCATCGGCGCTTTCGCATCCAGCACGGTGCTGCCTGCCAGCCCGCCACGGATCGCCTGATACACCAGATCCGGATTCACACCCGCTTTGGTCGCCAGCGTCAGCGCTTCAGACATCGCGGCAATGTTCAGCGCCACAATCACCTGATTCGCCAGCTTGGTAACGTTACCCGCACCAATTTCACCGGTATGCACCACGGAGCCTGCCATCGCTTTCAGCAGATCGTAGTACTTGTCGAAAATCGCTTTATCGCCGCCGACCATCACCGACAACGTGCCGTCAATCGCTTTTGGCTCGCCGCCGCTGACCGGCGCATCCAACATATCCACGCCTTTCGCTTTCAGCGCGTCGCTAATTTCACGGCTGGCTAACGGCGCGATGGAGCTCATGTCGATAAGCACTGTGCCCGGTTTCGCCCCTTCAATAATGCCGCCTTCACCCAGTGCCACTTCCTTAACATGCGGAGAGTTCGGCAGCATGGTGATAATCACATCACACTGCTCAGCGATATCTTTCGCTGTGGCGGCAGTTTCAGCACCTGCGGCAATTACTTCCGCAATGGATTCCGGGTTACGGTCAGCAACCACCAGCGAGTAACCTGCCTTGAGGAGGTTTTTACTCATTGGTTTACCCATAATACCGAGGCCAATAAAACCAACTTTCATTGTCATGTCTTTATCTCTCTCTACTGTCGATGGTGGTTATTTCTTAAAAGAATCAGCCAGTTTCTGCGTGGCTGAACGGAACACGCCAAGGTCGCTGCCAACGGCAACAAACGTCGCGCCCCACTCCAGATAACGACGCGCATCCGCCTCTACCGGGGCCAGAATGCCGCTTGGTTTGCCGTGTGCTTTCGCGCGGGCAAAAATGTGCTGGATAGCTTTCTGCACATCAGGATGTGACGCATTGCCGAGGTGACCTAGCGCCGCGGCCAGATCGCTTGGTCCGACGAAGACACCGTCAACACCTTCTGTCGCCGCGATTGCGTCAACGTTATCAACGCCCTGCTGACTTTCGATCTGCACGATGATGGTGATGTTCTTATTCGACTGCGCAAAGTAGTCCGGTACGGTGCCAAACATATTGGCGCGATGGGATACGGACACGCCGCGAATACCTTCCGGCGGATAGCGGGTCGACGCCACAGCGTTAACCGCTTCTTCTTCCGTCTCAACGAACGGGATCAGGAAGTTGTAAAACCCGATATCCAGCAGACGCTTGATAATTACCGGCTCGTTGGTTGGTACACGCACTACCGCCGCGCTGTCGCTGCCTTTCAGCGCCATCAATTGCGGAATAAACGTCGAGATATCATTCGGCGCATGTTCGCCATCCAGTACCAGCCAGTCAAAACCTGCCAGGCCTAAAACTTCGGTACTGATTGGGCTGGCAAATGCAGACCAGCAGCCAATCTGAATTTGTTGCGCCGCGAGGGCCGCTTTAAACTTATTCGGGAAAATCGTGTTATTCATCGCCTATACCTTTGTTTATTTCTGCAATTCCATACGTTTAATGTCACCGACAATAAACAGGTAGCAAACCATTGCCATCAGCGCCGAGCACCCTACAAACATCAGCGCAGCATTAAATGAGTGCAGCTCGCTCACCAGATACCCAATCACCAGCGGGGTGACGATGGAAGCCACGTTGCCAAATACGTTAAATACCCCACCGCACAGACCGACAATCTCTTTCGGCGCGGTATCGGAAATCACCGGCCAACCCAGCGCGCCGAAACCTTTACCGAAGAACGCCAGCGCCATCAGCGCCACCACAAGAGCGGTATTATCGGTGTAGTTACACAGAATAATGGTCGATGCGAGCAACATGCCGAGCACTATCGGCAGCTTACGCGCCAGGGTAATGCTGAAACCACGTTTAATCAGATAATCAGAGAACACGCCGCCGAGCACGCCACCGAAAAACCCACACAGTGCCGGAATCGAAGCCACCAGGCCCACTTTCAGAATCGACATACCTTTTTCCTGAACCAGGTAAATCGGGAACCAGGTGAGAAAAAACCAGGTAATTGTGTTGATAAAATACTGGCCAAAGAACACACCAAGCATCATACGATTTGTCAGCAACTGCTTGATATAATGCAGTTTAGGACCACCTGACTTCACATCGCCCGGTTTTTTATGGTCCATATCCACGACCGCGCCGTTTTCAGAGATAAACTTCAACTCTTCTTGCGACATGCGCGGGTGATCGGTTGGGTTATGAATAAACTTTACCCACAGTCCGGTAAGCACAAAACCAATCACGCCCATCACGGTAAAAACGTGCTCCCAGCCCCAGGCGAAGGTCAGCCAGCCGAGCAGCGGGGAAAACAGCGCCAGGGAGAAATACTGTGCGGAGTTAAAAATCGCAGATGCCGTGCCGCGCTCTTTCGTTGGGAACCAGGCCGCCACGATACGGGCATTAGCCGGGAAGGATGGCGCTTCCGAGAAGCCCAGCATAAAGCGCATGATGAACATTGAAATACCCGCCCAGGCCAGCGGGAACATGTCCACAAAGCCCTGCAGGAAGGTAAACAGTGACCAGAAGAACAAACTGTAGGTGTAGACTTTCTTCGAGCCGAATTTATCCAGCAGCCAGCCGCCGGGGATTTGCATCAACAGGTAAGCCCAGCCGAAGGCTGAGAAAATGTAACCCATTGAGATGGCGCTGAGATGTAACTCTTTCGCCACTTCAGTTCCGGCAATAGACAGCGTCGCACGGTCCGCATAGTTAACGGCTGTAACAATAAATATTATCAGCAATATTAAATAACGGGTGTGCGTACCTTTCTTTTTCTCGACAACTGTATCCAATATCATTCTATTTACCTCGGGCACATAAAAGGTTTTTATTATTATTTTGTGGGTGTTTCTCGTGATAAATTACCGATAATAAAAATAGATAATAATTTATCAGACGTTATGAAACCGTGATTTAGTATAATCATCAGCACAACGTTAATCATTGTGCAAGTGCTCATTAAATACACGTTATTAAATTAATGTTTTGGGCATATGCACACAAGCATGGGCGCTAATGCACACATTTACGTATTGCTACCACTGGTGACGCGGCCTTACTGAGTTTAAGTGATCATCGTCACATTCTTCACGTTAAACTCCTGACATTCTTATTTCACGATACCGAATCTTTATTACTTACAATTAGATTCAAAATATAAATATCCACACTATTATCACCACCTTGTTGGAGAATACTGGACAATGGCCGACATCGAAATCAGACAAGAATCGCCAACGGCGTTTTATATTAAAGTTCACGAAACAGATAATGTGGCGATAATTGTCAATGACAATGGTCTGAAAGCCGGAACGCGTTTTCCGGACGGACTGGAACTCATTGAACATATTCCCCAGGGTCATAAAGTGGCGCTATTAGATATTCCTGTTCATGGCGAAATCGTGCGTTATGGCGAAGTGATAGGCTATGCCGTTCGCGATATCCCACGCGGCAGCTGGATTGATGAATCAATGGTTGAGCTGCCCAAAGCCCCGCCGCTGGAGACGCTGCCGCTGGCAACTAAAGTGCCAGAGCCGCTGCCGCCTCTTGAGGGTTATACCTTTGAAGGTTACCGCAATGCTGACGGTAGCGTTGGTACCAAAAATCTACTCGGTATCTCCACCAGCGTGCACTGCGTAGCGGGCGTGGTGGATTATGTGGTGAAAATCATTGAGCGCGATCTGCTGCCTAAATACCCGAACGTCGACGGTGTGGTGGGGCTCAATCATCTCTACGGCTGCGGCGTGGCGATCAATGCTCCAGCCGCCATCGTGCCGATTCGCACCATTCACAATATTGCGCTTAACCCAAATTTTGGCGGTGAAGTGATGGTCATCGGCCTCGGTTGCGAAAAACTGCAGCCAGAGCGGTTGCTGGAAGGCACGTACGACGTGAAAAGTATTCCGGTCGACAGCGCCAGTATCGTCAGCCTGCAGGATGAAAAGCACGTCGGCTTTCAATCGATGGTCACCGATATTCTGCAGGTGGCCGAACGTCACCTGGCAAAACTCAATCAGCGCCAACGTGAAACCTGTCCGGCTTCAGAACTGGTGGTCGGCATGCAGTGCGGCGGTAGCGATGCGTTCTCCGGCGTGACGGCCAACCCGGCGGTGGGTTATGCCTCCGACCTGTTAGTACGCTGCGGCGCGACCGTAATGTTCTCTGAAGTAACCGAAGTGCGCGATGCCATCCACCTTCTGACCCCACGTGCGATTAACGAAGAAGTAGGTAAACGCCTGCTCGAAGAGATGGCCTGGTACGATAACTACCTTGATATGGGCAAAACGGATCGCAGCGCCAACCCTTCTCCGGGCAACAAGAAAGGCGGCCTGGCAAACGTGGTGGAAAAGGCGCTGGGTTCGATTGCCAAGTCTGGCAAGAGCGCGATTGTCGAAGTATTGTCGCCGGGTCAGCGTCCAACCAAACGTGGCCTGATTTACGCTGCAACCCCCGCCAGTGATTTTGTTTGCGGTACACAGCAGGTCGCTTCCGGGATCACCGTGCAGGTGTTCACCACCGGTCGCGGTACGCCGTATGGCCTGATGGCCGTGCCGGTGATTAAAATGGCGACACGCACCGAGCTGGCCAACCGTTGGTTTGACCTGATGGACATTAACGCGGGCACCATCGCCACCGGAGAAGAAACCATTGAAGATGTGGGTCTGAAACTGTTCGAATTTATTCTCGACGTCGCCAGCGGGCGTAAGAAAACCTTCTCGGACCAGTGGGGACTGCATAACCAGCTGGCGGTGTTTAACCCGGCGCCAGTGACCTGATTATCGAAACGAAAGCCAACGAAAAAACGGGGATTTATCCCCGTTTTTTATGTCTATGTAACAACAAATAAAGTGATAACGTTCGCATTTTAAGAGGTTTTTTTAAACATCTGTTTTTTTCGATTCAAACCCACAAAATGAACCTAACAACATGAAATTAAACGAAATAATATCGCCATTGTTTTATGTTATATTTTCGTTTTGATAAAAGAGAAACCTACCGAAAGACGACCTTGTTTTAATGCGATAATCCCCTATTTTTTACCGCTTTGACTTTCTCCGATGTAAAACAGATTATTCATAGGCTCCTGTAATTTACCTCATAAGCATTCTGACCTGAATAAAGAGGGAAGTTATGTATACCCTGAATAAAAATAATGTCGCATTGGCCTGTCTAATTTCCTGTTTACTGGCAACTCCTGTCGTCGCGAGTGCTGAAGGCCAATCGGACGCAAAGCCTGTTAAATTACGCTACACGTTATGGGACCGTAATCAACTCCCTGGCGAACAACAGCTCGTTAATGAATTCGAAAAAAACAACCCTGGCATCAAAGTCGAAATTGAATTAACACCTTATGACCAATATTTTATCAAGCTAAGTTCAGCAGTCGGTGGAAATGTAGCACCGGATGTATTCTGGATGAATATGCCTAATTTCCAGCAATATGTTAAAAATGGCATGCTGGAACCACTGAGCAATTATCTGAAAGAGAAATCAGCGCCGAAACTGGATGATTTTGTTAAAAGCTCAGTCGATGCCTATCAATACCAGTCGCAGCAATATGCCATCCCAAGGGATATTGATGCAATTGCCGTCTGGTACAACAAAAAAATGTTCGATCAGGCTGGCGTGAGCTATCCCGATAAAAACTGGACATGGGACGATTTAAAACAAAAATCAGAGCAGTTGCGTAAAGGGCTGGATAAACAGTCTTATCCACTGGCAATGGAATTCAGCAGCGGACAGGACAGTTATTTTAACCTGCTATTACAGGCTGGCGATAAAATTGTCCTGCCTGAGGGCAAAACGGATGTTGCCAATGACAAAGCCATCGCCGTCTATCGCGATGTTCAAAGCATGCTGAACGCGGGACTAATCCAACCGCCAGGCGAGATGGAAGCCTCGGATGTCTTTCAGTCCAACCGGGTGGCCATGGTCTACGCGGGCTCATGGTGGGCATTACCCTTCTCTCAAAACGAGCTGATTAAAGATCACATCGGCGTGGTACCAATGCCTAAAATGGCAGAGCAGGCAGGTGTATCCCATAGCCTGGCATTTGCCATGTCAGCAAAAAGTCAGCATAAAGATGCGGCGTGGAAGTTCATTGAGTTCATGAGTTCTGAGCATGCGCAGCAGACGCTGGCTACGGGAAAAGTCGTGATCCCCGCTAACCAAAAAGTGGCCAAAGAGTGGGCTGAAGGCTTTAAGGGTATTGATGTTTCAGCCTATATCGATTCATTGGCTTTCTCACATAAATATCCAACCGCAGGCTCCAATACCGCCAAGTGGAATAGCATCCTGAATGATGGCTTGAAAAAAGTCTGGACGGGTACTGACCCAGAAAAAGTCATGCCTGGTGTTGCAAAACGCGTTGAACGAGAAATGCAGAAATAATCCTGAGGGAGCCATGCTCCCTCTCGCTTTCGCCCACGCAATATATTTTGGTTGCACAGTGAGCATCCCGGAGTCTGTATGAGCTATTCAGATGAAGCTGCATCCCCACAATTACCAGCCAGGGAAGTGCACAAAAAATCCCTGACCAAGCTGGAAAAAGAAGAACGCTTCTGGGGATGGATAATGATTATGCCGTTACTGGCGGGGTTAATTGTTTTTTACTTTACTCCATTCTTCCAGAACGTTTTTTATAGTTTCACCGACCTGGGCGAGTTTCAGATCTGGACGACGATCAGCTTAGATAACTATATTAATTTATTCAGCGATGATGAGTTTCGTTCAGCAATATATAACACCCTGGCCTATGTTTTTATTTGCGTACCGATAATCACCGTTTTGTCATTACTGCTCGCAATTGGCCTGAATCAGGCGATTCGCGGTCAGTGGTTGTTTCGCACGCTGTTATTTCTACCCGCTGTCACTATGCCTGCGGCCATTGCTATGGTCTGGCAGTGGTTGATGAACCGAAACTTCGGCTTAATTAATCAGATCCTGGCTTTTTTCGATCTTCCGTCCATCGGTTGGTTATCCGATCCCGATGTCGTCCGCCTGAGCGCCTCGTTGGTTATCATCTGGTCGGCTATTGCGTTGAAGATGATCATTCTGCTCGCCGGATTGCAGGGGATCCCCAAACAAATTTATGAAGCGATGTCGCTGGATGGCATCAGCAAATTGCGTGGATTCTGGTCTATTACCTTACCGCTAATGATCCCAACGCTGTTTTTCGTACTGGTGATCTCTTTTATCGAAACGCTGCAAATTTTCGATGTGGTTTATCTGCTGTTTGGTAGTTCATCCATGGTGGACGATCAGACGATGACCATCGCCTATCTCTTCTATAAATACGCCTTTATCTACCATGAAAAAGGGTATGCCTCAGCAATCGCCGTGGTGATTTTCGTTATCACGATGGTCCTGACGCTGCTGCAAATATGGATTGGTAAACGACTTAAAGCACAGTGAGGCACCACGATGTTCATGACAAAACGTGAAAAATGGCTAATTTACGGCCTGATGATCCTCGCGACGCTGGTAACGGTGGTTCCGTTTATCTGGATGATCATCACCTCTTTTAAAACCCAGGCAGAAAGCATCGCCTTTCCGCCGATCCTGCTACCCGCCAACCCAGGGTTTCAGGCTTACGGTAAAATCTTGCATGAAATGCCTTTTGGCAGCTTTTACTTTAACTCGATCGTCTCCACGCTGGTCATCGTCATTTTGCAGACGCTGATTGCGGCAATGGCAGCGTACGGTTTCTCCCGACTGCGTTTCAAAGGACGAGATGTCCTGTTTATGCTGTGTATTTCAATTCTGATGGTGCCCGGTCAGATCTTTTTAATCCCACAGTTTTTAACCGTTGAAAAAATCGGTTTGCTGAACTCAATTCCTGGACTGGTGTTACCGGGTTTATTCAGCATATATAGCGCCTTTTTATTACGTCAGTTTTTTCTGTCAGTACCTAAAGAACTGGAAGAGGCGGCCATTATGGATGGGTATAACCATCTGACTATTTTCTTCAAAATTATGCTGCCATTAATTAAACCGGGACTGATTGCCTGCGTCATTATTAACGGACTGTGGAGCTGGAATAATTTAATGTGGCCACTGATCGTCAACACCTCCATGGATAAAATGACATTACCAGTAGGATTAGCCTCACTTTCTGGCCGTTCAGGCGTGGAATATCCGATGTTAATGGCGGGCGCATTGCTGGCGATTATCCCGATGTTGTTACTTTATATCTTCTTCCAGCGCTATTTTATTCGCGGCATCGCTGGTGCCGGAATTAAAGGATAAGGGGCAGTGTTATGTCAGGTATTCAATTACAGGCAGTAAGCAAAGTCTATCCCAATGGCTTTCAGGCGATCCATGGCGTTGATCTTGAAATCCACGACGGCGAATTCATGGTGTTTGTCGGGCCATCAGGCTGCGCCAAATCAACGCTGCTACGCATGATTGCAGGTCTGGAAGATATCACTCATGGCCATATCGCAATCGGAGAGAAGTGCGTCAACGACCTGCTACCAAAGGAGCGAGGCGTTGCCATGGTCTTCCAGAATTATGCCCTCTATCCCCACATGACGATTTATAAAAATATGGCATTCAGTCTGTTAGGGAAAATGAGCAAAGAAGAGATTGATATCCGCGTCCGGGAAGCTGCACACAAGCTGGAAATCGAAACATTGCTCGACAAAAAGCCCGGTCAGCTTTCAGGCGGTCAATGCCAGCGAGTAGCCGTTGGCAGGGCCATCGTGCGTAAGCCAGACGTTTTTTTGTTTGATGAGCCGCTGTCCAACCTGGATGCAAAACTGCGTGTTTCAATGCGCGTGCGGCTGACAGAACTGCATCGACAACTGCGTCACGAAGGCGTGAGCGCAACCATGGTGTACGTCACGCACGATCAGATTGAAGCAATGACGATGGGAGACAGGATTTGCGTTCTAAATGGCGGTCGTATTATGCAGGTGGATACCCCAGGGAATATTTACCATCACCCCAGGAACAAATTTGTTGCTGGTTTTATTGGTAATCCGGCAATGAATATTATGCTGCTTGATATTGACCCCAGCACTCGTGGCCTGCGCCTGGCTGATAATTTAATCCTGCCATTAAATACGCGCTTGAGTAACCTACTGGAGCAATATCCGCACTCCAGCGTCTGGTTTGGCATCCGCTCAGAGGCCATTCAGTTAGCCTCGCAGCATGATGCCTCTGCGTTCGATGCGCACATTACCAACGTAGAAAGGATGGGCAACGAAGACCTTCTGCATTTTGATATTGGTGAGCAACATATGATCTTACGTATTAACTCCTCACCCGACTGGACCCCACTTCCCGGTGAATCTATCAAAGTGAAATTTAATCTGGATGCCGCCTTTTTGTTTGATAAAAAACATGAAGAAAATTTGGCCTGACCGTTATTCAGGCTAAGTGAAAAATGAGAGGTTTATATGTGTGCGAATAAAGTGACCGTATTAGTGGTAGGGGCTGGTGCGCGCGGAGAAATATATTCTCGCTATGCGCTTGAACATCCAGACAGAATGCAGGTGGTAGGCGTTGCCGAGCCCAGAGAGGCATACCGCCAGCAGTTTGTCGCACAGCATAAGATTGACCCAAATAACGTGTTTTGCGACTGGCAAGAAGCTGCGGCCCAACCCAAAATGGCCGATGTGGTACTTATTTGCACGCAGGATAATATGCACAAAGATCCTGCCGTGGCATTTGCTAATCTCGGCTATCACATTCTGCTGGAAAAACCGCTCGCCCCTACGCCAGAAGATTGCCGGATCATTATTGATGCGGTCAAACGCAACAACGTATTACTGGCCGTCGCGCACGTCCTGCGTTACACCCGCTATACGCAAAAGCTGAAATCACTGCTTGATGATGGCGTAATTGGCGATATTGTCAGCATGCAGCATCTCGAACCCGTAGGTTACTGGCATCAGGCGCACTCGTTTGTACGTGGTAACTGGCGCAATGAAGCAGAATCGTCATTTATGTTGTTACAGAAATCCTGTCATGATTTGGACTGGATCCGCTACATCATGAGCGACAACTGCCAGGACGTAGGATCATTTGGTAGCCTGAGTCACTTTGTGAAAGAGAATCAGCCTGCTGGTGCCGCCGACCGCTGCCTTGATTGTCAGGTTGAATCAACCTGTCCCTGGTCTGCCTGCAAAATTTATCTGGGTGAAAACCACAAATGCACTCCACACTTCCGTCGGGTGCTGACTGCAGATCCTAGCGAAGAGAATGTTCGCCAGGCGCTGCGCGATGGGCCTTATGGTCGTTGCGTTTATCGTTGTGATAATGATGTGGTGGATCATCAGGTTGTTAACTTACGTTTTGCCCACCAGCAGACAGTGACCTTTACCATGACCGCGTTTACCAAAATGGAAGATCGAAAAACGCGCCTGTTTGGTACCAGAGGTTATCTGGAAGGCGATGGCGAGCAGATCCGGGTGTTTGATTTCCTGACAGACAAAGAAACAGTGCATCAGATCGAGGAGATCGCCGCTGGCACACAAACCCAGATGGGGGGGCATGGTGGTGGCGATTACTACCTGATGGATCGCTTCATCCACGCAGTCATGGCCAACGATCAAAATATGATCCTTTCTGGCCCGGATGAATCACTGGAAAGTCACTTAATGGTCTTTGCCGCAGAGCGCGCTCGCAAGGAAAACTGTCTGGTTACGCTGTGAAGCCGGAGGAGATGAGGCATGTTTTACGGTGTTGATATTGGTGGAACCAAAACTGAAATTGTCGCTTTTGATAAGGAAATGCAGGTTTGCTGGCGTAAGCGCGTCGCCACGCCAGTGCAGGATTATGAACTCTTTCTTTCGACCTTTACTTCACTTATTGATACCGCCGACTGGGCGACTGGAACGCAAGGAAAAATTGGCATCGGCATGCCCGGTCTTATGGACAGACATACCGGAAAATTACTGTCATCTAACGTGCCTTGCCTCACAGGACGCCAGGTGATGAACGATCTGGCCCACCGCCTCAATCGTTCGGTTGAACTGGACAATGACTGCTGCTGTTTTGCACTCTCGGAAGCCCATACCCAGCAGGCTCGCCAGTTCTCCCGAATTTTTGGTGCCATTATTGGCACCGGCATGGGTGGAGGGTTAGTCATTGACGGTCAGTTGTATCGGGGTCGCAACCGAATGGCCAGTGAGTTCGGCCATTTACCGCTTCCGGCAACGTTTATGCGTCGTTATCACCTGCCGGAGTTGAAGTGCGGCTGTGGCTTACAAGGGTGTCTGGAACGCTATCAATCCGGTCCTGGTTTACTGTGGCTCCACAAACACTTCAGTGGAGAACAACTCAAAATGGAGACCCTGCTGGAGCATTATCGTCATGGCAATGCCAGCGCCGTTACTACCATAGAAGCATGGATTGATATGTTGGGTTGTACGCTGGCGCAATTGCAGTTGATTCTGGATGTCGATGCTTTTGTTCTCGGCGGTGGAGTTTCCAACATCGAGGAAATTTATACGTTACTGCCGCAGGCCATGTCACGTTACTTGTTCCCGGGATTAGAGCCTGCCCGCGTATTCCCGGCCATCCATGGTGCATCCAGCGGGGTTCGCGGTGCCGCATTGCTGCTGGTTGAACAGGGTACGCTGACCCACTAAAACACTGCTGGCGAGAAAATCTCGCCAGCAATTTCAGTTATTCATCCGCAATCACCACATCCACCCCAAGCTGGATTAACGTCCGGTGATAATTTTCAGGGATACCGCTGTCGGTAATCACCCGATCAATCCCGCTGATTTCGCTAATCATACAGAAACTTTTGCGGCCAAACTTGCTGGAGTCAGCGACTACCGTGACCTCCTGTGCAACCTCACACATTACCTGATTCAGATGCGCTTCTCCCGGATGTGGCGTGGTTATCCCTGCTTCCAAGCAGAATCCATCAACGCCCAAAAAAAGCTTATCAAACCGGTATTGTCTGAGCTGGTGTTCTGCTGAAGGGCCATACAATGAATAGACGCTTTGCCTGACGTTCCCTCCCAGGATCATGACGTCTACGCGCTCAAAATTCGCCAGCTCCCACGCAATGTTGAGCGCATTGGTCATCACCACCAGATCGCGGCGATTCTTTAACATTGGAGGAATGAGCGTGGTGGTCGAACCGGAATCGAGGATTAACGTGTCACCATCTTTTACAAAGCTGGCTGCTTTTTCGGCAATACGCGTTTTCACATCGCGATTCAGCCGGTCCTTATCCTGCAAAGGCCGGTCAAGGGCAAAGTGCTGATTGAGAACCGCACCGCCGTAGGAGCGCATGACGCATCCTTTCTGCTCCAGATAACGTAAGTCGTTGCGGATCGTGACCGATGACACACCAAAATGGACGCTCAGTGGCTCGACACGAACGCTACCCTGATCGCACAGCAGATCAATTATTTGCTCGCGACGTCTTAAGTTATCCAGCATTTCTATTGCTCCATCAAATATTCATGTTGTTTTGTTTTAGCGCTTTAGCACTTTCGTTTTCTTTTGAATATATTACATCAGAAGCAATAAGGTGAATTTGTGCGCACAGACTCAGCGTTTAATTTAACCAAAACTGACTATTTTCTTTCGTTTTAGCAAACCGAAACGAAGAAAACCGAAAAAATGAAAAGACTCAAAACGGGTAAGATGCGAGAAAGAGACGGGAAGCATGCAAAAAACGAAAGCGAGCTACTAAAAAAGCTCGCTTATGGTTTGTTTTTGTTTAATTGAATGGGATCACATTTTTGAATTTTAGAGCGGGACTACTCAACAATGATCACTTCAACACCGCTGCGGCGTAGTTCCTGCAAACTTTCCTCTGGGATACCTTCATCAACAATGATGGTATGGATCCTCTGGGTATCAATGATCTTATGCAGGCTGGAGCGGTTAAACTTCGTCGAGTCGGTAACAACAATAATACGTTCAGCCACTTCACACATCCGACGGTTGAGACGCGCTTCATCTTCGTTGTGCGTGCTAACACCACGCTCTAAATCAATAGCATCAACGCCAAGAAACAGCATGTCGAAGTGATAATTTTGTAGCGACTGCTCAGCCTGATCGCCATAAAACGATTGTGACTGACGACGCAAATGACCGCCGGTCATCAGCAGCTCAACCCCTTCGGCTTCCAGTAGCGCATTGGCGACATTCATACCGTTGGTCATAGCAATGACATTAGTATGCTGGCGCATAAGGCGGGCAATTTCATAGGTCGTGGTACCGGAGTCAAGGATCACGCGGTGTCCCGGTTGAATCAACTCTGCGGCGGCTCTGGCAATACTGCGTTTTACTGCCGTATTAAGTGAACTCTTATCTTCAACAGAAGGCTCCACAACAGGCGCATTGCTTTCGCAAATCAGCGCTCCGCCATAGGCACGTACCGCAATCCCCTGCTTTTCCAGAAAAGCGAGGTCGTTGCGAATAGTGACCGTGGAGACGCCAAAAAATAAGGAGAGATCGTTAACCTGAACGCTTCCCTGCTGCCGTAACCGCTGGATGATCTGCTCACGTCTTTCGCTGGTGCCAATAACGCGCTTGTCTGCAGAGGGCTCGGTGTTACTCATAAGAAATCCTTTAGTTGAACCTTTCGTTTTATTTCGTTTTGTCTATTAACGCCTTTCTTTTGCGCGAATGCAAGCCCCGCAAGCAGGGAAGAGCCGGACGAACTTACGCTGAAACCTTTCATTGTGTTTCTTTTGTGAAACAGATCGGAAAACTATTATCTTTCGTTTTATTTTTATAACACCATGATGCAGTATTAAATGAAACAAAACGAAAGATTGATGTCGCAGTAATCTGACCTGGAGAGGAAAGTGAAACATCTAACTAAAATGGTCGAGCAGCATAAACGGGGGAAGGCAAATGGGATTTATGCCGTTTGTTCCGCGCATCCAATCGTACTGGAAGCCGCAATACGCTACGCCCATGCAAACCATACACCGCTGTTGATCGAAGCAACCTCTAATCAGGTTGACCAGTTTGGCGGCTATACAGGTATGACGCCAGCCGATTTTCGCAGTTTTGTCTGCCGATTAGCCGACTCGCTTGATTTTTCTCAGGATATGCTGATTCTCGGCGGAGACCATCTCGGGCCAAACCGTTGGCAAAATCTGCCTGCGGAACAGGCAATGGCCAATGCTGACGATCTGATCAAGAGCTATGTCGCCGCAGGCTTTAAAAAAATCCACCTCGATTGCAGCATGTCTTGTGCCAACGACCCGGTTCCACTGACGGATGAAATCGTCGCTGAGCGCGCCGCACGCCTGGCCAAAGTCGCCGAAGAAACCTGTATGGCACATTTTGGCGAGTCTGACCTGGTCTATGTGATTGGCACAGAAGTTCCGGTTCCTGGTGGCGCACACGAAGCGTTAACCGAACTGGCGGTAACAACGCCAGATGCCGCACGTGCAACGCTTCAGGCCCACTATCACGCCTTTGAAAAGCGCGGGCTGGAAGGTATATGGGCACGTATTATCGCCCTGGTCGTGCAACCTGGCGTTGAATTCGACCACACGCACATCATTGATTATCAACCGCAGAAAGCCGTGGCACTCAGCAAAATGGTGGAAGACTACGACACGCTGGTTTTTGAAGCGCATTCTACCGATTACCAAACGCCACAGTCCTTGCGCCAACTGGTGATAGACCACTTCGCTATTCTGAAAGTGGGACCCGCGCTTACCTTCGCCCTGCGCGAAGCGCTGTTTTCGTTAGCTGCCATTGAAGAAGAATTGCTGCCTGCAAAAGCCAGCTCGGGCCTGCGACATGTGCTGGAAAGCGTAATGCTTGATAGACCAGAGTACTGGCAGAGCCATTATCACGGTGATGGCAACGCACGCCGTCTGGCCCGTGGATACAGCTACTCTGATCGGGTTCGTTACTACTGGCCGGACAGCCAGATTGATGAAGCATTTGAACGTCTGGTACGTAACCTGGCGGACGACCCCATTCCACTACCGCTGATTAGCCAGTATTTACCTTTGCAGTACGTAAAAGTGCGCGAGGGAGATCTCAGCGCCACGCCGCGAGAACTCATCATTAACCATATTCAGGACATACTGCAGCAATATCACTGCGCCTGCCTGGGTGCTCCAGATCGTAACGCATAACAAAAAAGAGAAAAATACCATGCCAAACATTGTATTAAGTCGCATTGATGAACGTCTGATTCACGGTCAGGTTGGTGTGCAATGGGTCGGGTTTGCGGGGGCAAACCTGGTGCTGGTCGCTAATGATGAGGTGGCTGAAGATCCAGTGCAGCAAAACCTGATGGAAATGGTACTGGCAG
Organism: Citrobacter sp. Cpo061; assembly: GCF_030332845.1. Lineage (NCBI taxonomy): Bacteria > Pseudomonadati > Pseudomonadota > Gammaproteobacteria > Enterobacterales > Enterobacteriaceae > Citrobacter > Citrobacter sp. Cpo061. The sequence continues at coordinate 131,398 of NZ_JAOWHB010000019.1, forward strand.
AAGGGATCGCCGTACGCTTCTGGTCACTACAAAAAGTGATCGACAATATTCACCGTGCCGCCGATCGCCAGAAAATTCTGCTGGTCTGCAAATCGCCTGCGGATTTCTTCCGTCTGGTCGAAGGCGGTGTTCCTGTTAACCGTATCAACGTTGGCAATATGCACTACGCCAACGGCAAGCAACAAATCGCCAAAACGGTTTCTGTAGACGCTGCAGATATTACGGCGTTCAACGGGCTCAAAGCCGCTGGAGTGGAATGCTTCGTTCAGGGCGTTCCAACAGAACCCGCCCAGGACCTCTATAAACTTCTCTGAGGGATTCACAATGGAAATCAGTCTGTTGCAGGCTTTTGCGTTGGGTATTCTCGCCTTTATTGCAGGCCTGGATATGTTCAATGGGTTAACGCACATGCACCGCCCGGTTGTTCTCGGGCCGCTGGTCGGCCTGATTCTGGGCGATCTGCATACCGGTATTTTAACAGGTGGTACGCTGGAACTGGTGTGGATGGGTCTTGCCCCACTGGCGGGAGCTCAACCGCCAAACGTGATTATCGGCACTATCGTGGGAACCACGTTTGCCATAACGACCGGAGTGAAACCTGAAGTTGCCGTAGGTGTGGCGGTACCGTTCGCCGTAGCAGTACAGATGGGGATTACCTTCCTGTTCTCTGTGATGTCCGGGGTGATGGCTCGCTGCGATCGCATGGCAGCGAATGCCGATACCGCCGGGATTGAGCGAGTCAACTATCTGGCGTTGCTCGCGCTGGGGACCTTCTACTTTTTATGCGCGTTCCTGCCGATTTACTTTGGCGCGGAACATGCCAAAACCGCGATAGATGTTCTGCCGACGCGTCTGATTGACGGCCTGGGTGTGGCAGGCGGCATCATGCCAGCTATCGGCTTCGCCGTACTGCTGAAAATCATGATGAAAAACGTCTATATCCCCTACTTCATCCTGGGTTTTGTAGCAGCAGCCTGGCTCAAACTCCCTGTGCTGGCGATCGCCGCCGCAGCACTGGCAATGGCGCTGATCGATTTTCTGCGTAAATCACCTGAACCTACAACTCCCGCAGCACAAAAAGAGGAATTCGAAGATGGCATCTAATCAAACGGCTCTGCCGAACGTTTCCGAAACCGAAGAAACGCTGCTGTCCGGCACCAATGAAAACGTCTACGAAGACCAGAATATCGGTGCCGAGCTGACGAAAAAAGATATCAACCGTGTTGCCTGGCGTTCAATGCTGTTGCAGGCCTCTTTTAACTACGAACGTATGCAGGCATCAGGATGGCTGTACGGCCTGTTACCTGCTCTGAAAAAGATCCATACCAATAAGCGCGATCTGGCGCGTTCGATGAAAGGCCATATGGGCTTCTTCAACACGCACCCGTTCCTGGTCACGTTTGTTATCGGGATTATCCTGGCGATGGAACGCTCCAAGCAGGATGTGAACAGTATTCAAAGCACCAAGATTGCCGTGGGTGCGCCGCTTGGCGGCATCGGCGATGCCATGTTCTGGTTAACGTTACTGCCTATTTGCGGCGGTATCGGGGCCAGTCTGGCGCTGCAAGGCTCTATTCTTGGCGCAGTTGTCTTTATTGTTATGTTCAACGTGGTTCATCTTGGTCTGCGCTTTGGGCTGGCACACTATGCTTATCGAATGGGCGTTGCTGCCATTCCGCTGATTAAAGCTAACACCAAAAAGGTTGGACATGCGGCATCCATCGTTGGGATGACGGTGATTGGTGCGCTGGTAGCGACCTATGTTCGCCTGAGCACTACGCTGGAAATCACTGCTGGCGATGCGGTAGTGAAACTGCAAACAGACGTGATAGACAAGCTGATGCCTGCTTTTTTGCCGCTGGTCTACACATTAACCATGTTCTGGCTGGTCCGCCGTGGCTGGAGTCCTCTGCGCCTTATCGCCATTACCGTGGTGCTCGGCGTCGTAGGTAAGTTCTGTCATTTCCTGTAAATATAAGGGGTTGTAGATGTTAGGTATTATTTTGACGGGTCATGGCGGGTTTGCCAGCGGAATGGAAAAAGCAATGAAACAGATTCTGGGTGAGCAGACTCAGTTCATTGCCATCGACTTTCCGGAAACCTCAACCACTGCCTTGCTCACCTCACAACTTGAACAGGCGGTGGGTGAACTGGATGCGCAGCAAGACATCGTGTTTCTGACTGATTTGTTGGGCGGAACGCCATTTCGCGTCGCTTCCACACTAGCCATGCAAAGGCAAGGTACTGAAGTGATCACCGGTACCAATCTACAACTGCTACTGGAGATGGTGCTGGAGCGCGACGACCTGAGCAGCGAAGCGTTTCGTTTGCAGGCGCTGGAGTGCGGGCACCGGGGTTTAACCAGCCTGGTGGACGAGCTGGGACGCTGCCGTGAGGAAAAGCCCGTTGAGGAAGGGATATGACACTGCTACTGCGCGCCAGACGTCTACTGACCGAACAGGGTTGGCTGGACGATCATCAATTGCATATTGAAGACGGTATCATTGCGGCAATAGAGCCAATTCCTTCCGGCGTTATGGTCCGCGATGCTGAACTGCTCTGTCCGGCATACATTGATACCCACGTACACGGGGGCGCGGGTGCCGATGTGATGGATGAAGCACCGGATACACTCGACAAACTGGCGATGCACAAAGCACGTGAAGGGGTAGCCAACTGGCTACCCACTACCGTCACCGCTCCATTACCGGATATTCACAAGGCGCTTGAGCGTATCGCCCATCGCTACCATTCCGGAGGGCCAGGCGCACAGGTGCTGGGCAGTTATCTTGAAGGCCCGTACTTTACGCCGCAGAATAAAGGGGCGCACCCGCCTGAGCTTTTCAGAGAACTGGAACTCAGTGAACTGGATGAACTGATTGCGATTTCCCAGCAAACATTGCGCGTCGTTGCGCTGGCACCAGAAAAACCCGGTGCATTGCAGGCCATCGAACATCTGAAGCAGCGCAACGTACGGGTGATGTTGGGACACAGCGCAGCGACCTGGGAACAAACCCGCGCAGCCTTTGACGCCGGCGCTGACGGACTGGTTCACTGCTATAACGGTATGACCGGCTTACATCATCGGGAGCCAGGAATGGTTGGCGTAGGATTAACCGACTCTCGCGCCTGGCTGGAACTTATCGCTGACGGACACCATGTCCACCCGGCGGCCATGAAACTCTGCTGCTGTTGCGCCAAAGACAGGCTGGTGCTGATCACCGATGCCATGCAGGCTGCAGGAATGCCAGACGGACGCTATACGCTCTGCGGTGAGGAAGTGGAAATGCACAGTGGTATTGTGCGTACCGCTTCCGGTGGCCTGGCTGGTAGCACGCTCTCGGTTGACGCAGCCGTACGTAATATGGTCGAGCTCACCGGGATAACGGCAGAAGAGGCAATTCATATGGCCTCTCTCCACCCCGCACGTCTGTTGGGTATCGATCGCCAACTGGGATCGTTAGCAGTGGGAAAACGTGCAGACGCGATCGCGCTCAATAGCGGGCTACATTTACAACAGATCTGGATTCAGGGTCAGGCTCTCCCCCTTTGACCTTTCATTTTGTCTCGTGTTGGCCTGCGGTCTTCGATCGCAAGGCCTTTCTTTTCCTTTCGCTTGAGTAAATATCTAACCATCCTACAACAAGCCTACTTCTTATAGATCAACAAGATAACCACACCTTTCGTTCCCACGATCACAAATTTCGTTTTATTTCATTTTGAATTATTGCTCTTTCGATTTCTTTCCTATAGATTTTAATCAATCGACGAGATGAACAAGTGAAACGAAACGAAAGATAGCGACATTCTCGCCAGCGTCTTATGTGGAATTTACAAGACTAAGGACTTAAGTTATGCCAGAAACCTATACCCCTGTTACCGCGGTAACGGGCACCTGGACCGAAGAAGAGATCCGTCAACAACCTGCCAGTTGGATCCGTTCCCTTACGAATATCGACAACATTCGATCTGCCATTGACAGCTTTCTCGCACCATTACTGCGCAAAAACGATCTGCGGATCATACTGACCGGGGCTGGAACATCAGCATTCATTGGCGACATCATCGCCCCCTGGCTGGCAAGCTATACCGGTAAAAACATCAGCGCTGTGCCGACCACCGATCTGGTCACCAATCCGATGGATTACCTGAATCCCGCACATCCGCTGCTGCTCATTTCTTTCGCTCGCTCAGGTAACAGCCCTGAAAGCGTTGCGGCAGTGGAACTGGCTAATCAGTTTGTGCCTGTGTGTTATCACCTGCCGATCACCTGCAACGAAGCAGGTAGCCTCTATCAAAACGCAGTTGCAAGCGACAATGCCTTTGCTCTGTTAATGCCCGCAGAGACACATGACCGTGGCTTCGCCATGACCAGCAGCATTACCACCATGATGGCCAGCTGCCTGGCAGTATTTGCCCCAGAGAAAATCAACAGCCAGACCTTCCGTGACGTGGCCGATCGGTGCCAGACGATTCTGACTTCGCTGGGCGATTTCAGCGACGGTGTATTTGGCAATGAACCCTGGAAACGGATCGTTTACCTCGGTAGCGGTGGATTACAGGGAGCAGCGCGGGAATCGGCACTGAAAGTCCTGGAGCTGACTGCAGGCAAACTGGCCGCATTCTATGACTCCCCGACAGGCTTTCGTCACGGTCCAAAGTCGCTGGTTGATAACGAAACGCTGGTAGTGGTCTTTGTTTCCAGCCATCCGTATACACGTCAATACGATCTCGATCTGCTGGCAGAGTTACGCCGCGATCGGCAGGCATTGCGGGTTGTCGCGATTGCCGCACAAACCCATGAGGTGATTGAAGCAGGCCCACATATTCTGCTGCCACCAGCACGCTCTTTCATCGATATGGAATTGGCGTTCTGCTTCCTGATCTACGCCCAGGTTTTTGCTTTGACGCAATCCATCAATATCGGCAATACACCGGATACGCCTTCTGCCAGCGGCACTGTGAACCGCGTTGTACAGGGCGTTGTTATTCATCCCTGGAACGCCTAAAAGGATCGTTTTATGAGCATTATTTCCACGAAATACCTCCTGCTGGATGCCCAAAAAAAGGGTTATGCCGTACCTGCCTTTAACATTCATAACGCCGAAACGATCCAGGCGATCCTTGAAGTGTGCTATGAAATGCAATCGCCGGTGATCCTGGCAGGAACGCCGGGTACCTTTAAGCATATCGCGCTAGAAGAGATCTACGCGCTGTGCAGCGCTTATTCCACCAGCTACGGTATACCGCTGGCGCTGCACCTCGATCACCATGAGTCGCTGGACGACATTCGTCGTAAAGTGAATGCAGGAGTGCGCAGCGCAATGATTGACGGCAGCCACTTTCCGTTTGAAGAAAACGTGAAGCTGGTGAAATCCGTTGTGGATTTTTGCCATGCCAAAGATTGCAGCGTGGAAGCTGAGCTGGGTCGCCTCGGTGGCGTAGAAGATGATATGAGTGTGGATGCAGAAAGCGCCTTCCTCACCGATCCACAAGAAGCTAAACGGTTTGTTGAGCGTACTGGCGTAGATAGCCTTGCTGTTGCCATCGGCACAGCACACGGTTTGTACACCAAAACGCCCAAAATCGATTTTCAGCGGCTGGGTGAAATTCGTGAGGTAGTCGACGTTCCGCTGGTGCTGCATGGCGCAAGTGATGTCCCTGACGAATACGTCCGCCGCACGATCGAGCTTGGCGTTTGCAAAGTTAACGTCGCGACCGAACTGAAAATCGCTTTTGCCGATGCGGTCAAAGCGTGGTTTGCGGAGAATCCGCAGGGCAACGATCCCCGCTATTACATGCGGGTCGGTATGGATGCGATGAAAGAAGTGGTGCGTAGCAAAATCACTGTATGCGGGTCAGCAAACCGCTTATTAATCAGTGAAACTGCCGCTCAGTCTTAAGCACTGTGTTAGCTAATGGCCATACCCTTGTCGGTTTGGCCATCAGCAATCGGGCTTACTCTCCCTGCTGTTCCAGCGCGTGCTTATACAACGCATTCTTTTTCACGCCATGGATTTCAGCAGCCAGCGCGGCGGCCTTTTTCAGCGGCAGTTCTGCCTGCAATAAGGCCAATGTACGCAGCGCATCGGCAGGAAGATCGTCTTCCTGCGCTTTATGCCCTTCAACAATCAGCACCATTTCGCCTTTGCGACGGTTTTCATCTTCCTTGACCCACGCCAGCAGTTCACCAACCGGTGCACCGTGAATAGTTTCCCAGGTTTTGGTCAGCTCGCGCGCCAGCACCACGTAGCGGGATTCGCCCCACACGGCAACCATGTCTTCCAGGCTATCCAGCAAGCGGTGGGTAGATTCATAAAAAATAAGCGTACGCGGCTCGGCCTCAATGGCTTTCATCGCATCACGACGCCCTTTCGATTTGGCAGGCAGAAATCCTTCATAGCAAAAACGGTCTGAAGGCAGGCCTGCAGCGCTCAGGGCAGCAATCGCCGCACAAGGACCAGGCAGGGGAACAACGCGGATCCCCGCTTCACGACAGGTACGCACCAGATGGTAGCCAGGATCGTTAATCAGCGGCGTTCCGGCATCGGAAACCAGCGCAATGTTTTGTCCTTCTTTGAGCTTCGCGACCAGCGTTTCAGCCTTTTGCTGCTCGTTGTGGTCATGTAGCGCGAACAGACGCGCGTTAATCGCGAAGTGTTGTAACAATAATCCTGTATGACGAGTGTCTTCAGCGGCAATCAAATCAACGGCTTGTAAAACTTCGAGCGCTCGTTGGGTAATATCAGCCAAATTTCCTATAGGAGTAGGTACAATAAAGAGTTGGCCTTGAGAATTATCCGCCGATTCGTGTTGTTTCATTGTGTCGTCCGTATTGCCGATTTAATATTGAGCATTGAGTAAAAAAATATCACTGGATACAGTATGGTACCCTCAACATTTTCTCGTTTGAAAGCCGCACGCGCGCTACCAGTCATTCTGGCAGCACTGATTTTCGCAGGCTGTGGCACCCAGGCGCCAGACCAGAGTGCAGCCCATATGCAGGGCACTGCGCAGGCTGATTCCGGCTTTTATCTGCAACAAATGCAGCAAAGCTCAGATGATAGCAAGACCAACTGGCAATTACTCGCCATTCGTGCACTGCTGAAAGAAGGCAAGAGCCAGCAGGCTATCGAACTGTTTAACCAGCTACCGCAGAAGCTAAGCGATACCCAGCAGCGTGAGCAGTCACTGTTGGCCGTCGAGATTAAGCTCGCGCAGAAGGATGTCGCTGGCGCACAGGCCCTGCTGGATAAGTTAACTCCCGCCGATTTCGATCAAAACCAACAGGCACGCTACTGGCAAGCGCAAATCGACGTCAACCAGGGTCGCCCGTCTCTGACGCTGCTGCGCGCCCTGATCGCGCAGGAACCGCTGCTGGCCGCGAATGCTAAGCAGAAAAATATGGACGCCACCTGGCAGGCGCTGTCGTCCATGACCCAGGAGCAAGCGCAAGCGCTGGTCATCAATGCTGATGAAAACGTGCTGCAAGGCTGGCTGGATCTCCAGCGCGTCTGGTTCGATAACCGTAACGATCCGGACATGATGAAAGCTGGTATTGCGGACTGGCAGAAACGTTATCCGCAAAACCCAGGAGCAAAACTGTTACCAACACAGTTGGTTAACGTGCAGAGCTTTAAGCCCGCCTCCACCAGCAAAATCGCCCTGCTGTTACCACTGAACGGTCAGGCCGCTGTATTTGGCCGTACTATTCAGCAAGGCTTTGAAGCTGCGAAAAACATGGGCACTCAACCTGTCGCAGCCCCTGTTGCTGTCGCACCTGCCGCAGTTCCAGCTGCCGCGACCACCACAGAACAGCCGCAAACGACTGACGGCGTTGCCAGCCCGTCTCAGGCGTCAGTAAGCGATCTGACCAACGAGACGCCGGCTCAGCCAGAAACACCTGCTGTGCAGCCCGCAGCACCCGCTCAGCCAACAACCGCCAGCGCACCGGCGAATCCATCCGCTGAGCTGAAAATCTACGACACTTCATCACAGCCGCTGAACCAGATCCTGACTCAGGTTCAGCAGGATGGCGCCAGCATCGTGGTTGGCCCACTGTTGAAGAACAATGTTGAAGAGCTGATGAAAAGTAACACGCCATTGAACGTCCTGGCGCTTAACCAGCCGGAGTCGGTGAAAAATCTGCCGAACGTCTGCTACTTCGCCCTGTCGCCAGAAGATGAAGCGCGCGACGCCGCACGCCACATCCGCGATCAGGGAAAACAGACGCCGCTGTTGTTGATTCCACGGAGTTCATTAGGCGATCGCGTTGCCAACGCCTTTGCACAGGAATGGCAAAAACTGGGTGGCGGCGTGGTATTGCAGCAGAAGTTCGGCTCCACCGCTGAACTTAAAATGGGCGTCAACGGCGGCTCGGGGATTTCCCTGACAGGCAGCCCGGTGGCCTCCTCTGTGCCAGCCCAACCCGGCGTGACGATTGGCGGTCTGACCATCCCGGCAGCACCTACCGATGCGCAAATCACCGGCGGCAGCGGTCGTGTTGATGCCGTGTATATTCTGGCGACGCCGGAAGAAATTGCATTTATTAAGCCGATGATCGCCATGCGCAACGGCAGTCAGAGCGGAGCAACGCTGTACGCCAGCTCTCGTAGTGCGCAGGGCACTGCCGGCCCGGATTTCCGTCTGGAGATGGAAGGCTTGCAGTACAGCGAAATTCCGATGCTGGCAGGCGCTAATGCGCCTCTTATGCAGCAGGCGCTTGGCGCGGTTCGTAACGACTACTCGCTGGCGCGTATGTATGCCATGGGTGTCGATGCCTGGTCGCTTGCCAACCACTTCTCGCAAATGCGTCAGGTGCAGGGTTTCGAAATTAACGGCAATACCGGGGCCTTAACCGCAACGCAGGATTGTGTGATTAACAGGAAGTTATCATGGCTCAAATACCAGCAAGGACAAGTCGTCCCTGCCAGTTAACGAGTAAACAGACCGGTGACGCGTGGGAATCCACCGCGCGTGACTGGCTGCTGAGCAAGGGACTGCATTTTATCGCCGCCAACGTGCGTGAACGTGGTGGCGAAATCGACCTGATAATGCGTGAAGGCAACACCACCGTATTTGTTGAGGTTCGCTACCGACGCTCAGCACAGTTCGGTGGTGCGGCGGCGAGTGTGACCCGGAGCAAACAACACAAATTATTACAGACCGCCCGCTTGTGGCTTGCGCGCCACAATGGGAGTTTTGATACTGTGGATTGCCGGTTCGATGTGTTAGCCTTCACCGGAAATGATGTTGAGTGGTTTAAGGACGCGTTCAACGACCGCTCATAGTTGAAGATTCAGAGCCTGGTTCTTAAGGATTAGCGTGTTAGATAGAATTAAAGTCTGCTTTACAGAAAGCATTCAAACTCAGATAGCTGCGGCTGAAGCACTTCCGGATGCAATCTCCCGTGCCGCCATGACGCTGGTTCAGTCCCTGCTCAATGGCAACAAAATTCTCTGTTGTGGTAATGGGACGTCCGCTGCCAACGCACAGCATTTTGCTGCCAGCATGATCAATCGTTTTGAAACAGAACGCCCAAGTTTACCTGCGATTGCACTAAACACTGATAATGTGGTCTTAACTGCGATTGCCAACGATCGCCTGCACGACGAAGTTTATGCAAAACAAGTCCGTGCGCTGGGACATGCAGGTGATGTTCTGCTGGCAATCTCTACGCGTGGTAATAGCCGCGATATCGTAAAAGCCGTTGAAGCCGCCGTGACACGCGACATGACAATCGTCGCGCTGACCGGGTATGACGGAGGGGAACTGGCCGGATTACTGGGGCCACAGGATGTTGAAATCCGTATACCCTCACACCACAGCGCCCGCGTTCAGGAAATGCACATGCTGACGGTCAACTGCCTTTGCGATCTTATCGATAACACGCTTTTCCCTCACCAGGATGATTAAGGAGTACACATGAAGGCATTTTCGCCGCTTGCTGTGATTATCGCTACACTGCTGCTGCAAGGCTGTGTCGCTGCCGCCGTTGTTGGAACTGCAGCTGTCGGGACTAAAGCCGCGACGGATCCTCGTAGTGTCGGCACCCAGGTTGATGACAGTACCCTGGAATTACGCGTCAATACGGCGTTGTCGAAAGATGCCCAGATCAAGAAAGAAGCGCGAATCAACGTGAGCGCATATCAGGGTAAAGTGCTGCTGGTCGGCCAGTCGCCGAATAGCGAACTGTCTGCACGTGCAAAACAGATTGCGATGGGCGTAGAAGGTACGACTGAGGTCTTTAATGAGATCCGTCAGGGCCAGCCAATCGGTCTGGGCGATGCGTCCAACGATACCTGGATAACCACCAAAGTACGTTCCCAGTTACTGACCAGCGATCAGGTGAAATCCTCTAACGTGAAAGTAACGACAGAGAACGGAGAAGTGTTCCTGTTAGGTCTGGTGACCGAGCGTGAAGCGAAGGCGGCGGCGGATATCGCCAGCCGGGTAAGCGGCGTGAAACGCGTCACGACAGCCTTTACGTTTATTAAGTAACACGCCTGTAGATGGCATCTTATCCGGCCTACAGAACGTAATCGTTTGTAGGCCGGAGAAGCGTCAGCGCCATCCGGCATTTTTTTATTTAGCCCTTTCGCGTAGCTCGGAAGAGGTCAGGATCGAAACCCCTTCATGCCCAGGTGCCAGCGCTTCTGCCAGCATTGCCCGAGCAACATCGCGCGCTTCAATCGACTTCCAGTTACCCGGCAGCAGCCTGAACAACGGCGCTAAAAACATCTCATTCGTCCGCTGTTTGTCCCTATCCCCCAGTAGCATTGAAGGCCGGACAATCGTCAGCCGTGGCCAATCCTGCGCGATCAGCGCCTGCTCCATTTCACCTTTCACCCGATTATAAAAAAACGGTGAATTCGCATTGGCGCCCATCGAACTCACTACCAGCATATGCTGGGCGCCTAACCTACGTCCCGTCAGGGCCGTATCTACCACCAGCGTGTAGTCAGCATGGATAAACGCCTCTTTGCTGCCCGCTTCACGCCGGGTAGTCCCCAAACAACAAAAGACAATATCGACCGGATCGGTGACCTGCGCCAGAGCATCGGTTAGCTGCGGATCATGGGGGTTATAGATACCAACCGTATCTGCCAGCGGTCGACGCGTTGGTGCCGTGATGGCATTGACCCGGGGTTCATTGAGCAGCATACGCAGCAAATGTCCGCCCACCAGCCCCGTGGCTCCCGTTATTAACACCTGACTCATCGCTTATCTTCCCCAGGTCTTCAATCACTGTTCTAACTATAGATCACGCAGCCAGTGCATCTTTTTACCGAAGCCCAGCGTGTTGTCCGTAAATTTGACTTCATCCAGTCGAATTTCCCATACGGGTGCTGGCAGCATTCTGGCGACGGGGAAACGGCGGTTGTAGGCTTTACGCGCAGCTTCGCTCTCCTGTCCTTCAAGACGCCGGATTTCCCCTTTAAACTGTACGCCCCGAATCAGAGCGACGGTTTTAGGCTGACCGTTTACTGTACCGGCAATCGGCGCGCGGGGTCCGGACATCTGCGCATGCCGCGTTTTCTCTTCAGTCAGCACATAGAACACCATCTTCTGCGCATCAAATAGGTAAAACGCATTGGCGCACCACAATTCACCTTCATGGTGTACGCACCAGGTCACGACGTGCTGTTTTGCCAGCCAGCGAGACACCGCAGTCAGTGTTTCCATTTCTGTTCTCTTTTATACTGTAGGCCTGAAAATTATCACGTCGATGGTAACAATGACACCCTGGTATCTGTACCTGATCCGTACCGCAGACAACGCCTTATACACCGGAATAACCACCGATGTGCAGCGCCGCTATAAGCAGCATCAAAATGGGAAAGGCGCGAAGGCGCTACGCGGAAAGGGGGAACTCACGTTGGCATTTGCGGCGCAGGTCGGCGACCGTTCGCTGGCCCTGCGCATAGAGTATCGCGTTAAACAGCTCACCAAGCGGCAGAAAGAGCGCCTTGTCGAAGGCGAAGGGTTTGAGGCGCTATTAAGCAGCCTGCAAACCCCGGAAGCTTAAAAGCGATTGAAGTGGTCGTGGTATTCCACAAGTCCCGTCACGCCATCCAGCGCATCGTCCGCCAGGCGATGAACCTGGAACGCGCTTTCGGTGCCCGGCCAGCGGCAACGCAGGTCATGATGGGCCGCCAGCTCAAAGCCAAAGCGGCTGTACAGGGCCGGATCCCCCAGCGTAACCACCGCTGCGTAGCCAAACTCGTTCAACGAATCGAGTCCTTCATAGACCAGCTGACGCGCCAGGCCCTGCCCCCGGTAGTTTTCATCCACCGCGAGCGGCGCCATGCCGACCCATTGCAGATCTTCACCCTGAACATCGACTGGGCTGAACGCGACGTAACCTACTACCTGACCTTCATCATCGGTAGCAACCAGACCCAGCGTTAAGAAACCATCTTCACGCAGGTCGTGCACTAATTTCGCTTCCGCATCGCTCTCAAATGAACGGCGCAGCAGCGCATCAATACCAGGGGCATCAATGGGAATTTCAACTCGAATCAGCATGGCTCACCTACCGAGGTCTGTTTGGTTTCTGGCGACGTTTTCATCCCCGCCTCAACAAAATCCGCCAACTGCATCAGCATGACGCGCAACGCTTTAGGCATCTGCTCCAGTTCGATGGCATCCATCAGATTTTTTACGTATAGCCCTAATTCTGTATCACCTTCAATCACCAGACGACGCTGGAAGAAAAGCGTATCCGGATCCTGCTTGCGGGCCACGATCATCAGCAGATCGCTGGCATCGGCGCTAAAACTCACATCCGCATCTGCATTCTGGCTGACGATAAGTTTATCGTTCTCAACAGAGGTATACCATTTGAGGTCAATGTCACGCACATGAATGCTCAGCCAGCGACCTTCGAGAAACTCCAGCTCCCCATCGGCCAGCGCCTGACTAAACTGCCAGCTCAGGACCTGCTCCAGAACCTGGCGCTTCAGCGCAAAGGGCGTCAGTTTAACTGGTACACTCATCAGAGAAGGACCAAATTGTACTAAGCGTGAACGCAGTTTATCCAACACGAGCTTTACTCCCTGTTTCAATAGTCCTGCTATTTTGCCATATCAAATAAACGACATAGCGGCATAAATCAACAATTCGATGCGAAATTGTTACCTCTTTATTGGTGTCACCAATACGACTTTAACTGCCTCAAATCAAAAATTGTCTCAGCAAGGTTAACTAAAATCCCCATTCGTTAACATTTCTGCGCCCATCACGGCGCAACGTTCAGGATAAATTATGGAGCTGCTCTGCCCTGCCGGAAACCTACCGGCGCTTAAGGCGGCCATCGAGAACGGCGCTGATGCTGTCTACATCGGGCTGAAAGATGATACCAACGCCCGTCATTTCGCCGGCCTTAATTTTACCGAGAAAAAATTGCAGGAAGCGGTGAGTTTTGTCCATCAGCACCGCCGTAAGCTGCACATTGCGATTAACACCTTTGCGCACCCGGATGGTTACGCGCGCTGGCAACGTGCCGTTGATATGGCAGCGCAACTGGGTGCAGACGCGCTGATCCTTGCCGACCTCGCCATGCTTGAGTATGCCGCAGAGCGCTACCCGCATATTGAGCGCCATGTCTCTGTTCAGGCATCTGCAACCAATGAAGAGGCAATTAATTTCTATCATCGCAACTTTGACGTCGCCCGCGTGGTGCTGCCGCGCGTGCTGTCTATTCATCAGGTGAAACAGCTCGCTCGCGTCACGCCAGTTCCTCTGGAAGTGTTCGCCTTCGGTAGCCTGTGCATTATGGCGGAAGGCCGTTGCTATCTTTCGTCCTATCTGACGGGTGAGTCTCCTAATACGGTTGGTGCATGCTCGCCTGCCCGTTTTGTCCGCTGGCAACAGACCCAACAAGGGCTGGAATCCCGTCTTAATGAAGTGCTGATCGACCGCTATCAGGACGGGGAAAACGCCGGTTATCCGACGCTATGCAAAGGCCGCTATCTGGTTGACGGCGAGCGTTACCATGCGCTGGAAGAACCCACCAGCCTGAACACGCTGGAGCTGCTGCCGGAACTACTGGCAGCCAATATTGCCTCGGTGAAAATCGAAGGTCGTCAGCGCAGCCCGGCCTATGTCAGTCAGGTGGCGAAAGTGTGGCGTCAGGCGATCGACCGCTGTATGGCCGACCCGCAAAACTACGTCCCGCAGGCCGCGTGGATGGAAACGCTCGGTTCTATGTCCGAAGGCACGCAGACCACGCTTGGCGCGTATCACCGTAAATGGCAGTGAGAGAAGCAATGAAATATTCCTTAGGGCCAGTCCTGTGGTACTGGCCGAAAGAAACGCTGGAAGATTTTTATCAGCAGGCTGCCGTAAGCCAGGCCGACGTTATCTATCTTGGTGAAGCGGTATGCAGTAAACGCCGCGCCACCAAAGTGGGCGACTGGCTCGATATGGCGAAATCGCTCGCTGGCAGCGGTAAACAGGTTGTGCTGTCAACACTGGCGCTGGTGCAGGCCTCTTCTGAACTGGGAGAGCTGAAGCGCTATGTCGAAAACGGTGACTTCCTGCTGGAAGCCAGCGATCTCGGCGTAGTAAACATGTGCGCCGAGCGTAAGCTGCCGTTTGTCGCCGGGCATGCGCTCAACTGCTACAACGCGGTTACCCTGCGTATCCTGCTCAAACAAGGCATGGTGCGCTGGTGTATGCCGGTAGAGCTTTCCCGCGACTGGCTGGCAAACTTGCTCAACCAGTGTGATGAGCTGGGTATTCGCAATCAGTTTGAAGTTGAGGTGCTGAGCTACGGGCATCTGCCGCTGGCGTACTCTGCCCGCTGCTTTACCGCGCGCTCTGAAGACCGTCCAAAAGACGAGTGTGAAACCTGCTGCATCAAATATCCGAACGGGCGCGATGTGCTGTCGCAGGAGAATCAGCAGGTCTTTGTCCTCAACGGGATCCAGACCATGAGCGGCTATGTTTACAACCTCGGCAACGAACTGACATCGATGCAGGGGCTGGTTGATATTGTGCGTCTGTCCCCTTCAGGCACTGAAACATTCGCCATGCTCGACGCCTTCCGCGCCAATGAAAATGGCAGTGCCCCATTACCGCTTGCCGCCCACAGTGACTGTAACGGCTACTGGAAGCGACTGGCTGGACTGGAGCTGCAGGCCTAGCCGGATGCGGCATAAATGCCTTATCGGGCCTACAAATAGCGATCCCGTAGGCCCGATAAGCGCAGCGCCATCGGGCATGTTATATTCGATGCCCGCTGTATAAAGCTCACTTTGTTAACAACATTCGCTAATCTTTAATGCAGTATTAAAAGATTAACCGGTAACAAAGTGAGCCGTTATGACTGACAAAACTATTCCGTTCTCGGTGCTGGATCTGGCGCCGATCCCTGAAGGGTCTTCGGCAAAAGAGGCCTTCACACACTCGCTTGATCTCGCTCAACTGGCCGAAAAACGCGGTTACCACCGCTATTGGCTGGCGGAACATCACAACATGACCGGCATCGCCAGCGCAGCAACCTCAGTGCTGATTGGTTATCTGGCTGCCAATACCACCACGCTGCATCTCGGGTCTGGCGGCGTGATGTTGCCTAACCATTCGCCGCTGGTGATCGCCGAGCAGTTCGGTACCCTGAACACGCTATATCCGGGACGAATCGATCTCGGGCTTGGTCGCGCACCGGGCAGCGATCAACCAACAATGCGCGCACTGCGCCGCCATATGAGCGGTGATATCGATAACTTCCCACGTGATGTAGCTGAACTGGTGGACTGGTTCGACGCCCGCGATCCTAATCCCCATGTACGCCCGGTTCCCGGCTACGGCGAGAAGATCCCGGTCTGGTTATTAGGCTCTAGCCTGTACAGCGCACAACTGGCGGCCCAGCTTGGTCTGCCGTTTGCCTTCGCCTCGCACTTTGCCCCGGATATGCTGCATCAGGCGCTGCATTTGTATCGCACCCAATTCAAACCCTCGGCGCGGCTGGCAAAACCGTATGCGATGGTGTGCATCAACATTATTGCCGCCGACAGCAATCGCGACGCCGAGTTTCTTTTCACCTCCATGCAGCAGGCCTTTGTGAAGCTGCGTCGTGGCGAAACCGGCCAGCTACCGCCGCCGGTAGAGAATATGCATCAGCTGTGGTCCGCTTCTGAGCAGTACGGCGTACAACAGGCGCTGAGCATGTCGCTGGTCGGTGATAAGGCAAAAGTGCGGCATGGTCTCGACGCCATTTTGCGTGAAACCCAGGCTGATGAGATTATGGTTAACGGCCAGATTTTTGATCATCAGGCACGTCTACATTCGTTTGATTTGGCGATGGATGTGAAGCAGGAATTATTGGGGTAGTGCTATTTGTGCCGGATGGCGGCTGCGCCTTATCCGGCCTACTCAATCTCTGTGGGCCCGGTAAGCGTAGCGCCACCGGGCAATTGTTCTACTGGTATACAGGCAACAGATTCACGCTCGACAGAATATGGATAACCGCGTTGCCGATACCGAATACCAGGATCAGCGCAATCATCGGCTTGCCGCCCCAGACACGGAATTTCGGGCTACCGAAACGCTCGCGGGATTTACGTGCCAGCAGCGCCGGAACAATGGCGGCCCAGATGGTTGCCGCGAGTCCTGCATAGCCAATGGCGTACAGGAAACCGTTCGGCCACAGCAAGCCACCGATAATTGGTGGGACAAACGTCAGCAATGCCGTTTTGAAACGTCCCATTACCGAGTCATCAAAGCCAAACAGATCCGCCAGATAGTCAAACAGACCGAGCGTAACGCCGAGGAATGAACTCGCCACCGCAAAGTTGGAGAACACCACCAGCAGCAGATCCAGACTGCGGCTGTTTAGTACACCGCTCAGCGCCTGTACCAGCACATCAATGTTACCGCCCTGCTGCGCAATACCGATAAACTCCGGACGCGGAATGTTACCCATCGTCCCCAGCAACCACACGGTATACAGCACCAGCGCCAGCAGCGTGCCGTACACCAGACACTTAACGATGGTCTTCGGATCTTTGCCGTAGTACTTCATCAGGCTCGGGACGTTGCCGTGATAGCCGAATGAGGCCAGACAGAACGGTAGCGTCATCAGCAGGTACGGCGTATACGAAGCATTGCTTTCCGCCACGTTAAACAACGTTGTGGGCTGAACGTGTCCCAATAAGCTGCCGAAGGTCAGGAAAAAGGTAATCACCTTCGCGCCCAGCACAATCGCCGTCATGCGGCTCACCGCTTTGGTACTTAACCACACCACAAACGCCACCAGCAACGCAAAGCCAAGACCTGCCGCACGCGCCGGAACGTTCAACGACATCTCGGAGAAGGTGTGATGCAGGATCGAACCGCTCGCCGAGATATACGCGTAGGTTAGAATATAGAGAACGAAAGCAATCGAGATGCCGTTCACCACGTTCCAGCCTTTGCCCAGCAGATCTTTCGTGATGGTGTCAAAGCTGGAACCAATACGGTAATTGAGGTTAGCTTCAAGGATCATCAGCCCGGAGTGCAGCATGCAGAACCAGGTGAAGATCAGCGCTGCCATTGACCAGAAGAACCACGCCCCGGACATGACCACTGGCAGAGAAAACATCCCCGCGCCAATAATGGTGCCGCCGATGATCACCACGCCGCCGAGCAGCGAAGGTGACGTTTGGGTGGTGGTTAGTGTTGCCATTTAGCCATCTCTCCAGTCATTTATATTGTGACTACATCTCAATGTGCTGCACTGTACCAGTACACGAGTACAATTGAAATAAAAAAAGCCCCGATTGTTGAGATCGGGGCCGTATATTTTACTTTACAGCTATAAAGCTAAAAGGCTTATGCATCACCGCCGAAACGACGACGACCAGCAGAGTCATCACGACGCGGAGCAGAAGAATCGTCACGACGCGGACCACGGTTGCCTTCACGACGTTCGCCACTGAAACGACGACCATCGCCACGACCGCCTTCACGACGTTCACCGCTAAAGTTACGACCTTCACCGCGACCGCCTTCACGACGCTCACCGCTGAAACGACCACCGCCACGACGCTCACCACCGGTGTGCGGAACCGCATCGCCAACCAGCTGCATGTTCATCGGCTTGTTCAGGATGCGAGTACGGGTAAAGTGCTGCAGCACGTCGCCCGGCATACCTTTCGGCAGTTCGATGGTGGAGTGGGAAGCAAACAGCTTGATGTTACCGATGTAACGGCTGCTGATATCACCTTCGTTAGCAATCGCACCAACGATATGACGAACTTCAACACCGTCATCACGGCCCACTTCAATGCGGTACAGCTGCATGTCACCAACATCACGACGTTCACGACGCGGACGGTCTTCACCACCACGGTCATTACGGTCACGAGGGCCACGATCGTTGCGGTCGCGCGGACCACGGTCATCACGGTCGCGGAATTCGCGTTTCGGACGCATCGGCGCATCTGGCGGCAGGATCAGAGGACGTTCGCCCTGAGCCATTTTCAGCAGTGCAGCTGCCAGCGTTTCGATATCCAGCTCTTCTTCCGGCTGCATTTTCGCCAGCAGAGCACGGTACTGATCCAGATCGCTGCTTTCCAGCTGCTGCTGAACTTTAGCAGCGAATTTTTCCAGACGGCGTTTGCCCAGCAGATCTGCGTTCGGCAGTTCTACTTCCGGAATAGTCAGCTTCATGGTGCGTTCGATGTTACGCAGCAGACGACGCTCGCGGTTCTCAACGAACAGCAGCGCACGACCCGCACGACCCGCACGACCGGTACGGCCGATACGGTGAACGTAAGACTCGGAATCCATCGGGATGTCGTAGTTAACAACCAGGCTGATACGCTCAACGTCCAGGCCACGGGCCGCAACGTCGGTTGCAATCAGAATATCCAGACGGCCATCTTTCAGACGCTCCAGAGTCTGCTCACGCAGGGACTGGTTCATGTCGCCGTTCAGTGCAGCGCTGCTATAACCGCTACGCTCCAGCGCTTCTGCTACTTCCAGGGTCGCATTTTTGGTACGTACGAAGATAATCGCCGCATCAAAGTCTTCTGCTTCCAGGAAACGCACCAGCGCTTCATTTTTACGCATGCCCCACACAGTCCAGTAGCTCTGGCTGATGTCAGGACGGGTAGTAACGCTGGACTGAATACGTACTTCCTGCGGCTCTTTCATAAAGCGGCGGGTAATACGACGAATCGCTTCCGGCATGGTTGCAGAGAACAGAGCGGTCTGATGACCTTCCGGGATCTGCGCCATGATGGTTTCAACGTCTTCGATGAAGCCCATACGCAGCATTTCGTCAGCTTCGTCCAGTACCAGACCGCTCAGTTTGGAGAGGTCCAGAGTACCGCGCTTCAGGTGATCCAGCAGACGACCCGGCGTACCGACGACGATCTGTGGCCCCTGACGCAGGGCACGTAATTGCACGTCATAACGCTGGCCGCCGTACAGGGCAACCACGTTCACGCCGCGCATGTGTTTAGAGAAATCCGTCATGGCTTCTGCTACCTGAACCGCCAGTTCGCGGGTCGGTGCCAGCACCAGAATCTGAGGTGCCTTCAGCTCAGGATCAAGATTGTTGAGCAGCGGTAAAGAGAACGCTGCGGTTTTGCCGCTACCTGTCTGGGCCATACCCAGAACATCGCGGCCGCCCAGCAGATGCGGAATGCACTCTGCCTGGATTGGAGATGGTTTTTCGTAACCCAGATCGTTAAGGGCTTCAAGGATAGGAGCCTTCAGGCCCAGATCTGCAAAAGTGGTTTCGAATTCAGCCATGTAGTACGTGTGCCTCAAAATTAATGGCGGCCAGTCTACATAACTCATCATGAAATTGATCTGCAATTTTCATTGAAAAGTGTGAACCGGCTCAAAGTAGGTGTATTAACGAACAACAACGCCCTCACCCGTGAAGGTGATGGCAATCAAAAAAGATTACGGGCTGATGTGTACGTCAGCTATTGCTGGTCCGATTCTGCCAGGTCATCTTGGTCCTGGCCCAGGAGCGATAATTCCAACAATGCGTATCGGTGCTCAACAAAGTTATGAACGTTGTTAGCCACCGCCAGTTTGAACAATGCCGTAGCGTTGTCCAAATCCCCCAGACTTAGGTAGTACTTACCTAAATAGAAGTTGGTTTCACTGAGATGCTCAGCGAGCGAGGTGTTATCCGTTGCGTCCGCCTTCAGGCGTTCCATCAGCGTTGCTTCGCTAATGTTGCCCAGGTAGAACTCGACAATGTTCCATCCCCATTGCTCTTTATCCGATTTCTCAAAGCGTTGCTTCAACGCTTCTTTAGCCTGCTTCTCATCGAGCTTCTGCTCGGCAAGATAAAGCCACAGACTACGGAAAGGATCATTGGGATCGTCTTGATAAAACGCTAGCAGATCATCTTGCGCTAACTTGTCGCGACCGCCGTAATACAATGCGATACCGCGATTTAAGTGCGCGTAGTTGTAAGTTGGATCAAGCTCAAGTACAGAATCAAACGCTTCATAGGCAGCATCAAAATTGCCTGCCTGCGTTAAATATATACCTAAGTAATTGAATACTTCAGGCATATCTGGTCGGATTGCCAGCGCTTGTGAAAAATCATTTCGCGCCAATGCCCTCAGACCGAGACTATCATACAACACTCCGCGCTCATATAAAAGCTGTGCGCGTTCGTCATCGGTTAAAGCCCGACTGGCAAGAATTTGTTCCATACGTGCCAGAATCACTTCCTGCTGCAAAGTCGGTTGCAATGGTACTGCGAGGACTTCACTCTTTCGCCAGGCGGAATTACTGCATCCAGCCAGCGTGAGTGCTGTCGCAACGAAACACCAGCGCAAAAAAGGCTTCATTTCCCACTCCCGAAGACAACGATTGAATGAACGTCCAGGTTCCCCGGTTGCTAACAAGGCATCCTGCCGGGTTAAAGGCCCTCCGCTTTCACGGAGGGCAATGGCAACCTTACTCGCCCTGGCTTGCCGGAGCTTCCGGTTCGCCTGCAGGCTGAGACTGCTCAGTTGCTTCTTTAATGCTCAGACGTACACGGCCCTGGCGATCAACTTCCAGAACTTTGACCGGTACTTCCTGGCCCATCTGCAGGTAGTCGGTCACTTTCTCAACGCGCTTGTCAGCGATCTGAGAGATGTGTACCAGACCTTCTTTACCGCCACCAATGGCAACGAATGCGCCAAAGTCAACGATACGGGTCACTTTACCATTGTAGATACGGCCTACTTCGATCTCTGCGGTGATCTCTTCGATACGACGGATAGCATATTTCGCTTTCTCACCGTCGGTCGCAGCAATCTTCACGGTACCATCATCTTCGATTTCAATGGTGGTGCCGGTTTCTTCGGTCAGAGCACGGATAACAGAACCGCCTTTACCGATAACGTCTTTGATCTTGTCCGGGCTGATCTTGATAGTGTGGATACGCGGAGCGAACTGAGAAATATCGCCACGCGGAGCGTTGATCGCTTGTTCCATCACACCCAGGATGTGCAGACGCGCACCTTTAGCCTGGTTCAGAGCAACCTGCATGATTTCTTTGGTGATACCTTCAATTTTGATATCCATCTGCAGTGCAGAGATACCGTCGCGGGAACCCGCCACTTTGAAGTCCATATCGCCCAGGTGGTCTTCGTCGCCCAGGATGTCAGACAGAACAACAAAGTTGTCGCCTTCTTTCACCAGACCCATCGCGATACCCGCAACGGCTGCTTTGATCGGCACGCCTGCGTCCATCAGCGCCAGGGAAGCACCACATACGGAAGCCATGGAAGAAGAACCGTTAGATTCGGTGATTTCAGAAACCACACGCACGGTGTACGGGAATTTATCCAGTTCCGGCATTACTGCCAGTACGCCACGCTTAGCCAGACGGCCGTGACCAATCTCACGACGCTTCGGAGAACCGACCATACCGGTTTCACCTACGCAGTACGGAGGGAAGTTGTAATGGAACAGGAAGTTGTCAGTACGCTCGCCCATCAGTTCGTCGAGGTTCTGCGCATCACGAGTGGTACCCAGGGTCGCAGTAACCAGCGCCTGAGTTTCGCCACGGGTGAACAGTGCGGAACCGTGGGTACGCGGCAGAACGCCAGTACGCACGTCCAGGCCACGGATCATGTCTTTTTCACGGCCATCGATGCGCGGCTCGCCTGCCAGTACGCGGCTGCGAACAACGTTTTTCTCGATAGCGTGCAGGATTTCACCCAGTTCGTTAGCGTCCAGGGTTTCGTCTTCAGCCACCAGAGTCGCGATGGTTTCAGATTTGATCACGTCAACCTGAGCATAACGCTCTTGTTTGTCAGTGATACGGTAAGCATCGCTCAGGCGAGCTTCTGCCAGTGCGGCAACGCGTGCGTTCAGCGCTTCGTTGACGGCTTCTGGCTGCCAGTCCCAACGCGGTTTGCCAGCTTCTTTCGCCAGCTCGTTGATCGCCTGAATCACAACCTGCTGCTGTTCGTGACCGAACACAACAGCGCCCAGCATCTGATCTTCGCTCAGCAGTTCAGCTTCGGATTCAACCATCAGTACGGCTGCTTCAGTACCTGCAACAACCAGGTCCAGCTTGCTTTCTTTCAGTTCGTCCTGAGTCGGGTTCAGTACGTACTGGTCATTGATGTAACCAACACGTGCAGCACCGATCGGGCCGTTGAATGGGATACCAGACAGAGTCAGCGCAGCAGATGCACCAATCATTGCCACGATGTCCGGGTTAACCTGTGGGTTAACGGAAACAACGGTCGCGATAACCTGAACTTCGTTAACGAAGCCTTCCGGGAACAGCGGGCGAACCGGGCGGTCAATCAGACGCGCGATCAGGGTTTCACCTTCGCTCGGACGGCCTTCACGACGGAAGAAGCTACCCGGGATACGGCCAGCAGCGTAGGTACGCTCCTGATAGTTAACGGTCAGCGGGAAAAAGTCCTGGCCTGGTTTCGCTTTTTTCTGACCAACAACGGTAACGAATACCGCGGTGTCATCCATGCTAACCATAACAGCGGCAGTCGCCTGACGCGCCATCATGCCGGTTTCCAGCGTAACGGTATGCTGACCGTACTGGAATTTACGAACGATCGGATTAAGCAAAATAATATCCTTTCTCTATTTTTTGACGGCACATTTTTGCGCCATCGTTAATACCCGATCTTCTGCGCATCCTCGCGACTAATGACAACCCTAACCCATAAGCATGAGTAAAGCCTCTCATTAGCCGCGCGAACCTCTGCAACGGAAGATCATTCATAGCAACAATACATTAGTTTCCAGCGAATTGCTGCCATCTGCTGGAAAAAAGGGGCCATGAAGGCCCCCTCTTTCTGAAACTCGAAAGAATTAGCGACGCAGGCCCAGACGCTCGATCAGCGCGGTGTAACGTGCAACATCTTTACGTTTCAGATAGTCGAGCAGTTTACGACGCTGAGAAACCATGCGCAGCAGACCACGACGGCTGTGGTGATCTTTTTTGTGCTCTGCAAAGTGGCCCTGCAGGTGGTTAATCTGTGCAGTCAACAGAGCAACCTGAACATCGGTAGAACCGGTGTCGTTTGCATCACGACCAAACTCAGAAACGATTTTAGCGGTAGCTTCAGTACTTAGAGACATTTTAAAACTCCAAAGTGATAAGAATGAAAGGATGCCGATCTCTAATTCAGCTATCCCAGTGTATACACTTTATCCTTCAAACTGACTCTGCGTTGGCTGCGTCCGCTCACCTCAGTCACTTACCTAAGTAAGCTCCTGAGGATCCTCAGACTTGCCGCCTTGATGCAGCTCGAATGATTTTGTGTATACGCCACGCAGATTGTTAAACAATTCACGCGACGTTAAGCGGCAGTATTCTACTCGCAGCGCCCTTTTATCGCAAGACAGAGAGCGCTATGCAGGATACTCAACCACCAGGCGGCGGGGGGCGACACGACCTTCATCGTCCATCTCCCCCATGCCAATAAACTTGCCGTCATCGCCTTCCGTCACGCGTACCAGCCCTTCCAGCGGGGCGCCTGTCGTCCGTACCGGATTACCATTTTTAAAGTAAACCGACGATGTTAAAGGCAAATTAACAACAGGATAGTCCGATGCCGGACTGTCCATTGGCATCAGCAAAGGATCAAGCAGCTGAGCCGCCGGAATGTTCTGCTGTTCTGCCTGTTCGACCAGCTCACGCAGGTGTTCCAGCGTGACCATACGATCCACCGGATACTTGCTGACCGTCAGACGACGCAGATACGTTACGTGCGCGCCGCAGCCCAGCTTCTCACCGAGATCGTCAACGATGGTACGAATATAGGTGCCTTTGGAGCAGTGAACTTCCAGCTCCAGTTCGTTACCTTCATGACGGATAAACAGCAGCTCATAGACGGTAATCGGGCGCGCTTCACGCGGCACTTCAATGCCCTGACGCGCATATTCGTACAGCTTCTTACCCTGATACTTCAGCGCCGAATACATCGACGGAATCTGCTCGATATTGCCGCGGAAAGTCTCCAGCGCGCTCGCCAGTTGTTCTGCGGTGAAGGTTACCGGACGCTCCTGCACGATCTGCCCATCGGCATCGGAAGTGTCAGTACGCTGGCCCAGACGGGCAACCACGCGATAGCGTTTGTCAGAATCCAGCAAATACTGTGAAAACTTTGTCGCTTCACCAAGGCAGATAGGCAGCATGCCTGTCGCCAGCGGATCCAACGCGCCGGTATGTCCCGCGCGGTTGGCATTGTAGATGCGCTTTACTTTTTGCAGCACGTCATTGCTGGACATGCCCTGCGGCTTATCCAGCAGCAGGACACCATGAATATCGCGACCACGACGACGAGGACGACTCATCAGTCCTCCTTGCTGTCGTCCGCTGGGTTCACACGACGCTCATCGTCATGTTTCACCACGCTGGTCACTAGGTTGGACATGCGCATCCCTTCAACCAACGAGTTGTCGTAGAAGAAGGTCAGCTCAGGCACGATACGCAGACGCATTGCTTTACCCAGCAGAGAGCGGATAAAACCAGAGGCTTCCTGCAGTGCCTTAATGCCGTTTTTCACGGCAGCTTCGTCCTGATCGTTGAGGAAAGTCACGAATACTTTGGCATATGCCAGATCACGGGACATCTCAACACCCGATACGGTGGTCATCATGCCAACACGCGGGTCTTTGATTTCGCGTTGCAGGATGAGTGCGATTTCTTTCTGCATCTCCTGCGCGACACGCTGCGGGCGACCAAATTCTTTCGCCATAATAAATTCTCCAGACAAAAAAGGGGCATTCAGCCCCTTTTGAAAATAATTCGGTGATTAGGCTGTAGGCCTGATAAGCGTAGCGCCATCAGGCATTACATTGCCGGATGTCGGCGTAAACGCCTTATCCGGCCTACACCCGAACAACCTTAAGCAATTGTACGTTTGATCTCGATGATCTCGAACACTTCGATCATATCGCCAACGCGAACGTCGTTGTAGTTCTTAACGCCGATACCACATTCCATACCGTTACGGACTTCGTTAACGTCATCTTTGAAGCGGCGCAGGGACTCCAGCTCGCCTTCATAGATAACCACGTTGTCGCGCAGTACGCGGATTGGGTTGTGACGTTTAATCGTGCCTTCGGTAACCATACAGCCTGCGATAGCGCCGAATTTCGGTGATTTGAACACATCACGAACCTCAGCCAGACCAATGATCTGCTGTTTCAGTTCCGGAGACAGCATGCCGCTCATCGCTGCTTTCACTTCGTCGATCAGATGATAGATGACGGAGTAGTAACGCAGATCCAGACTTTCTGATTCGATAACTTTACGTGCAGAGGCATCAGCACGTACGTTGAAGCCAACCAGAATCGCGTTGGATGCCGCAGCCAGGGTTGCGTCGGTTTCGGTGATACCACCTACGCCAGAACCGATGATCTTCACTTTTACTTCGTCGGTAGACAGTTTCAGTAAAGAGTCGGAAATCGCTTCTACAGAACCCTGTACGTCAGCCTTCAGCACGATGTTCACTTCGTGAACTTCGCCTTCGGTCATGTTGGCGAACATGTTCTCAAGTTTAGATTTCTGCTGACGAGCCAGTTTAACTTCACGGAATTTGCCCTGACGGTACAGTGCAACTTCACGCGCTTTCTTCTCGTCACGAACAACGGTAACTTCGTCACCCGCAGCCGGAACACCGGACAGACCGAGGATTTCCACCGGAATGGACGGACCCGCTTCCAGTACTTCCTGACCCAGTTCGTTACGCATCGCACGAACGCGGCCGTATTCGAAACCACACAGAACGATATCGCCCTTGTTCAGGGTACCTTCGCGAACCAGGACGGTAGCAACCGGGCCACGACCTTTATCCAGGAAGGATTCGATAACCGCACCGCTCGCCATACCTTTACGCACAGCTTTCAGTTCCAGTACTTCGGCTTGCAGCAGGATAGCATCCAGCAGTTCGTCGATACCGGTACCCGCTTTCGCAGAAACGTGAACGAACTGGCTCTCGCCGCCCCACTCTTCCGGCATGATGCCGTACTGGGACAGTTCGTTTTTAACGCGATCTGGATCCGCTTCCGGTTTATCGATTTTGTTGACTGCAACAACTACCGGCACACCTGCCGCTTTCGCGTGCTGGATAGCTTCGATAGTCTGCGGCATCACGCCGTCGTCTGCTGCAACAACCAGAACAACGATATCCGTTGCCTGAGCACCACGAGCACGCATGGAGGTAAACGCGGCGTGACCCGGGGTGTCCAGGAAGGTGATCATACCGTTGTCAGTTTCAACGTGGTACGCACCGATGTGCTGAGTAATGCCGCCCGCTTCGCCAGAGGCCACTTTCGTTGAACGAATGTAGTCCAGCAGAGACGTTTTACCGTGGTCAACGTGACCCATGATGGTCACTACCGGTGCGCGCGGTTCAGCCGCAGCGCCGGTGTCACGGTCGCTCATTACTGCTTCTTCCAGCTCGTTTTCACGACGCAGGATAACTTTGTGGCCCATCTCTTCGGCAACCAGCTGTGCGGTTTCCTGGTCGATGACCTGGTTGATAGTCGCCATTGCGCCCAGTTTCATCATTGCTTTGATGACCTGAGAGCCTTTGACCGCCATCTTGTTCGCCAGATCGCCAACGGTGATGGTTTCGCCGATCACAACGTCACGGTTAACGGCCTGAGCTGGCTTCTGGAAGCCCTGCTGCAGAGCGGAACCTTTACGCTGCTTGCCGCCTTTACCGCCGCGAACCGCTGCACGTGCTTCTTCACGGTCAGCTTTAGATTCAGCGTGTTTGTTACCTTTCTTCGCCGGACGCGCAGCTTTAGTGCTGCGAGTACGACCACGACCGCCTTCAACTTCACGATCGTTCTCGTCTTCAGCCTGGCGAGCATGCTGAGAGGTGGTGACGTGATAATCACTGGTGTCTTCGACAGGTTCAGCGTTATTCACACCATTTTTCTCGTTTTCTTCCGCCATACGGCGAGCTTCTTCCGCTACGCGGCGCGCTTCTTCTTCAAGCTTGCGACGTGCTTCTTCTTCCGCTTTACGCTTCAGTTCTGCGGCTTCATTTTCACGGCGGGCTTTTTCGGCCTGGGCGGTTTTAGTCATATCGTCGGTCTGTTGATTGCTCACTTTGTCTTTTTCCGCAGCTTCACGTTTCGCTTTATCAGCGGCTTCACGCTTAGCTTGTTCTGCGGCCTCACGTTCGGCTTTTTGTTGCGCCTCGCGTTTGGCAGCTTCTTCTGCCTCACGACGGGCTTGCTCTTCCGCTTCACGCTGCGCCTGCTCTTCCGCGGCAAGGCGTTCAGCCTCTTGCGGATCGCGTTTTACAAAGGTGCGTGTCTTGCGGACTTCGATTTGTACCGATTTGCTTTTTCCACCGGTACCTGGAATATTGAGAGTACTGCGCGTTTTACGCTGCAATGTCAACTTATCCGGCGCTGAGCCGTTTTCACGGTTCAAATGCGCCAGTAAGGTTTGTTTCTCTTGTGCGGACACAGAGTCGTCAGCAGACTTCGGGATACCGGCATCAGCAAATTGCTGTACCAGGCGATCTACGGAAGTCTGTATCTCTGCAGCCAGCGTTTTTACGGTTACATCTGTCATACTGTTCCTTCCTGCTACAGTTTATTACGCTTCGTCGCCGAACCAGCAAATATTACGGGCAGCCATAATCAGCTCACCGGCTTTTTCGTCGGTCAACCCTTCGATATCAGCCAGATCATCAATGCCCTGTTCAGCGAGATCTTCCAGCGTACAAACACCACGGGCCGCCAGTTTGAAGGCCATCTCACGATCCAATCCTTCCAGATTCAGCAGATCGTCAGCCGGTTTGTTATCACCGAGGCTTTCTTCCTGGGCCAGTGCCAGAGTGGTCAGTGCGTTTTTAGCACGCTCGCGCAGCGCTTCAACGGTCTGTTCATCCAGACCGTCAATTTCCAGCAGTTCTTTCATTGGCACGTAGGCCAGTTCTTCCAGCGTCGCAAAACCTTCTTCCACCAGAACGGTCGCGAAATCTTCATCGATATCGAGATATTTGGTGAAGGTATCGATGGCTGCATGTGCTTCAGCCTGATGCTTCGCTTGCAGGTCATCAACGGTCATCACGTTGAGTTCCCAACCGCTCAGTTGTGAAGCCAGGCGGACGTTCTGACCATTACGTCCAATCGCCTGAGCCAGGTTACCGGCTTCAACCGCGATATCCATGGTGTGTTTGTCTTCATCCACCACGATAGAAGCGACGTCTGCTGGTGCCATTGCGTTAATCACGAACTGCGCCGGGTTATCATCCCACAGGACGATATCGATACGCTCGCCGCCCAGTTCGGTAGAAACCGCCTGAACGCGCGCACCGCGCATACCAACACAGGCGCCGACCGGATCAATACGCTTGTCGTTGGTCTTAACGGCGATTTTCGCGCGCGATCCCGGATCGCGAGCAGCCGCTTTAATTTCGATAACTTCTTCGCCGATTTCCGGCACTTCAATGCGGAACAGCTCAATCAGCATTTCCGGCTTGGAACGGGTTACGAACAGCTGTGCACCGCGCGCTTCCGGGCGAACTGAGTACAGAACGCCACGAATACGGTCACCAGGGCGGAAGTTTTCACGCGGCAGCATGTCTTCACGCAGGATCACAGCTTCAGCATTGCTGCCCAGATCCAGTGAAATGTTGTCGCGGTTTACTTTCTTCACCACACCGGTGACGATTTCGCCTTCATGTTCGCGGAACTGATCAACAACCATTGCGCGTTCAGCTTCACGTACTTTCTGTACGATAACCTGCTTCGCGGTCTGGGTAGTGATACGGTCAAAGGTGACAGATTCAATCTGATCTTCAACATATTCGCCCACGTTCAGACTTTCGTCTTCGAAGCGTGCCGCTTCCAGCGTAATTTCTTTGGTCGGCTGAGTAACTTCTTCTACGATTACCCAACGACGGAAGGTATCGAAATCACCGCTTTTACGATCGATTTCTACGCGAACGTCGATCTCTTGCTCATATTTTTTCTTTGTTGCTGTAGCCAGCGCACTTTCCAGCGCTTCAAAAATTTTCTCGCGTGGCAGCGCTTTTTCGTTGGATACGGCTTCAACAACAGCCAAAATTTCTTTGTTCATCGCGGGCTTTTCACCTCAATCCAGACTGTTAAAAGTGGGGAACCAGGTTCGCCTTCTGGATATTACTCAGCGCGAACACTTCATCTTTGCCTTCGACTGTGACCGTGATCATCTCACCGTCCACCGCTTTGATAACGCCCTGCCATTTACGACGGTTTTGTACCGCCATACGAAGAACCAGCGTGACTTCTTCACCCAGGAAACGCACGTAGTGTTCAGCTGTGAACAGAGGACGGTCGAGACCCGGAGAGGAGACTTCCAGGTTATAGGCAACGGTGATTGGGTCTTCGACATCCATCACGGCGCTTACCTGATGGCTCACATCAGCACAATCATCAACATTGATGCCATCTTCACTATCAATATAGATGCGCAGTGTGGATGTGCGACCACGAATAAATTCGATGCCGACCAGTTCGTAGCCCAGGGCTTCAACTGGCGCTGTAATCATCTCTGTTAATTTTTGCTCTAATGTGGACAAGCCCACCCCCAAGACATAAAAAAAGGGCCTAAAGCCCAGTTATTCTGTAGTCAGATAACAAAAAACCCCGATAAATCGGGGCTTTAGATAACTGAACCCTATAACCGCACCTGCGGTTCGGAGAACCTTCCGAAAGAATTTTTTTCAAATCCAGCTACGAAGGCCTAAGTCTTCACAGTATATTTGAAAAAGAACTCTAAGGGAAAGTGGTTGCGGGGGCCGGATTTGAACCGACGACCTTCGGGTTATGAGCCCGACGAGCTACCAGGCTGCTCCACCCCGCGCCTGAAACGTGGCAAATTTTACTCGTTTTGGGTAAAAAATGCAAATACTGCTGGGATTTGGTACCGAGACGGGACGTAAAATCTGCGCACAGTATATTGATTCACTATGCGTTATGTCAACCTTGTTACGACTATGCAAATCAATGAATGCTGCCCAGCGCTAGCCCAGCAAGATAAATATGCCGCCCACGCCGTTATTTAACGAAATTATCACTAAACTCTTCCTGTCATCCAGAAAAGATGATTAAATGAAAACTCATTTATTTTGCATAAAAATGCAATTAGTATAATAAGCCGACCTCTTCACCAGTCTATCAAGCAGGGTTTTATTTTATGACGACGATTCTCAAGCATCTCCCGGTAGGTCAACGTATTGGTATCGCTTTTTCCGGCGGCCTGGACACCAGTGCAGCACTGCTGTGGATGCGACAAAAAGGGGCTGTCCCATATGCATATACTGCGAATTTGGGCCAGCCGGATGAGGATGACTATGACGCCATTCCTCGCCGTGCAATGGAATATGGTGCTGAGAATGCTCGCCTGGTAGATTGCCGTAAGCAGCTGGTTGCCGAAGGGATCGCTGCCATTCAGTGCGGTGCATTCCACAACACCACCGGCGGACTGACCTATTTCAATACCACCCCGCTGGGCCGCGCCGTGACCGGCACCATGCTGGTTGCCGCCATGAAAGAAGATGGTGTAAACATCTGGGGCGACGGTAGCACCTATAAAGGTAACGATATTGAACGTTTCTATCGTTACGGTCTGCTGACCAACGCCGAACTGCAGATTTACAAACCATGGCTGGATACCGATTTTATCGATGAACTCGGCGGTCGCCATGAGATGTCCGAATTTATGATTGCCTGTGGTTTCGACTACAAAATGTCCGTTGAGAAAGCGTACTCAACAGACTCCAATATGCTCGGTGCGACTCACGAAGCAAAAGATCTGGAATTCCTGAACTCCAGCGTCAAAATCGTCAACCCGATTATGGGCGTGAAGTTCTGGGATGAGAGCGTGAAGATCCCGGCAGAAGAAGTGACCGTGCGTTTTGAACAGGGTCATCCGGTTGCTCTGAACGGTAAAACCTTCAGCGACGACGTTGAGATGATGCTGGAAGCCAACCGTATCGGCGGCCGTCACGGTCTGGGTATGAGCGATCAGATTGAAAACCGTATCATTGAAGCGAAGAGCCGTGGCATCTACGAAGCCCCGGGGATGGCATTGCTGCATATCGCCTACGAGCGTCTGCTGACCGGTATTCACAACGAGGATACCATCGAGCAGTATCACGCGCACGGTCGCCAGCTGGGTCGTCTGCTGTATCAGGGCCGCTGGTTCGACTCTCAGGCGCTGATGCTGCGTGACGGTCTGCAGCGTTGGGTTGCCAGCCAGATTACCGGCGAAGTCACGCTGGAACTGCGTCGTGGTAATGACTACTCAATCCTCAACACCGTGTCTGATAATCTGACGTACAAACCAGAACGTCTGACGATGGAAAAAGGCGACTCCGTATTCTCTCCGGATGACCGTATCGGTCAGTTGACCATGCGTAATCTGGATATCACCGATACCCGCGAGAAGCTGTTCGGCTATGCGCAGTCTGGCCTGCTGACCGCCTCTTCCGCAACCGGCCTGCCGCAGGTTGAGAATCTGGAAAATAAGGCGAAGTAAAGACTCACTATCTTAAGGCCGCGCAAGCGGCCTTTTTTATGCGCGGAATATAAGGTGTCTGTAGGCCTGATAAGCGTAGCGCCATCAGGCGTTGTAATAATGTCGGATGGCGGCGTTAACGCCTTATCCGACCTACAGGATAGCCATAAATAACAGACGAAAAAAAGACGCTTTGCAGCGTCTTTTTTTTGGAATTTGGTACCGAGGATGGGACTCGAACCCACAAGCCCGTTAGGGCACTACCACCTCAAGGTAGCGTGTCTACCAATTCCACCACCTCGGTACAGAATACTTAGCGTGGGATATCGCTGGTCGGCTGAGCCGGAGCAGCTGGCTGAGTTTGCTCGGTTTTCGCCGGTGCACTCAGATTTTCCCACTCACTTCCTTTATTGGTCTTATTGCTGTTCATGTTACCCAGCACCAGACTGATGATGAAGAACAAGGTTCCCAATACAGCTGTCATACGGGTCATGAAGTTACCAGAACCACTTGAACCAAACAGAGTACCAGAAGCGCCTGCGCCAAAAGAGGCTCCCATATCAGCGCCTTTGCCTTGCTGTAGCATGATCAAGCCTACCAGGCCAATTGCCACAATAAGGAAAACTACTAAAAGAGCTTCGTGCATAATCAACCTGTTCCTTGCGGAGTTGCCGCGTACAATGCTTCGACCATTAAAGCGGGAATATTTACTGTTTCCCACTGAAGCGGGTGTGAATACTAACCAAAGCGAATAACCTTCGCAAGGGCAATTTGTTAGCATTGTATCAACTGCGGAAAAAATCGCCATATCAATCAAAAACGCAGCAACTTCTCCCAGCATCTCTGCATAACGGCACGTTGATCTTCAAGATTCGCCCATACCACAACGGGGATTTCACAAATCAGGTCTGTATTTTCTGGCCAGCAGTGAATAATTTGCTGATTCACCAACTCTTCCGCCACCATCGATTCAGGTAACCAGGCCATTCCCATATGGCGCAGTACCATTTCTCGTATCGTTTCGCTTAAACCACTCTCAAATACTTTTTTTAGCCGTGGGCGGACGCGTTGTTCTGCCGACTCAATAATACGTCTGACAAAGGTGTAGTCGCTATAGCATAGCCACGGAATCGGAGCATGCGGATCATTAAGCGCATCAGCCAACTGGGCGGAAATAACCGGTATAAATCGCTCATACCGCCATAGTGAACGTTTTAACCCTCCGGCGATCTCCAGACCCGGCTGGGCAGATGGTAAATCGTAGGTTACCAGTAAATCAATTTGCCGGTTCATCAGGGCATTGAAGTGGTTGTCTATCCCCTGGATACTGGCGTTGACCGTAAAGTTTAACTGCGGCTCACTCTGTCGCAGGTAGTTGATCATATCCGGCAGGATATTCACCGACAGCGTATGCAGGCTGACCATCACCAGCGTGTTATCCGTTGCTGGCGTCATCGCCGACAGCTCATGGCGTGCCTCTGTTAACGTGCTGAGAACGTGCCGGGCATAAGGTTCAAAGCGTTCACCATAGCGCGTCAGCGTGACAGGGGTCGTTGTCCGGTCAAACAAAGGCACGCCCAGCACCTCTTCCAGCGCCTTTATACGCCGACTCAACGCAGGTTGAGTAATATGCCGCTGCGCCGCGGCCTGAGAGTAGTTTCCATGCTGGCTCAAGGCCAGAAAATCTTCCAGCCACTTACAATCCACGTTGTGCTCTCCGCCATGCCATAACCGCATCCTCCAATAACAAATCGGTAATAGTCATAGTTATAGTAATGGCTTTATGGTGGGCATCATAACAACAATATTTCGTTTCACCTGCCGACTCTCACCCTCGACGTTTGACAGGACCGCTATGTTTACTTTATTGACCAATGCCCGTGTTTTTTCTCCTGAGGATTTAGGCCTCTGCTCCCTGCTCATTCATGCCGACCGAATTGTGGCGGTAGAAAAAGATATTTCATTGTTTGATGGCATCAACGAGGTCATCGATTGTCGGGGTAAATGGGTTATCCCTGGTATCATCGATCAGCATGTTCATCTTACCGGTGGCGGTGGTGAAGCCGGATTTGCCAGTCGGACGCCCGCCGTCAAGCTGCGCGACCTGATTCAGGCAGGTATTACCACGGTGGTTGGCGTGTTAGGCACCGATGCCATTTCTCGTTCCCCCAAAGATCTCTACGCTAAAATGCAGTCTCTCAACCTTGAGGGATTACGCGCGTTTATGCACACGGGAGCCTACGCCGTTCCCAGCCCAACTATTACGCGATCCATCCGCGATGATATGGCCTTCATTCCGGCAATTCTTGGTGTAAAAATCGCCCTCGCCGATCACCGCGGTTCTTACCCCTCTTTCCAGGAGTTGCTGAGGATAGTGAGCGATATTCGCGTCGCTTCCCTGCTGGCTGGGAAAAAAGGCTTGCTGCATGTGCACCTGGGGAATCTGCCGGAAGGGATGTCGCAACTTATTGAGCTGTGTGATGCGGGTATTCCGATTCACCATATTTCACCGACGCATGTTGCGAGAACTGAGCCCTTGTTCGAACAGGCGATTGCTTTCGCCCATCGCGGCGGCCATATCGATGTTACGTCCGGTGGCAGTCGTTTTATGCCTCAGGAGCAAGCGATTCTCCACGCACTCGAAGCACAGGTTCCGGCGGAGCGCATCACGATCAGTTCTGACGGCAATGGCAGCGTTCCGCGCTTTAACGCTCAGGGTATCGTTGAAGGTTTAAGCGCGGCACCGGTCGCAGGCAATCTTAACCTGCTTCCTCGCCTGATTGATGTCGGGATTCCGGTGCCACAGGCCATCGCGATGCTGACGGCAAACGTTGCGCGCTCGCTGGGTATTTCCGGGGGCGTGCTCTGCGCCGGGGAACGTGCCGATATCTGTGTACTCAATGATGACCTCTCGCTGGCCCATCTGTTTGCCGCGGGTAAACCGTTGCTGCGGGATGGCGAGTGCCTGGTTACCGGCAACTTCGAGTAAGGGGGCAAGAATGTCATTGCTACTGGCGCTAATCGCCATCATTTTTGCCGGACGTCTGATCCTCAAAAAATATCACCCCCAGTCGGTACTGTTATTGACCGGGATTGTGCTGTTGCTTATCGCGCATTTTAGCGGAATGACCTCACTCAGTGGCCTGGTGAAAAAGAGCACCGGATTTGGCCCCTTTGACGCCTTTGAGTTTATTCGCGATACCCTGAGCGTGCGTCTCGGCGGCCTCGGACTGCAAATTATGCTGATTGGTGGTTTTGCCACCTACATGTCAGCCATTGGCGCAAGCCAGGTACTGGTTCGGGTGACGTCTCGTCCTTTGCAACGGCTGAACTCGCCATATCTGCTGCTGGGGCTGGCACTGCTATTGGGTCAATTCCTGTCGCTGTTTATCAGCAGCGCCACCGGATTGGGTCTGCTGCTGATGGCGACGCTTTACCCGCTGCTTACCCGTCTTGGCTGTAGCCGCGCCGCGGTTGCCGCCGTTATCGCCAGTACCTGTGCGGTTGAGTTTGGCCCCGGCTCCGGCAACTCTGTTCTCGCCGCCAAAACCGCAGGCATCGAGGTCGTGAACTATTTCGTGCAGGATCAGTTGCCGATCGTTGTGCCCGTCATTCTTTTCATCGCCCTACTGCATATTGTTGTGCAACGCTTTTTTGACCGTCGAGAAAGTGGCGACAATGCAGCTCAGCAAATGCAGACATTAACGGCGACTGATGAAGCCGACGCACCTATCGCCTGGCTGTTTCTGCCCATGCTGCCGCTGGTATTGATGCTGGTGTGCAGCGATTTAGTATTCAGCTCTCTCAAGATCACGCTGGATACCGCCGTACTGATAAGCCTCGCTATTACGCTGGTTTGTGAGTACTGCCGTCATCGCAAGGCGCGTGAGGTGATGGCTGGCGTACAAAAGGTTTTTGACAGCATGGGCAGCGTTTTTGCCACCGTCGTGACGCTGATTATCGCCGGTGAAGTCTTTTCCGCCGGACTGAAAGCCATTGGTGCCGTTGACGCACTGTTGTCACTTTCCGGTGAATTTGGCCTCAGCGCCGCCTCTATTATCCTGCTGATGACCCTGATCACCTTCGCAATTTCAGCGCTGATGGGCTCCGGGAATGCGGCATTTTTCTCCTTCGCACCCATGGTGCCGGACATCAGCCGTCATATCGGTAGCGATATCGCTGTCATGATGTTGCCTATCCAGATCTCGGCGGGTATTGGTCGTACGCTATCGCCCATCGCCGGCGTAATCATTGCTATCGCAGGGATTGCAGGTGTCTCGCCTGTGGATATTGTTAAGCGTACCGCGATTCCGATGCTGGGCGGTTGGCTACTGATGATTGCGTTAACCTTTGCCCGGTCTGGGCATCTGCTGGCGGTTCTGCCGTGGCTGGCAGTCCTTGTTCTACTGATGGTCGGTGGTTACTTCTGGCAGCGCCGACGTAAACAGCCGCTTGCCGTACAGTAAAAAAAAGCCGGAGTCTCAGACTCCGGCTTTCACTCTCTTCGGAATTACGCCGCTTTCACAGCATCGGCAATACGGTGGGCGAATTCAGTCACCTGCGCTTCGTCTTCACCTTCAACCATCACACGAATTAACGGTTCGGTACCAGACTTACGCAGCAGGACGCGTCCACGGTTACCCAGCGCCGCTTCCACTTCCGCCATCACCGCTTTCACGTTTTCATGTTCCAGTGGATCGCCGCTACCTGCTGTGTATCGTACGTTAACCAGCAGCTGTGGGAACATTTTCATGCCGCTGCACAGGTCGTGCAGGCTCATATGGTTGCGTACCATCGCCGCCAGCACCTGCAGACCCGCCACGATACCGTCACCAGTAGTGGTTTTGTCCAGCAGGATCACATGACCAGAGTTTTCGGCACCGATACGCCAGCCTTTTTCCTGCATTTTTTCCAGCACATAGCGGTCGCCAACTTTTGCACGGGCAAACGGAATACCCAGCTGTTTCAGCGCCAGCTCGAGGCCCATGTTGCTCATCAGCGTACCTACCGCGCCACCGCGCAGCTGACCCTGACGCAGGGCTTCACGGGCGATGATATACATGATCTGATCGCCATCGACCTTATTACCTTCGTGATCAACCATAATGACGCGGTCGCCATCGCCATCCAGCGCAATACCCAGATCGGCTTTTTCCGCAATCACGCGCGCCTGCAGGGCACGGACGTCGGTGGCGCCGACTTCTTCATTGATATTCACACCGTTTGGCTCACAGCCAATGGCAATCACGTTTGCACCCAGTTCACGCAGTACATTTGGCGCAATGTGGTACGTCGCACCGTTAGCGCAATCCACCACAATTTTAAGCTCATTCAGACTCAGTTCGTTCGGGAAGGTGCCTTTGCAAAACTCGATATAGCGACCGGCAGCATCAACGATACGCGTGGCTTTACCCAGTTCAGCGGAATCCACGCAGGTGATCGCTTTTTCCATCTCGGCTTCAATGGCTTCTTCCACTGCATCCGGCAGTTTAGTCCCGTCGGTAGAGAAGAATTTAATCCCGTTGTCATAGTACGGGTTGTGCGAAGCGGAGATAACAATCCCGGCCTCAGCACGGAAGGCGCGCGTCAGATACGCAACGGCGGGTGTTGGCATTGGCCCTGTGAATGAGGCTGAGAGTCCGGCGGCAGCCAGGCCCGCTTCCAGCGCAGACTCCAGCATATAGCCGGAAATACGCGTATCTTTACCGATAATAATTTTACGTGAACCATGACGAGCAAGCACTTTCCCTGCAGCCCAGCCCAGCTTGAGCACAAAGTCAGGAGTAATTGGGGCATCGCCTACGCGACCGCGGATCCCATCAGTGCCAAAATATTTACGATTACTCATAGCGTTTTTTTTCCTTTGCAGACAATGTGGCTTCCACCACACGCATCGCTTCTACGGTTTCTTTGACGTCATGGACACGAACGATCTGCGCCCCCTGCATTGCGGCAATCACCGCGCACGCAAGGCTACCGCTCAGGCGTTCAGATGGCCCCACATTCAGTAACTGGCCAACCATTGATTTTCGTGACATCCCAACCAGCAATGGCAGATTAAAATGATGAAACTCAGACAAACGTGCCAGTAATGTGTAGTTGTGAGTGAGATTTTTACCGAATCCGAATCCGGGGTCGAGCAACAATTTATCTTTTGTGATTCCAGCCCGCTCGCAACGTGCTATTTGCTCAACAAAGTAACGGTTTACCTCAGCAAAAACATCCTCATACTTTGGTGCTTCCTGCATGGTTTTCGGCTGCCCCTGCATATGCATCAGGCAAACCGGTAATCCGGTCTCCGCTGCGGCTTCCAGCGCTCCAGGCTCCGAGAGTGAGCGAATATCATTGATGATATGCGCGCCAACTCTGGCGCATTCGCGAATCACTTCGGGTTTTGAGGTATCGACCGAAATCCACACTTCAAAACGCTGGGCAATCGCCTCGACCACTGGGATCACTCGCTGCAACTCTTCTTCCACACTCACATCAGCCGCGCCCGGACGCGTGGACTCACCGCCCACATCAATGATAGTCGCCCCGGCGTTAATCATCAGGTTTGCGTGTTTTACCGCCTCAACCAGAGAGTTGTGCGCTCCACCATCGGAAAATGAGTCTGGCGTAACGTTCAAAATCCCCATGACGTGCGGATGGCTGAGATCCAGTGAAGAACCCTGAGCAAAGAGTTTCATAGTTTTATCCCTGGTAAAATCTTGAATATGCAGATAAGAAAAACCCCGGAGCAAGCCCCAGGGTTTTCAATTAAAACACGGTCATCATCAACGATAACTTATTTGTCGCCCAGTTGCTCTGACATAGTGCCAGAGTCCGGCGCACGCGGTTCATCAACCGGACGCGGTGCACTCGGCTTACCGGTGCTACCAGAGTTGTTGTTAGAAGAACCCGGTTCTTCCCAACCCGCTGGCGGACGTACGTCGCGGCGAGCCATTAGATCGTCAATCTGCGGCGCATCGATGGTCTCATATTTCATGAGCGCATCTTTCATTGAGTGCAGAATGTCCATGTTTTCGTTCAGCAAACGACGTGCACGGTCATAGTTACGCTCAATCAGCAGCTTAACTTCCTGATCGATAATGCGAGCGGTTTCATCGGACATGTGTTTCGCTTTCGCCACAGAACGTCCCAGGAACACTTCGCCTTCTTCTTCAGCGTACAGCAACGGACCGAGTTTATCGGAGAAGCCCCACTGAGTAACCATGTTACGCGCCAGGTTAGTCGCGACTTTAATGTCGTTCGACGCACCGGTAGAAACATGTTCAGCACCGTAGATGATCTCTTCCGCCAGACGGCCACCGTACAGTGTGGAGATCTGACTTTCCAGTTTCTGACGGCTGGCGCTGATTGCGTCGCCTTCAGGCAGGAAGAAGGTCACACCCAGCGCACGACCGCGCGGGATAATCGTTACTTTGTGCACCGGATCGTGTTCCGGTACCAGGCGACCGATAATCGCGTGGCCAGCTTCGTGATACGCGGTAGATTCTTTCTGCGCTTCCGTCATCACCATGGAGCGACGTTCCGCACCCATCATGATTTTGTCTTTCGCTTTTTCGAACTCAACCATCGACACTACGCGCTTGTTGCCACGAGCAGCAAACAGCGCCGCTTCGTTCACCAGGTTCGCGAGGTCCGCACCGGAGAAGCCAGGCGTGCCACGTGCAATGATTGCCGCATCGATATCCGGAGACAGAGGTACGCGACGCATATGCACTTTCAGGATCTGTTCACGACCGCGAACGTCTGGCAGACCAACCACAACCTGACGGTCGAAACGGCCTGGACGCAGCAGCGCAGGGTCAAGAACGTCCGGACGGTTAGTTGCCGCGATAACGATAATACCTTCGTTACCTTCGAAGCCGTCCATCTCAACCAGCATCTGGTTCAGCGTCTGTTCACGTTCATCGTGACCACCGCCCAGACCTGCGCCACGCTGGCGACCTACGGCGTCGATTTCATCGATGAAGATGATGCACGGTGCCGCTTTCTTGGCTTGTTCGAACATGTCACGCACACGAGATGCACCGACACCCACGAACATTTCCACGAAATCAGAACCGGAAATTGTGAAGAATGGAACCTTCGCTTCACCTGCGATAGCTTTCGCCAGCAGGGTTTTACCCGTACCCGGAGGACCAACCATCAGGACGCCTTTCGGGATTTTACCGCCCAGTTTCTGGAAACGGCTCGGTTCGCGCAGATACTCAACCAGCTCAGCGACTTCTTCTTTTGCTTCGTCACAACCCGCAACGTCAGCAAAAGTCGTTTTGATCTGATCTTCCGTCAGCATGCGCGCTTTGCTCTTGCCGAACGACATGGCACCTTTGCCACCACCGCCCTGCATCTGACGCATGAAGAAGATCCAGACACCAATCAGCAGCAGCATTGGGAACCAGGAAATGAAGATAGAAGCCAGCAGGCTCGGCTCTTCAGGTGGTTCGCCAACAACCTTGACGTTTTTGGTCAGCAGGTTATCAAGCAGCTTCGGATCGTTAACCGGGATGTAGGTCGTGTAACGGTTACTATCTTTCTTGGTAACGTTAATCTCACGTCCGTTGATCTTCGCTTCACGAACCTGGTCCTGATTGACCTCTTGCAGGAAGGTAGAGTAATCAACCTTACGGCCATTAGACTCGCTGGGCCCAAAGCTCTGGAATACTGACATCAGCACAACGGCAATGACCAGCCAGAGAATTAGGTTTTTCGCCATGTCACTCAAGGGATTAACCTCATATTACAACTGTGTTAAAAACAGCGTCAGGATACTCTATATCCAGTTTCTTTCAAACTTTCGTTTGAAATCTGCCGGTTATGGTTTACGCCCGGTCGCTACAATATACACTTCACGCGAACGGGCGCGAGAAGAGTCCGGCTTACGAACTTTGACCTTCGTAAACAGGGAGCGAATCTCTCTTAGATACTCATCGAAGCCTTCGCCCTGGAACACCTTCACTACAAAACTACCACCTGGCGCTAATACATCACGAGCCATTCCAAGCGCCAGCTCTACCAGATACATGGCCCGGGGAATATCCACCGCCGGTGTTCCACACATATTTGGCGCCATATCAGACATGACAACTTGTACTTTACTGTCACCTACGCGTTCAAGTAACGCTTTCAGGACTAATTCATCACGAAAGTCGCCCTGAAGGAAGTCCACACCAACGATTGGATCCATAGGTAAAAGATCGCAAGCGATAATGCGGCCGGTGTTGCCGATCTGCGTAACTGCATATTGCGACCAGCCACCGGGTGCAGCACCGAGATCAACTATCGTCATCCCCGGTTTAAAAATTTTGTCACTTTGCTGTATTTCATCAAGTTTAAACCAGGCACGGGAACGTAACCCCTTTTTCTGCGCCTGTTGAACATATTTATCGCTAAAGTGTTCCTGAAGCCAGCGACTCGAGCTGGCAGAACGCTTTTTACCTGTCATTTCACATTCCCAAAGGGCAGTTCATCGTAACCAATGGTGTAAATTTCTACACAGCTATTTGGTGATATATGGGAGATGGCGGTAGAATGACCCGTTTTCAATCCCAACGTAAGCAAAAATATACGATGAATCTGAGTACTAAACAAAAACAGCACCTGAAAGGTCTGGCACATCCGCTCAAGCCTGTAGTTATGCTTGGCAATAATGGTTTGACCGAAGGGGTACTGGCCGAGATTGAACAAGCGTTAGAGCACCATGAACTTATCAAGGTGAAAATCGCCTCGGAAGATCGCGATACTAAAACCTTGATCGTGGAAGCTATCGTACGCGAAACCGGCGCCTGCAATGTACAGGTCATCGGCAAAACGCTGGTACTGTATCGCCCGACTAAAGAACGTAAAATCTCGCTGCCACGCTAAGAATATCCCAAAGTTGCACACGAAGTTTGTGTAAAACGCGGGGTTTTCCGCTAGCAGGAGAGCAAAATGCCACGCTCTCTTCGTTGATAAAAGGCCGCTATGCGGCCTTTTTCCTTTCTTTACAATGTATCAACATCTTAACCAAGATGCGAATTACAGGTATTCTACCTTCGTCACTTCATATTCCACTTCGCCGCCCGGCGTTTTGATAACTACGACGTCATCCTGCTCTTTACCGATCAGGCCACGAGCGATAGGCGAGTTCACTGAAATCAGGTTCTGTTTAAAATCGGCTTCATCATCGCCGACAATACGCCAGGTCTGCTCTTCATCGTTATCGAGATTCAGAACGGTAACCGTCGCACCGAAAACAACGCGGCCATTGTTCGGCATTTTAGTAACGTCGATTACCTGCGCGTTGGACAGTTTAGCTTCGATATCTTTAATGCGTCCTTCGCAGAAACCCTGCTGTTCACGCGCCGCGTGATACTCCGCGTTCTCTTTCAGGTCACCGTGCTCACGCGCTTCAGCGATAGCGGCAATAATTTCAGGACGGCGCACAGATTTCAGAAAATCCAGCTCTTCGCGCAGTTTTTCAGCACCACGTAAGGTCATCGGGATAGCTTGCATTTGTTATACCTCTTGAACATTCCTGTAGGGGGTAGTTGCTCTCACCCCGGCTGCTAAGCCCACCCTGGCGTGTGTCATGCCAGAGTCAGAAGCAAAAAAATACCGACCCGGGGCTCAAGGTCCCAGGTCAGCTACAATTCTCTATTTGATGATCATTTTACCCTGGAGTTCCTTATGGGTCATCGTTTACTTTTTGGGGCGTTGCGCCGTAGTATGACGGCCTGTTTCCAGGTTGTTAGCGCGAGATTATGCGATTTTCCAGATTTACCATCGGATTGACTGCCAGTATAGCGTTCAGCGTTCAGGCTGCGAACGTCGACGAGTATATCAATCAGCTCCCTGCCGGGGCCAACCTCGCCCTTATGGTACAGAAGGTTGGCGCACCTGCACCCGCTATTGATTTTCATAGCCAGCAGATGGCGCTGCCCGCCAGTACCCAGAAAGTAATCACCGCGCTGGCGGCATTGATTCAGCTCGGGCCTGACTTTCGTTTTACCACCACGCTCGAAACCAAAGGCAGCGTGGAAGGCGGCGTATTGAAAGGTGACTTAGTGGCACGATTTGGTGCCGATCCGACGCTAAAACGCCAGGATATTCGCAATATGGTGGCAACCCTGAAAAAATCAGGTGTGACGCAAATTGCCGGGAATGTCCTGATCGACACCTCTATTTTTGCCAGTCATGATAAAGCGCCCGGTTGGCCCTGGAACGACATGACGCAGTGTTTTAGCGCACCGCCCGCAGCGGCTATTGTCGATAGAAACTGTTTCTCGGTTTCACTCTACAGCGCGCAAAAACCCAACGATCTCGCCTTTATTCGCGTGGCATCTTATTACCCGGTCACCATGTTCAGTCAGGTGCGTACTCTCGCCCGAGGTTCTGCGGAAGCGCAATATTGTGAACTGGATGTGGTTCCCGGCGATCTCAACCGCTATACGCTGACCGGATGCCTGCCACAACGTGCCGATCCGCTGCCGCTGGCGTTCGCCATTCAGGACGGTGCCAGCTATGCCGGGGCAATTATCAAAGATGAGCTAAAACAAGCAGGTATCACCTACAGCGGTACACTGCTGCGCCAGACGTTGGTCAACGAACCAGGAACGGTGGTCGCCAGTAAACAGTCTGCGCCGCTACATGACCTGCTTAAGATTATGCTGAAAAAATCGGACAACATGATTGCCGATACCGTTTTCCGTATGATTGGTCATGCCCGATTTAACGTGCCGGGCACCTGGCGGGCGGGTTCTGATGCCGTGCGCCAGATTTTACGTCAGCAGGCAGGCGTTGATATCGGCAACACCATTATTGCCGACGGTTCTGGCCTCTCCCGCCATAACCTGATTGCCCCAGCGACCATGATGCAGGTGCTGCAATATATCGCTCAACACGATAACGAGCTGAACTTTATCACTATGCTGCCGCTGGCGGGTCACGACGGCTCTCTGCAATACCGTGCGGGTCTGCATCAGGCTGGTGTGGATGGCAAAGTATCGGCGAAGACAGGCTCGCTGCAGGGGGTTTATAACCTCGCAGGTTTCATCACCACGGCAAGCGGCCAACGCATGGCATTCGTGCAGTATTTATCTGGTTATGCGGTAGAGCCAGCTGACCAGCGTAATCGCCGTATTCCGTTGGTGCGCTTCGAGAGCCGGTTGTACAAGGATATTTATCAGAATAACTGAGTGCATTATTGCCGGATGTCGACGCTAACGCGTCTTATCCGGCCTACGATATGATGCCGTCCGTAGGCCGGATAAGCGCTAGCGCCATCCGGCGACGAGATTAACGCTTGTAGATGAACTCAACGCCTTCTTCGTCGTCTTCGTCCCAATCGTCATCCCAGTCATCTTCCGCTTCGTCTTCGACTTCAGCGAGCTGCTGGCGGTGATAATCATCCCACATGAACTCAACTTTCTCTGGCTGTTTCGCTTCTTCAGCCTGAACAATCGGGTTCTCGATGATAAAGGTCATCACATCCCAGCAGAGATCTTTCACGCCCAACTGGCTGGCGGCAGAGATCAGG
This sequence comes from Citrobacter sp. Cpo061, assembly GCF_030332845.1. NCBI lineage: Bacteria > Pseudomonadati > Pseudomonadota > Gammaproteobacteria > Enterobacterales > Enterobacteriaceae > Citrobacter > Citrobacter sp. Cpo061. The sequence goes on from NZ_JAOWHB010000019.1 coordinate 175,881, forward strand.
TAATATTTACCTTCCCAACCCAACGCTTCGGCGATCGCTTTCGCTTTCTCTTCCGCTTCAGCCTTGTCCATCAAATCAATTTTGTTGAACACTAACCAGCGCGGTTTAGATGCCAAATCCTGACTGTATTTTTCCAGTTCGCCAATAATGATACGGGCGTTTTCAACTGGATCAGAGCCATCAATCGGATCGATATCGATGAGGTGAAGCAGTACACGGCAACGTTCCAGGTGTTTCAGGAAGCGGATGCCCAGGCCTGCGCCTTCAGCCGCGCCTTCAATCAGTCCCGGAATGTCGGCAACCACGAAGCTCTTTTCGTTGTCCATACGCACCACGCCCAGGCTCGGCACCAGGGTGGTAAACGGATAATCAGCGACTTTCGGCTTCGCCGCGGACACCGCACGGATAAACGTCGATTTTCCGGCGTTTGGCATGCCCAGCATACCCACGTCCGCCAGCAGCATCAGCTCCAGCATCAGATCGCGCTTATCACCCGGCGTACCCATTGTTTTCTGACGCGGAGTACGGTTAACCGAGGATTTGAAACGGGTGTTGCCCAGACCGTGCCAGCCACCTTTAGCGACCATCAGACGCTGACCGTGTTTGGTCATGTCGCCCATGGTTTCGCCCGTGCCCTGATCGATAACACGCGTACCAACAGGTACTTTAATGGTAACGTCTTTGCCACGCTTACCGGTGCAATCACGGCTCGCGCCATTCTGACCACGTTCCGCACGGAATGATTTTTCAAAACGGTAATCGATCAGTGTGTTCAGGTTTTCGTCGGCTTCCAGCCAAACGTCACCACCGTCACCACCATCACCACCGTCCGGACCGCCTTTTGGGATGTACTTTTCGCGGCGGAAGCTGACGCAACCATTACCGCCATCACCTGCAACGACCAGAATCGATGCTTCATCAACAAACTTCATTTTACTCTCCGTAAATCATTCGCCTGAGCGGGGTTGCGAAACCACCGTTTCATGCTTACGTAAACCGCCCCAAATTCGATGACCAATGGCGGAATACATCGCGCCCGCAACCACGATAAACGCACCGAGATAACCTAATAGGTTTAGCATCGGTCTGGCGAAGAAATCGGGCCAGGCCAGTGATAATAAATCTGAAAATAACAACGTAAACAGCGGTGTGAGCGTGATAAGAGCGCTCACCTGCGCCGCCTGCCAACGCGCCATTGCTTCCGCGAGAGCGCCATATCCTACCAGCGTATTCAGGCCGCAGAATATCAGGCATGCCAGCTGCCAGTCGCTGAGCTGCGTGATGACACCGGGTTTAGCCAGCGGCAACAACGCAATCGTACATAAAGTGTACAGTAAAAACAGGATCTGCGGTGATGCCAGGCGGCGCAATAACACCTTTTGCGCGACCCCATAGCTCACCCAGACCATCGCCGCACCGACACCAAAGATAACGCCCCAGGTGTAATCGGTGAGTCGGGTAAAAATTTCGATCAGACTGGTATTAAAAAACAGGACCAGGCCGCTCAGAAGCATAATGGCGCCAATCACCTGCGTGCCGCGCATCTTTTCTTTCAGGATAAAGACGCTGGCGATCATCATACCAACCGGTGACAGCTGACCGATAACCTGCGAAGCCGTTGGGCTCAAATACTGCAAGGATGAACTAAACAGAATGAAGTTACCAAACAGCCCACCGGTTGCGATAGCCAGCAACACCAGCCAACGCGCTTTGCGAAAAATACGCAACGGAGGGAGCTTTTTTTTAACCGCAAGAATAGCGCCAAGGCCAACGCTTGCCATTAAAAAACGGTAGAACACCACGGTAGGAGGCTCCATCACCTCCAGCACTTGCTTCATTGCTATTGGCAAAGCGCCCCAACATACTGCCGTTGTGAGTGCTAACAGAATACCAATGCCTGCCTGCTGCTTCATGCCGTATTCCCTGCAAGGGCTCGTTTCCGGGTTGTCACGGCGCGACGAGCGTATTTACCGGCCGTCGAATGTAAAAAGCCCCGCAACGTGTTGCGGGGCTTTTATCCGTTACCGGGACGCGAAAAACTTATTCAGCAACGATGCTGATGAATTTACGGTTTTTCGGGCCTTTCACTTCAAATTTCACTTTACCGTCTGCTTTAGCAAACAGAGTGTGGTCTTTGCCGCAACCAACGTTGGAGCCAGCGTGGAATTTAGTACCACGTTGACGAACGATGATGCTACCAGCCAGAACTGTTTCACCGCCGAAGCGTTTTACGCCCAGACGTTTAGCTTCTGAATCGCGACCGTTACGAGTCGAGCCGCCAGCCTTTTTATGTGCCATTTAATCTGCTCCCCTTAACTTAAGCGCTGATGCCAGTGATTTTCACATCAGTGAACCACTGACGATGGCCCTGCTGCTTACGGTAGTGTTTACGACGACGAAACTTAACAATTTTAACTTTCTCGCCACGACCGTGAGCAACGACTTCAGCTTTGATAACGCCGCCATCAACGAAAGGAACGCCGATTTTGACTTCTTCACCGTTTGCGATCATCAGAACTTCTGCGAATTCAACAGATTCGCCAGTTGCGATGTCCAGCTTTTCCAGGCGAACGGTCTGACCTTCGCTTACTCGGTGTTGTTTACCACCACTTTGGAAAACCGCGTACATAAAAAACTCCGCTTCCGCGCACACCTTTTTGATGATTCAGAGTGCGCTATAAATATTCACAATAGGGCGCGAATATTACGCAAAACGCGAGCCTTTGACAAGTGCTACCGTCAATACATGAAGAAAAAAAACACAACACGTACGGTAACGTTTATCTACGGCGTTTTTTCAGTACAATCAGCATATATTTATAACCCTAAACCCGACGTTACCTTCCCACACAGTAAGGTAATCGGGGCGAGAAGCCCGGCTTTTGCGATGAATTTAGAAAAAATCAATGAGTTAACCGCGCAAGATATGGCGGGGGTCAATGCGACAATCCTTGAACAGCTCAATTCCGACGTTCAGTTGATTAATCAACTGGGGTACTACATCGTTAGCGGCGGCGGAAAACGCATTCGCCCAATGATCGCCGTCCTCGCAGCGCGGGCCGTTGGCTACCAGGAAAATGCGCACGTTACGATTGCGGCCCTCATCGAGTTTATCCACACAGCGACCCTGCTGCACGACGATGTTGTGGATGAGTCAGACATGCGCCGTGGGAAAGCTACGGCAAATGCGGCGTTTGGTAATGCGGCCAGCGTGCTGGTTGGCGATTTTATCTATACCCGTGCATTTCAGATGATGACCAGCCTTGGCTCGTTGAAAGTGCTGGAAGTCATGTCGAAAGCAGTCAACGTCATTGCCGAAGGTGAAGTCTTGCAGTTGATGAACGTCAACGACCCGGACATCACCGAAGAAAACTATATGCGCGTCATCTACAGTAAGACCGCGCGTTTGTTTGAAGCGGCAGCCCAATGTTCAGGTATTCTGGCTGGCTGTAGCGAAGAACAAGAAAAAGGGTTGCAGGATTATGGCCGTTATCTCGGTACCGCTTTCCAGTTAATTGACGATTTGCTGGATTACAGCGCAGATGGCGAGCAGCTGGGTAAAAACGTCGGTGATGACCTCAACGAGGGTAAACCAACGCTACCACTGCTGCATGCCATGCGCCACGGCACCCCAGAACAAGCGCTAATGATCCGCCAGGCCATTGAGCAAGGTAATGGTCGTCACCTTCTGGAACCGGTTCTGGAAGCGATGAACGCCTGTGGTTCTCTGGAATGGACCCGTCAGCGGGCAGAAGAAGAGGCTGATAAAGCCATCGCTGCGCTGCAGGTGCTGCCCGATACACCGTGGAGAGAAGCGCTGATTGGTCTGGCACATATTGCCGTACAGCGCGACCGTTAATTCCCTACAGCATCCTCCCTCATCCCGTGCACTGCACGGGATTTTCTTATAAGTTCCAGTAAGCCTTTCCCTCTCCAGATAATCACACAGAATCTTGGCATATTCTGAATATACACACACTTTACATGAACATTTTAGAACATTCGTTCTTCGGGCGTTATAGTGTCGGCACAACCGATCGTGAAACCGTAAGCCGTTAACCAAAGGAGAGATGAATTGATGGAAAGCAAGCTGATTGACTGGCATCCGGCCGACATCATCGCCGGACTGCGCAAGAAAGGGACCTCAATGGCCGCTGAATCACGTAAAAATGGATTGAGTTCATCAACGCTGGCCAATGCGTTAACGAGACCATGGCCAAAAGGTGAGTTGATTATCGCCCGGGCACTGGGAACTGACCCCTGGGTGATTTGGCCGTCACGCTATCACGATGCCAAAACGCATGAGTTCATCGACAGAACGCGGATGATGAGGAGTCGCAGAGAGAAAAAGAATCCGGAATGAACATTGAGCTGTAACCCCCGGCCAACTGAACTGGGGGTTACAAGAGACGTTGACGATTACTCGCCTTTCACGCGCTCAATGTTTGCGCCCAGCGCACGCAGTTTATCTTCGATGCGCTCATAGCCGCGATCGATGTGATAAATACGGTCGACTACCGTCGTACCTTCAGCAATACACCCTGCCAGCACCAGGCTTGCAGATGCGCGCAGATCGGTCGCCATAACCTGTGCGCCAGAGAGCGTTTCCACGCCGTGGCAAATCACGGTATTGCTTTCGATTTCTGCGTGAGCACCCATACGGCTCAGCTCAGGCACGTGCATAAAGCGGTTCTCAAACACGGTTTCCGTGATGAAGCCGGTCCCTTCAGCTACCAGGTTCAGCAATGTAAACTGGGCCTGCATGTCGGTAGGGAACGCCGGATGCGGTGCAGTACGCACATTGACCGCTTTCGGACGTTTACCGTGCATATCAAGGCTGATCCAATCATCACCCACTTCAATATCCGCACCCGCATCACGCAGCTTCGCCAGAACGGCATCCAGCGTGTCCGGCTGTGCATTACGGCAGATAATCTTGCCGCGAGAAATTGCCGCCGCCACCAGGAAGGTACCGGTTTCGATACGATCTGGCAGAACGCGATAAACACCACCGCCAAGACGCTCAACGCCTTCGATGGTAATACGATCGGTGCCCTGACCCGTGATCTTCGCGCCCAGCGCAATCAGGAAGTTCGCGGTATCCACAATCTCCGGCTCGCGCGCAGCGTTTTCGATGATGGTGGTGCCTTCGGCAAGCGTTGCTGCGCACATGATGGTGACCGTCGCGCCGACGCTCACTTTGTCCATGACGATATGCGCGCCTTTCAGACGGCCCTCAACGGACGCCTTCACATAGCCTTCTTCCAGCTTAATTGTCGCGCCTAACTGCTCCAGACCGGTAATGTGCAGGTCAACCGGACGCGCGCCAATGGTACAGCCACCCGGCAGTGAAACCTGGCCCTGACCAAAGCGGGCAACCAGCGGCCCGAGCGCCCAAATGGATGCACGCATGGTTTTCACCAAATCGTACGGCGCACAGAAGACGTTCACATCACGCGCATCGATGTGCACAGAACCATTACGCTCAACTTTCGCACCCAGCTGGCTCAGCAGCTTCATTGATGTGTCAACGTCCTTCAGTTTCGGGACGTTTTGGATCTCTACAGGTTCTTCAGCCAGCAGCGCCGCAAACAGGATCGGCAGTGCGGCGTTTTTAGCGCCTGAAATTGTGACTTCGCCCTGGAGCTTAGTTGGCCCCTGAACACGAAATTTATCCATTATTCTGTTCTCTGTTAAGAATTTATCTTCGCTACCGGCACATCACCCGTAGCTCAAAAACCGTTAAGTTTGCGATCGCGCGCCCATTCCGCTGGGGTAAACGCCTTAATCGACACGGCATGAATGCGGTTGTCCGCAATGTACTCCATCAACGGGCCATAGACCGATTGCTGCTTCTTGACCCGGCTCATGCCTTCAAACATCTCACCCACGGCAATAACCTGAAAGTGACTGCCGTCGCCAGAAACGTGGACTTCCTGGAGGGAGAGTGCATTCATCAGCACGCTCTGAATTTCATTATTTTCCATGGGCTCTTCATTCGTCAGATAGTGAAAACAGCCCAACATCTTAGAGCAAAGTGGCGCTGTCATAAATAAGCAAAAAGCCTCGCTGATAAATCAGACAAGGCTTTAGTGGCAGATCCCCCTCAGGGGTTTTGCCGGATAGCGGCACAAGACCTTATCCGGCCTGGAAAAATTAACGCGGAAGGACGTCGTCAGGCAGATTGTAAAGCTGCGCCAGCGTGTACACTTTATCGTTAACACCAGTGAGCGAAACGCTGTTTCCCTGCTGCTTGCCCTGATTAATCAGATGCAACAGTAACGCCAGACCGCCGGTATCTACCCGGGATACCTGGTTCAGGTCGATGCAGGATACCCCTTTCATCGCCTCAATTCGCGCATCCCATAATGGGTTTAACACGTCCTGATCCAGCTCCCCCACCAGCACCAGCTTGTCGCCTTCACGCGTCCAGGTGAGTGACTGCGTCATTATTTTTTCTCTTCCAGCGTGATTTTCTGCTGAGCAATAGATTTCAGCTGCGCCGTCAGGCCATCAATACCTTTGGTACGCAGCAGGTCGCTCCACTCATTTTGTTTGGTGGTGATCATACTTACGCCTTCAGCAATCATGTCATAAGCCTGCCAGTTACCGGTCTGGGAGTTTTTACGCCACTGGAAATCCAAACGTACCGGAGGACGACCGTTTGGATCGATGATGGTTACGCGGATAGGCACGATGGTCGCATCACCCAGCGGTTGCTCTGGTGCAATTTCATAAGTCTGGCCATGGTACATCGCCAGAGCCTGGCCGTAGGCCTGCTTCAGATATTCACGAAATGCGGCAAAATAGGCTTCACGCTGAGCAGGGGTCGCATCTTTGTAGTAGCGACCCAGTACCAGCGCACCCGCATATTTAACCTGCACGTATGGCAACAGTTCCTGATCGACAACCTGGCGCAGGTAATCCGGGTTTGCGCGGATTTTAGGTTGTTCATTCTTCAGACGGTCAAATGTCTTCTGCGCCGCCTCATTCATCTGTTTGTACGGGTTCGTTTGGTCGGCTGCAGTTGCTGCGCTAAGCGGGGCAATCACCAGCATAGCCACCATCATCAATCGTTTAAACATACGTCGATTCTCCTGAGATTATTTCGTTGCGCCCGCAGGCGTAGTGGCTTCATTATTGCCGTCAGTTGCGGCTGGCGCATCGCCAGAATTCTTATTGTCATCACCTTTACTGTTGCTGTTGTAAAGGAACTGACCAATCATATCTTCCAGCACCATCGCGGATTTCGTGTCCTGAATCGTACCGCCATCTTTGAGGATAGACGTTCCCAGCTCAGGATCTTCAAAACCCACATTCAATGCCAGATACTGTTCGCCCAGCAGACCGGAAGTACGGATGCTCAGAGAACTGGTGTCAGGAATATGGTTAAAACGCGATTCGATTTCCAGCGTCACGCGCGGCAGGTACGTTTTCGGATCTAACGAGATGTCCGATACGCGTCCAACTACCACTCCGCCAATCCGCACCGGAGAACGCTCTCTCAGGCCGCCAATATTATCAAAGGTCGCATAAATCGTGTAAGTCGGCTCAGTACGCATTGAGGTAACGTTCGCCGCCTTCAGGCAAACAAACAGCGCTGCCAGCAGCGCAACCAGCAGGAATAACCCGACCCAAATTTCATTTTTTTTCGTTTGCATGAACTCAATTCCCAAACATCAGTGCGGTCAGCACAAAATCCAGCCCCAGAACGGCAAGAGAGGCGTGCACAACGGTGCGTGTCGTTGCCCGGCTAATCCCGGCAGAGGTCGGGATCGCATCATAACCATTGAACAATGCAATCCAGGTGACCGTAATGGCGAACACCACGCTCTTAATCAGACAGTTGACCAGGTCCAGACGCCAGTCGACGGCATTTTGCATAGCCGACCAGAAGAAGCCTGCATCAATACCCTTCCAGCTTACGCCAACCAGTGAACCACCCCAGATACCCACTGCGACAAAAATAATCGTCAGCAACGGCAATGAAATGACGCCAGCCCAAAAACGTGGGGAAATCACCCGGCGCAGTGGATCGACGGCCATCATCTCCAGACTGGAAAGCTGTTCGGTCGCCCGCATCAGGCCAATTTCTGCGGTTAAGGCCGACCCGGCCCGCCCGGCAAACAGCAGCGCCGCAACAACCGGTCCCAACTCACGTAACAATGACAGTGCCACCAGCATACCGAGGCTGGTTTCCGCGCTGTAGGTGGTCAGCACCAGGTATCCCTGCAACCCCAGCACCATACCGATGAACACGCCAGAAACAATAATGATCAGCATCGATAAGACACCGACATTATAGAGCTGGCGTATCAGCAGCGGCGCATGTTTGCGAAACTCCGGCTTGCCGACAACCGCATTGAACAACATTAATCCGGCTCGCCCGAACGTCCTGAGGGTTTTTATTCCCCGATGTCCGAGTGATGCCAGCGCATTTAACAACATGGGTGGCTTAACTCCCTGTTTTGAGTAAATCGATGTGGTAGTCGCCCGCCGGGTAACGGAACGGAACCGGTCCATCGGCAATGCCGTCAAGGAACTGGCGTACACGCGGATCGACATTTTCTTGTAGTGCCTGAGCACTACCGTAGGCCACTATTTTTTTGTCCGCCATTATATAGGCGTAATCCGCAATACTCAGTACCTCAGGCACATCATGGGATACCACCACACAGGTGACGCCCAGCGCGCTGTTCAGTTCTGAAATCAGCTTCACCAGAACGCCCATGGTGATGGGATCCTGACCGACGAACGGCTCATCAAACATGATGAGGTCTGGCTCCAGCGCGATAGCACGTGCTAACGCGGCGCGACGCGCCATCCCACCGGATAATTCAGAAGGCATTAATTTGGCCGCACCCCGCAGGCCGACGGCCTCGAGCTTCATCATCACCGTGCTCTTCAGCAACGGCGCTGGCAACGTCGTATGCTCGCGCAGAGGGTACGCGACGTTGTCAAACACATTCATGTCGGTAAATAGCGCACCAGACTGAAACAGCATACTCATGCGCTTACGCACGGTAAATAAACGCGAACGGGACATGGCCGGGACGTTCTCACCGTCAAACAGGATCTCGCCCTTATCCGGGGGGATCTGTCCGCCAATCAGACGCAACAGCGTCGTTTTGCCGATGCCTGATGGCCCCATGATCGCCGTCACCTTACCGCGCGGTACCGTCAGGGAAATATTATCAAAGATGCAGCGGTCACCCCGGGAAAAGCTGACATCGCGCATATCGACTAGATTCGCCACAGACTGCCCCATTGATTCATCCTTTACTATTGCCTCGTTGATCGAAGAGTTTGGCGCTCAATTTAGCCATGAACTCAACATATTTACAGATTATTGCCTGTCCTGGTTAGCGAAAGCTGGCATTTGTTTTACTTTTTAGCCGCATAAAGTCAAAATTAAGACTTCGTTACGGCTTCCAGAAGATCCTTCAAGTGGACCGGCGAGTATACCTGAAGAAAGGACTTTAGATGCTTTTAGCGACGGCGCTGTTAATAATTGGTTTACTTCTGGTGGTCTACGGTGCCGACCGTCTGGTATTTGCTGCATCCATTTTATGTCGAAACTTCGGTATTCCTCCCATTATCATCGGAATGACCGTGGTCAGCATGGGTACGTCGTTACCCGAGATAATTGTCTCCGTTGCCGCATCGATGAATGGGCAACTCGATCTGGTTGTCGGGACCGCCATCGGTTCTAACATCACCAACATTCTGCTTATTTTAGGCCTGTCGGCGCTGATTCATCCTTTTACCGTGCATTCTGATGTTCTGCGTCGTGAATTACCGCTAATGTTGCTGGTAAGTATTTTAGCTGCATCCGTCCTGTATGACGGGCAGCTAAGCCGCAGCGACGGTTTCTTTCTTCTGCTTCTGGCCGTGCTATGGCTGCTATTCATTGTTAAAATCGCCCGTCTGGCCGAGCGACAAGGCAATGACAGCCTGACACGTGAGCAGATAGCTGAGCTGCCGCGCGAAGGCGGATTACCGGTCGCATTTTTGTGGTTGGGCATTGCGCTGATTATCATGCCAATGGCAACACGTATGGTGGTGGATAACGCTACCGTACTGGCGAACTATTTCGCCATGAGCGAACTTACTATCGGGCTGACAGTGGTCGCCATTGGTACCAGCCTGCCTGAGCTGGCAACAGCGATTGCGGGTCTGCGTAAAGGTGAAAACGATATTGCCGTCGGTAACATTATCGGCGCAAACATTTTTAATATCGTTATCGTCCTCGGGCTACCGGCGCTGATTACGCCGGGTGAAGTCAATCCGATGGCCTTCACCCGTGACTATAGCGTCATGCTGCTGGTGAGCGTGATTTTTGCACTACTCTGCTGGCGACGTCCGCGCCAGATTGGTCGCGGCGCAGGTGCGCTGCTGACCGGCGGTTTTATCATATGGCTGGCGATGCTGTATTGGTTATCGCCACTTCTCGTTGGATAACTGGAAACGCATTATGTCGCACTTAGAGTTGCAACCGGGTTTTGACTTTCAGCAAGCAGGCAAGGAAGTCCTGGCAATTGAACGTGAAGGCCTGGCGGAGCTTGATCAGTACATCAACCAAAATTTTACCCTCGCATGCGAGAAAATATTCAGCTGCCCGGGCAAAGTGGTGGTGATGGGAATGGGGAAATCCGGCCATATTGGGCGGAAAATGGCAGCCACATTTGCCAGCACCGGCACCCCCTCATTTTTTGTACACCCAGGCGAAGCCGCACATGGCGATCTGGGTATGGTCTCGCCGCAGGATGTGGTCATCGCCATCTCTAACTCCGGTGAATCCAATGAGATAGCGGCGCTGATCCCGGTATTAAAACGTCTTCATGTACCGCTTATCTGCATGACCGGTCGTCCTGAAAGCAGTATGGCGCGTGCGGCAGATGTGCATCTGTGTGTTAAAGTGCCCAAGGAAGCTTGTCCGTTAGGTCTGGCACCGACCAGCAGTACGACAGCAACACTGGTGATGGGCGATGCCCTAGCGGTGGCATTATTAAAAGCGCGCGGCTTTACCGCGGAAGATTTTGCGTTGTCTCATCCCGGTGGCGCACTGGGCCGTAAGCTTTTACTGCGCGTTAACGATATTATGCATACGGGCGACGAGATCCCGCATGTGACCAAAAACGCCAGCCTGCGTGACGCCTTAATTGAGATCACGCGTAAAAATCTCGGCATGACCGTCATTTGCGATGATGCCATGAAGATTGACGGTATTTTCACCGATGGCGATTTACGTCGTGTCTTCGATATGGGCGTTGATGTACGCCAGTTAGGCATTGCCGATGTGATGACCCCTGGAGGCATTCGCGTGCGTCCGGGTATTCTTGCCGTCGATGCCCTGAACTTAATGCAGTCCCGCCATATCACCTCGGTAATGGTTGCTGATGGCGACCAGTTACTCGGTGTGTTACATATGCATGATCTGCTGCGTGCAGGTGTAGTGTAAGAAACTCAAGGATAACGAAAATGAGTAAAGCAGGTGCGTCGCTTGCGACCTGTTATGGACCCGTCAGCGCAGACGTTATCACCCGGGCAGAAAACATCCGTTTGCTGATCCTGGATGTGGATGGCGTACTGTCTGATGGTCTGATTTATATGGGCAACAACGGTGAAGAGCTGAAGGCTTTTAACGTCCGTGATGGTTACGGAATTCGCTGTGCGCTCACTTCCGGTATTGAGGTTGCCATTATTACCGGACGAAAGGCTAAACTTGTAGAAGATCGCTGTGCCACTTTGGGGATCACCCACCTGTATCAGGGGCAGTCAGACAAACTGGTTGCCTTTGGCGATCTCCTTAGCAAACTGGCGATCGCGCCGGAGAATGTCGCCTACGTTGGCGATGACCTGATCGACTGGCCGGTGATGGCTAAAGTGGGATTAAGCGTCGCGGTGGCAGATGCCCACCCTTTGCTGATCCCGCGAGCTGATTATGTCACCCGTATTGATGGTGGACGTGGCGCTGTGCGTGAAGTCTGCGATTTATTACTCATGGCGCAGGGCAAACTGGACGAGGCCAAAGGGCAATCGATATGAGCAAAACCAGACGTTGGGTTATCATTCTACTGTCGCTGGCTGTCCTTGTGATGATTGGTATTAATCTGGCAGACAAAGATGACACCACTCAGGTCGTCGTCAATAACAACGAGCCAACCTATAAGAGCGAACATACTGATACCGTCGTGTATAGTCCGGAAGGCGCGCTGAGCTATCACTTGATCGCACAACACGTTGAATATTATTCGGAACAAGCGGTTTCGTGGTTTACTCAACCAGTATTAACCACGTTTGATAAGGATAAAGTACCGACCTGGACGATCAAGGCCGATAAAGCCAAATTGACCAACGATCGGATGCTGTATCTGTACGGCCATGTTGAGGTTAACGCCCTGGTGCCTGACTCTCAACTACGCAGAATTACGACCGATAACGCGCAGATTAACCTGGTGACACAAGACGTCACTTCCGATGATCTGGTGACGTTGTATGGCACAACATTTAACTCCAGCGGACTGAAGATGCGCGGCAACTTACGCAGCAAGAACGCCGAGCTGATTGAAAAGGTTAGAACCTCATATGAAATCCAAAACAAACAAACTCAGCCTTAATCTTGTACTTGCCAGCTCACTTCTGGCCGCCAGCATTCCGGCATTTGCCGTCACCGGCGATACCGAGCAGCCGATTCACATTGAATCGGACCAGCAGTCCCTGGATATGCAGGGCAACGTGGTGACGTTTACTGGCAACGTGATTGTGACTCAGGGCACCATCAAAATTAACGCCGATAAAGTCGTCGTGACCCGTCCTGGCGGTGAAGACGGCAAAGAAGTGATTGATGGCTATGGCAATCCAGCGACGTTTTACCAGATGCAGGACAACGGTAAACCGGTTAAAGGCCACGCCTCTCAGATGCACTATGAACTGGCGAAAGACTTTGTCGTTCTCACCGGCAAGGCGTATCTGGAACAGCTCGATAGCAACATCACGGGCGATAAGATCACCTATCTGGTAAAAGAGCAGAAAATGCAGGCCTTCAGCGATAAAGGCAAACGCGTCACCACCGTTCTGGTTCCGTCGCAGTTGCAGGACAAAAACAAGGCTCCGGCAGAGAAAAAAGGTAACTGATTCGTTATGGCAACATTAACTGCAAAGAACCTTGCAAAAGCCTATAAAGGCCGTCGTGTGGTTGAAGATGTCAGTCTGACCGTCAACTCCGGGGAGATCGTCGGTCTGCTCGGTCCTAACGGTGCAGGCAAGACAACAACCTTTTACATGGTAGTCGGCATTGTCCCGCGCGATGCGGGTAACATTATCATTGATGACGAAGACATCAGTCTGCTGCCTCTGCATGCGCGCGCGCGTCGCGGCATCGGCTACTTACCGCAGGAAGCATCGATTTTCCGTCGCCTGAGCGTGTTTGATAACCTGATGGCGGTACTGCAAATTCGTGACGATCTGACCAGCGAGCAGCGGGAAGATCGGGCCAACGAGCTGATGGAAGAATTCCACATCGAGCACCTGCGCGACAGCTTAGGTCAGTCGCTCTCCGGTGGTGAACGACGCCGCGTGGAGATCGCTCGCGCACTGGCCGCTAATCCGAAATTTATCCTGCTGGATGAACCGTTTGCCGGTGTTGACCCGATTTCTGTTATTGATATTAAACGGATCATCGAACACCTGCGCGACAGCGGCCTTGGCGTGCTGATTACCGACCACAACGTCCGCGAAACGCTGGCAGTGTGTGAGCGTGCCTATATCGTAAGTCAGGGACACCTGATCGCGCACGGCACGCCAACAGAAATACTGCAGGATGAGCACGTTAAGCGCGTATACCTTGGGGAAGACTTCAGACTCTGATAGGGTAGAAGACTTCACGTCACTGCAGGAGAAAACAACTCTGAACATGAAGCAAGGTTTGCAACTCAGGCTTAGCCAACAACTGGCGATGACGCCTCAGCTACAACAGGCTATCCGTCTGTTGCAGCTGTCCACGCTGGAACTTCAGCAAGAACTTCAGCAAGCGCTGGAAAGTAACCCACTGCTCGAGCAAACCGATCTTCACGACGAAATTGATACCCAGGAAAAACAGGACAGCGAAACCCTCGACACCGCAGATGCTCTCGAACAAAAAGAGATGCCTGAGGAGTTACCGCTTGACGCCAGTTGGGATGAAATTTACACCGCCGGGACGCCTTCGGGCACCAGCGGGGATTACATCGACGACGAACTGCCTGTGTATCAGGGTGAGACCACGCAATCACTACAGGATTACCTGATGTGGCAAGTGGAACTGACCCCGTTCTCGGATACCGATCGCGCCATTGCGACATCCATTGTGGATGCGGTAGACGAAACCGGTTATCTCACCGTGACCCTGGACGATATTCTCGAAAGCATGGGCGATGACGACGTCGGTATGGACGAAATCGAAGCCGTGCTTAAACGCGTTCAGCGCTTTGATCCCGTTGGCGTGGCCGCCAAAGATCTCCGTGACTGCTTACTGATCCAACTTTCGCAGTTTGATAAAGCCACGCCGTGGCTGGAAGAAGCGCGTCTGATCATCAGCGATCACCTCGATCTGTTAGCCAACCATGACTTCCGCACCCTGATGCGTGTGACCCGGCTGAAAGAAGACGTGCTGAAAGAAGCCGTCAACCTCATCCAGTCGCTTGATCCCCGCCCAGGGCAATCGATCCAGACCGGCGAGCCGGAGTACGTCATTCCGGATGTGCTGGTGCGTAAGCATAACGATCGCTGGGTGGTCGAACTCAACGGCGACAGCATTCCGCGCTTACAGATTAACCAGCACTACGCCGCCATGTGCAATAGCGCGCGCAACGATGCCGACAGCCAGTTTATTCGTAGCAATCTGCAAGATGCGAAGTGGCTGATTAAAAGCCTGGAAAGCCGCAATGATACGTTGCTGCGCGTCAGCCGCTGCATCGTTGAGCAGCAGCAAGCTTTCTTTGAGCAAGGCGAAGAGTTTATGAAACCGATGGTGCTGGCGGATATAGCCCAGGCCGTCGAGATGCACGAATCGACCATTTCCCGTGTGACCACGCAAAAGTATCTGCACAGTCCGCGCGGCATTTTTGAATTGAAGTATTTCTTTTCCAGTCACGTTAACACTGAAGGCGGAGGTGAAGCCTCATCCACAGCTATCCGTGCGCTGGTGAAGAAATTAATTGCTGCGGAAAACCCCGCGAAACCGCTGAGTGACAGCAAGTTAACCTCTATGCTGTCAGAACAGGGTATCATGGTGGCACGCCGCACCGTTGCGAAGTACCGAGAGTCTTTATCCATTCCGCCGTCTAACCAGCGCAAACAGCTGGTGTGACCCAACCGATAAGGAAGACACTATGCAGCTCAACATCACTGGAAACAACGTCGAAATCACCGAAGCCCTGCGCGATTTTGTGAATACAAAATTTGCCAAGCTCGAACAATATTTCGACCGGATTAATCAGGTCTATATTGTGTTGAAAGTGGAGAAGGTTACACATATCTCGGATGCAACACTGCATGTGAACGGTGGCGAAATTCATGCCAGCGCGGAAGGTCAGGATATGTACGCCGCCATTGACGGTTTAATTGATAAACTGGCTCGGCAGTTAACAAAACATAAAGATAAACTGAAACAGCACTAACTTGTCCGGGCAGTTAGCGGGTGCAGGACGGCCTGTTGTGTAGCACAACGGGCCATTTGTACAGTTAGCGCTTAGGTGAAATTATGACAAATAACGATACGACTCTACAACTGAGCACTGTTCTTAACCAGGAATGTACACGCGCAGGCGTTCACTGCCAAAGCAAAAAACGCGCACTGGAAATCATCAGCGAACTTGCGGCAAAACAGCTTAGCTTGCCTTCTCAGGTGGTATTTGAAGCCATTCTGACGCGTGAAAAAATGGGCAGTACCGGCATCGGTAATGGTATTGCTATCCCGCACGGAAAGCTGGAAGAAGACACGATGCGCGCGGTTGGTGTGTTTGTTCAACTCGAAACACCCATCGCCTTCGACGCCATTGATAATCAACCTGTCGATCTGCTTTTCGCCCTGCTGGTCCCGGCAGACCAAACCAAGACGCATTTGCATACGTTGTCACTGGTCGCAAAACGTCTGGCAGATAAAACCATCTGTCGTCGTCTGCGCGCCGCGCAGAGTGACCAGGAGTTGTATCAAATCATCACGGACACCGAAGGTGGACAGGATGAAGCATAACAACCCAATGGCATCCTTTTTTGTCGTTGTGAGGAGAAACAGTACATGGTACTGATGATCGTCAGCGGCCGTTCAGGGTCAGGTAAATCTGTCGCCCTGCGTGCGCTGGAAGATATGGGTTTTTACTGCGTGGATAACCTTCCCGTAGTGCTGTTGCCCGATCTGGCTCGTACACTGGCCGATCGCCAGATTTCTGCGGCCGTCAGCATTGATGTGCGCAACATGCCTGAGTCCCCGGAAATTTTTGAGCAGGCAATGAATAATCTGCCCGAGGGTTTCTCACCACAGCTGCTGTTCCTTGATGCAGACCGTAACACGCTGATTCGTCGCTACAGCGACACGCGCCGTTTACACCCGCTCTCCAGCAAGAACTTGTCTCTGGAAAGCGCTATCGATAAGGAAAGCGATTTGCTGGAGCCTCTGCGCTCTCGCGCTGACCTGATCGTTGATACCTCCGAAATGTCCGTACACGAACTGGCAGAAATGTTACGTACCCGACTGCTGGGTAAACGTGAACGTGAATTGACAATGGTATTCGAATCCTTTGGTTTCAAACACGGTATCCCGATTGATGCGGATTACGTCTTTGACGTGCGCTTCCTGCCTAACCCACACTGGGATCCGAAGCTGCGCCCAATGACCGGTCTTGACCGCCCTGTCGCCGCATTCCTCGACAGGCACACAGAAGTACACAATTTTATCTACCAGACTCGCAGCTATCTTGAGCTATGGTTACCCATGCTGGAGACCAACAACCGTAGCTACCTTACCGTAGCCATCGGCTGTACCGGCGGGAAGCACCGTTCGGTGTATATTGCAGAGCAGCTGGCAGACTACTTCCGCTCACGCGGTAAAAACGTGCAGTCACGCCATCGCACGCTGGAAAAACGTAAATCATGACCGTGAAGCAAACCGTTGAAATCACGAATAAGCTGGGTATGCATGCCCGCCCAGCGATGAAACTGTTTGAATTGATGCAGGGCTTCGAAGCAGAAGTGTTGCTGCGTAATGATGAAGGAACGGAAGCTGAGGCCAACAGCGTTATCGCTCTGCTGATGCTGGATTCAGCCAAAGGGCGTCAGATAGAAGTTGAAGCCACGGGACCACAGGAAGTAGAAGCCCTGGCCGCAGTGATTGCCCTGTTTAATTCAGGGTTTGATGAAGATTAATCGAGTACACAGAACGTAGCCAGTAGGCCGGATAAGGCGTTTACGCCGCATCCGGCAATAACTACGCTAATACAGATTATTTTCCCGCATAAACGACTCACCACCTAACTGGCGCATTTGGCGCATAATCCAGGCCTGGCGGTTACGCACATAACCAGAAGGCGCATTCGCCTTAAAACGCAAAGGATTGGGCAATACTGCCGCCAGCAAGGCCGCTTCAGACAGGCTCAACCGACTGGCCGGTTTATGAAAATACCGTTGCGCCGCCGCCTCCACGCCAAATACTCCATCGCCAAACTCGGCGATATTCAAATAGACGGTCAGAATACGTTTCTTACTCCAGACGGTTTCCATACCCAGCGTTAGCCCGGCTTCGAGACCTTTACGCACCCAGCTACGTCCATCCCACAAAAAGAGGTTTTTCGCCGTCTGTTGCGATAACGTCGACGCCCCGCGAATGCGGTTTTCATTGCGTTCATTGTGCGCCAGCGCTTTCTCTATGGCGGTGACGTCAAACCCCCAGTGGTCTGGAAACTTCTGGTCCTCCGCAGCAATCACCGCCAGTCCCATCCACGGTGAGATCTCATCCATACTCACCCAGTCCGAGTGCGCCACATAGCCGAAATCACCGGACAGCCATGCGCCCAGCTGTCGCTCGACCATTACCGCCGAGAAAGGCACAGGCATCACGCTGAAAAGTGCAATGCCCCCGCCCCAGAATACGGCGAGGACAACCACCGCCCGCAAAAAAATACGTCGCAGAAAGGCGGTTACTCCTTTTCTCATTCAGTCAGCACCAGCACACGCGATACCAGTTTATCGATGCCACTCGCAGCCTGAGCGATGTCCTGCGCCAGCATATAGGCAGGCGTGGTGACGATTTTGTTGTCTTCATCGACGACAATATCATCAACCGGACAAGGCACATGCTCAGCGCCCATCTCTTCCAGCACCTCTGCCGTGTCGATATCAGTGCCGATGGTCAGACGCAGCGGGAAGTCAAAAATTTTAGGTAACATGGCAGGCGCAATGCACATAAACCCCAACGGCTTACCCGCCTGATGCATGGCCACCGCCAGCGCGGCTAAATCGCTGTCAACCCGGCATTCGCTGCCCTGACTGGCAAAATTGCTCAGATTTTTGGCCGCACCAAACCCACCCGGCACGATCAACGCATCCAGTTCCGATGAGACTGCCTGCGCAAGTGGGCGAGTATCGCCACGTGTGATACGCGCGGCTTCAATTAGCACATTGCGAGTTTCCAGCATCGGCTC
This sequence comes from Citrobacter sp. Cpo061, assembly GCF_030332845.1. Classification (NCBI taxonomy): domain Bacteria; kingdom Pseudomonadati; phylum Pseudomonadota; class Gammaproteobacteria; order Enterobacterales; family Enterobacteriaceae; genus Citrobacter; species Citrobacter sp. Cpo061. Next base: position 194,558 of record NZ_JAOWHB010000019.1, read on the forward strand.
GCCGGTCAGATGATTAATCACATCCGCTTGTTGTTTATCTGGTGCGAAACAGACAGCCTGAGCGCCGTTGCGGGCAATCGCCAGAAGCGTGAGAACAGTTTCATGGATCTCTGCACCGTCATACACGCCGCATCCGCTGAGCACTACACCCACTTTTTTCATCGCAATACTCCTTTCTCAACTGGCTGAAACATATTAGTTATTATGATTTAAATGCTACGCTTCACACATTTAACTGATTCATGTAACAAATTATTTAAGATTTGCTATCTTAACTGCGTGCGGCCTGAAAATTAGGGCTGCGCCCTTGTAAACAATGATAATAATTTACGGCGCAGCCACGATTTCCCTGGTGTTGGCGCAGTATTCGCGCACCCCGGTCAAGCCGGGGTCATTTTTTTTCCACACTCGCCACCCAGGCTTTTAATACTGCCACGTCGTGCTGCCACTCCTGCTTCATCTCTTCAATCCATTCAGCAACGTTATCTTCCCAGGCAGGAAGATCCGGCGACTGGATTTGCTGACCAAGCTGTTGCAGGTGACGCAGCCCCACTGAACCTGCTGCGCCTTTAATTTTATGGCCTTCCTCAACAACACCTTTTTTGTCCCGTGCCGTCAGGTTGGACTCCAGCACGCTCAAATATCCCGGCATCATCTTCTCAAACACCGCCAGCCCGTCGGTAATTAACTTCGGTCCCACCAGCTCGAGGTATTGTTCCAACATAGGAATATCTAACAGCGCTTGCGATTTACTGCTTTCTTCAGATGTCACAGTGCTCTCCTCTTCGTTTCGGGTATCCCAGTATTTTTTGATCATGGCGGTTAGCGCCGGAACCGACAGCGGCTTACTCAGCACGTCGTCCATGCCTGCGTCCAGATACTCTTTTTTATCTTTCAGTACGTTGGCGGTGAGTGCAACCAACGGTGGCAGCTCTTCACGGGCATATTTTTGCGTGAGCTCCCGCGAGATATCCAGACCGGTCATATCCGGTAGCTGAATATCCAGCAGCACCAGGTCATATTCACCCGGCGTAAACATTTCCAGCGCGGCTTTCCCGGTCATCGCGACATCCACGCTGTTGCCTAATTTTTCCAGCACGGAGCGCGCAACAATAACGTTCAGCTCAATGTCTTCTACCAGCAGCACATTCAGGGCTGGCAGCGGCATTTCATCGTCTTCAAAAGCATCTTCAATCTCTTCCGCTACCGCAGGCGCATGCACAGTCAGCGTAAAGATGGACCCTTTTCCTGCCTGGCTGGAAACCGTAATATCACCGCCCATGTTTTTCGCCAGACGCTTCGACACGGCCAAACCAATCCCTGTCCCCGTAGCCGGTTTACCGCCGTTGCTGTCCTTCACCTGATAATACATAGCGAAGATTTTATCCTGCTCATCCTGCGGAATGCCGATGCCGGAATCTTCAACTTCGAAATGCAGCATATTCCCCTGGTCATAGCGCGCCCGCACGGTCACCTGCCCCTGCTGGGTAAACTTCACGGCGTTGCTGATCAGATTCCACAGGATCTGACGCAGACGCGTTCCGTCGGTAATGACCTTATGCGGCAGCGGTAACGTCGGCTCAAGCACAAAGCGCAGCCCTTTTTGCTGCGCCTGTAGGCCAGAGAGGTTTTCCAGATCCGCCATAAAGCTGGTGAAATCGATTGGCTGGTTATCGAGCTGGACTTTACGTCGCTCCATCTTATCCATATCGATAATATCGTTGAATATATTCCCCAGCGTCACAGCAGAGACGTGGATTGTTTTCAGGTATTTTTCCTGCTCCGCGGTTAGATCCGTATCCAGCAGGATCCGGCTTAAGCCGACAATGCCGTTAAGCGGGGTGCGCAGCTCGTGGCTGATGGTAGAAATAAAGGTGGTCTTATCGCGGCTGGCGCGCTCAAGCGCGTCCTGATAACGCTTACGCTCGGTAATATCGCGCCCAAAGCCCATCAGACCATGTCGTTTACCTACGCGGTCATAGTAAGGCACTTTGCGAATTTCAAAGCAGGCTTTGCGCCCGTCCGGGTAGTCCAGCCACTGTTCGTAGGTGAGCGAAACATTATGGCGGAACACCTTCTCGTCGGTCTCAATCACCTTTTCAGCCGCTTCAGGAGAGTAAACGTCAGCCGGTTTTAAGTTCACCAGCTGCTTTTCGCTTTTGCCAGTCAGCAGCTCCATGGCACGGTTACAGCCGGAAAACTCCTTATCTTCATTGCGATAAAAAACCAGATCCGGCGAGGCATCAAGGAAAGAGCGTAAAAAGGAAGACTGTTGCTCAAGCTGGATCTGCGCCTCTTCGCGCTCTTTGATTTCAACCTTCAGTTGCTCGAATGTTTCCTGGCGCTCTGCTTCGGCTTTTTCACGCTCAACAATTTCCTGATTGAGCTGGGCAATATTATCTTTCAGCTGCACATTGAGCTTGAGATCGCGCTCGCGCATCTCTTCCAGCTTTTGTACCAGTCGTGACAGGCGTTGCCGGGACTCCTCAAGTTGCTCCACCACCACAGACAAGAAATAGACGGCCCAGGGGGTAATTAACAGACCAAAAAAGATAGAACGGATGACATCAATGCTTTCTACCTGGCCATGCAGCACCATGGTGACAGCCATCTGCACCACAATTGCCAACACGACCAGAGCCAGCGCCAACAGCAGCGAAAAGCGCACCAGACCTAACTTCATCATCAGGTCGACGTAATATTGCGCCAGCATACGGATTTGCTTCATAGAGGGTTCCTTCACGACAACTTGGCACAATAATACTCAATTCTCAGCGTGACGTTGAAGATTGTGCAAGAAATGCGGAGGTTATCGGTGAAATGACCGCGGAGAGGCCATCGTAGGCCTGATAAGCAAAGCGCCATCAGGCAAGCAGGCGCAGATTGCCGGATGTCGCTTTGCTTATCCGGCCTACGGAGAGTTAGCTCCCCGGCTGAATCCATGGCGTACCGAGCGCCGAGCCTTGCACACCGTACTTGTTAAGGTACTTATCCAGTTCGACCATCCCGGTCCAGCGGTTTTCACACCATAGCGGTGCCAACAGCGTTGGGCGGCGCGCGCTGGCGGAAATTCGATGATAAATCACCTCTGGCGGCGTATGACGGATCATCTCCCCGGCGGTAACCGTATAGTCGTCCAGTTCAATTCCGTTCAGCCGCCCGGCTTCCCAGGCTTTCGCCATCGTACTGCCTTTCACAATATGCAGCGGGTGCAGCTTAATACCGTCAACACCCGTCTCCACTACACGTTCCATGGTTTGCAGGCATTCTGCCTGCCCTTCTCCCGGCAGACCGACAATCAGGTGCGAGCACACTTTCAGCCCACGCTCGCGTGCCAGTCGCGTAGTGCGTTGGTAGCAGGCAAAATCATGGCCGCGGTTAATACGATGCAGGGTTTTGTCATGCGCGGTTTGCAAACCGAGTTCCAGCCATACCTCATAGCCGAGGTCTTTATACTCGCAAAGCAGATCGAGTACCGCATCCGGCACGCAGTCGGGGCGCGTCCCAACGCATAACCCGACGATACTGGCCAGGCTAACCGCCTGCTGATACATCGAACGCAGCACCTGCACTTCAGCAAAGGTGCTGGTATAGGCCTGGAAATAGGCCAGATAGCGTTTCGCGCGATTGACCAGATGCGCCTGATGCTCAAGCTGCTCGGCAATAGAATGGTGCTGCTGTGCTTCATCGGCAAACGAGGCGACATTGCAGAAAGTACACCCGCCACGTCCGATGGTGCCATCACGATTTGGACAGCTAAAGCCGCCGTGAAGCGTGAGTTTATGAACCTTTTGCCCGTAACGGCGAGAAAGATCCCCACCAAACATATTGACTAATTTCTGTAACTGCATAATCTGGTAGACCGCGCCTTGAAAAGAGGCCAAAGCCTGCCATTTTTTGCCCCAGTCGGCGATGACCTGGATCAATCGCCCTGGCGTGCCTTTATTTATTGCATAACAAATCAAAATAATCGAAATTTCATTCATTCAAAATGAAATTACTTTTCCTTATATCCGACTGTTTTTTTTATCTTCTTATACTCTCAGCATAAAAACAGTATCTTTAAGACGCCAAAACTCTAAAAACCAGCATAAAATGCCAAGCATAGCGATAAACAAAGGGAGGACGGGGGATATACAGCCTTTCTGACAGTGAGACAGATCACACTTCGCTCTCCATTGTCCTTGCGTTAAATCAATGTAAAAAAGCCTTAAATTTCAATATATTCATAAAGTTAATCGTCCTATAGCACATTTTTGCATAAATAAGATTGCCATTTGACCTGTGTGTGGATTCCCGATAACGTGGAAATCCGCTGGAAGCTTTCTGGATGAGCAGCCTGCTCATCATATTTATGCAGTAATTGAGATTCCCTCTGAAGCAAGTCCTCAAACTTGTTTGACCTATGCGAAAAGGATAAAGAGGGCGAATGCGAGGTAAGCGTATGACACGCAAACCCCGTCGCCATGCTCTTGGTGTGCCCGTGCGCAACGGTCCAGATGGGAATCCCGCAGAGCCTGGGGAGGTTCACTGATATGTTGTACGATAAATCCCTTGAGAGGGATAACTGTGGTTTCGGCCTGATCGCCCACATAGAAGGCGAACCTAGCCACAAGGTAGTGCGTACCGCCATACACGCACTGGCCCGCATGCAGCACCGTGGCGCAATTCTAGCCGATGGTAAAACCGGCGATGGTTGCGGTTTGCTGTTACAAAAACCTGACCGCTTTTTCCGCATCGTGGCGCAAGAGCGCGGCTGGCGTTTAGCTAAAAACTACGCCGTCGGCATGATCTTTTTAAATAAAGACGCTGAACTGGCTGCGGCTTCTCGTCGCATTGTCGAAGAAGAATTACAGCAGGAGACCCTGTCGATTGTCGGCTGGCGCGACGTGCCGACCAACGAAGGTGTTCTCGGTGAAATCGCCCTCTCCTCCCTGCCTCGTATCGAGCAAATTTTTGTCAACGCCCCTGCGGGCTGGCGTCCGCGTGATATGGAGCGCCGCCTGTTCATCGCGCGCCGTCGCATCGAAAAACGCCTCCAGGACGATAAAGACTTCTACGTCTGTAGCTTGTCGAACCTGGTCAATATCTATAAAGGTCTGTGTATGCCGGCGGATCTGCCGCGCTTTTACCTGGATCTGGCGGATCTGCGTCTGGAATCGGCCATCTGCCTGTTCCACCAGCGCTTCTCCACCAATACCGTACCGCGCTGGCCGCTGGCGCAACCGTTCCGCTACCTGGCGCATAACGGTGAAATCAACACCATCACCGGCAACCGCCAGTGGGCATGCGCACGTACCTATAAATTCCAGACGCCACTGATCCCAGACCTGCACGACGCCGCACCGTTCGTTAACGAAACCGGCTCCGACTCCAGCTCAATGGATAACATGCTGGAACTGCTGCTGGCTGGCGGGATGGACATTATCCGTGCCATGCGTTTACTGGTGCCGCCGGCCTGGCAGAACAACCCGGATATGGACCCGGAGCTGCGCGCGTTCTTTGACTTTAACTCCATGCACATGGAGCCGTGGGATGGCCCGGCGGGCATTGTTATGTCCGACGGCCGTTTTGCCGCCTGTAACCTTGACCGTAACGGCCTGCGTCCGGCGCGCTACGTCATCACCAAAGACAAGCTGATTACCTGTGCCTCTGAAGTTGGGATCTGGGATTATCAGCCGGATGAAGTCGTCGAGAAAGGTCGCGTCGGCCCTGGCGAGCTGATGGTTATCGATACCCGCAGCGGGCGCATTCTGCACTCCGCCGAAACCGATGACGATCTGAAAAGCCGCCATCCGTACAAAGAGTGGATGGAGAAGAACGTCCGCCGTCTGGTGCCGTTCGAAGACCTCGCAGACGATCAGGTCGGCAGCCGCGAACTGGACGATGACACGCTCGCCAGCTATCAGAAACAGTTTAACTACAGCGCCGAAGAGCTGGATTCCGTGATCCGCGTGCTCGGTGAAAACGGTCAGGAAGCGGTCGGCTCAATGGGTGATGATACCCCGTTTGCCGTGCTGTCCAGCCAGCCGCGCATCATTTATGACTACTTCCGCCAGCAGTTCGCGCAAGTGACTAACCCGCCGATCGACCCGCTGCGTGAAGCGCACGTTATGTCGCTGGCCACCAGCATCGGTCGTGAGATGAACGTCTTCTGCGAAGCCGAAGGTCAGGCACACCGCCTGAGCTTTAAATCGCCGATCCTGCTGTACTCCGATTTCACCCAGCTCACCACCATGAAAGAGGAGCATTACCGCGCCGACCGCCTGGATATCACCTTCGACGTGACCGAAACCACGCTCGAAGAGACCGTCAAAGCATTGTGCGATAAGGCGGAACAGATGGTGCGTAACGGTACTGTGCTGCTGGTGCTCTCTGACCGTAACATCGCGAAAAACCGCCTGCCGGTTCCTGCACCGATGGCCGTAGGCGCAGTGCAAACGCGCCTTGTAGAACAAAGCCTGCGTTGCGACGCCAACATCATCGTTGAAACCGCCAGCGCCCGCGACCCGCACCATTTTGCTGTCCTGCTCGGCTTTGGCGCGACGGCCATTTACCCGTATCTCGCGTATGAAACGCTGGGACGGCTGATCGACACTCAGGCGATTGCCAAAGATTACCGGACCGTGATGCTGAACTACCGTAACGGCATCAACAAAGGTCTGTACAAAATCATGTCCAAAATGGGCATTTCGACCATCGCCTCTTACCGCTGCTCGAAGCTGTTTGAAGCTGTTGGTCTGCACGATGATGTCGTGGCGCTGTGCTTCCAGGGCGTGGTCAGCCGTATTAGCGGCGCAGGGTTTAGCGACTTCCAGCAGGATCTGCTGAACCTCTCCAAACATGCATGGCTGGCACGTAAACCTATCAGCCAGGGCGGTTTGCTCAAATACGTCCACGGCGGCGAATACCATGCCTACAACCCGGACGTGGTGCGCACGCTGCAACAGGCGGTACAAAGCGGCGAGTACAGCGACTATCAGGAATATGCCAAGCTGGTCAATGAGCGTCCGGCGGCCACGCTGCGCGATCTGCTGGCGATTACGCCTGGCGATGAAGCCGTAAGCATTAGCGAAGTAGAACCCGCGACCGAACTGTTTAAACGCTTTGATACCGCAGCTATGTCCATCGGCGCATTAAGCCCCGAAGCACACGAAGCGCTGGCCGAAGCCATGAACAGCATCGGCGGCAACTCGAACTCCGGTGAAGGCGGCGAAGACCCGGCGCGCTATGGCACCAATAAAGTGTCGCGCATTAAGCAGGTTGCTTCCGGTCGCTTTGGCGTAACCCCGGCGTATCTGGTCAACGCCGATGTCATCCAGATTAAAGTCGCTCAGGGCGCGAAACCTGGCGAAGGCGGTCAGTTACCGGGTGATAAAGTCACCCCGTACATCGCCAAACTGCGCTATTCGGTACCGGGCGTGACGCTGATCTCCCCGCCGCCGCACCACGATATTTACTCTATCGAAGACTTAGCGCAGCTGATTTTCGACCTCAAACAGGTCAACCCGAAAGCGATGATCTCCGTGAAGCTGGTTTCCGAACCAGGCGTTGGCACCATCGCCACAGGCGTGGCGAAAGCCTATGCGGATCTGATCACCATTGCTGGCTACGATGGCGGTACCGGCGCAAGCCCGCTCTCCTCGGTGAAATATGCGGGCTGCCCGTGGGAACTCGGTCTGGTGGAAACCCAGCAGGCGCTGGTCGCTAACGGTCTGCGTCACAAGATTCGTCTGCAGGTTGATGGCGGTCTGAAAACCGGTGTCGATATCATTAAAGCGGCGATTCTGGGTGCGGAAAGCTTCGGCTTCGGTACCGGTCCAATGGTGGCGCTGGGCTGTAAATACCTGCGTATTTGCCACCTGAACAACTGCGCAACCGGCGTGGCGACTCAGGATGACAAACTGCGTAAGAACCACTATCACGGCCTGCCGTTCAAAGTGACTAACTACTTTGAATTTATCGCCCGCGAAGTCCGTGAGCTGATGGCGCAACTGGGTGTGAAGCGTCTGGTGGATCTGATTGGTCGTACCGACCTGCTCAAAGAGCTGGAAGGGTTTACCGCCAAGCAACAGAAACTGGAGCTGTCTCGTCTGCTGGAAACCGCCGAACCGCATCCGGGTAAAGCGCTGCATTGCACCGAGAACAACCCGCCGTTTGATAACGGCGTGCTGAACGCTCAGTTGTTACAGCAAGCGAAACCGTTTGTCGACGAGCGCCAGAGTAAAACCTTCTGGTTCGATATCTGCAACACCGACCGTTCCGTTGGCGCGTCGCTGTCGGGCTATATCGCGCAAACGCATGGCGATCAGGGGCTGGCGTCTGACCCAATCAAAGCGCACTTCAGCGGTACCGCAGGCCAGAGCTTCGGCGTGTGGAACGCGGGCGGCGTGGAGTTGTATCTGACCGGTGATGCCAACGACTATGTCGGTAAAGGTATGGCGGGCGGTCTGCTGGCAGTGCGTCCTCCGGTTGGCTCTGCTTTCCGTAGCCATGAGGCGAGCATCATTGGTAACACCTGTCTGTATGGCGCCACCGGTGGCCGCCTGTTTGCCGCGGGTCGTGCAGGTGAGCGCTTTGCAGTACGTAACTCCGGCGCAATCACCGTGGTTGAAGGTATTGGCGACAACGGCTGCGAATATATGACCGGCGGCATCGTCTGTATTCTCGGAAAAACGGGCGTCAACTTCGGAGCGGGTATGACGGGCGGATTCGCCTACGTGCTCGATGAAGACGGTGAGTTCCGCAAACGCGTGAACCCGGAACTGGTAGAAGTGCTGAGCGTGGACTCGCTGGCTATCCACGAGGAACACCTGCGCGGTTTGATTACCGAGCACGTACAGCATACCGGCTCTTCACACGGCGAAGAGATCCTGGCTAACTGGCCAGCATTCTCGGCGAAATTCGCGCTGGTAAAACCAAAATCCAGTGATGTGAAAGCACTGTTGGGTCACCGTAGTCGTAGCGCAGCAGAGCTGCGTGTGCAGGCGCAGTAAGGGGTAGCAGCAATGAGTCAGAACGTATACCAATTTATCGACCTGCAGCGCGTTGATCCACCTAAGAAGCCGCTGAAGATCCGTAAGATCGAGTTTATCGAGATCTACGAGCCGTTTTCCGAAGGCCAGGCCAAAGCACAGGCAGACCGCTGCCTGTCCTGCGGTAACCCGTACTGCGAGTGGAAGTGCCCGGTGCATAACTACATCCCGAACTGGCTGAAACTGGCGAACGAGGGGCGTATTTTTGAAGCAGCAGAACTGTCGCACCAGACCAACACTCTGCCGGAAGTCTGTGGCCGCGTGTGCCCGCAGGATCGTCTGTGTGAAGGATCCTGTACGCTGAACGATGAGTTCGGCGCGGTGACTATCGGTAACATCGAGCGCTATATCAACGATAAAGCATTCGAAATGGGCTGGCGCCCGGATATGACCGGCGTGCGCCAAACCGACAAGCGCGTGGCGATCATCGGTGCCGGTCCGGCAGGCCTGGCCTGTGCTGATGTGCTGACCCGTAACGGCGTGAAGGCGGTGGTGTTTGATCGTCATCCGGAGATCGGTGGTCTGCTGACCTTCGGCATCCCGGCTTTCAAGCTGGAGAAAGAGGTCATGACCCGCCGTCGTGAAATCTTCACCGATATGGGCATTGAGTTCAAATTGAACGTGGAAGTGGGCCGCGATGTACAGCTTGACGATCTGCTGAAAGATTATGACGCCGTGTTCCTTGGCGTAGGTACCTATCAGTCGATGCGCGGTGGGCTGGAAAACGAAGACGCTTCCGGTGTGTTTGATGCCCTGCCGTTCCTGATCGCCAATACCAAACAGTTGATGGGCTTTGGCGAAAGCAGCGACGAGCCGTACATCAGCATGGAAGGCAAACGCGTCGTCGTTCTCGGCGGAGGCGATACCGCGATGGACTGCGTGCGGACCTCGGTTCGCCAGAACGCAGCACATGTCATCTGCGCTTATCGTCGTGACGAAGAGAACATGCCGGGTTCCAAACGCGAAGTGAAAAATGCGCGTGAAGAAGGCGTCGAATTCCAGTTCAACGTCCAGCCTTTAGGCGTGGAAGTGAACGCCAACGGTAAGGTATGCGGTGTGAAAATGGCGCGTACTGAAATGGGTGAACCGGATGCGAAGGGCCGTCGCCGTGCGGAGATCGTCGCCGGTTCCGAACACGTTGTTCCGGCAGATGCGGTGGTACTGGCGTTTGGCTTCCGTCCGCACAGTATGGAGTGGCTGGCAAAACACAGCGTCGAACTGGATTCTCAGGGCCGCATTATTGCTCCAGAGCGCAGCGACAACGCCTTCCAGACCAGCAACCCGAAAATCTTCGCCGGTGGCGACATCGTGCGCGGTTCGGATCTGGTAGTCACCGCGATTGCCGAAGGTCGTAAAGCGGCAGACGGTATCCTGAACTACCTGGAAGTGTAATACAGCCTCTTAAGGCATCTCATCTGCCCGGGTGGGTGAGATGCCAAATTCCTGCCACAATACCGCCAAACCTGCCGATTAAGCCAGTCTGACAACACGTTTAGTAAACAGGGCAAATAACCTTAACACCCCAAACAGATCAACATCATGAATAATAACCATGTAAAAATCAGACGAAAACGTTTGCTTTACGTTGAGAACTGTATATTATGCGGCGGATTTTTTGGGCAAAATTCATGGAGGCGTTGTGTCGCAAGACAACAATTATAGCCAGGGCCCCGTCCCTCTGGCGGCGCGAAAAGGCGTAGTTCCACTAACATTTGTCATGTTGGGACTCACATTCTTTTCCGCCAGTATGTGGACCGGTGGCACACTCGGTACCGGTCTTTCTTATAATGATTTCTTCCTGGCAGTTCTCTTCGGTAATCTTCTCCTCGGTATTTACACTGCATTTCTCGGTTTTATCGGCGCAAAAACAGGGCTCTCAACCCACCTTCTGGCGCGTTACTCATTTGGTGTGAAAGGTTCATGGCTTCCCTCTCTGCTGTTAGGCGGCACACAGGTAGGCTGGTTTGGCGTTGGTGTGGCCATGTTTGCTATCCCGGTTGGCAAAGCGACGGGAATTGACGTCAATATCCTGATTGCGATTTCCGGTCTGTTGATGACCCTGACCATCTTTTTTGGCATCTCAGCGCTGACCGTTTTATCTATCATCGCCGTGCCTGCCATCGTCGTACTTGGCAGCTACTCCGTCTGGCTGGCAGTGAGCGATGTCGGCGGTTTGGAGCATTTAAAAACAATAGTGCCGCAAACGCCGCTGGATTTCTCCACCGCACTGGCGCTGGTAGTCGGCTCGTTTGTCAGCGCAGGGACGTTAACCGCTGACTTCGTCCGTTTTGGCCGCAACGCCAAAGGCGCGGTGCTGATCGCCATGGTGGCGTTTTTCCTTGGCAATTCGCTTATGTTCATCTTCGGCGCTGCGGGCGCGGCTGCGGTTGGACAGGCGGATATCTCTGACGTGATGATTGCCCAGGGACTGCTGCTGCCCGCGATCATCGTTCTCGGCCTGAATATCTGGACCACCAACGATAATGCGCTGTACGCATCGGGCCTGGGATTTGCCAATATTACCGGCCTTTCCAGCCGTACGCTGTCAGTGGCTAACGGTATTATTGGCACACTGTGCGCACTGTGGCTTTACAATAACTTTGTCGGCTGGCTGACATTTCTGTCGGCAGCGATTCCCCCGATTGGCGGGGTGATCATCGCCGACTATCTGCTGAACCATCGCCGCTATGCCGACTTCAGCAAAGCGCAATTTATTTCCGTAAACTGGATAGCGATCCTGTCCGTTGCACTGGGCATTGCCGCAGGTCACTATATTCCCGGCATCGTGCCCGTCAATGCCGTACTTGGCGGCGTATTCAGCTATATCCTGCTGAATCCACTTTTCAATCGCAGCCTTGCTAAATCCCCGGAGGTCAGCCATGCAGAATAATAACATCACCATTCATCAGGCGCGTTTACAGGGACGTGAAGGGTTATGGCAAATCACGATTGAAAACGGGCGCTTTAGCCGTATTGAGCCTCAAGACGCAGCGACGTTACCACAGGGTGAAGTGCTTGATGCTGAAGGCGGTCTGGCTATCCCACCGTTCGTTGAGCCACATATCCATCTGGACACTACACAAACCGCGGGCGAGCCGAGCTGGAATCAGTCTGGTACGCTGTTTGAGGGCATTGAACGCTGGGCTGAACGTAAGGCAATGCTCACTCACGAAGACGTCAAAGCGCGCGCCATGCAGACCCTGAAGTGGCAGATGGCCAACGGCATCCAGTATGTCCGTACTCACGTTGACGTTTCCGACCCTACGTTGACGGCGCTAAAAGCCATGCTGGAGGTGAAGCAAGAAGTCGCTCCGTGGGTAGAGCTACAGATTGTCGCGTTCCCGCAAGAAGGCATTCTTTCTTATCCCAACGGTGAAGCGCTCCTGGAGGAAGCCGTGCGTCTGGGCGCCGACGTCATTGGCGCGATCCCGCACTTTGAATTCACGCGTGAATATGGCGTAGAGTCGCTGCATAAGATTTTCGCTCTGGCGCAAAAATACGACAAACTTATCGACGTGCACTGTGACGAAATCGATGATGAGCAATCCCGCTTTGTTGAAACCGTTGCGGCGCTGGCGCATCGCTACAATATGGGCGAGCGCGTGACCGCCAGCCATACCACGGCGATGCATTCCTACAACGGCGCGTATGCTTCCCGTCTTTTCCGCCTGTTGAAAATGTCCGGCATTAACTTTGTCGCAAATCCACTGGTGAATATTCACCTGCAAGGGCGCTTTGACACTTATCCTAAGCGTCGTGGTGTTACGCGCGTCAAAGAGATGCTGGAAGCGGAGATCAACGTCTGCTTCGGTCATGATGACGTCTTCGATCCGTGGTACCCGCTGGGCACTGCGAATATGCTGCAGGTGCTACATATGGGATTACACGTGTGCCAGCTGATGGGATACGGACAAATTAACGATGGGTTGAACCTGGTCACCACCCACAGCGCGAAAACCCTGCATCTGCAGGACTATGGTCTGAACGTGGGGAATTCTGCGAATCTGGTGATTTTGCCTGCAGAAAATGGGTTTGACGCGGTTCGTCGCCAGACGCCTGCCCGTTATTCCATTCGTCATGGTCGAGTCATTGCCGAGACGGTCCCAAGCCAAACCACACTGCATCTGACGCAGCCAGAAACGGTGACGTTTAAGCGCTAGGTCGTTACATTCCATGTCGGATGGCGTTAGCCTTGCCATCCGACACCGTCTCTCATTCTCAAGCTTGTAATAAGCTGGCGCGGACTTTGATCACCACCTTTTTGATGTCCATCGGGGTCTGCACCACACAACCCGATTTATGCGGCTCGCCCGGCATAAAAATCACAAATTTTCCCGGCTTCAGTACCATAGCCTGTTCATCGGCAATCTGGCTGCACAGCTGATAATCATCCTCGATGTGCATCTCTTCGCAGTGACGAGCAGAATCGGTCATCCCGAACAGAATCCGTTCTTCGCCGGACAACAGCATCTGAATATCAATGTACTGCTGATGTAGCTCCGCTTTCTTATGCTCTGGGCTCTGCGTTGTAAATTGCATGACATTCATAAAAATATTCTCACCCTGCAACGTGTAGCGCCCAGGCGTCTTCTCCTGCGGATTTGCCGCAATGGCAAGCGTTAACGCCTGCTGCAAGACCGGATGTAATCCGGCAGAAGGCAGTGAATTCAACGCATCTGATATCATCATCATTCTCCCTGGGCCAACAGCGCGGCCCCCAGTAATCCAGCGTCATGACGGTAATGCGCCGCCAGCAATTCCACGTGATAGGCCCAAGGCTCTTGTGCCAGATAATGTTCCACCAGCGCCAGATACCCTTCAGCCAGCCCAACGCTACCGCCAATGACCACGCACTGACAATCGGTCGTGGCCTTCACATCGGCAACAAGCCTTGCCAAAGTACGCGCTGAGCGATGGATCAACCGGCTTGCCTGCTCATCCCCCTGCCCGGCACGGCTAAAAATAGTTTTGGCGTCGCATCCGGCAAGCGCGCCTTCGGCAGCCGCCGCTATTCCACGACCGGATGCGATCGCCTCAACGCAGCCCACACGCCCGCAGCCGCAAACAGGCCCATGCGGATCGGCCAGCGTATGTCCCAGATGCCCAGCCAAACCGCCGACTCCGGTCAGCAGTTTCCCACCGCTGACGACTCTCCCGCCAACGCCTGTGGAGACGGTAATAAACACCAGATCGCGGTACTCACCACCAAGCGCATGGTACTCAGCCCACGCCGCTGCCTGTGCGTCATTGACGGCCAGCGTCGGCAGGCCGGTGATTTGTTCCAGCGTTTGTGTCAGCGGAAAATGCATCAATCCGCCGAGGTTATGCGGATTCAGCGCCAGTAAAGCCCCCTCACGGATAATCCCCGTCGAGGCGATCGCCACCCGATTAGCACGCCCCTGTAGCGGGGCAACCAGTGTTTGTAACGCGGCGCGCAGCGCTTGCGGCGTTTTACTGGCAGGCGTCGGCAGTTCACGCCGCTCGCGGACTTGCAGATTGTTGTCTATCAGCGCGGCAGCCAATTTGGTGCCGCCAATATCAATCGCCAGTGTGGTCATGACGCCGCCTCATGCATCGTGGTGGCGCTCTGTAGCTCAAAGAACGACATATTCTTCCCTTACAGCTATTGCCCGGTTCAGCACCGGGCAACTGGATTAACTTTTGGATTTCACCATGGTGCTTTTGTCACCGCCGAACGGCACGGCACCGCTAAACGGTCGACCATCAATGGCATCATGCGTACGCAACGCTTCAGGACGCAGCCAGCGCTGTACGCGGGACGGCATATCGAGACCAATCAGCAGGATCACCACAAATGTCAGGCCGAAAGAGAGCGATCCCAGCGCGGTACCCAGATCAAGACGTTGGGCAATCAGCGCGCCGATGATCGGTGCCAAAGCCCCGCCCAGTGCGCCCACGTTATAGGTGAAGCCCAATCCCGCCGCACGCTGATCGGTATCGAAATAGCCGCCAATCAGTTTTGGTAAGATCCCGGAGATCCCCTGGCCGAGCATTTGTTGGAAAAACAGCAGCAAACCCAGTACCCAGACGTTTGAACCGCCTATTGCAAACACCGGAATAATCAGCAACTGCGAGGCCAGCAGACTGCAGACATAGGCTTTACGCGTGCCCAGCCAGTCACCAAGAAAACCGCCGACGCAACACCCAACCGCCGCACCAAAGCCGCTAAAGAAGAGCACTCTGGCCACCGTGGAAGGATCGTACAGCAGTTCCGTTTTCAGATAGGTTGGCAACAGCGCCTGAATCGGCCACGAGTACAGGAAGGCAAATAGCACGACCACCATCAGCATCACGCCCGTCGGCCAGCGTTTCCCGCTGCTTTGCACCATAAAGCTAATGAAGATAAAGGCGCATATCAGTCCCAGGACCGCCACGATAGCCGCATTTTGCAGGTTGCCAGCAAAGCAGAACCACAACGCGGTTGCAGCGGCGAGCGTCATCAGAATATTAATTACCCGATGCTCACCCCGGTAGAGAATGTCCACCATCGTGCGTACCGGCGCTTTGCCTTCGTGTTTCTCTTTCCAGTCTTCCGCTTCCGGAATATTTTTACGCAGCCAGAGGGCGAAGATAATTGGCAGGATGCCGATGAAGAACAGCGCGCGCCATCCCCAGACCGGGACCACCAGACTGTAGACCTGGGCGGCGATCACGGCACCAACGGAAAAGCCGGAAATCAGGAAACCACTGGCTTTGTTTCGCAGATGTTTAGGCCAACTTTCAATAACATAGGTTGCGCTGGAACCATACTCACCGGCCATTCCCATACCGATAACCAGGCGGGCGATAAACATGGTGGTGTAGCCCGGCGCAAAGCCGCAGGCCAGCGTTCCCACGGAGAACAGAATGATGCTGGTGACCATTGCCAGGCGGCGTCCGTAGCGGTCGCCCATTGCCCCCAGCATTAACCCGCCAAACCAACGGGAGATAAAGGCGGCCGAGATCAGGCTGGCGGCCTGCACCGTCGTCAGTCCGAATTCGCCCTGCACTTCTGTCAGCACCAGGGCGATTAACACAAAATCGAAACCATCAAGCAAATATCCCAGCCAGGCGGCGGAAAATGCCCGCCATTGTGCCCGATTGAGATGGCGATACCACGGGATGCTTTGGGTAGAAGTACTCATTTTACTCTCCCGACGATTTTTGTTGTTGTGCCGGGTGGTGGCTTTGCCTTACCCGGCCTACGGTCGAAAATCCAGGCCGGGCAAGCGAAACGCCCCCGGCGACCCGTGATTACGCCTTTTCCGCCAGCAGTTGGTTTGCCAGCGCTTTCAGTTCCGGCAGATAGTGTTCATCTACCGGGGCAAAGGGTTTACGGCACAGTGGGACAGAAACCACATCCATATAGTGCAGTACTGTTTTCAGGCCGCGGAACACGCCAACCTTAATGAGCAGATCGATAACCTTATTGCACTCAGTTTGCAGCTTTTGCGCCGTGCGGATGTCGCCTTCTTTGAGCGCTTTCACAATTCCCTGATAGCGCCACCCCATGATGTTGTAAGTGCTACCGATACCGCCATCTGCGCCCGCAAGCAGTCCGGAAGCAAAGATCTCGTCATAGCCGTTATAAAGCACCAGATCGGGATGAGCGCGGCGGATCTGTTCCATCTGATAGAGATCGCCCGAAGTTTGCTTCAGTGCGCCAACGCCTGGCAGCGTTACCAGCGTGTTGATCTGATCCAGCGTCAGTTTTACGCCGCTCAGCGCCGGAATGTTATAGACCACCATCGGTAAACCATCAGCGGAATCAATAATTGCGCGGTAGTGATCGCAATGTTCTTCAAAGCTGAACGGATAGTAAAACGGTGTAACGGCCGAAACGGCATCAAAGCCGTAACGATGTGCCGCACTCGCCAGCTGTTGGCTCTCTTCAGTACTCACCGTGCCAACATGGGCGATCAGCGTCACCTTACCTTTCGCCTCTTCGGCAACAATTTCCAGTACCTGCTCTCTTTCAACGCGGTTTTGGACAAAGGCCTCACCCGTTGAGCCACCGACATAGAGCCCGTCTACACCCTGACCAATGTTGAAACGCACCAGGCGGCGCAAACTCTCGATGTCCAGTCTCTGTTGGTTATCGAATGGGGTTAACAACGCTGGCATTACGCCTTTTAAATCTCTTGCCATAACGACCTCTGACGATGATTAGTGTTATCTAACTGCATACCTTTATACCTGTTATACCAGATTAAATAAGCAGCAATACAATACAGAACGCTTATAGTGCGATCTACTTCACTAAACACTTCATCCTTCGAGCCGCCTCTGCGTTAGCTGCGTTCGCTCACCCCTGTCACATAGTTATCTATGCTCCAGGGAACTCGCTCTCTTGCCGCCTTGATGCAACTTGAATGATTTTGTGTTTAAACGATCGTCGGGATCGCAATCACTTACGCAACTTTTTACTTTTGCTGAAGGCATGCCAGGTCGCGGAAACGCTGTTGAGGTGTTCTTGCAGTGCGCGGTCAGCTTCTTCAGGATCGCGCTGGCGAATTGCGTCGACAATCGCGATATGCTGCTGATAACTCACGTTGTTGTGCTCATACAACTCTTGATCGGCGACGGTCGGACGGGCGGCAATCAGCCAGTCTAACAGCGCAACATGGATAGCCATAAAGATAGGATTGCCCGGGATCTCAGCCAGTACACGGTGAAAATCAACGTCCGAGCGGATGAACAACGTATTGTCATCGAGCGACTGGCTGTTGATCTCCAGTGCTTTAGCCAGTCTGTCGATTTGCTCATCTGTCGCATGTTCGGCGGCGTATCGTACCAGGCTGGATTCAAAGAACAGTCGCAACTGCTCGAAGTGGGCAATGCCGCCGGGATGTGCGAGGAAATCTTTCGCCATGCCAGACAGCTCACTGATGATGGTATCAGCTGAAGGACGCGAAACGCGGGCGCGCTCGCCGTTGTTGATTTGTACCAGACCTTTGCGTTTTAACGCGGCCAGCGCTTCTCGTACAGAAGGACGGCCCACGTTAAAGAAGGCCATCAGCTCCCGCTCAGACGGCAACTGTTCGCCCTCGCCAAATTCCCGACGACGAATCATCTGCTCCAGTTCTTCTTCAACCATTTCAGACAGTTTTTTACGCGCCAACGGGCGATTGCGTAAGCTACGGCCAATGGTGGATGGAGAGTCTTCAGCTTGCGAATCAAATGCGTTCATAGGGTCCATTCAGCTAAGTCGTGGTGACAAACAACAGCGGGTTTATCCTAACACAGGATCGAAAGCAGGGTGAAATGATGGACGATCTGATCCGGCTGGCTTATTGATAATATACGTAACAGCAATATTATTTTAAGCGAGTATCTTCTGCCTCATTTTAATTGAATGGAGTTAAATAGCTTCATGAAAATTATGAATATGAACGTGATAATTTATCATAACCTTCTATTTTACAACGATAAATAATTACATCATCGAATTAAAAATAAGATATTCACTCCATAAAAAATACCCAGAAAAATATAACATCCGTTTTGACAGCAGCGTTATTACCGGATTTATCTTCTTCTCTGACATGGAGTGAAACAATGTTCGGCATCATTATCTCTGTCATCGTTTTATTAACGATGGGTTACCTGATCCTCAAAAACTACAAACCGCAGGTCGTGTTGGCCGCCGCCGGGATCTTCCTGATGATCTGCGGAGTCTGGCTGGGCTACGGCGCGTTGGTCGCTGACGACAAAAGCAGTGGCTATCTACTGGTCGATATTTACAATGAAATTTTGCGTATGCTCTCCAACCGCGCGGCCGGACTGGGGTTATCAATCATGGCGGTGGGCGGTTATGCCCGTTATATGGACAGAATGGGGGCCAGCAGAGCGATGGTTAGCCTGTTAAGCCGCCCGCTCAAGCTAATCCGCTCCCCCTATGTAGTGCTTGCCGCCACCTATGTGATTGGTCAGATCATGGCGCAGTTCATTACCAGCGCATCCGG
Source organism: Citrobacter sp. Cpo061 (assembly GCF_030332845.1). Taxonomy (NCBI): domain Bacteria; kingdom Pseudomonadati; phylum Pseudomonadota; class Gammaproteobacteria; order Enterobacterales; family Enterobacteriaceae; genus Citrobacter; species Citrobacter sp. Cpo061. The sequence goes on from NZ_JAOWHB010000019.1 coordinate 213,558, forward strand.
GTTAGGTATGTTGCTGATGGTGACGCTGTTCCCAACGCTGGTTAGTCTTGGCGTAAGCCGTTTATCCGCTGTTGCGGTCATTGCCACTTCGATGTCGATTGAGTGGGGCATTCTGGAAACCAACTCTATTTTTGCCGCGCAGGTCGCGGGCATGAAAATCGCCACCTATTTCTTTCAATACCAGTTGCCCGTCGCGTCGTGTGTCATTGTCGCCGTCGCCATTGCGCATTTTTTCGTTCAGCGTCAATTTGATAAAAAAGCCGCACCGGAAAGTAACGGATTTGCGGAACAAAAGACGCTGGAAAACGTACCCCCGCTCTATTACGCCATTTTGCCGGTGATGCCGCTGATCCTGATGCTGGGCTCGCTTGCCCTTGCACAAATGGGGCTAATGAAAGCAGAGTTGAATCTGGTGGTGGTAATGTTGATGAGCATGACGCTGACTATGTTTGTTGAATTCCTGCATAAACATAATTTGCGCGAAACGATGGATGATGTGCAGGCTTTTTTTGACGGCATGGGGACACAGTTTGCCAACGTTGTCACCCTGGTGGTCGCCGGTGAAATCTTTGCGAAAGGGTTGACGACTATCGGGACAGTCGATGCCGTAATAAAAGGCGCAGAGCATTCCGGTCTTGGCGGTATCGGCGTGATGATCATCATGGCGGTGGTCATCGCCGCCTGCGCGATCGTCATGGGGTCAGGCAACGCTCCGTTTATGTCTTTTGCCAGCCTCATTCCGGATATTGCCGCCGGGCTGCATATTCCTGCCGTAGTAATGATTATGCCGATGCATTTTGCCACTACGCTTGCCCGCGCGGTGTCACCCATAACCGCTGTAATTGTCGTGACATCGGGTATTGCCGGCGTATCGCCCTTTGAAGTGGTAAAACGTACAGCAATCCCGATGGCAGTAGGATTTGTGGTGAATATGGTAGCCACCATCGCGCTGTTTTATTGATACCAAAGCCAGAAAACAGAACAGGCCCCAAAGGGCCTGTTTTTCATTTCACTACTTATTTCACTACGCGCAGCGCTGGACGCCCACCGCGAGGCGGTGGCGGAGTATCATCCGGATCGTTGTCGTCGCCATTATCAGGTTTATCGCCATCAATGACCGACATGACCGTTTCACTCTCAAAACCAGACGTGTCGTTGTCGTCATCATTTAAGCTGGCAACATCTTCGTCGTAGGCGGCCTCCGGTTCAAACATCGTACCGGCGCCATTTTCACGTGCATAAATTGCCAGAACGGCAGCCAACGGCACAGACACCTGACGCGGCACACCACCGAAGCGCGCGTTAAAGCGCACTTCATCGTTAGCCAGTTCCAGGTTGCCCACCGCACGCGGTGCAATATTCAGAACAATTTGCCCGTCACGCGCATATTCCATTGGAACCTGCACGTCCTGGAGCGTCACATCCACCACCAGATGCGGCGTGAGCTGGTTGTCCAGCAGCCACTCATAGAACGCGCGCAGCAGATACGGACGGCGTGGTGTTAGCTGTGGCAAATCCATACAGGTTAACCCCGGCCCAGACGCATTTCACGTTCAGGCTCAGTCAGAGAAGCCAGGAAAGAGTCACGTTCGAAGACGCGAGTCATGTACCCTTTCAGTTCTTTCGAACCTGCACCGTTGAATTCAATCCCCAGCTGCGGTAAACGCCACAGCAGCGGCGCCAGGTAGCAGTCTACCAGGCTGAACTCATCGCTCAGGAAGTAAGGTTTCTGGCCAAATACTGGCGCGATTGCCAGCAGTTCTTCGCGCAGACGCTTACGCGCGACTTCGGCTTCAGATGCAGAACCGTTCACGATGACGTTCATCAGCGTGTACCAGTCTTTTTCAATACGCTGCATGTACAGGCGGCTTTCACCACGCGCAACCGGGTAAACCGGCATCAGCGGCGGATGCGGGAAGCGCTCATCCAGGTATTCCATAATGATGCGAGATTCCCACAGGGTCAGCTCACGATCCACCAGTGTCGGTACGCTCTGATTCGGGTTGAGGTCGATCAGATCCTGAGGTGGATTGTCCTTCTCCACATGCTCAATCTCGAAACTAACACCTTTCTCAGCCAGCACAATGCGGACCTGATGGCTATAGATGTCAGTAGGACCAGAAAACAGCGTCATTACCGAACGTTTGTTGGCAGCGACAGCCATGAAAACCTCCAGGTATATTCAGAATTTTTACTGCTACCAGCCACTCAGTGGCCAGCCAGAAGTGATGTCACCCAAACTCGGGAAAGTCATTACTGCTCAAAATGCAAACAAAAAATGAACGATACCGGACATTTGGGCAGAAAATTGGATGATAGTTTACCAGATTTTGTGACCTTTGTGGTGAGTCGATTCTTGAAATGGGGAAAAAGAGGTGGCAATCAGCGGATTACCGTGGATCTGAGGCGAGAAATAACGATAAAAAAACCCGCCGAAGCGGGTTTTTTCGCAAATTGTCGTCTGCCGAAGCAGAGTACAATTAACGTTTGGAGAACTGAGGACGACGACGTGCTTTACGCAGACCGACTTTCTTACGTTCAACCTGACGAGCATCACGGGTAACGAAGCCAGCTTTACGCAGTTCGCCACGCAGGGATTCGTCGTACTCCATCAGAGCGCGGGTGATACCGTGACGGATCGCACCAGCCTGACCAGAGATACCACCACCTTTAACAGTGATGTACAGATCCAGTTTCTCAACCATGTCGACCAGTTCCAGCGGCTGACGAACTACCATGCGGGCAGTTTCACGACCGAAGTACTGTTCCAGAGAACGTTGGTTGATTACGATTTTACCACTGCCCGGTTTGATGAAAACGCGAGCTGCGGAACTTTTGCGGCGACCAGTGCCGTAGTATTGATTTTCAGCCATTGCCTATAATCCCGATTAGATGTCAAGAACTTGCGGTTGCTGTGCCGCGTGGTTGTGCTCGTTGCCAGCGTAAACTTTCAGTTTACGGAACATAGCACGACCCAGCGGGCCTTTTGGCAGCATGCCTTTAACCGCGATTTCAAGCACACGCTCAGGACGGCGAGCAATCATCTCTTCAAAGGTCGCTTGTTTGATACCACCGATGTGGCCGGTGTGGTGATAGTACACTTTGTCAGTACGCTTGTTGCCGGTTACAGCAACTTTGTCAGCGTTCAGAACGATGATGTAATCACCGGTATCTACGTGCGGAGTGTATTCCGCTTTGTGCTTACCGCGCAGGCGCAGAGCCAGTTCGGAAGCCAGACGGCCCAGAGTTTTACCGGTCGCGTCAACAACATACCAGTCGCGTTTTACGGTTTCTGGTTTAGCTGTAAAAGTTTTCATTAAAAGCTTACCCAAATAAATAAGTTACACGTTGGTGAACACCCAAACGTTTTGTCAGTTGAGGTTCACACGACATTGTCCAGCAAACCTACCCCTTCGAATAGCCTATGCCGGCGCATAGAAAGTTTTGGGAAAAAAACTCTCTCGTAACGTGGGGTCGCAAGATTATAGAGAAGTCAGGGTCAAAGATCGACCCCTTTATGTGATTTGCGGCAGGTTTAACCGGCTAAATGTTCCCGCTTCAGATACTCTTCGCTTTGCATCTCCTGCAAACGCGACAAACAACGCTGAAATTCAAACTTCAGACGCTCGCCCTGATAAATTTCATAGAGGGGTGATGCCGCACTGACCACCAGCTTGACGTGGCGTTCGTAGAACTCATCCACCAATGCGATAAAGCGTCGCGCTTCACTCTCCATCAGCGGGGTCATGACCGGCACATCAGACAACAGCACCGTGTGAAACAGACGCGACAGCGCAATGTAGTCATGCTGACTCCGGGCATCGACGCAGAGCGTGGTAAACGACACCGCCAGCGTTTGGTTTTCGACGGCCAGCGTCTGCATCGGACGATGATTGATCTCCAGCGTTGGCGCATGTTCACCTTTGGTTCCCGCTAATGCCAGCCAAAGCTTATCCATCTGCTGGCGGGTTTCCTCATTCAATGGCGACAACCACAAATGCGCCTGCGTTAAGGTGCGCAGACGATAATCGACGCCGGCATCGACATTCATGATGTCGCAATGCTGTTTGATCGCATCAATGGCAGGAAGAAAACGCGTGCGTTGCAAACCGTTACGATATAGCTCATCTGGCGGAATATTAGAGGTCGCCACCAGCGTAATACCGCGGGCAAACAGCGCTTTCATCAGGCCGCCGAGCAGCATGGCGTCGGTGATATCAGAAACAAAAAATTCGTCGAAGCACAGCACGTCGGTTTCGGCCTTAAAGCGGTCGGCGATGATTTCCAGCGGATCGCTCTGCCCCTGTAAGGCAGTAAGCTCTTCATGCACGCGCAGCATAAAACGGTGAAAGTGCAAACGCTGTTTACGTTCGCCCGGCAGGCTTTGGTAGAACAGATCCATCAGCCAGGTTTTTCCGCGCCCAACTCCGCCCCACATATATAAACCACGCACCGGCGCGTTGATCGGTGACTCACGCTTGCCCAGCAACTTACCAAAACGCGCCATCAGTCCACTCTCCTGCGGCGCAGGACGTGCTGGCGTCGTAAGCGCCTGGAAAATGGTTTCCAGTCGATTCACGGCTTCGAGTTGTACGTTGTCGGGTTGATGACTGCCGTCGTTGAGGGCTTGCTGGTAACGCGATGTAGGGGAAAAGCTTTGCATGATGTTATTGTTATTCCTTGAGAATCGATGTGCCGTCGCTCACGGTTGACGAAAAAAAGGCCGTTCTACATTACGTGATATAAACACGGGATTCCACTTCTACGGGATTAGCGGTTATAGTGGCATAATCAGGCGCAGGCATGGAGCCTAAAGCCAACACCCTACGGAAACACAAGACAACGGGAGATGTTCATGACCTGGGAATATGCGCTAATTGGGTTAGTCGTCGGTATCATTATTGGTGCTGTAGCCATGCGTTTTGGTAATCGTAAATTACGCCAACAGCAGGCATTGCAGTACGAACTGGAAAAAAATAAAGCTGAGCTGGAAGAGTACCGCGAAGAGCTGGTGAGCCACTTTGCCCGCAGCGCTGAATTGCTGGATAACATGGCGGACGATTATCGTCAGATTTACCAGCACATGGCGAAAAGCTCCAGCAACCTGCTGCCGGGTATGTCGCCGGAAAACAACCCGTTCCGTAACCGTCTGGCAGAGTCTGAAGCAGGCAACGATCAGGCGCCGGTTCAGATGCCACGCGACTATTCTGAAGGGGCATCCGGCCTGCTGCGTAGCGGCGCAAAGCGCGACTAACCGCACATCGTTAAGAAATTTATTGGGCGCAGCAATTGCGCCCTCCGCTTCTCTTCCTGTCCCAGCTATTATTTAGTCGTTAGCCGCATTGTGACCAAACCGAAAATTCAATAACATCAACCTGTTTTGAATCATCTTCCGTTTACTCAAGGTACGAGAGCAGGATCCATGAAAAAACAAACCCAGCTGTTGAGTGCATTAGCGTTAAGTGTCGGGTTAACTCTCTCGGCGCCATTCCCGGCCGCAGCGTCTATCCCCGGCCAGGTTCCCGGTCAGGCTGCGCTTCCCAGCCTCGCTCCGATGCTGGAGAAAGTGTTACCTGCCGTGGTGAGCGTAAGGGTTGAAGGCACCGCCACTCAGGGGCAGAAAGTCCCGGAAGAGTTCAAAAAGTTTTTTGGTGACGAACTTCCCGATCAACCGTCACAACCCTTTGAAGGGCTGGGCTCAGGGGTCATCATTGACGCAGCCAAAGGCTACGTTCTGACCAATAACCACGTTATTAATCAGGCGCAAAAAATCAGCGTTCAGCTTAATGATGGCCGTGAGTTCGACGCTAAGCTTATCGGCAGCGACGATCAGAGCGATATCGCACTGCTACAAATTCAGCACCCCAGCAACCTGACGCAAATTGCCATTGCTGACTCCGACAAACTCCGCGTGGGTGATTTCGCGGTGGCTGTGGGTAACCCGTTCGGTTTGGGTCAAACAGCCACCTCCGGCATTGTATCTGCCTTGGGTCGCAGTGGGTTGAACCTGGAAGGTCTGGAAAACTTTATTCAGACTGACGCCTCTATCAACCGCGGTAACTCCGGCGGCGCATTGCTCAACCTGAACGGTGAGCTGATCGGTATTAACACTGCGATTCTGGCCCCCGGCGGCGGCAGCATCGGGATTGGTTTTGCAATCCCGAGCAACATGGCGCGCACGCTGGCACAGCAGCTGATGCAGTTTGGTGAAATCAAACGCGGTCTGTTGGGTATCAAAGGCACCGAAATGACCTCGGATATCGCCAAAGCGTTCAAACTGGACGTACAGCGTGGCGCGTTTGTCAGTGAGGTTCTGCCTAACTCCGGCTCCGCAAAAGCGGGAGTGAAATCTGGTGACGTCATTACCAGCCTCAACGGTAAACCGCTCAACAGCTTCGCCGAACTGCGTTCACGCATTGCGACAACTGAACCTGGGACCAAGGTCAAACTGGGCCTGCTGCGTAACGGTAAACCGCTCGAGGTTGAAGTCACCCTCGATACCAGCACATCATCGTCCGCCAGCGCAGAGATGATTGCGCCTGCGTTGCAAGGGGCCACGCTCAGCGATGGTCAGTTAAAAGACGGCACCAAAGGCATCAGAATTGATAACGTAGAAAAAAGCAGCCCTGCAGCACAGGCCGGTCTGCATAAAGATGACGTTATCATTGGCGTTAACCGCGATCGCGTAAACTCAATCGCCGAAATGCGAAAAGTGCTGGAAGCGAAACCGTCGATCATTGCTCTGCAGGTGGTGCGCGGTAACGAGAGTATTTACCTGCTCCTGCGATAACGCATGCAACCGGACATCAGCCCCTCGTGTGATGTCCGGTAAACTCGTGATATGCTGCTGCCGTTCCCTTTATTAATGACGCCGCCATCATGTTTGTGAAGCTTTTACGTTCGGTCGCGATTGGTTTAATCGTCGGCGCCATCCTGCTGGCCGCGATGCCCTCTCTGCGAAAAATTAATACGCTTACCGCACCGCAGTTCGACAGTGCAGATGAAACGCCCGCTAGCTATAACCCGGCGGTTCGCCGCGCAGCGCCTGCCGTCGTGAACGTTTATAACCGCAGTATGAACAGTACCGCGCACAACCAGCTTGAGATCCGCACGCTCGGCTCAGGCGTTATCATGGATCAGCGCGGCTATATCATTACCAATAAGCACGTCATTAACGATGCCGACCAAATCATCGTCGCATTGCAGGACGGCCGCGTATTTGAAGCGCTGCTTGTAGGGTCTGATACGTTAACCGACCTTGCGGTGCTGAAAATCAACGCCACTGGCGGGCTGCCAACAATCCCAATTAATAACAAACGCGTGCCGCACATTGGTGACGTGGTACTCGCCATCGGTAACCCGTACAACCTTGGGCAAACCATCACTCAGGGGATTATCAGCGCCACCGGTCGAATTGGCCTGAACCCGACAGGACGGCAAAACTTCCTGCAAACAGATGCTTCCATCAACCACGGAAACTCCGGCGGTGCGCTGGTCAACTCACTGGGTGAATTGATGGGGATTAACACGCTGTCATTTGATAAGAGCAACGATGGCGAAACCCCGGAAGGGATCGGCTTTGCCATTCCGTTTCAGTTGGCGACCAAAATCATGGATAAGCTGATTCGTGACGGGCGCGTGATTCGTGGCTACATCGGTATCAGCGGTCGCGAAATTGCACCACTGCACGCTCAGGGCGGCGGGATGGATCAAATTCAGGGGATTGTGGTTAACGAAGTTTCCCCGGATGGTCCGGCAGCGCAGGCGGGCATTCAGGTTAACGATCTGATTATCTCGGTCAATAACAAACCGGCGGTGTCTGCGCTGGAAACGATGGACCAGGTGGCAGAGATTCGACCAGGTTCAGTTATCTCCGTTGTCGTGATGCGTGATGACAAACAGTTGACGCTGCAGGTAACGATCCAGGAATACCCAGCCACCAATTAACGTCACGTCTGGCGGCCTACTGACCATAAAAAAACCGGAGCATGTTGGCTCCGGTTTTTATTAGGCGATATCGTAGAGAGTTAGTACGTAATGCCTGATGGCGCTACGCTTATCAGGCCTACAAATACACGCAGGCCTCTCTTCGCGTTACTTAACGAACTCTTCGCCCAGAGTAATATCTTTTTTCAGCGTATCCAGCATGCCTTCCAGCGAGCTTTGTTCAAACGCGCTCAGCTTGCCGATAGACTGACGCTCTTCTACGCCGTTTTTGCCCAGCAGCAGCGGCTGAGAGAAGAAGCGAGCATACTGGCCGTCACCTTCAACGTAAGCACATTCAACCACACCTTTTTCGCCGCTCAATGCGCGAACCAGGGACAGGCCGAAACGTGCAGCAGCCTGACCCATAGACAGGGTTGCAGAACCGCCACCGGCTTTGGCTTCCACAACTTCAGTACCCGCATTCTGGATACGTTTAGTCAGGTCAGCTGCTTCTTGTTCGGTGAAGCTTACGCCAGGAATTTGTGACAGCAGTGGCAGGATGGTCACGCCAGAATGGCCGCCAATAACCGGAACTTCAACGTCGCCTGGTTGTTTGCCTTTCAGTTCCGCAACAAAGGTGTTGGAGCGGATGATGTCCAGCGTGGTCACGCCAAACAGTTTGTTCTTATCGTATACGCCTGCTTTTTTCAGCACTTCTGCAGCGATAGCAACGGTAGTATTCACCGGGTTGGTGATGATACCGATACACGCTTTCGGGCAGGTTTTAGCAACTTGCTGCACCAGGTTCTTCACGATACCGGCGTTGACGTTGAACAGGTCGGAACGATCCATACCCGGTTTACGTGCGACACCCGCAGAGATCAGTACCACATCAGCACCTTCCAGTGCAGGGGTAGCATCTTCGCCGCTGAAGCCTTTGATTTTCACAGCAGTAGGGATATGGCTCAAATCAACGGCCACACCAGGTGTTACTGGAGCGATGTCGTACAGGGAGAGTTCTGAACCTGAAGGCAGTTGGGTTTTTAACAGTAATGCTAGCGCCTGACCGATACCACCAGCAGCGCCGAGGACTGCAACTTTCATCCTAAACTCCTTATTATATTGATAAGCAAAATGTCTATTGCTCCGCGGCGGCGACCTTAATTCACAAATCCAATGAATACAACAACCACGCGTCAAGAATGCGTAGTCACGCAAATTTGGCTTTTATGCATTTAACTTACGTAAAATAAAACCTAAGTTACGTAATTCAAAACCACCCACACAGTAGAGCAACTTTCCAACAGGTGCTGACAATATACCCTACCCGCCTCTCAAAACAACATCAATTTGATAACATTTAATTTACTTTTAACCTTATTTGCGAGCCGTGACACAGGCATGTTTCTTGATAACGAAATTTGATAAAATTCCGCTCTTTCATAACATTATTTCAGCCTTGAACAAGGCAGACTGTTTGCATAAAAATTCATCTGTATGCACAATAATGTTGTTTCTACCGCCATATTACGGGTGACTTATGCGAAGCTCGGCAAAACAAGAAGAATTAGTAAAGGCGTTTAAAGCGCTACTTAAAGAAGAAAAGTTCAGCTCTCAAGGCGAAATCGTCCTCGCGTTGCAGGATCAGGGCTTTGATAATATCAATCAGTCCAAGGTTTCACGCATGCTGACCAAATTTGGCGCCGTGCGTACCCGCAATGCGAAAATGGAAATGGTGTACTGCCTTCCGGCGGAACTGGGCGTACCCACGACCTCCAGTCCGCTGAAAAATCTGGTGTTGGATATCGACTATAACGATGCGGTCGTGGTTATTCATACCAGCCCTGGCGCTGCTCAGTTGATTGCACGTCTGCTGGACTCATTGGGGAAAGCGGAAGGTATCCTGGGTACGATTGCCGGTGACGATACCATCTTCACCACCCCAGCTAAGGGTTTTACGGTAAAAGATCTGTACGAAGCCATTCTGGAACTGTTCGAACAAGAACTGTAATACCACCTCCCCGTCGCCTCGCGGCGGGGGAAAACACTCTCTTTTCATCCCCCTCCTTCTCTTTTCCACTGCTATTGATTTAACAAATGGTGCGTTTAACCATCAAAATACATTCACATGGTGAATGTGCAGCCTTAAAAACGCACATTTTGCAAAATCAAGTATCTACATGATTTAATTGAATTTATTTTGTACAGGCTGTTTGAAATGCTCTTTTTAATTCCATTGAGTTATAAAAAATCATTTTCTTAACACTAAAAACCCAATGAAACAATTAGCGTGGTATTAATTTATCGGGTGATTAGTGTATACTTGATTTTGTGATGAGGGTCACGAAACACAGACCCCAATAAAAGAATTCGACGAGGTAAATATCATGAAAATCAAAACTACTATTGCAACCTTAAGCCTTCTTTCTGTTCTCTCCTTCGGTGCAAGCGCCGCGGTTACTCAGGTGAACTCACAAGAAGCACAGAATCTGCAATCCATCGGTAGCGTCTCCGTCTCTCAGATCGGTAGTTCACCAATGGACATGCGTCAGGCCATCGCCGCTAAAGCTGAAAAAGCAGGCGCCAGCAGCTATCGCGTCACCGAACTCCGTGAAGGTGCTCACTGGCACGCTACTGCAGAACTCTACAAATAAACCCTCGTCGTCTAAGTCCGACGACTTGCCCCCGCCTGCCGGGGGCTTTTTTATGTCTTACATTGAGTGACGAACGTTAAAACGCAACTGCCCTTCCAGCTCTTCTTCCGCTTCATCGAACAGTAAAATCAACGCGCCGTATCGCCTGCGCAGCTTGTCCGGTAAATGGACAAATTCAATCTCCAACGGCAGCGGCAAGACCTCCCCGGTCACCACCTCCCACAGAGAATCCAAATCAACAACCTTTTCCCGGGCCAGACCGAATGTGCGCGTGAACTCGCGATAGAAATCGCCCTGATCTTCTATCTCGTCAAAATCAAATGTATAGATGTTCATCTATAGCCACCATCCCGACACCAGCTACTCTACAGACCGCCAATATCCAGGGGTCTCTCGCATTTTCAGCTAAGTATAGCCATAAAAAAACCGACGCTTTTAGCGTCGGTTTACAACTCTTAATTACTGACCAGCGCATGCTGGTATTTGTGCAGCATCCCACTGAGTCGTTTTACCGGCTCGGTCACCTGCGGCGGTGCTTGCCAGATAATTAATTTCTCCTGGTAGACCTCGAGCTCCTCCAGTAACTGGCTAAAGTAGCGTCGGCGCTTGTCGTCATTTCCTGCTGAAATTACGTGATCGGCAGTACGCCGAAGCTGACGATGGAATGCGGATAGATCCTCGTTTACCGGTACCGGTGCATCACGCAGGCGCTGGTGCGCGATGATCATCGTCAGCGCCAGGCGAAACTTCGCCAGATCACCGGGAAACTTGTTCATCAGCAAAAACAGCTGCTGATAAAGTGCCGGAAGATGGTTTTCTTTACGACGGACTACATTGGTGGTCATTGCTGAAACCGCCGCCGACACGAACTGGTTGAGCAATACACGACCCGTTCGGTCGCGAGAGTTATCACGCACCAGCAGAATGACGATAAACGCCAACACGCAGCCAACAATCTGCCCCAGCGCACTGTCAAGGAACTGACTAAAGTGGAAGGTCATCGGGTTATCCAGCACAATGATATTAATGGTGCTGGCCAGCGCCCCCATCGATCCCAGGCGTCGTTTCTGTACCTCAATCCCCAGAAAGAATCCCAGCACCGCCAGGCTCAGGCACAGTAACAGCATGCTTTGTTGCGTATTAGGGATAATCACCAGGAAATAGAGCGCTCCGAGCGGTAACGCTGCCAACGTCCCATAGATAAAGTCTATCGCCACCATGCGAGGATTTGGCAAACGCATTGCCAGCGAGGTGACGACCGCAATCATCACCATTGCACCGCTGCCGGAGGTCCATCCGGTCCATAGCCAGAATAAGGTCCCCAGCACACAAGAAAGCGTGGTACGCCAGAAGTTAACCATCGCATGATGACGCTCGGCAGACTCCACTTTCACCACCGGCTCACCTTGCAGGATCTCTTCTTCCGTAGCGCTAATCTTGGTATTACTCACCACACCACGTTTGAGCAGCAGGTAGCGCGTCGCCGCACCTGCCCAGCTATAAATCGTTACCGGTGTTTCACGTTCGCCAGTCCAGACAATAACCCGACGCATCCGCTTCAGCTGTTTGTGGACATCCTGCGCCGTTTCAACCGACGTATCGAACAACTCGCGGAAAGTATCAGTGATCAGTTCCGGTCGGGTGTTCTGAATAAGATAGGTTTCACAGGACTGCGTGATGAGCGTGAGTGACAGCGTGTTCAATGCTTTAAGCCTGCGGTTAGCACGCCCCCAGCGTGAAGACTCCATATTCAGGTTACTGCGCATACCTTCCAGCGCTGCCGTACGACGAACTAAATCGCCCCAGGCTTTATCCACAACCTCGCTGTCGCCGTGCTTAATGCACAACTGCATCAGTTGATATTGCGCCACCAGCAGGCTGTCCAGCTCAACATCAATCTCTTGTTTTATCGAACGGGGAGAGAAAAGTAGATCGGCCACAATGGCACAGACAATCCCCATCACAATTTCACTGCAACGTTCGAGCGCAAATTGCGGCGTCAGCAGCGGTTCGGCCTGAATGGTAATGACGATGATCAGCGCCGTATAGCCCGAAAGCCCCCAGGCATAGGAGTTTTCGATCTTCACCAGTGACGAGATCCAGGTACAAAAACCGGCCCAGATACAGCACACCAGGATCATCAATAACGGAGCGCGGATCATACTGATGATAATGATCAGTCCGGCAATACAACCGATAAATGTCCCGACAATACGCAGCATGCCGCGATAGCGAATAGCCCCTGAATAGGGTTCCCCACCGGCAGCAAAGGCCGGGCCTGCCGCCACAATGGCTGCAGTCAGCACCGCCCAACGCGGAGTCTCAAGTTGGAAGTGAAAACCAACGAACAGCGCCAGTACAATCGCGCACGCCAGTTTTACCGCAAAGCGGATATGCTGGTTTGCAATGGAGAAAATACCCATCGCAATTAACCAAATTCGCGCAGGCGGTGCGCCATTTTACGGAAGAAGGACTCCTGGCTGGCATCACGGTCCTGTTTACCAGTAATGACAACGGTAGCCGTTGTCCCGGCAGGCCACAGAGTTCCTTGCTGCTCATCAAGACGGATTCGCACCGGTACACGCTGCGCCAGGCGCACCCATTCCAGATTTGAATCAATGGTCGCCATACCTTTTGCATCCTGCGTACTGCTGGCATTTGTTACACCCGCCGCCACGCTATCAACGGTGCCTTTTAAGACATTATTACTGCCCAACGGGGTGATCTCAGCGCGATAACCAGGGCGAACGCCTTCCAGTTTGGTTTCTTCCATATAAGCCAGCACATAGAAAGAATGCTGTTTGACCAGTGCCACCGCTGTGGAACCACGCGTAATAAATTCGCCGCTATAAACGTTCAGGTTAGTGACCCAACCGTCTGCTGGTGCGCGAATGACGGTACGTTCCAGATCTAATTTTGCCAGGTCGCGGGTCGCTTGTGCTTTCGCAAGCTGGTGTAATACGGTTTGCAGGACGTTGTTTGACTGGTCAATCTCTTCACGAGACATGGCCTGCACGCCCAGGCGGTTACGACGACCAGCCTCCTGGCGTTTTTCCTGGGCCAGAACCTGATAATAAGAAACATCAGCTTCGGCCTGCTCAAGGGCTTTCTTATAGCGTGGCTGATCGATGGTGAACAGAATCTGATCCTTTTTCACCAGTTGGTTATCATGGACGTTAACGTTGGAAATAAGACCCGCAACATCCGGCGCAATAGCGACGACATCTGCGCTGAAACGCGCATCACGTGTCCATGGCGACTCGGTGTAATACACCCATGCGCGAAAAATAGCGATGAAGGCCAGAATGACCAGTACGAGAGTCGTGGCCGTACGGGAGAGTTTTTTTGTTAGTGTTTTCACTTCAACCTCAAACGAACAGGCGCGTTATTAAATAGAACAGGCAGCAATACAGCGCGGTGTTAAACAGAGCCGGATGCCAGACAAAATCATAGATGCCGGTTGGAACCAGCATCCGGCGCACCAGCCAGAAAATCGCCAGTGACAAAAGTAATTCGAAAAAAATCGGTGGGAAGGACAAACCAAACACCACGATAACGGGAAACAGACTCATGTTGACCTTGGTAACTTAAGAGAGTGCAGGTGATAGATTTTCTAGCGTATGTCACCGCAGAGAAGGGCAAGGATGAGCCAGGCGAGAGCGACATAGCTGTTATTTGAATAATAATATATTAACGTAACTGTTATGCTGTTATCTATATTATGTGATCTAAATCACTTTTAAGCCAGAGTGAACAATGGAACGATTAAAACGTATGTCGGTGTTCGCCAAAGTCGTCGAACTGGGCTCCTTCACCGCCGCCGCAAGACAGCTACAAATGAGCGTTTCATCGATAAGCCAGACGGTCTCCAAACTGGAAGATGAGCTACAGGTTAAGCTGCTGAACCGCAGTACACGCAGCATTGGGCTGACCGAAGCCGGTAAAATTTACTACCAGGGCTGCCGGAGAATGCTGCACGAAGCGCAGGATGTTCACGAGCAGCTTTATGCCTTTAACAACACGCCCATCGGCACGCTGCGAATTGGTTGTTCTTCAACCATGGCACAAAATGTCCTCGCCGGATTGACCGCGACCATGCTGAAGGAATACCCCGGTCTGACGGTAAATCTGGTAACAGGCATCCCGGCCCCGGATTTAATCGCCGATGGTCTGGACGTGGTTATCCGCGTCGGTGCGTTGCAGGACTCCAGTCTGTTCTCGCGTCGCCTGGGTGCCATGCCGATGGTAGTCTGCGCGGCTAAAAGCTATCTCGCACAGTTTGGTGCCCCGGAGAAACCCGCCGATCTCAGCAACCACTCGTGGCTGGAATACAGCGTGCGCCCGGATAATGAATTCGAGCTTATCGCTCCGGAAGGAATTTCCACCCGCCTGATCCCAGAGGGGCGTTTTGTGACTAACGATCCGATGACATTGGTGCGCTGGCTGGCTGCGGGTGCGGGCATTGCCTATGTGCCGCTAATGTGGGTGATCAATGAGATCAATCGTGGCGAAGTGGAGATCCTGCTCCCCCGCTACCAGTCGGATCCGCGTCCGGTCTATGCGCTGTATACCGAAAAAGACAAACTGCCGCTCAAGGTCCAGGTGGTGATTAACTATCTGACGGAGTATTTTGTCGATGTAGCGCAGCTTTTTCAGGGGATGTACGGCCGGGGAAAAGAGAAATAAAAAGAGTATTGGCCGGATAAGGCGTTGACGCCGCGTCCGGAAAGATGCCCGATAGCGCTGGTGCTTATCGGGCATACATCATGATGTTATGCAGTACCACCCACCGTCAGGTTATCCACCTTCAGTGTCGGCTGGCCCACGCCCACCGGCAGGCTCTGCCCTTCTTTACCGCACACACCAACCCCGTTATCCAGCTTCAGGTCGTTACCTACCATTGAAATCTGCTGCATCGCTTCGATACCAGACCCAATCAGCGTCGCGCCTTTCACCGGTTTGGTTACTTTACCGTTTTCAATCAGATACGCTTCAGACGTCGAGAACACAAATTTCCCGGAGGTGATATCCACCTGGCCGCCGCCGAAGTTAGGTGCATAAATACCGTATTCAACGGATTCGATGATTTCCTGCGGCGTGGATTTCCCCGGCAGCATGTAGGTGTTGGTCATACGTGGCATCGGCAGGTGCGCGTAAGATTCACGGCGACCGTTACCCGTTGGCGCGACGCCCATCAGGCGCGCGTTCAGTTTGTCCTGCATGTAGCCTTTCAGAATACCGTTTTCGATCAGCACGTTGTACTGACCCGGTGTGCCTTCATCATCAATAGCCACAGAGCCACGACGGTCCGCCATTGTGCCATCATCCACAACGGTACACAGTTCCGACGCCACCAGCTCACCCATGTGACCGCTGAATACCGAGGTACCACGGCGGTTAAAGTCACCTTCCAGACCATGACCGACCGCTTCATGCAGCAGAACGCCAGGCCAGCCAGCGCCGAGTACTACCGGCAGCGTACCAGCAGGTGCTGCTACCGCGGACAGATTAACTAACGCCATGCGTACGGCTTCTTTCGCCCACGCGTCAGCACGGACTTCACCATCAAGGTCGCCAAGGAAATAGTCATAGCCAAAACGACCGCCACCACCGCTGGCACCGCGCTCGCGCTTACCGTCCTCTTCGACCTGTACGCTTACGGACAGGCGTACGAGCGGACGAACATCAGCGGCCAACGTACCGTCGGTCGCTGCTACCAGGATCAGTTCATAAACACCGGTCAGGCTGGCGGTTACTTCCTGGACGCGTTTGTCGGCGGCACGGGCCACGCTATCAACGCGACGCAGAATATCCAGTTTCTCTTCGCGGCTCATGCTCTGTAACGGATCAACCGAAGTGTAAAGCGCCTGATGCTCAACCGCTCCCAGCGTTTTTACTTTGCCGTCACCGCTGTCACGCACGATAGTACGGGCAGCATGAGCACTTTGCTCCAACGCCAGCAGGCTAATCTGGTCTGCATAGGCAAACCCTGTTTTTTCGCCGCTGATGGCGCGCACGCCAACACCCTGATCGATATTGTAAGAACCGTCTTTAATGATGCGGTCTTCTAAAACCCAGGATTCGTGATAGCTCGACTGAAAATAGAGATCGCCGTAGTCAAGACGGCGTTCGGCCAGTTGGCCCAGAATGGCAAACAGATCCTGATGTTTCAGGCCATTCGCCGCTAGCAATTGTTCACTTACCAGGTTCAGACTCATCGTTTTGGTACTCATTAGTTTCTGTTGTAGGCCTGATAAAACGCGCCAGCGTCGCCATCAGGCACTTCAATGCCGGATGGCGGCGTGAACGCCTTTTCCGGCCTACGGACTGCGGTAGAAGATCACTGTACTGAGATTGGGGCAATTACTCGCCCCCGTCAAATCATTGCTGGCTTTCTTTGCGCGGCTGACGCAGAACTTCGTTAATCTGCGGTTTATCGACCGGACCGGTGATGCGATAGCGCAGAATCGAAACTTTGCTCCACAATGGTCCCAGAACCTTACTGGCAGCAAATACCGCCGCGCCGACAATCGGGTTGACAGCAAACGCAGCGGCAACCCCTACGGTGGCAGAAATTTCAGGCGCGACAATGGCTTCCATATCCAACTCCCGACGGACCAGGTTCACTGAGCCTTTCATCGCAATGTCTGCCTCCAGACCATCCACCAGCGTGTCGTCGGTATGCATCACACCATCTTTGATCCACGCCGTGCTGCGAATCGAGTCGAAATAGAAACCTTCACTGAAGGTATCGCTAAAATCAAAACGCAGTTTACGTAGCAACGCATCAAAGCTCAGCAGTCGCAACAGTTGCCCCGCATGCCCGGTACTGAGTTCGGTAAGCTCACCTTTGCCCAACCGGGTACGCAAAATCCCATTCAGCGATGCTTCGTCCGGATCCCACGGCGGGTTACGCCAGTGCAGGTCATACTCCACGTTGAACGAAGAGTTACGAATCGGGGTCGATACGCCAAAGAAACTGGCAGCGGAGTCAATTTTACTGCCGCTCAGTTTACCCTTCAGTGACGTTCGCTCTTTGCCCGGCGCATTCACCCACACGCCATCGGTGGTCAGTCTGGCAAAGCCCGTATCCAACAGACCGTTGCTCAACGTTAGCGTGTCGCCTTTAATTGCTACATCGGCATCAATGCGCCCATATTTCTGTCCCCACATCCAGCACTCGGCACAGCGTAACTGAAGGTCCGGCCAGCCGCGGAAGCTGAAGTTGTCCACGGCGGAAAACGGCGAGGCTGATGTGTTGCCCGGTGACGCTTTCGCCGCGCTAGGGTTGTAATAAAGATACTTAATATTGGTCAGCCATGGCGCATTATTGCGCATCGCCAGCGTGGCGTTAATTTCACGACCCTGCGCCTGTACGATGGAGCCATTGCTCGCAGGCTCAGACACAATACTCAAATTATTCCACTGCTGACCGCCCAGGGATAACGATGGCGTACGCACGGTGATGCGTTGTGGGAAGTTGGCATTAGTGCCAACGTTATCCGCTGCGCCTTTTTGGAACAACGCCAGCCATTGCGCGCCATCCATAGGGGGAAGATTAAGCTCAATGCCTTGCTGATCGGGTAACGCGGGCACAGTACGGCTTTCCGACGTCCAGATAGCGCGGTCAAGCGTCAGTTTCTGATTCAGCAACCAGCGGCTGTTAAAGTGGTTCTTACTGCCAGCATTACCGGTCAGTTCAAAGCTGCGCAGATTACCGTTGGCCTTAACATTCACCGGCAACGCTTCACCGGGCGCCTTATTCAGCGGAGCAGGTAAGTGACTACTTACATTCTTCAGGTCACCCTTTAGCTCAATGTCGTAGGTCGGCCCGGCATGATACGGAAGATCGATACCCACTTTGCCATTCCACGCCATGCTACCGCTTAACGCATCGTTGACCTGCGCCGGTAAAATCCCCATGCGGGTTGGCTGCCAGTCGCCTTGCAGGTTCACGGCTACCTGATAGGCTTTCGCCCCTTCGGTGGTGGAGAAGTCGACGTTCAGCGGCTGATTAAACCAGTTCGCCGTCATCGGCTCGCTCTTCAGATCGCCGTTGATAAAGCTGAATTTACCATTCAAATTCTTCAGCGTGCTGTCGAGTGGTTTAATAAACAAGCTGTTATTACGCAGGTTGACGTCGCCTTTGGCGGTAACCAGCGAGCCGTCTAGCGGAATATCAAGATGTAAGCGAGCATTCACATCACCGTCAATTTGCAACTGTTCCAGCGTGGCACCGAGAGAATCCTTCAACGGAGTCTCATCAAAATAAGGTCCAACCGCCTTGCCTGGCCCGTTGATATCGGCATCAATCAGCAGCTTTTCTTTTGCATAGTCGGGAATATTAGCCGTCAGGTTACTGGCCTTCACGCCGCCTAGATTGACGCTATCCGTCTTCATCCACAGGCCATCGTTAATGAAGTTTAGTTCGATATTAAGATCGGTTAGCGCAGGCCAGTCGGGCTGGAAAGCAAATTTCGCATTGCGTAGCGGCACCAGGACCTGAAACTGCCCTTCATTGTGCAGATACGGGAACAGATTCGGGTTACCGCCATACACCAGCGTGGCGTTATCCGCTTCGCCGCCCTGAATAGCGCCGCTGAGGTAGTCAACCAGATCCTTACCCATCAGGTTTTCCGGGAAATAACGCCAGGCCTGGGAGCCATCGTCGGTACTGATACCGGCCAGAATGCCCAACCATGGCTCATCATCAGCCGGTTGCAGATAGCGAAAACCACCGCGCGCATGTACCGCTTTCGCTTTAACATCAATGTTGCGCCCGTCTAACTGGAAGCCTTTATCATTCTTCAGCCAGCTTAGCGTCGCCACGCCGTTCTCTATTTCCAACGGCGCGCGGAAGACGGTTTCATACGGCATTTTTGCTTGTTTCATGGAGGCGGTGAGCGCCCCATTTTCAACGCTGCCCGCAAGCGTACCGGAGAAATGTTCTGCCCCCGGCAGCAGCTTCCACTGTTTCCAGGCCAAATCGGTCCACGAGGACAGGAAGCGGGTTTTTTCTGTCGCCTGTAACGGGATATCCAGCGCAAGCACATCTATTTTGCCGCTGGGTTGCGTGGCCCGCCAGATATCACCCAGCGCAGGCGATAGCCTGGACGCCATCGGACGCAGTCCTTCTAACCCAGCCAGTTCCAGATTACTGGCGCGAATGCGTAGCTCATCACTGCGTTTGTTATTCTCGCCACCGACTTCCTGCTCAGGGATCCAGGCTAGCGTTAATGCCCCGCTCGGCCAGGGCTTATCATCCATGGTGATACGCGTATCGGGAATAGAGAATTGCCAGCCCGGCTCTTCACGGCTGATGTGCGCCGTCAGATTATCGACGGAAAGCGTATGCGTACGATTTTCACCCAGCCAACTTGCCCCGCCTTTTTTCAGCCAGACATCACCACCAGAAACGACACCTTTGCTGATCGTCATCCATGCTTCCAGGCTAAAACGCGCGGTTTGTAGCGCGACATTATCCTGCATCCATTTGCCCAGCCATGGTTTGACGTCGATGTCGTCTGCCTGCAGCCAAACTCGACCGTTATTCAACAGCCCTTCGTCATCACGCAGATCCATACGCACCTGCATAATGCCGTGCTGTCCAGTCAGGCTGGAGAGGCTGACCTGACCCTCGGCGCGATGCCGATTTTTACCATTCAACCAGGTAAGCTGGGGGATCGCCAGTTCAGCACGTTGACCTGAGAGGGTTATAAAGCTGATATGGCTGTCGCGTAGATCGAAATGATCAAACTGACGCAGGAAGAGATCGCTGAGATGGCCGGTTTCAATCCCATCTCCGCCTTCGCTGCGCTGGATAGGCGTATTGGTGCGCAACTGCAGTTGCCAGAAGGTGAGATCGCGAAACTGCCAGCGCATGTGCAGCAAACTTTGCCAGACATCCAGCGCCAGCGTGACGCGTTTTACCGAAAATTCTCCCCCATCTTTCAGCTGCGCATGGATATTGCGCGCTTCAAGCGTAGGACCGAAATTTTGCCAGCTGGCAGAAAGCTGGCTAGCGGAAACAGGCAGACCTGTGGCGGATTCAATCTTGCCAAGAATGGCCGGACGCCAGCTATCAAGATGAGGTAACGCAAGGCGCAGTCCACTGACCAGCAGCGCTGCGATGACAACGAATGCGGCTCCAGTGAGCAGTAAAATCCCCGGCAATCGCCTCACGCGCCTCTCCTTGTCTACCAAAAAATATGACTCACACCCCTTGAGTGAATATTGCCGGATAACGGCGCTTGCGCCTTATCCGGCCTACATGCGCGGGTGCCACTACACGATTTACATCATGACGACGTCGAACTGCTCCTGGTTATACAGCGGTTCGATTTGTACTTTGACCTGTTTGCCGACAAAGATCTCAACTTCCGCCAGCGCATGTGACTCTTCACCTTTCAGGGTTTCAGCCACTGCCGGAGAGGCATAAACCAGGAAACGATCGGAGTCATATGCATGGTGTACGCGCACGATTTCGCGCATGATTTCATAGCATACGGTTTCCACCGTTTTCACCGTACCACGCCCATGGCAGGTCGGACACTCGTTGCACAGTACATGTTCCACGCTTTCACGTGTGCGTTTGCGCGTCATCTCCACCAGGCCCAGCTGTGAAAAACCGTTAATGCTGGTTTTTACGCGATCCTTGCTCAGAGCCTGCTCCAGGGAGTGCAGCACCCGGCGACGGTGATCTTCATTATTCATGTCGATAAAATCGATAATGATAATACCGCCGAGGTTACGCAGACGCAGCTGACGAGCAATGGCCTGCGTTGCTTCAATATTAGTATTAAAGATAGTGTCGTCGAGATTACGATGCCCAACAAACGCGCCGGTGTTGATATCCACGGTGGTCATCGCTTCGGTTTGATCGATGATCAGATAGCCGCCGGACTTCAGCTCAACTTTGCGTTCCAGCGCGCGCTGGATTTCATTCTCAACGTCAAAGAGATCAAAAATAGGCTGGCGCCCGCTGTAATGTTCCAGCTTGCTGGTCATCTCGGGGATATATTCCGCCGTAAATTCCAGTAACGCCTCATAGGTCAGACGGGAGTCGACGCGGATGCGGTCAAGCTGCGCATCGGCAAAGTCACGCAACACGCGCTGTGCCAGGGCCAATTCACCGTACATCTGGTAGCGCGTTTGCGGGCGCTTTTTACGCTCCATGACTTTCGTCCAGACGCGCTTCAGGTAGGCAGCATCCGAGGCCAGATCCTCTTCACATACGCCTTCCGCCGCCGTGCGAATGATGAAGCCACCCTGCTCATCGCAGTAATCCGCCACCACTTTTTTCAGGCGTTCGCGTTCGGTTTCGCTTTCGATACGTTGGGATACGCCAACGTGCGAAGCCCCCGGCATAAAGACGAGATAACGGGAAGGAAGCGTGATGTCCGTCGTCAGGCGTGCACCTTTAGTTCCCAACGGATCTTTTACCACCTGCACCATCAGATCCTGACCCTGGCGCACCAGTTCAGAGATGTCGCGTACGGTGAACTGTTTTTGTTCTTCACCCGCCACGCATTCGGTGTGCGGCATGATGTCAGAAGCGTGAAGAAATGCGGCTTTATCCAGTCCAATATCTACAAAAGCCGCCTGCATACCCGGAAGTACACGACTTACACGACCTTTGTAGATATTGCCTACGATTCCGCGTCGCGCCTCACGTTCAATATGAATTTCCTGCAGAATACCACCATCGATGTAAGCCACCCGAGTTTCCGATGGCGTTACGTTTACCAACAATTCAGCCGTCATGTTTATCCCTTTTCTCACGCAGTGCGTTAAAATTGGTCAGCAACTCATACGTTTCTACCAGCGGTAAGCCGACTACGGCGTGATAGCTGCCATTTATCTTCCTGACAAAACAGCCACCCAACCCTTGAATACCGTATGCACCTGCTTTATCCATTGGTTCACCGCTGGCAACATAGCCCGCGATGTCCTCATCGGTTAGTGCTCTGAATGTCACTTCCGTCACTACCAGGCAGTCCAGACTGTGCTGGCGATCGGCCAGTGCCACGGCCGTCATAACTTGATGCGTTTTGCCCGACAGTTTGCGCAGCATTACTGCGGCATGGTCGGCGTCGTGAGGTTTTTCCAGCACTTCGCCATTAAGGATAACGATGGTATCCGCACCCAATACCGGCAAATCGCGCTGGGCCAGCGCTACGCCAGCCTGCGCTTTTTCGCGCGCCAGACGGGAAACGTACTGCTGCGCGCTTTCCTGCGGGTGCCGCTGTTCTTCAATCCCTGGGACCAGTCGTTCAAACGTAACACCAAGCTGAGCGAGCAACTCCTGACGACGTGGAGAACCTGAAGCAAGATACAGAGTATTCATATCAACCTTATTGCACCGCAAACTGCTGACGGACTTTACGCATCAGTAAGAATAGCCATGGCCAAAGCACACCATTCACTACACTACTCCAGAACACTTCAGGTCTGAAAGAGACGTTGATCACTAAAAACTCGGCCCAGAAAACAATAATATCCACGACCAGTGATAACAACATGACCACCAGCGCCTGTTGCCAGAGCGCGAGGTTTCGGAATAGCTGGAATTTCAACGCGACCAGATAAGCAATGATACTCATCGACAATGCGCGCACGCCAAGCGTGGAGCCGCTGATGAGATCCAGTATGGCACCCACCACAAATCCCGTGCCCACATTTACGCGATGCGGCAGTGCCAGGATCCAATACAACAAGATGAGCAGCACCCAGTTTGGCCGGAAAACCAGAATGTCATCCGGCCAGGGCATGACTTGCAGCAACAGTGCAATAAGGAACGAGAGCCAAATCACCCAACGTCCCTGGCTACGATAGCTTGCCACTTACTGTCCTCCCGGCTTACGCGGAGCAGGTTGTGGCGGCGTGGTATCTGCGGGCGCTGGAGCCACGCCTGTTGCAGGTGCTGGTATTGGCGCAGGCGGTCCCATGGTATCTGGTGCAGGCAGAACTTGCGGCATCATTTGCATCAGACGTTCATTAGCAACGCGGTGTACTTCTTCCGGCGTCATCGGGTTTGCGCCATTACGATCGGCACCCCACAACAGCAGCAGATAGCGCAGACGCTGCAGACCCGCAGTCGGGCGAGCCTGAATCACGGTATAAGCGCGCTGAGTGTCCAACTTAACGGAAGAAACAACAGCAACCGGATAACCTTCAGGGAAACGTCCACCCAGACCCGAGGTGACCAGCACATCGCCAACGCGAATATCGGTGTTAGCCGGCAGGTGTTCGAGCTGAAGATCGTCGGTGCAGCCGTTACCCGCAGCGATCACGCGGATATCATTACGCAGTACCTGAATGGGCAGCGCATGCGTCGCATCGCAAATCAGCAGCACGCGGCTGGTCAATTTAGCCACCGCCACGACCTGACCTACTACACCTTTGTCGCTAATAACCGGCTGGCCTTCGTAGACGCCGTTAACGCTCCCTTTGTCGATCACGACCTGATCGCTGTAAGGGTCATTAACCGTTGAGATGACCTGCGTCACCATCTTTTGTTCGTCCTGACGCAATGGCGATCCCAGCAGCTCACGCAAACGCGCGTTCTCCTGTTTGTATTGCCCCAGCATCAGTAGTTCGCTATTTTTCAGCAGCAGTTCCTGACGCAACGCCCGGTTTTCAAGTTCGAGTTGGTCACGCGAAGCCAGCGTTTGCGACACGCCGTCGAGTAATTCACGAGGACCATTTGAGATAAAGTAGAAAGGACTGACGGCGGTATCCATGTACGTTCGGATTTGACTAAACGTACCCAGGCGGCTGTCGGCAATAATAACGCCGAGCGCCACCAGCACCGCCAGAATAAGGCGAATCTGTAGCGACGGGCCACGGCTAAAAATTGGCTTCATAGTCTATGCGTATTCTCGTATCAGAGCGGAAGGGCAACCCGCGGGGGCTACCCAACCTGCATCCGATTACTCTTCGCTGAACAGGTCGCCGCCGTGCATGTCGATCATTTCCAGCGCCTTGCCGCCGCCGCGCGCCACGCAGGTCAGCGGATCTTCAGCAACAACAACTGGAATACCGGTTTCTTCCATTAACAGACGGTCAAGGTTACGCAGCAGCGCACCGCCACCGGTCAGCACCATACCGCGTTCGGAGATGTCAGACGCCAGTTCCGGCGGGCACTGTTCCAGTGCAACCATTACTGCGCTCACGATACCGGTCAGTGGTTCCTGCAGAGCTTCCAGAATCTCGTTAGAGTTCAGGGTAAAGCCGCGCGGAACGCCTTCAGCCAGGTTACGACCGCGAACTTCGATTTCGCGCACTTCGTCACCCGGATAAGCGGAACCGATCTCGTGTTTAATACGTTCTGCGGTCGCTTCACCGATCAGTGAACCGTAGTTACGACGAACATAATTAATGATGGCTTCATCGAAGCGGTCGCCGCCAATACGGACAGAAGAGGAGTAAACCACGCCGTTCAGGGAGATAACGGCAACTTCAGTGGTACCACCACCGATATCAACAACCATTGAACCGGTTGCTTCAGAGACTGGCAGACCCGCACCGATCGCGGCCGCCATCGGCTCTTCGATCAGGAAGACTTCACGAGCACCTGCGCCCTGAGCGGATTCACGGATCGCACGGCGTTCAACCTGAGTTGCTCCAACCGGTACACACACCAGTACGCGCGGGCTTGGGCGCATGAAGCTATTGCTGTGCACTTGCTTGATAAAGTGCTGGAGCATTTTTTCAGTCACGAAGAAGTCAGCGATAACGCCGTCTTTCATTGGGCGAATTGCAGCGATATTGCCCGGCGTACGACCCAGCATCTGCTTCGCATCATGACCTACTGCAGCCACGCTTTTCGGCGAACCGGCACGATCCTGACGAATGGCCACAACAGAAGGCTCATTCAATACGATGCCTTGTCCTTTTACATAAATAAGGGTATTCGCGGTACCCAGGTCAATGGACAGGTCATTGGAAAACATGCCACGAAATTTTTTCAACATACTAAGGGATAATCCTGAAAGCTGGGGCGGAAAACAAAATCCGCTTACTTTACCAACCACACGCAGCAGCGACAAGGCGCAAAAATCATCTGCTACGGTGAAAATTAGTGCAGTTCGTTTCCTTTGTTACAAAACCGGCCTGAGTCCATCAGGGCTGAATAAATCAGCAGCACTCCTCGCTTTTGTTTGCAACCTGTCAAAGGTCATTCACCTGCATGTTTGCTGTTACAACCTGGCGAGCAGGCAAGCACACCCCCAGAAGGCACAGCGCGCGTTATTCTACGTGAAAACAAATTAAACGGCAGGTTAAACCGAGTATCTTTGCGAATATTTTTTCACGTTAGTGTCAAGTGGTTGTGATGCGGCAAAAAAATCCCCTTGCCCACCCGCAACTCCGCGTTCTGTCAGCGTATGCCACTCACTACGCGAACGTACGCCCGTGGCGTAAACCTGCGTGGGTGTTCCCGAACAGGCCTCCACCAGGCTTTGAACCAGAAGCTGATTTTCCGTTCGCTTATCAATGTTCCTCACCAGACTTGGATGTAGCTTCAATAACTCAACGTTAAGCTCTTTGATCCAACTGGTGCTCACCAGCGTTAACCCCGCCTGCGTAACGGCAATACGCACGCCCAGCGCATTCATCAATCTGATAACGGGCTGTAACCGGCTGATATGTTGACAGACATCTGCCTCAGCAAGTTCAATAATTATGCGTTTGCGTAATGATTTTTCGCACTGCATCAGCGTATCACGCAGCCAGCGCTGAAAACGTGGACGAATAAGCGATTCAACCGTTGTCTGCATCGCCAGATTTTCCTGCGGCCAGTAGCCCAAAAGCAGGATCAGACGGCTTATCTGCAAACGGTCATATTCTTCTGCCAGACCAAATTGCAGGACCATCGGCATATATTCCGCCGAAATGACCTCTTCGTTGCCATCAAAAATACGGCACATCAACTCCCGATGATGCACCCGACCTTCGCGCGTTACTGCAGGCTTTTGATAAATTCTTGGCCCGCCCCGGCTGAGCATCTGTTCGATCAGCGTTCGCCAGCGTACGTTGCCCCGACCTTTTTCCGGCAGCGAGTCATCATAGACCGACCAGCTATTTCCGCCCTGCAATACCGAATTCCGGGTGGCGGCTTCAGCATGATCCATCACTTGCTCCGGCGACTGACCGCTGCGGCAAACGCAAATGCCAATATGAACCATATCGGCACGATCGATCATTTTATTAGCCGGAAGTGCATCTACCGCTTTTAATAATTGCCCGGCGATACTTTCCGCCTCTTTCAGAGTACGGTGCGGCAGCAGGATAGCAAAATCGCTACGGTGGTAGCGCGCCAGCAACGCGCCCGGATAGCGCGTCATAAAAGTCGACAACAAATTGATCAGCGTCGAGATTTGTTCTTCCGCGAGGGTGATTCCCCAGCTATCACGCAGCAGCGTAAAGTCCGGCAGGCGCACCATCATCACGACGCCATGCGAGCCTACTTTTTCCTGATCTTCCAGCAGCGTGGCCAGTTGGTTATCAAAAAACAAGCGGTTGCTTAGCCCGGTTTTTGTATCCTGCGCGACATAGGAACGAATCAGCGTATCCAGGCGGCTGCGTTGCTCGCGGGCATTTTGAATTTCAGTCAGCAGCATATCGAGCGCACTGCTGGTACGCGCAGGCCATTCATAGACCGTTCCCCGCACGTTCGGTCCACGTTCGCCGTTCAGAATACGCGTGGAACGAATCTCCAGCAGCTCCTGACCCGAAAGCTGGCGCTGAAGCCAGCGCACAGACAAAAAGAGCATCAGAATAATGAAAGCAATGGCTATCGTGAGCGGTGCGGTGGTCAGTAGCGAATGGAAATAGTTACCCATCGGATCCTGATAAACCAGACGCAATGACATACCCGGATGCTTGACCAACGGTACGGTAATCTCGCGGTAGAGATTGTTTGTCCCTGCCGGTCGGTAGCTGCTGGTCCGTGAGTGGTCATACACCACGTTTTCGCCCTGCAACAGTTCGATGCGAACGATATCAACAGAAACCATCAGTTCATCGATTTGCGGGGTTAACGCAACGACATCTCTGGAGACCAGATGCGTATCAATCGCCGTCGCGACCGCATGAACGCGCGTGGTGAACTTATATTGAATAGCGTTGTAGAAACTCAGCGAACAGCCGATCAGAGTCACGAAGATCGTTAACCCAGTAAGCAGCGTGACAAAAGCTGAAAATTTCGTCGTTAATCGCATCCTTGTGTTAACTCCGACAGTTATGAAACAGGCCTGAAAGTGATAAATCGACTCTAAAATGCAAAACTGACCGCAAAATCCGCCAATTTATACAAACTGTGAGGGCATACTACCAAATCAGGTATATCTGGCAATTTATTGCGCAGAATCGGCATCATGTTTTGATTAGCGAGTATAGTCTTCATTATTAATTTTCCAATCCACTATACGAATTGAGGACAGGTTATGCAGGCTTTGATCTTAGAACAGCAGGACGGAAAAACCCTCGCATCCGTTCAACCCCTCGACGAAAATCAGCTACCGGAAGGCGATGTAACGGTGGATGTCCACTGGTCAAGCCTGAACTATAAAGACGCCCTGGCTATCACCGGCAAGGGAAAAATCATTCGTAATTTTCCGATGATTCCTGGTATCGATTTCGCTGGTACCGTGCGTGCAAGCGAAGATCCCCGTTTTCATGCGGGTCAGGAGGTTTTACTGACCGGTTGGGGCGTAGGTGAAAATCATTGGGGTGGACTGGCAGAACGCGCACGCGTGAAAGGCGACTGGCTGGTTGCGCTGCCAAAAGGGCTGGATGGACGTAAAGCCATGGTCATCGGTACCGCTGGCTTTACCGCCATGCTTTGCGTCATGGCGCTTGAAGATGCAGGAATTCGTCCGCAAGACGGTGAGATTGTCGTCACTGGTGCCAGCGGAGGCGTGGGCAGCACGGCCGTTGCGTTACTGCATAAACTGGGTTATCAGGTTGCGGCGGTTTCGGGTCGTGAAAGCACCCACGACTACCTGAAAAGCCTGGGCGCTAATCGTATTCTTGGCCGCGATGAATTTGCTGAATCTCGCCCGCTGGAAAAACAGCTGTGGGCTGGCGCGGTGGATACCGTTGGCGACAAAGTTCTGGCGAAAGTCCTCGCGCAGATGAACTACGGCGGCTGTGTTGCCGCCTGCGGTCTGGCGGGCGGTTTCGCTCTGCCAACCACGGTAATGCCATTCATTCTGCGTAACGTTCGTTTGCAAGGAGTGGACTCGGTGATGACCCCGCCGACACGCCGTGCAGAAGCCTGGGCTCGTCTGGTTAAGGATCTGCCGGAATCTTTCTATGCTCAGGCGGCAACGGAAATTACGCTGGCGGATGCGCCGAAGTTCGCCGATGCCATCATCAATAACCAGGTGCAAGGCCGTACGCTGGTGAAGGTGAAGTAACAGACCCTGGCGCAGAAATTTACACTTAATTAACGAAATTTCGCGGCACATCTACAGACTCCCTGCCATATTAACTACGCGTCCCCTGTCAGTTATGACGCGTAAGCCGGGAGTCTGTTATGAAGAAATTACGTCCATTTACAGAAGCCGACGTCACTGACGAGTCGGCTTTTTTTATGCAGCGTCGCCATGTGCTGAAAGCATTAGGGATCAGCGCAGCCGCGTTGTCTTTACCCCACTCTGCGCAGGCTGACCTTCTGAGTTGGTTTAAGGGTAATGACCGCCCGCCCGCGCCCGCGGGAAAGCCGCTTGATTTCAGCAAGCCCGCCGCCTGGCAAAATTCGCTTCCTTTAACCCCAGCGGATAAAGTTTCTGGCTACAACAACTTCTATGAATTCGGTCTCGACAAAGCGGATCCGGCAGCCAACGCGGGTAGCCTGAAAACCGATCCGTGGACATTAAAAATCAGTGGTGAGGTCGCCAAACCACTCACTCTCGATCACGATACCTTGACCACCCGTTTCCCGCTGGAGCAACGGATTTACCGCATGCGCTGCGTGGAAGCCTGGTCAATGGTCGTGCCGTGGATTGGCTTTCCGTTACATAAACTGTTGGCGCAGGTAGAACCCACCAGCAATGCGAAGTATGTCGCGTTCGAAACGCTGTACGCACCGGAAGAAATGCCAGGACAAAAAGATCGCTTTATTGGCGGCGGGCTGAAGTATCCCTATGTTGAAGGGTTGCGCCTGGATGAAGCAATGCACCCACTCACACTGCTTACCGTGGGGGTTTATGGTAAGGCCCTTCCGCCACAAAATGGCGCGCCCATTCGCTTAATTGTGCCGTGGAAATATGGATTTAAAGGCATTAAGTCGATCGTGAGTATCAAACTCACGCGCGAACGCCCTCCGACAACCTGGAATCTGGCCGCGCCCAATGAATACGGGTTTTATGCCAACGTGAATCCGCATGTCGATCATCCCCGCTGGTCCCAGGCCACTGAGCGTTTTATTGGCGCTGGCGGTATTCTGGACGTACAGCGTCAGCCTACGCTGATGTTTAACGGCTATGCCGAAGAGGTTGCGTCACTGTATCGCGGACTCAATTTGCAGGAGAATTTTTAAGTGCGACTGACCGCAAAGTATATTACCGGGCTGAAAGTTTGCCTGCATCTTGCCGGTTTTTTGCCGTTTATCTGGCTATTTTGGGCGATAAATCACGGCGGCCTGAGCGCCGATCCGGTCAAAGATATCCAGCACTTTACCGGTAGGACAGCTCTGAAATTCTTGCTGGCGACCTTGCTGGTCTCTCCACTCGCGCGCTACGCTAAACAGCCATTATTGATACGCACACGTCGCCTGTTAGGGCTATGGTGTTTCGCCTGGGCAACACTGCATTTAACCAGCTACGCGTTACTGGAACTGGGCATTAATAATCTGGCGTTGTTAGGGCGGGAATTAATTACGCGACCTTATTTAACCTTGGGCATTGTCAGTTGGGTCATATTATTCGCCCTCACCTTAACGTCCACGCAGGCTGCACAGCGAAAGCTGGGTAAAAACTGGCAGTATTTGCACAACTTCGTCTATCTTGTGGCGATCCTGGCACCCATACATTATCTGTGGTCGGTAAAAATTATCTCCCCTCAACCGATTATTTATGCAGCGCTCGCTGCGGTGCTGTTAGCGTGCCGTTACAAGAAGTTTCGCCAGTGGTGGCGGTAGTTTCACGATATGTGCAGTGCGTTGCAAAACACGGACGATCCGATTTTCTTTACATGTTAACGGTTGATTATCTTCCCTGATAAGACCAGTATTT
Source organism: Citrobacter sp. Cpo061 (assembly GCF_030332845.1). Taxonomy (NCBI): domain Bacteria; kingdom Pseudomonadati; phylum Pseudomonadota; class Gammaproteobacteria; order Enterobacterales; family Enterobacteriaceae; genus Citrobacter; species Citrobacter sp. Cpo061. Next base: position 244,378 of record NZ_JAOWHB010000019.1, read on the forward strand.
AGCTGCCAATTGCTACGAAATAGTTATAATGTGCGACTTTGCTATCCCCGGTAGCGTTTTTAAGGCGCTGAAAGGGTGACAATCGCATATTGAAGGTATATTTTGTCTTTTACCCGAAAATGGCAGAAGATAGCCGCACAATGACTAACAAGTCTGGCAATCTCACTTAATGGCAGCAGCACCCAGTGCAGCGCCTGAGATGCGTGGCATCTTGTCACTCACTGTTATAAAAATGCTATACAGACGGCGGTAAAACGCCTGTCACAATCTCACTAAACAAAGAGTACGGAACCCACTCATGGATATTCGTAAGATTAAAAAGCTGATCGAGCTGGTTGAAGAATCAGGCATCTCCGAACTGGAAATTTCTGAAGGCGAAGAATCTGTACGCATCAGCCGTGCAGCGCCAGCTGCAAGTTTTCCGATGATGCAACAGGCTTATGCTGCACCAGTGATGCAGCAACCAGCTCTGTCTAACGCTGTCGCACAAACTGCCTCTCCAAGTATGGAAGCTCCGGCAGCAGCGGAAATCAGTGGTCACATCGTACGCTCCCCAATGGTTGGTACGTTCTACCGCACCCCGAGCCCGGATGCTAAAGCGTTCATCGAAATCGGACAGAAAGTGAATGCGGGCGATACCCTGTGCATCGTTGAAGCCATGAAAATGATGAACCAGATCGAAGCCGACAAATCCGGCGTAGTTAAAGCGATCCTGGTAGAAAGTGGTCAACCGGTAGAATTTGACGAGCCGCTGGTCGTCATCGAATAACGAGGCGAACATGTTGGATAAAATTGTTATCGCCAACCGCGGCGAGATTGCCCTGCGTATTCTTCGTGCCTGTAAAGAACTGGGCATCAAGACTGTCGCTGTGCATTCAAGTGCGGATCGCGATTTAAAACACGTATTGCTGGCGGATGAGACGGTCTGTATCGGCCCGGCTCCGTCCGTAAAAAGCTATCTGAACATCCCGGCTATCATCAGCGCCGCTGAAATCACCGGCGCGGTGGCAATTCACCCGGGCTATGGCTTCCTCTCTGAGAACGCCAACTTTGCTGAGCAGGTAGAGCGTTCTGGCTTTATCTTCATCGGCCCGAAAGCCGACACCATCCGCCTGATGGGCGACAAAGTGTCTGCAATCACCGCGATGAAGAAAGCGGGCGTACCGACAGTCCCAGGCTCTGACGGCCCGCTGGGCGATGACATGGACGCTAACCGCGCTCATGCTAAACGCATCGGCTACCCGGTTATCATCAAAGCCTCCGGCGGCGGCGGCGGTCGCGGTATGCGCGTCGTGCGCAGCGATGCCGAACTGGCACAATCCATCTCCATGACCAAAGCGGAAGCAAAAGCCGCTTTCAATAACGACATGGTCTACATGGAGAAATACCTGGAAAACCCACGCCACATTGAAATTCAGGTGCTGGCTGACGGTCAGGGTAACGCAATTTATCTGGCAGAACGTGACTGCTCCATGCAGCGTCGTCACCAGAAAGTTGTCGAAGAAGCACCAGCGCCGGGCATTACCCCGGAACTGCGTCGCTACATCGGCGAGCGTTGCGCCAAAGCGTGTGTTGATATCGGCTATCGCGGGGCGGGTACTTTCGAGTTCCTGTTCGAAAACGGCGAATTCTACTTCATTGAGATGAACACCCGTATTCAGGTTGAACACCCGGTAACCGAAATGATCACCGGCGTTGATCTGATCAAAGAGCAGCTGCGCATCGCAGCGGGTCAACCGCTGTCCATCAAGCAGGACGAAGTTGTGGTTAAAGGCCATGCGGTAGAATGCCGTATCAACGCCGAAGACCCGAACACCTTCCTGCCAAGCCCGGGTAAAATCACGCGTTTCCACGCACCGGGTGGCTTTGGTGTGCGTTGGGAGTCTCATATTTACGCAGGCTACACCGTACCTCCGTACTATGACTCAATGATCGGTAAGCTGATCTGCTATGGCGAAAACCGCGACGTCGCTATCGCCCGTATGAAAAACGCATTGCAGGAACTGATCATCGACGGTATCAAAACCAACGTTGACCTGCAGATCCGTATCATGAATGACGAGCACTTCCAGCACGGTGGAACCAATATCCACTACCTGGAGAAAAAACTCGGACTTCAGGAAAAGTAAGCGTGCGTTAACCGAAAAGGCCGGAAATTCCGGCCTTTTGTTTTTCTCCCCTCCCGCACGTGCCATAAGGTACAATCCCCGCTTTCTTTATCCACAAGGGACAAAAAATGGACGCTCGTTTTGTTCAGGCCCATAAAGAGGCGCGCTGGGCGCTGTGGCTAACCCTTTTATATCTGGTCACATGGTTAGTGGCCGCTTACTTACCAGATTCAACGCTGGGTTTTACCGGCTTACCGCACTGGTTCGAAATGGCCTGCCTGCTAACGCCGCTGGTTTTTATCGTGCTGTGCTGGGCGATGGTGAAGTTTATCTATCGCGACATTCCGTTGGAGGATGACGATGCAGCTTGAAGTTATTTTTCCGCTGGTCGCCTATCTTCTGGTGGTCTTCGGTCTCTCAGTTTATGCCATGCGCAAGAGATCGACCGGTACCTTCCTGAATGAATATTTCCTCGGCAGCCGCTCCATGGGCGGCGTCGTGTTAGCGATGACGCTAACGGCAACCTACATTAGCGCCAGCTCGTTTATTGGCGGTCCTGGTGCCGCTTACAAATACGGACTGGGATGGGTGCTGCTAGCGATGATCCAGTTGCCCGCCGTATGGCTCTCATTGGGGATTCTTGGTAAGAAATTCGCCATTCTGGCACGCCGTTATAATGCTGTTACCCTCAACGATATGCTATTTGCACGCTACCAGAGCCGCCTGCTGGTATGGCTGGCAAGCCTCAGCCTGTTGGTCGCGTTTGTCGGGGCAATGACCGTACAGTTTATTGGCGGCGCACGTTTGCTGGAAACCGCAGCGGGTATCCCCTACGAAACCGGTCTGCTGATTTTTGGCGTCAGCATCGCGTTATACACGGCGTTCGGCGGCTTTCGCGCCAGCGTGTTGAACGACACCATGCAGGGCATGGTGATGCTGATTGGTACTATCGTTTTGCTGGTCGGCGTTGTTCATGCTGCCGGTGGCCTCAGCAATGCGGTGGTAACCCTGCAGACTATCGATCCTAAACTGGTTTCGCCGCAGGGCGCTGATGACATTTTGTCACCCACGTTTATGACCTCATTCTGGGTGCTGGTATGCTTTGGCGTGATTGGCCTGCCGCATACGGCGGTACGCTGTATCTCTTATAAAGACAGTAAAGCGGTACACCGCGGCATTATCATCGGCACCATCGTGGTGGCGATCCTGATGTTTGGTATGCATCTGGCGGGCGCCCTGGGACGGGCGGTAATCCCTGACCTGACGGTACCGGATCTGGTAATCCCTACGCTGATGGTCAAAGTCCTGCCGCCGGTCGCTGCCGGGATTTTCCTCGCCGCACCTATGGCCGCGATCATGTCGACGATCAATGCCCAATTGCTGCAAAGTTCCGCTACGATCATTAAGGATCTGTACCTGAACCTTCGCCCGGAACAGCTGGAAAACGAAACCCGGCTGAAACGCATGTCGGCAGTGATTACCCTGCTGCTGGGCGCGTTACTGTTGCTGGCCGCCTGGAAACCGCCAGAGATGATTATCTGGCTTAATCTGCTGGCGTTTGGCGGGCTGGAAGCCGTCTTCCTGTGGCCGCTGGTGCTGGGCCTCTATTGGGAGCGGGCAAACGCGTCAGGCGCATTGAGCGCGATGATTGTCGGCGGCGTGCTTTATGCTCTACTCGCCACCTTTAACGTTCAGTTCCTGGGCTTCCACCCAATCGTGCCCTCGTTACTGATAAGCTTGCTGGCTTTCTTGATAGGCAACCGTTTCGGTTCCGCCGTCCCGCAAGCCGCCATATTGACTACTGATAAATAAAGAGTTTTGCCATGCCATGGATCCAACTGAAACTGAACACGACCGGTGCCAACGCTGAAGAGTTGAGCGATGCGCTGATGGAAGCGGGCTCCGTTTCCATTACTTTCCAGGATACGCATGATACGCCGGTATTTGAACCTCTGCCGGGCGAGACTCGCCTGTGGGGTGATACCGACGTTATCGGCTTGTTCGATGCAGAAACCGACATGAAAGAAGTGGTTGCCATCCTGGAACAGCATCCGCTGCTGGGTGAAGGCTTCGCGCATAAAATCGAACAGCTCGAAGACAAAGACTGGGAACGCGAATGGATGGATAACTTCCACCCGATGCGCTTTGGTGAGCGTCTGTGGATTTGCCCAAGCTGGCGCGATGTCCCGGATGAGAATGCTGTCAACGTGATGCTGGACCCGGGTCTGGCGTTTGGTACAGGCACGCACCCCACTACCTCTCTGTGCCTGCAATGGCTGGACGGTCTTGATCTTAACGGTAAAACGGTTATCGACTTTGGCTGCGGCTCCGGCATTCTTGCCATTGCGGCACTGAAGCTGGGTGCGGCGAAAGCCATTGGCGTGGATATCGACCCGCAAGCGATTCAGGCCAGCCGTGATAACGCCCAGCGTAATGGTGTTTCTGAGCGTCTGGAGCTTTATCTGCCGAAAGACCAGCCAGAGGCGATGAAAGCCGACGTGGTGGTCGCCAACATTCTTGCTGGCCCATTACGTGAACTGGCTCCGTTAATCAGCGTACTGCCCGTTGAGGGCGGTTTGCTGGGGCTTTCTGGTATTCTTGCCAGCCAGGCGGAAAGCGTCTGTGAAGCCTATGCCGATCTCTTTACGCTCGATCCGGTTATCGAGAAAGAAGAGTGGTGTCGCATTACCGGCCAGAAAAAATAATCCCTTCCGGCGTGGTTATCTGACCACGCCATTTTCAGACAATTGACCAGCATACCGACACTTTCCTCAGCGATATAATAATCAATTGATTTTGTTATTTTTTATATTGATTCTCGTTGAGTAAACGTATGCGTTTCAACTGTTTTACAACAACTTTGCTGGCAGCATGCATGATGCCACTGACCACACTGGCCGTACCATGGGGATATACCGAAGAAAACGGCCCCGCACGGTGGGGAGAAATCAGCAAAGCGTATGCAACGTGCCAGACAGGCATAAACCAATCCCCCATAGACATCCAGACCACCACAACCAGTAAACTCGGTCTCCCCGCGCTGAACATGCAGTACGTCGATGGCCCAACTAGATTTCGGAGCATTAACCATACGTTGCAAGCAACGATGAGTAGCTACGCATCTAATTCTATTGAAATTGATGAAACGCTTTATTATTTAAAACAATTTGATTTTCATGCCCCGAGCGAACATACCCTCAACGGTAAAACCTATCCGCTGGAGCTGCAGCTGGTCCACAAAAATCAATCCGGAGACATCGCTATCGTGGCGGTTATGTTTGATATCGGCGAACCAAACCAGGCGATTCAAAATTTGTGGGAGTCCTTTCCAACCATGGAGGACAGCAGCATGGCCATCTTCTCGCCGGTCGATATCCACCAGCTTTTACCCGACAATAAAACCTACTGGCGCTACCGTGGTTCGTTAACAACGCCTCCCTGCACCGAAGGCGTCACCTGGACTATCCTGAAAACGCCTGTTGCTCTTTCTGCCGAACAAATGGATAAATTCCACTACATTGTTGGGCCAGCAAACAATCGCCCGCTGCAGCCGTTGAATGAACGCAAGATTACGGACAGCTATTCTGGGGATACCGAGATCCTGTACTAAAATGAGGTAGCGATCACACAATGACGAGGTAATTTGCTGATTAATTCAGCAGAATATCTTGTCAGTACCGTCTGCAGCTGAAGAAAAAATGAGAAGTTACGCAAAATTATATGTGTATATAAAATCGACACATTTTTATAATGCGATGATTTATATGATTAAATATTTTCATGCGTTCACATTTACGGCAATTCATTGATCCACCTCAGTGGATTGGTCAAAGTTTGGCCTTTCATCTCGTGCGAAAAATGCGTAATATACGCCGCCTTGCAGTCACAGTATGGTCATTTCTTAACTCATGCGCATCGGACAATACCAGCTCAGAAATCGCCTGATCGCAGCACCTATGGCTGGCATCACTGACAGACCATTCAGGACGCTGTGCTATGAGATGGGAGCAGGATTGACAGTATCCGAGATGATGTCTTCTAACCCGCAGGTTTGGGAAAGTGACAAGTCTCGTTTACGGATGGTGCACGTTGATGAGCCAGGAATTCGCACGGTGCAAATTGCCGGTAGCGACCCTGTTGAGATGGCCGATGCCGCACGTATTAACGTGGAAAGCGGCGCCCAGATTATTGATATCAATATGGGGTGTCCGGCTAAAAAAGTGAATCGCAAGCTCGCAGGTTCAGCCCTCTTGCAGTACCCGGATTTAGTGAAATCGATACTAACCGAGGTCGTCAATGCAGTGGACGTTCCTGTCACACTCAAGATTCGCACCGGCTGGGCTCCGGAACACCGTAACTGCGTAGAGATTGCCCAACTGGCTGAAGACTGTGGCATTCAGGCTCTGACCATTCATGGACGCACCCGCGCCTGTTTGTTCAATGGAGATGCTGAGTACGACAGTATTCGGGCAGTTAAGCAGAAAGTTTCCATTCCGATTATCGCGAATGGCGACATTACTGACCCGCATAAAGCCAGAGCTGTACTCGACTATACGGGGGCGGATGCCCTGATGATAGGACGTGCAGCTCAGGGAAGACCCTGGATCTTTCGGGAAATCCAGCATTATCTGGACACTGGGGAGCTGCTGCCCCCGCTGCCTCTGGCAGAGGTGAAGCGCTTGCTTTGTGCGCATATTCGGGAACTGCACGACTTTTATGGTCAGGCAAAAGGGTACCGAATTGCGCGTAAACACGTATCCTGGTATCTCCAGGAACACGCTCCGGATGACCAGTTTCGGCGCACATTCAACGCCATTGAAGATTCCAGCGAACAGCTGGCGGCGTTGGAGGCATACTTCGAAAATTTTGCGTAAACAGAAATAAAGAGCTGACAGAACTATGTTCGAACAACGCGTAAATTCTGACGTACTGACCGTTTCTACCGTTAACTCTCAGGACCAGGTAACTCAAAAGCCCCTGCGTGACTCGGTTAAACAGGCACTGAAGAACTATTTTGCTCAATTGAATGGTCAGGATGTGAATGATCTCTATGAGCTGGTACTGGCTGAAGTAGAACAGCCCCTGTTGGACATGGTGATGCAATACACCCGCGGTAACCAGACCCGTGCTGCCCTGATGATGGGCATCAACCGTGGTACGCTGCGTAAAAAACTGAAAAAATACGGCATGAACTGATACTAATCAGTTAAATGTTTGTTTTAAAAGGCGCTACTCGGCATGGGGAAGCGCCTTTTTTATTGACGTCACACGGGAGGCTTTGGCGATGAACGCGAGATGTGAACCTGTCTATTTTGGCGATGAATCTAAAAAGATAATCCTGGGCGATGCGCTAACTGAACTGAAAAAACTGCCGTCTGAAAGCGTCGAACTCATTTTTGCTGACCCTCCTTATAACATCGGGAAAGACTTTGACGGGATGGTTGAATCCTGGGACGAAGAGACCTTTCTGGCGTGGTTGTTTGAGTGCATCGACGAGTGCCATCGCATCCTCAAACCACACGGCACCATGTACATCATGAACAGTACGGAGAACATGCCGTACATCGACCTCAAATGCCGCCCGCTTTTTACCATCAAGAGTCGTATCGTGTGGTCATACGATAGCTCAGGGGTACAGGCCAAAAATTACTTTGGTTCGATGTATGAACCGATCCTGATGATGGTAAAAGATCAGAAAAACTACACATTTAATCGTGACGATATTCTGGTTGAAGCCAAAACTGGCGCTAAACGCGCGCTAATAGACTACAGAAAAAACCCGCCGCAGCCATACAATCAGAAAAAAGTGCCGGGCAATGTCTGGGAGTTCCCACGCGTACGCTATCTGATGGACGAATACGAAAACCACCCCACCCAGAAACCCAAAGCCCTCCTGGAGCGTATAATTCTGGCGTCCTCGAATCCAGATGACAGGGTACTGGATCCGTTTGCCGGCAGCTTCACCACCGGAGCTACCGCCGTGGAATTGGGTCGCAAGTTTGTCGGGATTGAGATCAATACTGAATACGTAAAAATGGGGCTCAGAAGACTGAGTATCGGTTCTCATTTTTCAGAAATTGAGCTTGCCAAGGTGAAAAAACGTAAGACAAAAAACCTGTCTAAAAAGAGTCGATTGACGGCAAAGAGTGGCGATCTTTCAACAAAGTAAAGGCATTGTAAGTCTGCTTTTCAGCTTAAAAAATTCGTGTATATTCCCTGCACGCTTGGGCATGAATACACAGGGTTTAGGAATGATTCGCAAGTATTGGTGGCTGGTTGTTTTTGCGGTCTTCGTTTTTCTTTTTGATGCGCTGCTCATCCAATGGATAGAGCTGATGACAACAGAGCACGACAAGTGCCGGAATATGAACTCAGTGAATCCCCTTAAGCTGGTCAACTGCGTCGACCTCGAATAGCACCTCAGGTAATGCTTCGACAGCCGTCAGCCTCTGGCGGTAAAAACTATCCGACCTGGTTTTCACTCTGCATTAATTGCATGACGCTACCGTCTGGGCTTAACATTTTTAGTACATTATCAACTAATACTGGAGCTTGCCCATATAGATCATAACTCACTGGATTCATTAACCAGTTTTTTATAATTCCGCTAAAACTACCGTGCAGAATAATGATGATGACATCTAAATCAAGAGTGGTGGCAATCAAATTGTCATCGACACACTTTTGCAGGGAATCACGAATGCTTTGATGACTGATACCTATTTTATCGCGAATAGCCTGCTCAGATATCATATCGTTATGAAATTCGCACTTATGATATAAAATCTGCATTAATGCCTGCTGACGAGGGTTCTCTGCAATATATTGTAACCCCACCACAAACTTTTCTCGCAATCGCTGTAAAGGGTTATCACCCCAACGACCAATTAGCTTGTCCTGAATAAGATCGCGTAAAGGTGGTTGTTGTAACCATAGCTCATTAAACAATTGAGTTTTATTTTCGAAATGCCAATAGAGCGCGCCACGCGTCACGCTGGCGGCATCCGCAATGTCGTTTAGCGTCGTATTGCTTACGCCACGTGCGGCAAACTGTACAATCGCCGTTTCTATCAGGTGCTGCCGCGTTTTGAGGGCATCAGCTTTCGTTTTTCTGGCCATGGTTCCGACTGTCTGAGGTAGAGTAGAGAATGATTAACTTTCTTATCTAATATTTGCGATACGGAACAAATGTATCACTTAGCATTTATTTAAACGAGTTCTAAAAAATATTATTAAGGACTTTGCACACGAATAAACAAAACGAATACCAACAACAAATATATTCACAAACCAAATGTTTATTTCAATTTGTGTTTATACGAATCATAGTATTGCTATTAACACCACAATGAAACAGCTGTCGATTAATCTTTTTTTGCTTTTACGTGCCGTGTATCGTGCCCATAAATAAGTATTGCTTACATCGCAAGCTAATAATTTGTAGGATAGCCAACTATTATTTTTCTTGTGCGCGTTATCGCCCCCTGCTTTACCCGGTTAATAACGAGCGTTCGGTTTTTTAAGGAATAGAAATGACGAAAAATGCCAGGTTTTCACTCCTGCCCTCATTCATCATCGTCTCCGCTGCATTACTCGCCGGTTGTAACGATCAGGGAGAAAAACAAGCTCATCCCGCAGAACCGCAGGTGACTGTCCATGTCGTCGAAAAGGCTCCTTTAGCCGTAACGACCGAATTACCCGGGCGCACAACGGCATTCCGAATTGCAGAAGTTCGTCCCCAGGTCAGCGGGATAGTGCTTAAACGGAATTTCACTGAGGGAAGCGATATTGAAGCCGGACAGTCACTTTATCAGATCGATCCCGCGACTTATCAGGCTGACTATGACAGCGCCAAAGGTGAACTGGCGAAGAGTGAAGCGGCGGCTGCAATCGCGCATTTAACGGTGAAACGCTATGTGCCGTTGGTTGGCACCAAGTACATCAGCCAGCAAGAGTACGATCAGGCAATTGCTGATGCTCGTCAGGCCGATGCCTCCGTGATCGCGGCAAAAGCGGCGGTCGAAAGCGCGCGTATCAATCTAGCCTACACCAAAGTGACATCGCCAATTAGCGGACGCATCGGTAAATCTAACGTCACCGAAGGTGCATTAGTCACGAATGGCCAGGCTACTGAGCTTGCTACCGTTCAACAGCTCGATCCCATTTACGTCGACGTGACACAGTCCAGTAACGACTTTATGCGCCTCAAACAGTCCGTTGAACAAGGGAGTCTGCATAAAGACAGCGCCAGCAGTACTGTCGAACTGGTGATGGAAAATGGTCAGTCATACCCGCTAAAAGGCTCTTTGCAGTTTTCTGATGTGACGGTTGATGAAAGCACCGGCTCAATCACCCTCAGAGCCGTGTTCCCTAACCCGCAGCACACGCTGTTGCCGGGCATGTTTGTGCGCGCACGCATTGATGAAGGCGTCCAGCCAAATGCCATTCTCGTTCCGCAGCAGGGGGTAACGCGCACGCCTCGCGGCGATGCCACCGTAATGGTCGTTAACGACAAGAGTCAGGTTGAGTCTCGCGCAGTCGTTGCCGCACAAGCTATTGGTGACAAGTGGCTCATCAGCGAAGGCCTGCAACCGGGTGACAAAGTTATCGTGAGCGGCTTACAGAAAGCACGTCCAGGCGTTCAGGTTAAAGCAACCGCCGATACCGAAACCCCTGCCACGAAAGCCCAATAAGGTAACCGGACATGGCTAACTTTTTTATCAGGCGTCCTATCTTTGCCTGGGTATTGGCTATCATTCTGATGATGGCGGGTGCTCTGGCAATCATGCAACTGCCCGTGGCACAGTACCCAACCATTGCGCCTCCTGCGGTCGCCATTTCTGCCACCTACCCTGGTGCAGATGCACAGACGGTTCAGGATACAGTCACACAGGTTATCGAACAGAATATGAATGGTATCGATAACCTGATGTATATGTCCTCCACCAGCGACTCGGCCGGGAGTGTGACTATTACACTGACTTTCCAGTCCGGTACCGATCCCGATATCGCGCAAGTGCAGGTGCAAAATAAACTGCAGCTCGCCACTCCGCTACTGCCGCAAGAAGTTCAGCAGCAAGGGATCAGCGTCGAGAAATCCAGCAGCAGCTTTTTGATGGTTGCGGGTTTTGTTTCTGACAACCCACAAACCACACAGGATGACATTTCCGACTACGTCGCTTCGAACGTTAAAGACTCAATCAGCCGTCTGAATGGCGTGGGTGACGTGCAGCTGTTTGGTGCACAGTACGCCATGCGCATCTGGCTGGATGCAAACTTATTGAACAAATATCAGCTCACGCCGGTTGATGTGATCAATCAGTTGAAGGTACAGAACGATCAGATTGCCGCAGGTCAGTTAGGGGGGACGCCTGCATTACCTAACCAGCAGCTTAACGCTTCTATCATTGCGCAAACGCGACTGAAAGACCCTGAAGAGTTCGGCAAAGTGACTTTACGCGTGAACAGCGATGGTTCGGTTGTTCACCTGAAAGACGTCGCACGTATCGAGTTAGGCGGGGAAAACTACAACGTCGTGGCGCGTATTAACGGTAAGCCTGCATCCGGCCTTGGGATCAAGCTGGCAACCGGGGCAAACGCGCTGGATACCGCGAACGCGATTAAAGCCAAGCTGGTTGAACTGCAACCTTTCTTCCCGCAGGGAATGAAGGTGGTCTACCCGTACGACACGACGCCGTTTGTGACCATCTCCATTCATGAAGTAGTAAAAACGTTGTTTGAAGCGATCGTACTGGTGTTCCTGGTCATGTATTTGTTCCTGCAAAACATCCGGGCAACGCTCATTCCTACCATCGCCGTACCTGTCGTATTGTTGGGCACATTTGCCGTGCTTGCTGCGTTTGGCTACTCAATAAACACCCTGACGATGTTCGGCATGGTGCTCGCCATCGGTCTATTGGTCGATGATGCGATAGTGGTGGTGGAAAACGTGGAACGCGTGATGATGGAGGATCATCTGCCGCCCAAAGAGGCGACGGAAAAATCCATGTCACAAATACAGGGAGCACTGGTTGGTATCGCCATGGTGCTGTCTGCGGTATTTATCCCGATGGCCTTCTTTGGCGGTTCAACCGGGGCTATCTATCGGCAGTTTTCCATCACCATCGTTTCCGCCATGGCGCTTTCAGTACTGGTCGCGCTGATCCTGACTCCCGCACTTTGTGCAACGTTGCTGAAGCCGGTATCAGCTGAACATCACGAGAAAAGAAGCGGTTTCTTTGGCTGGTTCAACGCCAAATTCGATCACAGCGTCAATCATTACACCAATAGCGTCAGCGGTATTGTGCGTAAAACTGGGCGTTACCTGGTCGTCTACCTGATAATCGTCATCGGGATGGCGGTGCTGTTTATGCGCCTGCCAACCTCCTTCCTGCCAGAGGAAGATCAGGGCGTCTTCCTGACGATGATTCAACTTCCTGCAGGCGCCACGCAAGAACGCACCCAGAAGGTGCTGGATCAGGTCACCCACTACTACCTGAACAATGAAAAAGCCAACGTTGAAAGCGTCTTTACGGTTAACGGCTTTAGCTTCAGCGGCCAGGGGCAAAACTCAGGGATGGCGTTCGTCAGCCTCAAGCCCTGGGAAGAACGTAGCGGTAACGAAAATAACGTTGAATCAATTATCGCCCGCGCTACCCGAGCGTTTAGTCAGATTCGTGATGGTCTGGTGTTCCCTTTCAACATGCCAGCCATCGTTGAACTGGGTACCGCGACGGGCTTCGACTTCGAGCTGATTGATCAGGGCGGGTTGGGGCATGCTGCGCTAACCCAGGCACGTAACCAACTGCTGGGCATGGTTGCCAAACACCCTGACCTGCTGGTTCGTGTGCGTCCAAACGGGCTCGAGGATACCGCACAGTTCAAGCTGGATGTCGATCAGGAAAAAGCTCAGGCCCTTGGCGTCTCGCTGTCCGATATTAATGAAACCATCTCCGCTGCGCTGGGTGGCTATTACGTCAATGACTTCATTGACCGTGGCCGCGTGAAAAAAGTGTACGTACAAGCCGATGCCAAGTTCCGTATGTTACCGGAGGACATCAATAATCTGTATGTTCGTAGCGCCAATGGCGAAATGGTTCCGTTCTCCACGTTTAGTTCCGCACACTGGATCTACGGCTCACCGCGTCTGGAGCGCTATAACGGTATGCCTTCTATGGAGCTGCTGGGAGAAGCAGCGCCTGGCAGAAGTACCGGTGAAGCAATGGCGCTAATGGAAAGCCTGGCGGAAAAACTGCCAAACGGTATTGGTCATGACTGGACGGGGATGTCCTATCAGGAACGACTGTCGGGTAACCAGGCTCCTGCGCTGTATGCCATCTCGCTAATCGTTGTCTTCCTTTGCCTTGCCGCATTGTATGAAAGCTGGTCTATTCCTTTCTCGGTGATGCTGGTTGTACCGCTCGGTGTTGTGGGCGCATTGTTAGCAGCATCACTGCGTGGGATGAATAACGATGTGTATTTCCAGGTTGGCTTACTAACCACAATCGGCCTCTCGGCTAAGAACGCCATCCTGATCGTCGAGTTTGCCAAAGACCTGATGGATAAAGAAGGCAAGGGGTTGATTGAAGCGACGCTGGAGGCATCGCGCATGCGTCTTCGTCCTATCCTGATGACATCCCTGGCCTTTATTCTGGGGGTTATGCCTCTGGTTATCAGTCACGGTGCAGGTAGTGGTGCGCAGAATGCGGTCGGTACCGGTGTTATGGGAGGAATGCTGACCGCAACATTGTTGGCTATCTTCTTCGTCCCCGTCTTCTTTGTTGTCGTAAGACGGCGTTTTAGTCGGCACAACGATTAATTTGTAAAATAAAGGCGTCTACGGACGCCTTTTTCACCTACGATGCTCCTCTTTATTTATTAGTAAGATAGCCATTTATTTCATTTAAACTATCCCTCTAAACTCGCCTGCAGCCTTTCTTTTTATCCATTATTTTTACAATCCACATGAATTGAGATTATTCCTCATGTCAGTCCTTTTTTAAGAAGTGGTAAAATAATCGCCGAGTTCGCAGATGGCTTAGCGTTTGTCTTTGCTTAATTAGCGAAACGCTTATTTTGAGGTAACACCATGAAAAGATTAATATCCGTTGCACTGCTTACCGCATTCCTGGCTGGCTGTGCACACGATTCTCCTTGCGTACCTGTATACGACGATCAGGGACGCCTGGTTCATACCAATACCTGTATGAAAGGCACCACCCAGGATAACTGGGAAACAGCCGGAGCCATCGCCGGTGGTGCTGCAGCCGTTGCCGGACTGACGCTTGGGATTGTCGCCCTGACCAAATAAATCATATTAAAAGCGTGGTTATTACCGCGCTTTTAGCAATAAGCATAAAATCTACATATAAGACAAAACGTTGCTTAATAGAACCTGACATGTAATAAAATTATTATAGATTTCACTCACACATCCGCGATTTGAAATTAGCATTTTTTCTGTTTTTCGTAACACCACATTTTCTTTTCATTATTCTCACGTCATTAATATTAACGCCAGAAATCGTTATCACGCGTCCTGTCTGATTTTTAAATTTTTTGCGCCGAAATGTGGCTTACGTTTCAATTTTGCACCACTTCAGGGCGCTGCATTTATTTTTTCCTGTCTACACTCTGCATATTGCGTCGAATAATCAGGCGCAAAAAACTGGCACTACCTTTGCTTAAAAGAGTATGGCCAAAGCCACAGACAGGTAAAAGACGTTTTCAGAACGTTTCCATAACAATAATTCCTCCACACAGGATGCTCTATGAAAAAGATGATAATCGCCAGCCTGGCTGCGGCCGGTGTGCTGCTTGCTGTTGCAAATCAGGCACATGCCGGCGCAACACTTGATGCCGTAAAGAAAAAAGGGTTTGTGCAATGTGGGATCAGCGACGGCTTGCCTGGCTTTTCTTACGCCGATGCAAGCGGCAAGTTCTCGGGTATTGATGTTGATGTATGTCGTGGCGTTGCCTCCGCCGTATTTGGCGATGATAGCAAAGTAAAATATACCCCGCTCACCGCCAAGGAACGCTTTACCGCATTACAGTCTGGTGAAGTCGACATGCTCTCTCGTAATACCACGTGGACCTCTTCTCGTGATGCCGGTATGGGCATGTCCTTCACTGGTGTAACGTATTACGACGGCATTGGCTTTCTTACCCACAATAAAGCAGGCCTGAAGAGCGCTAAAGAGCTGGATGGTGCAACGGTCTGTATTCAGGCGGGAACCGATACCGAACTAAACGTGGCCGACTACTTTAAAGCCAACAAGATGAAGTACACCCCTGTCACCTTTGACCGTTCGGATGAATCAGCCAAAGCTCTGGAATCTGGACGTTGCGATACGCTGGCTTCCGACCAGTCTCAGCTGTATGCCCTACGCATCAAGCTGAGCAATCCTGCGGAATGGATCGTCCTGCCAGAAGTTATTTCTAAAGAACCGCTGGGACCTGTCGTACGTCGTGGGGACGATGAGTGGTTCTCCATTGTTCGCTGGACGCTGTTCGCCATGCTAAATGCGGAAGAAATGGGTGTTAACTCGAAAAACGTCGATGAAAAAGCGGCTAATCCAGCAACACCGGATATGGCACACCTGTTGGGTAAAGAAGGGGATTATGGCAAGGATCTGAAGCTTGATAACAAATGGGCCTACAACATTATCAAGCAAGTTGGTAACTATTCGGAGATCTTTGAACGTAACGTTGGATCGGAAAGTCCGCTGAAGATCAAACGTGGACAGAACAACCTCTGGAATAACGGTGGCATTCAGTATGCGCCACCGGTGCGCTAATGCGTAGTGATGTAACGGGCGCCGCAACTGCGGCGCTCAGCCCAGAGTCATAGTTACTGAGGTTTTCTTATGTTCCATCGCCGCTCAACCGTAAAAGGATCGTTATCCTTTTCTAACCCTGCGGTCCGCGCCTGGTTATTTCAAATACTCGCCGTCATTGCGGTTATCAGCATTGCGGTCTATCTCATTCATAACACGATAAATAACCTGAACAATAGCGGTATTACCTCGGGGTTTTCTTTTCTCGATCGCAGCGCCGGATTTGGCATTGTCCAGCATCTGATCGATTACGAGCAAGGCGATACGTATGGTCGTGTCTTTGTGGTCGGCCTGCTCAATACGCTGTTAGTTTCAGCACTGTGCATTGTTTTCGCATCAATTCTCGGTTTCTTTCTCGGGCTGGCACGCCTGTCAGATAACTGGTTATTGCGAAAGCTCTCGACGATCTACATCGAAACGTTCCGCAATATACCGCCGCTGCTGCAGATCTTCTTCTGGTATTTCGCCGTATTACGTAATCTGCCCGGCCCACGCCAGGCCGTTAACGCGCTGGATTTGATGTTCCTGAGTAACCGGGGGCTCTATATTCCGGCCCCGCAAATGGGAGAAGGTTTTTTTGCCTTTTGTACCGCTGTCGTTATCGCTCTCGTCGTCACCATCGGATTATTTCGCTTCAACAGAATGCATCAGACCAAAACCGGTCAGCTACGTCGGACCTGGCCCACAGCTCTGGCGTTGATCGTACTTTTACCGGTGATTTCACAGTGGATGTTTGGCGCTGCGCTTCACTGGGATATTCCCGCGCTCCGTGGTTTTAACTTCCGTGGCGGTATGGTGCTTATTCCTGAACTGGCGGCACTGACTCTGGCGCTTTCGGTATATACCTCGGCATTTATTGCAGAAATTATTCGGGCGGGCATTCAGGCCGTTCCTTACGGCCAACATGAAGCCGCACGCTCGCTGGGTCTGCCAAATCCGGTGACGCTACGCCAGGTAATCATCCCACAGGCGCTACGCGTCATCATTCCCCCACTGACCAGCCAGTACCTGAATATCGTCAAGAACTCTTCTCTTGCAGCCGCAATTGGCTACCCGGACATGGTTTCACTGTTTGCCGGCACGGTACTCAATCAAACAGGGCAAGCCATTGAAACGATCGCCATCACCATGTCGGTATACCTGATCATCAGTCTAAGTATTTCTTTGCTGATGAATATTTATAACCGCCGTATCGCACTGATTGAGCGCTAAGGAGCCATGATGACAAAAGCACTGCTGTCTCACCCCTCGCGCCAGCACAGCAATCCGGCAAGCCGCAGTCTACTCTGGGTGCGTAAAAACCTGTTCTCCAGTTGGTCAAATAGCCTGCTCACCCTGCTATGCGTATGGCTGATTTGGTCATTTCTTCCACCACTGTTGAACTGGGTATTCTTTCAGGCCAACTGGGTCGGTTCTACCCGGGCAGACTGTACCAAAGCCGGAGCCTGCTGGGTGTTCATCCATGAACGCTTCGGGCAATTCATGTATGGGCTTTATCCACACGATCAGCGTTGGCGCGTAAATCTGGCCCTGATAATTGGTCTGGCTTCTATTGTTCCGATGTTCTGGAAAACCATTCCCCACCGTGGCCGTTATATCGCTATCTGGGCAGTCATATATCCAATTGTCGTCTGGTGGCTGATGTACGGTGGTTTTTTCGGACTTGAACGCGTAGAAACCCGGCAGTGGGGCGGATTAACACTGACGCTTATTATTGCATCCGTGGGGATTGCAGGCGCGCTTCCATGGGGCATTTTACTGGCGTTGGGACGTCGTTCCCATATGCCAGTCGTGCGGGTTTTATCCGTCATTTTCATTGAGTTCTGGCGCGGTGTACCGTTGATTACCGTTCTGTTTATGTCCTCGGTCATGCTTCCTCTGTTTATGTCCGAAGGAACCAGTATCGACAAGCTTATCCGGGCGCTGGTCGGCGTTATTCTTTTCCAGTCGGCCTATGTCGCAGAAGTGGTTCGCGGAGGGTTACAGGCCCTACCGAAAGGTCAGTATGAGGCCGCGGAATCACTGGCGCTAGGTTACTGGAAAACCCAGGGGCTGGTCATTCTTCCGCAAGCCCTCAAGCTGGTTATCCCTGGTCTGGTTAACACGATTATCGCCCTGTTCAAGGATACCAGCCTGGTCATCATCATCGGTCTGTTTGATCTCTTCAGTAGCGTACAGCAGGCAACTGTGGACCCTGCGTGGCTGGGTATGTCGACAGAAGGATATGTTTTCGCTGCACTGATTTACTGGATCTTCTGTTTCAGTATGTCGCGTTACAGCCAGCATCTGGAAAAACGTTTTAACACCGGGCGTACGCCGCACTGAGGAATTTATGAGCCAATTATTAATGCCGTCTACCGACGCGATGATTACGCTGGAAAACGTCAACAAATGGTACGGACAGTTTCATGTCCTGAAAAACATCAACCTGAAGGTAAAACAAGGAGAGCGCATCGTATTATGCGGGCCTTCCGGTTCGGGTAAATCGACAACTATCCGCTGTATTAACCATCTGGAAGAACATCAGCAAGGACGCATTGTAGTGGATGGGATTGAGCTCAATGAAGACATCCGCAATATTGAGCGCGTCCGACAAGAAGTTGGCATGGTCTTTCAGCACTTTAATCTCTTTCCTCATTTAACTGTCTTGCAAAACTGCACGCTGGCGCCTATCTGGGTGCAAAAGATGCCGAAAAAAGAGGCTGAAGTACTGGCAATGCACTACCTTGAGCGGGTCCGCATTGCCGAACATGCACATAAATATCCCGGGCAAATCTCTGGTGGACAACAACAGCGCGTGGCCATTGCACGCTCGCTGTGTATGAAACCCAAAATCATGTTATTTGATGAACCCACATCAGCGTTGGATCCTGAAATGGTAAAAGAAGTGCTGGATACCATGATAGGCCTGGCGCAATCGGGCATGACCATGCTATGTGTAACCCATGAAATGGGCTTTGCCCGCACAGTAGCTGACCGGGTGATCTTTATGGATCTTGGCGAGATTGTGGAACAGGCACCACCGGATGAGTTTTTTGCTCACCCCAAATCGGAACGCACTCGCGCGTTTTTATCGCAGGTTATTCATTAAATATATATGCCGGATAAAGTTCCGGTGGATTTGTCCTCCTCAGGAGAGCGCTCGCCGACAAACAACAGATAAAACAAAAGGCCCAGTCTTTCGACTGAGCCTTTCGCTTTTATTTGATGTCTGGCAGTTCCCTACTCTCGCATGGGGAGACCCCACACTACCATCGGCGCTACGGCGTTTCACTTCTGAGTTCGGCATGG
>NZ_JAOWHB010000020.1:0-254 GCF_030332845.1 Citrobacter sp. Cpo061
CAGTACATTGTCTTCTGCTGGGATTCCTATATTGACCAGCAGACCTATGAAACCAGCGCCGTCTTCGGCCCCGAAACCTGGCAGAGGATGAAAACACCTGCCGATCATACCCGCCCATCGGGCGCCCCTGTCTGGTACAACAGAATGGTGTTTGGCCTGTCTCCCGGCGGCAAGGTCAAAATCTGGTTTTCCGATGTCGCCGGACGCCCCAGCCTGCCGGTCACGCCCCTGAAACTGACAACCCGCTCCGGCAA
>NZ_JAOWHB010000021.1:0-1833 GCF_030332845.1 Citrobacter sp. Cpo061
TTGGTTTGGGAGAAGGTTCGGCATTACCCGTTGGTGTGCCTGTCCCGTGGCCTTCCGCCACTCCGCCAACAGGCTGGCTAAAATGCAATGGTGCGGCTTTTTCTGCTGAAGAATACCCGGAACTGGCAAAGGTTTATCCGACAAATAAATTGCCTGATTTACGCGGTGAATTTATTCGTGGCTGGGATGACGGACGTGGAGTGGATGCCGGGCGACAATTATTATCTTCACAGGGGGATGCAATAAGAAATATTGAGGGATTCGCAGATGGCGGGATCGGTATGTCTTTTGATGCAATCAGAGGGGCTTTTTACGATGCAGGAACACGATCAGCGAGAATGCCGAATAACACAACTACTATAGACAAAACCGATGACCTTGGATTCGACGCCTCTCGTGTCGTGCCAACAGCTAATGAAAACCGTCCACGTAACATCGCCTTTAATTATATTGTGAGGGCTGCATAATGAAACCTGTTTTTGATGAAAATGGGCTGGCTACAGTACCGGGTAATATGCGTTGTTTTTATTATGAGGCAGTTACGTATGAATATACTGGCTGGTCTGATGAATATATTAATACTGGCGTAAGTATGCCCGCCTGTTCCACTGGTATTGACCCGGGCGAATACATTCCGGGAAGAGTGGCAGTATTTACGGGTAAGGGATGGAGCCATGAAGAAGACCATCGCAATGAGACTGTTTACTCAACAGAAAATGGCGCAGCTGTTACAGTGGATTATATCGGTGCCATCAAAGACGGTTATGTCACGCTTTCACCGTTAACGCCATACGATAAATGGGATGGTGAGAAATGGGTGACGGATACCGAGGCACAGCATAGCGCCGCACTAGACGCGGCAGAAGTAAAGCGCCAGTCGCTGATTGATGCTGCAATGGCTTCCATCAGTCTGATTCAGCTGAAATTACGGGCCGGGCGGAAGCTGACGCAGGCAGAAACCACCCGACTTAACGCTGTGCTGGATTACATTGACGCGGTGGAGGCAACAGATACCAGCACCGCGCCTGATGTCATCTGGCCTGAACTGCCGGAGGCGTAGGCCATTCAATATCTGGCGCACTGGAAGTATCGACCAGTTCCAGTGCGTCCAGATAATCCAGCCACAAATTATATTGCACCAGTTCCTCACCTTTCAGGCGACCAATCGCCGCTTTACCAGGCCATTGCTTACTGTTTATGTATTCGTTGACCTGATTAATCAATTGCTGCTTTTTCAGTTCGGCTGCGGCAATTTGTTCCTCATGAGTTGGCGGTGGAATATCAATCCATGCAGGCATTCCGTCGATGACACCTCTGTATTTTCCTTCTGGTGCTTCCTTCATAAATTCGGCGGCAACAGTGTCGTCAATTTCGATTCCATCATCGGGCCATTCGCCGGATTCCTGATAAGCGATTTTAAGCTCCACAGGGAAAAACGCATTTTTATCGGCACTGAAAATATATTTCTGCATTTCTACCGTCCTATCGAAATATAACTGAATCTGTATTGCTGTGAGATATCACTGGTTGCCACACGCCACGCTGAATTACTGATATGTTCAAAATTTACAGACAAAACCTGCGGGGCAGGACTCGACGGGTCTGACTGAACGGCATCAGACATAACACTGACTGAAACCATCGGCTGATTAGGGAATGGTATAGGGAAGTGTCCACTGATAAAGCGGGTCGTGTTTCCTGAAAAAGTGCCAAACTGAACAATATATCCACCTGGTAGCCTGAACCATCCCGAACCAGAAGCGAATGCTCCCATATCCGGTATCTGATTATCTCCTGTGCCCACATCCCTTTTCGCCGCTTCTCCCAAACCAA
>NZ_JAOWHB010000022.1:0-230 GCF_030332845.1 Citrobacter sp. Cpo061
GTCAGCCTGAAATAACTCCCTATAATGCGCCTCCACTGACACGGAACAACGGATTACAAGCCGCCGGGTCAGCGGGGTTCTCCTGAGAATCTCGTAGAGAAAAGCAAAAATAAATGCTTGACTCTGAATGAGGAAAACGTAATATACGGGACCTCGCGACAGAGCGCTAAAGCGCGTCGCAACTGCTCTTTAACAATTTATCAGACAATCTGTGTGGGCACTCGAAGATA
>NZ_JAOWHB010000023.1:0-145324 GCF_030332845.1 Citrobacter sp. Cpo061
CGTAGCTCAGCTGGATAGAGTACTCGGCTACGAACCGAGCGGTCGGAGGTTCGAATCCTCCCGGATGCACCATCTTCTCCTGAATAATAGCGAAACTGTTGTTTCACGGTCTGCGAGATAATCGCCAGCACCAGGGAGGATAAAGTTGCTTCAGCAACGGCCCGCAGGGCGAGGCGCAACCGAGTAATCCTCCCGGATGCACCATCTCCCTCTAAATCATTTCCACATACTCTCTGAACACCCCTCAATTCGCCGTCAGCGACAAAATCAATCAATTACGATAAAATAACGTCTGGTCACTCGGCTTGTGAGAAGACGATGTACGAACGTTATGCGGGTTTGATTTTTGATATGGATGGTACCATCCTGGATACCGAGCCTACGCATCGTAAGGCGTGGCATGAGGTATTGGGGCATTATGGACTACGGTTTGATGAACATGCCATGGTCGCTCTCAATGGTTCCCCAACGTGGCGTATTGCGCAGTCGGTAATTGAATTGAACCATGCCGATCTTGATCCTCATGCACTGGCACGTGAAAAAACCGACAAGGTGAGAAGCATGCTGCTGGATAGCGTCCAGCCTTTGCCGTTGGTTGATGTCGTGAAAGCCTGGCATGGCCGTCGTCCTATGTCGGTAGGTACGGGTAGTGAAAGCGCAATTGCAGAAGCGCTGCTCGCTCACCTTGGTCTGCGTCGCTATTTTGATGCTGTAGTCGCAGCCGATCACGTACAACACCATAAACCGGCTCCTGATACGTTTTTGCTTTGTGCCGAACGTATGGGGGTTGTTCCGGCTCGTTGCGTCGTGTTTGAAGATGCCGATTTTGGAATACAGGCGGCGCATGCCGCGGGAATGGATGCCGTGGATGTCCGGTTATTGTGAGTGATGGACTGTCGCTCCTGTCACTGTTTGCCAGCAGTTTTCTCAGTGCCACGCTATTACCCGGCAATTCTGAAGTTGTTCTGGTTGCTTTGTTGGTTTCCGGGGTCAGTCATCCCTGGGTCTTAGTCTTAACAGCAACAATGGGTAATAGCCTTGGAGGGTTAACTAACGTTATCCTTGGGCGTTTCTTTCCATTGCGTAAAACATCGCGCTGGCAAGAAAAAGCCACAGGCTGGCTGCGGCGCTATGGCGCTGTCACACTATTATTAAGCTGGATGCCGGTTGTGGGGGATTTGCTGTGCCTGTTAGCCGGGTGGATGCGCATCTCGTGGGGCCCAGTTCTCTTTTTCTTATGCCTTGGCAAGGCGCTGCGCTATGTTGTTGTCGCAGCGGTTACGACACAAGGCATTATGTGGTGGCACTAATTGTGTTGTGGGATAGCCTTCAGGGTAACCAATACCATTATGCTAATTAAAACGATTTTGACAGGCGGGAGGTCAATTTGATCCCGGACGTATCACAGGCGCTGGCCTGGCTGGAAAACCATCCTCAGGCGTTAAAGGGGATTCAACGTGGTCTGGAGCGCGAAACGCTGCGTGTTAATGCAGATGGCTCATTAGCAACGACAGGCCATCCTGAGGTGTTAGGCTCAGCGCTAACGCATAAGTGGATAACCACTGACTTTGCCGAAGCATTGCTGGAGTTCATTACTCCACCCGGTGACGACATTGAGAAAATGCTCACGTTCATGCGCGACTTACATCGTTATACCGCCAGAAATCTTGGCGACGAGCGTATGTGGCCGTTGAGCATGCCTTGCTATATTGCCGAAGGTCAGGATATCGAACTGGCGCAGTATGGTTCGTCGAATACCGGTCGCCTGAAGACGCTGTACCGTGAAGGCCTCAAAAACCGCTATGGCGCGTTGATGCAGACAATCTCGGGCGTACACTACAACTTCTCGCTGCCTATGGCTTTCTGGCAGGCGAAATGCGGTGTAACCGAAGGTGAGGATGCTAAAGAGAAAATCTCCGCGGGCTACTTCCGTCTGATCCGCAACTACTACCGTTTTGGTTGGGTGATTCCGTATTTGTTTGGTGCCTCCCCGGCCATTTGTTCCTCATTCCTGCAAGGAAAACCAACAACTCTGCCGTTTGAAAAAACCGACTGTGGGATGTATTACCTGCCGTACGCAACGTCGCTGCGTCTGAGTGATTTGGGCTATACCAATAAGTCGCAAAGCAATCTCGGAATTACGTTTAACGATTTGCATGAGTATGTGGCAGGATTAAAGCGCGCGATTAAGACGCCTTCCGAGGAGTACGCGGCGATCGGTCTGGAGAAAGACGGTAAGCGTCTGCAAATCAACAGCAACGTTCTGCAGATTGAAAATGAGCTGTATGCGCCTATTCGCCCGAAACGCGTCACTCGTCGTGGAGAAACGCCATCAGATGCGCTTCTGCGTGGCGGTATCGAGTACATCGAAGTACGCTCGCTGGATATCAACCCGTTCTCGCCTATCGGCGTGGACGAGCAGCAGGTGCGCTTCCTCGATCTGTTTATGGTCTGGTGTGCGCTGGCTGATGCCCCGGAAATGAGCAGCGATGAATTGCTGTGTACGCGTAAAAACTGGAATCGCGTGATTCTCGAAGGGCGTAAGCCTGGGCTGACGTTAGGTATTGGCTGTGAAACAGCCCAGTTCCCGCTGCCGAAGGTTGGGAAAGATTTGTTCCGCGATCTGAAACGCGTGGCACAAACGCTGGACAGCATCGATGGGGGAGAGGAGTATCAGAAGGTCTGTGATGAACTGGTTGCCTGTTTTGACAATCCTGAACTGACTTTCTCTGCCCGGATCCTACGGTCTATGATTGATGAAGGCATTGGCGGCACGGGCAAAGCGTTGGGTGAGGCTTACCGAAATCTGCTGCGTGAAGAGCCGTTAGAAATAGTGCAGGAAGCTGAATTTATTGCTGAAACCGAGGCTTCAAAGCGTCGTCAGCAGGAGATCGAAGCGGCTGATACTGAGCCGTTTAGCGTGTGGCTGGAAAAGCACGCTTGATACAAAAGAAAAAGGCCACTCGGGAGTGGCCAAAATTTCATCTCTGAAAACAGGGATGATGATAACAAATGCGCGTCTTTCATATACTCAGACTCGCCCCGGAACAAAGAGTTCAGATTATTTTTAAAAAATTTATCGGAGGTGGCTAAATGCCGTTGTTAGATAGTTTTACTGTCGATCACACCCGGATGGAAGCTCCCGCGGTCCGGGTTGCAAAAACGATGAACACCCCGCATGGCGACGCAATCACCGTGTTTGATCTGCGTTTCTGCATTCCGAACAAAGAAGTGATGCCTGAGAAAGGTATCCATACGCTGGAACACCTGTTTGCAGGTTTTATGCGTAACCACCTTAACGGTAACGGCGTTGAGATTATCGATATCTCTCCGATGGGATGCCGTACCGGCTTCTACATGAGCCTGATTGGTACGCCGGACGAACAGCGTGTAGCCGACGCGTGGAAAGCGGCAATGGCGGACGTGCTGAAAGTACAGGATCAGAACCAGATCCCGGAGCTGAACGTTTACCAGTGCGGTACGTATCAGATGCACTCTCTTAGCGAAGCACAGGATATCGCGCGTCATATTCTGGAGCGTGATGTACGCGTGAACAGCAATGAAGAGCTGGCGCTACCGAAAGAGAAACTGCAGGAACTGCATATTTAGTCTTATTGATTAGCTGTTCCAGTATTTAAATTAACCCCGGTTTATGTCCGGGGTTTTTTATTGCTTAATATAATGTGTGTTTATTATATTTGCGGCGAGAATATATTTTAATTTAAATGATGCCTGACCTGTTAAATAATAAAATGTGATCTGGTAAGCAGAAAGAGGTGGATAATTAACGATGCCAGAGTGTATTGATCACATAAACTAAAAAACATAAATAATTAATAGAAAAACATAATGGAATGCGCCAGATATCCGGGTAATAACAAGACTCTTTTAATAGCCGGTAGATAGGGTTTTTATCAAATCTTATCTGGTATACATTAAACTTTAGGGATGAAAATGAAGGCTAAATATTTGGCGCTGATGATCGGTGCTTGCTTTTCTCATAACCTTTGGGCAGCAAATAATATCACTATTGAGCAGCGTCTGGCTGAACTGGAGCAACGTGTTGTTAATGCCGAAAAACGGGCATCCGATGCCGAGGCACAAATTCGCTCGCTGAAGCAGCAGCAGGTCGCCGCTACGCCGACGGTGAATGTCCAGTCTGCCGAGCCGATTGCAGCAGGTGAAACTCCGCCTAAGCTGACATTATCTGGCTTCAGTGATATTAAGTTCTATGGCGATGTTGAATTTAATATGGATGCGGCAAGCCGTTCCGGTAGCCTGACATCGACGAGAACGTCAGCGAATAAAGATTGGGCACCAGGAACCAATGAACGCTGGGATATTAACGGACGCCTGTTGCTGGGTTTTGATGGCTACCAGCGGCGGGACAACGGTAATTTTGCAGGGTTCTCGGTACAGCCTCTCGCGGACCTGACCGGAAAAATGAACCTCGATGATGCCGCTTTCTTCTTTGGTCGTGAGAATGACTGGAAAATTAAGGTTGGTCGTTTTGAAGCCTACGATATGTTCCCGCTGAATCAGGATACGTTTGTTGAATATTCGGGGAATACAGCGAACGATCTCTACAGTGACGGTTACGGCTACATCTATATGATGAAAGAAGGACGGGGACGTAGCGACAGCGGGGGTAACTTCCTGCTGAGCAAAACCATCGACAACTGGTATTTCGAAGTTAACACATTGCTGGAAAATGGCAGTACGTTATATACCGAGAAGCAGTACCACGGAATGGATTTAACCAACGATAAAAACGTGGCTTACGTCCGTCCGGTTATCGCCTGGTAAAATGGGCGTTTTTCAACGGCGATAGCGATGGAAAGTAACGTCGTTAACAACGCCTACGGTTATTACCAAAATGGGACGTGGATCGATCAGTCAGATCGTACGGGCTATGGTTTTACCATGACCTGGAATGGTCAAAAAACGGACCCGGAAGATGGCGCAGTGATTAACCTGAATACCGCCTATATGGATGCGACCGATGAGACAGATTTTACCGCTGGGGTGAATGCGTTGTGGCATCGATTTGAACTGGGTTATATCTATGCGCATAACAAAATCGAAGCCTTCAATGCTACCAATATCGATGCCGTTTGTGAGGACGATTGCTGGATCACCGATCCCGGCAATTATGACATTCACACTATTCATGCCTCATATTTATTCCCCAATGTGATGGATATGAAAAACTTTAACATCTACCTCGGTGCCTATGCTTCATGGGTAGAGGCCAATCCGAATAATGGTGATAACAGCGAAGATGCGCGTTACGGCGGGCGTCTGAGATTCAAATATTACTTCTGATTGTAGGTCTAATAAAAAAGGGATCCGCAGATCCCTTTTATCAGATAGTTAGTGTGCGCCACCGCCGCCGCCGCCCGCACCGAAGGGCGGTTTGGCGAACCACACCAGGCCAAGCAGGACCAGGAAGATCCCCGCCGACATCCAGAAGATTTCGTTAGCGGAAATAATCAGCCCCTGATTGGTGATCTGCTGAGCTATCCAACCTGAAGCCTGCTGGTGCGTCATCCCTAAATCCTGCAGCTTATCGTACATAGCCTGTGCATTTGGGTTGTAGGGGTTAACAGATTCCGTTAGCTGCGCATGATGCAGCGACTCGCGGTTTGTCCACATTGTCGTCGTAATCGATGTGCCAATGGAACCTGCCAGCGTTCGCGTAAAGTTCGACAAGCTGGATGCCGCCGCCAGACGCTCGGGCGGCAAGCCGGACAACGTAATGGTGGTTAGCGGCATAAAGAAGCAGGCTACCGCGAACCCCTGAATAAACTGCGGCCAGGCCGATGCGCCAAAGTCCATACCCGGCTCGAACGTCCACGCACGCCAGTAGAAACAGACGGCGTACATAATAAAACTGAACGTTACCAGCCGACGCATATCCAGCTTATGCGCGAAGCGGCCGATAATCGGAGACAGGATCACCGGAATCACCCCAACCGGCGCTGACGCCAGACCAGCCCAGGTTGCCGTATAGCCGTATACCTCCTGCAACAGCTGCGGCAGCAGTACGATTGCGCCGAAGTAGAGCATATAGGCCAGGCTGATACACAGGCAGCCGATGGTAAAGTTGCGCGACTTAAACAGCGAGAGATCGACAATGGGGTGCTCGTCGGTAAGCTCCCAGACGATCAGGAAGCTGATAGCGACAACGGCGACCACCGTCAGGATGATAATCTCCTGCGAGGCGAACCAGTCCAGCTCTTTGCCGCGGTCGAGCATAATCTGCAAACTGCCGATACCGATGACCAGCAGTGCCAGACCAATGGCGTCAATGCGCCGCTGCTCGGTTTTGGTTTCCCGACCGCGCAGGGTTTGCAGTGTCATCAATACCACCACAGCCCCGATTGGCACGTTGATAAAAAATATCCAGCCCCAGTGATAGTTGTCGCTGATATAGCCCCCAAGAATAGGACCACATATCGGGGCAACAATCACCGTCATCGACCATAGCGCGAGGGCGATGGAACGCTTGGCGGGTGGATAGTTATTCAGCAACAGGCTCTGTGACAGCGGAATTAATGGACCGGCGACAATACCCTGAATTACGCGGAAGAAAATCAGCATGTTCAGGCTGGTGGACATCCCGCATGCCCATGACGCAATGACGAAGGCGATAGTTGACCACATAAAGAGTCTTACTTCGCCAAAGCGTTTTGCCAGCCAGCCGGTGATCGGAATAGAGATAGCGTTCGCCACCCCAAATGAGGTGATAACCCAGGTCCCCTGGCTCAGTGAAGAGCCGAGGTTCCCGGCGATAGTGGGGATCGCCACGTTAGCAATGGTGGAGTCCAGCACCTGCATGAATGTCGCCAGGGACAGCGCGATCGTCATAATGACGAGCTGCGCGCCTTCCAGCGGTTTTTGCTGTTGCATCACACGCACCTTTGAATTAGCCCGCGTTGGCCCGCACGATCTCTTCGATCATCTTATTGACCGGAGCAAGGTTGATTTCACGTGCATTACTTTCTGATACCGGCGTGGTACGAACCTGGCTTGCCAGAATTTGTCCGTCACGATTTGAGGTATCTACCGTAACCAGCGTAGACAAACCAATACGTAATGGATGCTGTGCCAGTTGCTGCGCATCCAGTTCGATACGTACCGGCAGACGCTGGACGACTTTGATCCAGTTGCCGGTTGCGTTCTGCGCTGGCAGGAGGGAGAAAGCGCTGCCCGTACCCATATCGAGACCGACAACTTTACCGGTATATTTTACGTCATCGCCGTAAATATCGCTGATAACGGTCGCCGGTTGGCCGATACGCATGTGCGCGAGCTGTGTTTCTTTGAAGTTGGCATCTACCCACAGGTTAGTGGCCGGAACAACCGCCATCAGCGGCGTGGTTGGGCTAATTTGCGCACCAGGCTGTACGGCGCGACGGGATACATAACCGGTCATTGGGCTGACAATTCTGGTACGTTCCAGCGCCAGCCAGGCATTGCGCACTTCGGTGGCAGCCTGTTGCACAGCGGGTTGATCTTCCAGCTTGCTACCCAGAATCATCGCCTGGTTAGCATTATATTGTTGGATCGCGACATCAAGCTGGGCCTGAGCGCTGGCGACGGCATCACGAGCGTGTTGCAGCTCTTCACGGCCAATCAGGTTGGCATTGCCCAGCGGAACTCGGCGATTAAAGTCGCTTTGTGCCTGCGCCAGTGCGGTTTTCTGCACTTCAATGCTTGCCTGTAACTGCTTGCTGTTGATCATCAACTGGTGCGTCTGACGCACGCTGGAAGCCAGCGCAGTTTTGGCTTTTTCAAATGCCTGCTTTGCGTCTGTCTGGTCGAGGGTGACCAGCACATCGCCTTGTTTTACAAAGTCAGTGTTATCAGCCCAGACTTTCGTCACGCTGCCTGATACCTGAGCCATGATTTGAACCTGGTTCCCTGCCACGTACGCATCGTCTGTCTCTTCGACATGACGAAGTACTAAAAACCAATAAATCCCATATGCCACGGCAATGATAATAAAGAGCAAGGTCAGAAGGAGCAGCATACTTTTACGTTTGCCATTCTTCTTGACCGGTTGCTGCGGGGTTTGAGTCTCCGCATTTGCGCTCATGTTGTTCTCCACGATCTTATTTTTTTCACATCGGCTGAGCCGACCTGTTTATCAGACAGGCCAGCAGTATGCGTGCTGGCCTGTCGGTTTTTTCATTTATAAATCTGGATTTCTGAGCGAGTCGGCGCGTTAGCGCAGCGCTTCTAACACCGCGCCATCCTGCTCCATCTGATCAAGACGGGTCAGAAGTTTACGGGTAATTTGCTCAAGCTGATCTTTTTCGGTGGTGCTAAGAGACGACCAGAGCTGATGCAGGCAGTTATGCTGAGGCGGTAACACCTCTTGCAAAAAAGCATGGCCTTTCTCGGTCAATTGCAGATGCAGACAGCGGCGATCGTTATCGCTTTCACGACGTTCGATCCAGCCACGTTTTTCTAACTCATCCGCAATGCGGGTAGCGTTAGTGCGTGACGAGCCAAGCGCGCAACTCAGTTCAGAAGGCTGAATACTGTGGTTTTCCTGAGACTCCAGCGTAATCAACGCCATAAACAATGTCTCGTTAATCCCTTGAGCTTTCAGCATCTTATTGCGGTTTTCCAGCAACTTACCCTGCATGTGCATACAGAGGCGAGTCAGAAGCACTTCCTGATAAGGGAACTCTTCGTAGCGGCTGGCGCGAAATTTTAGCATTTGTTCAATGGGCGTAAACGAACTATCCATTTGGGTATAACCTCATTAATTTCAGCCGATATAGTAACGACAGTGACAAATAAAGTAAATGTATTATTTCTTTAAAATGATTGTTTTTATCTATAAGCCAACAAGCATTTTCCAGGCTAATCCATAGCCCAGAGCACTCAGTAACGTTGGAATGATGATGCTGCGGGTCTTATAGAAGCTTGCGCCCAGTATGACAAACCCCACCAGCGTAGGCACGAACCGACGAGCGTCGTGCATAACTTCTGGTGCGGTAGACACCACCAGCAGGGCGCAAATAGATGCAATGCCAATAGTGTCGAGTAGTATGCCCGTCGCGCCGCGCTTCGTCGGGCGAACATTGCCTACCCCAAGACGGAGTGGCAAATAGCGAAAACAGTAATTAACGCAGCCGACCAACAGGCCAAGTAGCAGAACCTCATAGCTCATCAGGACCTCCCTGCCAAAATGACTGGATGAGCGCAGTCAGGCATCCGCAGACAATACCTGCAAGGATAGCGGCAGGTATGGAAAACAGCATGACGCCAGCCAGCGCCCCGGTCAGGGAGGCAGTCACGCAGAGCGCTTGTTTACGTTGGAATGACGCGAGCAGGAAGCTCATAAACAGCGCCGGGAGCATGAATCCCAGTGCCGCTTCAACCGCCGGGTAATCCTTGAGTAAACCACTGCCGGAAAACGCGCCGATCACCGTACCAAACACCCAGGAGGCCCAGGAGCACAGTGCGATGCCGATCATCCAGTTTTCACTCCAGCGCCGATTATCCCGGACCAGTTTTGCCGTTGCGGCGGCAAAGACTTCATCGGTAAGGCCAAAAGCCCACAGTGCACTTTTGGGTTTACTCAGTCGCTGGGCTATTCGACTGCGCAGGGAAGGGCCGTACAAAACATGACGGACATCCATGGCCATGACGGTAAGGGCGGCGACCCACAGCGAACTGCCCGCAGCGAGCATGGTGGTAATGACAAACTGGCTGGCTCCCGCATAGATAATGCAGGAGAAAAAGACGCTTTCAACCGGCGTAAAGCCAAGGCGAGTGGCATTGAGACCAAATGCAAAAGCGACCGGAATATAGCTGATGACTATTGGCAGGCTGTCTTTGAATCCTTCCGTTAACGTTGCCGAACAGGATTCAGACTGGGGTACAGGGCTTTCCATAGGGTTATAGGTTTCATTACCGAAATTAATATAACTTGGCTCAATGAGTTATAACCTTAGCAGACTGATGGACTCCTTAACACCCTGTGGAGCCCAATCAGCGGTAAACATGCACTATACGCTTAATTTACGGCTTCCTGACGGTGAAAACCTCGCCACCAGACCACCAGGTTGAGTACGGCAACGGTCGTACCCGCCAGACAAACGCCAGCCCAACCAGCATGCTGCCAGGCGGAGGCTGAAATCAGCGAACCTGCCGCTCCGCCAATAAAATAGCTGGTCATGTATCCGGCGGTCAGGCGATTACGCGCATCCGGATGAATGCGATAGATAACCGTCTGGTTGGTGATGTGTACTCCCTGAACGGTGAGGTCCAACACCAGAATACCGATAATCAGCATGGGGACTGAAGCGTGCCCAAACCAAATAGCAAGCCAGGAGAGCAGCAGTAATAGCAGTCCTATGGTTGTGGTCAGGTGGGATTTACCTTTATCGGCAAAACCGCCTGCCGGACGTGCGCCTAATGCCCCTGCGGCACCCGCCAGACCGAACAGACCAATCATTCCTTCCGAATAGTTAAACGGCGGCGCGGCGAGCAAAAACGCCATCGAGGTCCACAGAATACTGAAATTGGCAAAAGTCAGGCAGCCCAGCATCGCGCGGGTACGCAGCAATTTATCGTGAATAAACAGGCTGAATACCGAGCCTAACAGCTGAGGATAGTTAAGATGAGTATCGGATTTCATCTTCGGCAGGCCGCGCCACAGCGCAACCGACATCAGCGCCATTAATACTGATGCGACCCAAAATACGGTGCGCCAGCCGCCAAGATTCGCCAGTAATCCCGCCACGGTGCGCGCCAGCAGAATACCCAGCAGCAGGCCGCTCATAATCGTGCCGACAACCTTCCCGCGCTTGTCCGGTGTGGCAAGCGTTGCCGCCAGCGGAACCAAAATCTGTGCCACTACCGAGAACAGTCCGGTCAGAGCGGTACCGAGAATCAGCATACCCAGCGACTGGCTGCTGGCGGTGATCAGCATGCCGCCAGCCGCGAGCAACGTCATGGAGACAATCAGCATCCGACGTTCAAACATATCGCCGAGCGGCACTAAGAACAGCAGGCCGGCGGCGTAGCCGAGCTGGGCCGCGGTGACGATAAACCCTGCAGTACTGGCAGATAGCGAAAAGTTGCGCGCGATGGTGTCGAGCAGCGGTTGCGCGTAATAGTTACTGGCGACGGCAAGGCCGGTGGCAATAGACATTAACAGGATCAGCGAAGGGCTAAGTCCCTGAGTAGTTTTCGTCATTGTTTTCAACTGAGTAATGGGTTGCAGAAAACAATCATAACGGAAGTGATTAAATGTTGCTGATTTGTTGAGTGATGGATTGTGCGATTGGGGGAGGGAGGATCGGCCGGATTAGGTGCATCGCGCCACCATCCGGCATTTATGCGGTTACAGGCCTGATGGCGCTACACTCATCAGGCCTGTGAGTGGATTATTTCTGCGCGGCCAGCGCTTCGTTCACCCAGCCGTCAAACTGCTGCTGGTGGGCTTTGATCCAGCCGTCAACGTGACCCTGTACGTCGGCTTCAGACGCTTTCCCGTCGTGCATCATTGCGTTCTGCGCGTTGATATCCGCCAGCGGCAGCTTCATGATGGCAAACAGTTTCGCCGCAGCCGGGTTTTTCTCCGCCCAGGCTTTATTGGCGACAATATGCATAGTGTTCACCGGGAAGCCGTAGTTGGCGCCGTTTGGCAGTTTGGTATCAATATCTTTCTGCTCGCCTGGCAGGGAAGAGAACGGCACCTGCAGCCAGACCACATCTTTACCAGGTTTCATTACGTCGCTCACCCAGTACGGTGTCCAGGTGTAGTAAAGAATGGGTTTACCTTCTTTGAAGCGGGTAATGGTGTCGGCCATCATCGCCGCATAGTTACCGTGGCTGACCTCGACGGTTTTTTCCAGATCGAAAGCTTTGTTCTGGTGGTTGATTACTGCTTCACAGCCCCAGCCCGGTGAACAGCCCATCATATCGGCTTTTCCGTCACCGTTGGTGTCAAAGATTTTGGCGATCTTCGGATCTTTTAACTGGGCGATATTGGTGATTTTATACTGCTCAGCGGTTTTCTTGTCGATCAGATAACCCTGTGCGGCACCCGTAACGAATACCCCCTCGCGATAAAACTTTTTGTCTCCGCCCGCAGCGGCGTACATATCATCATGCAGCGGCTGCCAGTTCACGGCGGTAAAAGTTGCATCGCCAGAGGCAATGGAGGTATAGCCGACGTTGTAGTCAACTTCGCTGGTTTTGTTAACGGTGTAACCCAGTTTCTCCAGCGCACGGGCGACTAACTGCGTCTGGAAGGATTCTTCAGAGATAGTGCTCTGGATTGGCTGTACGGTGATGCCTTTGCCCGGCAGGTCGGCAGCGAAAGTGCTGGTGGAGACAAGGGTGGCAAACGCTGTGGCAATAATTACTTTCTGTCGCATCGTTGTTCCTTATTACACTTCATCCTTCAAGCTGCCTCTTTGTTGGCTGCACTCATGCACCCCAGTCACGTACTACTTGTACGCTCCTGGGGATACATTCGTTTGCCGCCGCGATGCAACTTGAATGATTTTGCGCAAGTTAATGAATTGTATGCCCGGTAAGCAATGCGCCACCGGGCAACGGGTGTATTACTTCGTGAAAGGGCGAGTGATAAGCCCAATGGGACCGGTGGTGTACCAGCGACGGTTGCCACGACTACGCGAGTCGCGACCGACGGCCTGCGTCAGGCGGTCGAGAATGATAGCGAGGATCACAATCCCAACCCCGCCGACGGTGGCAAGCCCCATATCCAGACGACCGATTCCGCGCAGAACCATCTGGCCCAGTCCGCCGACGGCAATCATCGATGCGATGACGACCATTGAGAGCGCCAGCATCAGCGTCTGGTTAACCCCAGCCATAATGGTGGGCATTGCCAGCGGGAGCTGCACTTTAAACAGCATCTGACGCGGGCTGGCGCCAAACGAGCGCGAGGCTTCAATCAGATCGGCTGGCACCTGGTTAATCCCCAGAATAGTCAGACGCACGATTGGCGGCAGGGCGAAGATAATCGTCACCACTACGCCCGGGACGTTACCAATACCGAACAGCATGACAATCGGCACCAGATAGACAAACGCGGGTGTGGTTTGCATGGCGTCCAGCAGCGGGCGAACAATTTTTGCTGCCCGTGGACTGCGCGCCAACCAGATCCCCATCGGCAGACCGATCACCACGCAGAACAGCAGCGCGGTCAACACCAGCGCCAGGGTTATCATGGCCTGCGACCACGCGCCGATGGCACCGATGGCAATTAAGGAAATCAGCGTAGCAACGCCCATCCCCACGCCGGAAATCTGCCAGGCAATCAGCGCGAACAGGATAATCGCTACCGGGGCTGGCATACCTAACAGCAGCTGTTGAAAGCCGTTGAGAATGTAATCCACCGGGACACGAATGCCCTGGAAGACCGGACGGAAATGGGTAACGACCCAGTCGATCCCCTCTGTGACCCAACTGTCCAGCGGGATCAGCGTTTTATGGAACGGATCCATAATATTGAAATGCTCTGGTGCCGGCGCGGGTGCGCTGGTCAGCCAGTCCGCGCCACCACCGTCAGTGGGTGCGCCTGATGGCGTACTCCAGGCATCAGCATTTTGTGCGGCACTGTCGGCCGCTGGTGTGGTGTCCCACGGATTAGTTTGATCAGCCATTGTTTACCCCCTCACGATCTAAAGCCTGTAACAGCATGCGTTTTGAAATGACGCCCACATACTGCTGTTCCTCATCTACAACCGGCACCGCGCACGGGGCCTGACCGACATGAGAAAGCAACTCGCTGAGAGGGGTTTGTGCATCTACGGCTAACGGCTCATCGATCAATGCCGCTTCAATACCTTGCGCCTGACTTAACGCTGTTTTTAAGGAGTCGATTGAAACAACGCCAACGAATTTATTGCCGCGTTCGATCACGTAACCATATTCGCGATCTTTGTCTTGCAATAATTGCAGCGCAGAACGTGGACCCACACCGGGGTTTTTACGAATCAAACCTTCGGGACTACGGCGTGAAATATCTTTCGCGCTAAAGACCTGGCTAATATCGACACCACGGAAGAAGGTGCGTACATAATCATTGGCCGGATTATTCAGGATTTCATCTGGCGTGCCGACCTGGACCACTTCACCGTTTTGCATAATGGCAATTCTGTCGCCAATGCGCATGGCTTCGTCGAGGTCATGCGATATAAAGACCACGGTACGTTGATGCTTCGCCTGTAGTTTTACCAGTTCATCCTGCATCTCAGTACGAATTAATGGATCGAGGGCTGAGAAGGCCTCATCCATTAATAAGATGTCAGGGTTAATGGCTAATGCGCGGGCGAGGCCTACACGCTGGCGCATCCCCCCGGAAAGTTCATCCGGGTAGCCGTGAGCATAATTCTCCAGACCAACCTGACGTAGCGCATCTAACGCTTTTTCACGACGTTCATCCGCGCCGACACCGGCTAATTCCATGCCGAATGCCGTATTGTCCAGCACCGTCATGTGCGGCATCAGGGCAAAGGACTGGAACACCATCGCAATCTTTTTTCTGCGCACCTCGCGAAGCTCGGCATCGGATATGCGGGCGATGTCTACGCCGTCAATCAATACCTGTCCGCGGGTGGGTTCAATCAGGCGATTGAGAAGGCGTACCATTGTGGATTTACCCGAACCGGATAATCCCATGATGACAAATATCTCGCCTTCTTCAATGGCCAGACTGGCGTTCTTAACGCCAAGCGATAGCCCCGTTTTATCCAGAATCTGCTCTTTTGAAAGTCCTTTTTCAATATATTTGAAGGCTCTCTGGGGATGCTCTCCAAATATCTTATAGAGATTTTTAACTTCTAATTTAATTGCCATGCAATAGAATGATTCCTGTTATTTGTTTATATCGATATATTACCTGATGGAAATAGTGACCTTTTTCTACCCTAACATACTGAGAATCTGAGACAACCCTGAATTTGGTTGTGGCATGAATATTGCCAAAGGCAAGGTGGCGGGACTTCCCGTGATATAAGGGCTGAGCGCGAATGTGAACGGGTTAATATTTTTTGTAAATGGCAATGAAAAATCGCCTGAATTGCTGGAATGCAGGCGAATAATGCGGCTGATATTGAGTGTAGATCACACAATTATATTTGCACGACAAAAGTGTGATCCTGTTAAAATATTTCCGCGAAAAATGTACGGTATTTCCCGTGAAAATGAGTGCTAGAAATTCCAGTCGTCATCTTCGGTTTCGACCGCTTTTCCCATCACATAAGATGAGCCGGAACCCGAGAAGAAATCGTGGTTTTCATCAGCGTTGGGCGACAGCGCGGCAAGGATTGCCGGGTTAACCTCCGCCATTTCAGGCGGAAATAGCGCCTCATATCCCAAATTCATTAATGCCTTATTGGCGTTGTAACAAAGGAAGGCTTTGACGTCATCCACCCAGCCGGTTTCTGCATACAACTCTTCCGTATAACGCGCTTCGTTATCATACAATTCCATCAGCAGGTCAAAGGCAAAATTCTTTAACTCCTCGCGTGCGGATTCGCAAATATGCTCCAGACCTTTTTGATATTTATAACCAATGTAATATCCATGAACCGCTTCATCACGAATGATCAGACGAATGAGATCGGCGGTATTGGTCAATTTGCCGCGGCTGGAAAAATACATTGGCAACCAGAAGCCAGAATAGAACAGGAAGGATTCCAGAAACACGCTGGCTATTTTTTTCTTCAGCGGTTCGTCGCTGGCGTAATGTGTCAAAACGATCTGAGCTTTGCGCTGGAGTGGGGTATTTTCTTCACTCCAGGCGTAGGCAGCATCCACGTCTTTGGTCTGGCAAAGGGTAGAGAATATTGAGCTGTATGAACGGGCGTGCACCGCCTCCATAAAGCTGATATTCGACAGCACCGCCTCTTCATGCGGCGTTAACGAATCAGCCATTAACGCTGGTGCTCCGGCAACATTCTGAATGGTGTCGAGCAGCGTCAGCCCGGTAAAAACGCGGATTGTTAGCTGCTGTTCGGCGGCGTTCAACGTTTGCCAGGCCGGAATGTCATTGGAGAGCGGGACCTTTTCCGGGAGCCAGAAGTTACTGGTCAGACGGTTCCATACCTCAAGATCTTTATCATCCTCAATCTTGTTCCAGTTGATGGCGCTCACGCGGGATAATGTCATTTTCTCCTCCTTACAGCGCGCATGACACGCAGCCTTCGATTTCGGTGCCTTCCAGCGCCAGCTGGCGTAGTCGGATGTAGTACAGGGATTTGATGCCCTTACGCCAGGCGTAAATCTGCGCTTTATTGATATCGCGCGTGGTGGCGGTATCGGGGAAAAAGAGCGTCAGTGAAAGCCCCTGATCGACATGGCGAGTAGCTTCTGCGTAGGTATCAATGATTTTTTGTGGGCCGATCTCGTAGGCATCCTGATACAAGGCCAGATTCTCATTGGTCATAAACGGAGCAGGGTAGTAAACGCGCCCGGTTTTGCCCTCTTTGCGAATCTCCACTTTCGACACGATCGGGTGAATGCTCGACGTGGCATGATTGATGTAGGAGATAGAACCGGTGGGGGGAACCGCCTGTAAATTCTGGTTATAAATGCCGTAGCGCATCACATCTTCACGCAGCTGTGACCACATCTCGCGCGTCGGCAGCGTAATGCCGCTGGCGGCAAACAGCGTGCGAACCTTGGCGGTTTTTGGTTGCCAGTCGCCCTGCAGATACTGGTTAAAATACTCGCCGCTGGCGTAGCGCGACTGTTTGAATCCGGCAAAGGTTTGACCGCGCTCGCGGGCGATCTTCATTGACGTATTCAGCGCATGCCAGGTGATGGTATAGAAATAGAGATTGGTAAAATCCAGCCCTTCCGGCGAACCGTAGGCGATCCCTTCCCGCGCCAGATACCCGTGCAGATTCATCTGCCCAAGACCAATCGCGTGCGACGCGCTGTTTCCGGCCTCAATCGAGGGCACGCTGCGGATATGGCTCATGTCCGAAACGGCGGTTAAGCCACGAACCGCCGTTTCCACGGTACGACCAAAGTCGGGTGAATCCATGGTATGGGCAATGTTTAACGAGCCGAGATTGCAGGAAATATCGTGCCCGGTCTGCGCGTAATTGAGATTTTCATCGTAGGTGGAGGCACTGTTAACCTGCAAAATCTCCGAGCACAGGTTGCTCATATTGATCCGACCTGCAATCGGATTGGCGCGATTCACCGTATCTTCAAACATGATGTAAGGATAGCCAGACTCAAACTGGATCTCGGCCAGCCGCTGGAAGAAATCGCGGGCGTTAATGAATTTTTTGCGCACACGTTCGTCGGCAACCAGTTCGTCATACCGCTCACTCACGTCGATATCACCGAAAGGTTTGCCGTAAATCCGTTCCACGTCATACGGTGAGAACAGCGCCATTCGGGCATTTTCTTTCGCCAGTTGAAAGGTAACATCCGGGATCACCACGCCAAGCGAGAGCGTTTTGATGCGGATTTTCTCGTCGGCGTTTTCGCGCTTGGTATCGAGAAAACGTAAAATATCCGGATGGTGTGCGTGCAGATACACCGCCCCCGCACCCTGACGTGCCCCGAGTTGATTCGCATAAGAAAACGCATCTTCCAGCATTTTCATTACTGGGATCACCCCAGATGACTGGTTCTCAATACGCTTAATGGGCGCACCTGCCTCGCGCAGGTTGGAGAGCAAAAATGCCACGCCGCCGCCGCGTTTGGAGAGCTGAAGTGCGGAGTTGACTGCCCGACCAATAGACTCCATGTTGTCTTCAATACGCAACAGGAAGCAGGAGACCAGCTCACCGCGTTGCTGTTTGCCGCAGTTTAAAAAGGTTGGTGTGGCGGGCTGAAAGCGCCCGGAGAGCATTTCATCGGTCAGCTGCATCGCGAGCGCTTCATCGCCCTGCGCCAGCGTGAGCGCCACCATCGTGACCCGATCCTCAAAGTCTTCGAGATAGCGCTTACCGTCGAACGTTTTCAGCGTATAGCTGGTGTAGAACTTCCATGCGCCGAGGAACGTCTGGAAACGGAATCCGCTGGCGTGGGCATGATCGAATAGCTTCAGCACGAACGCGCGATCGTAGCGGGCTAACACGCTGGCATCGTAATAGCCTTCATCCACCAACGTTTCCAGGCGCTCCTGCTGGCTGGCAAACGCCACCGAGTTTGGGCGGACGTGGGCGGCAAAGAAGGCCTCCACGGCCTGATGGTCTTTGTCGAACTGAATGCGCCCGGCTTTATCGTAGAGATTCAGCATGGCGTTCAGGGCGTGATAATCCAGCGTTGACTGCATTACACGTTCTGCGGTTGTCGTTGCCAAAATTCGCTCACTCCTTTTCGAACGTTGTCGATATCGCTTTGGGTGCCCATCAGCTCAAAGCGATAGAGCCACGGCACGCCGCATTTTTGTGAGATGACATCACCCGCGCGACCGTAGGCGTCACCGAAATTACGATTGCCGGAGGCGATCACTCCACGGATTAACGCCCGGTTGTGCGTATCGTTTAAAAAGCGGATCACCTGCCTTGGGACCGCGCCAGCAGTGCCGCCGCCGCCGTAGGACGGCACGATTAATATGTAAGGTTCGTCTACCCGGATCCGCTCGCGTTCGTTAAGCGGAATGCGGATGGCTGGCAGCCCCAGACGCTGCATAAAGCGGTGCGTATTTTCGGAGCTGCTGGAGAAGTAGACGAGCTGACTCATGCGCTGGCCACACGGTGTTCCGGATGCAGACGGTTGATCATGTCCGGGCGAAACCCTGACCAACTGGTTTCCCCCGCGACCACGACCGGTAGCTGGCGAAACCCTTGATCGCGCAGGCTATCAGCCAAATCGGGTTGTAAATCGACGTTTACCATCTCAAAGTCAAAACCACGGCTTTCCATTGCCCGTTTGGTGGCGTGGCACTGAACACAGTTATTGCGAGTGTAAATAATAATACGCATGATTCGTATTTCCATTTAAAAATAAAGGATCGGCGCGATGAAGGGCGTCGGGTTGTGTGTGTCCTGATAGGAGAGATACTAGATGTAGTTTTAAAAAGATTCAACCATACAAGATATGGGAATTTTAGATTGATGATGAGCTGGGTGATGAGCGTGGCGGGGGAAGTGGTATGTACCATCGCAGGTTGCCGGATGGCGACGCGTCGCGTCTAATCCGGCCTACAGGAAAGTACATCCTGGGCCGGATAAGGCATTTATGTCGCCATCCGGCAGCGCAGAATCACATGCGCATCCCCACCGCCAGACGGTTAAAGCAGTTCATCAGACTAATGGCAAATGTCAGGTCGCTAATTTCTTTCGCGCTGAAATGGTCTAGCAGCGGCAGATAAACGTCATCTTCAGCGTGAGTAGTGGCAATCTGGGTGACCGATTCGGCCCACGCCAGCGCCGCACGTTCCTGCTCGCTGAAGTGGTGACTCACCCGCCAGCCTGCCAGTGCGTCCAGTTTGGCCTGCGCAACACCGGATTTGCGCAGTGCTTTACTGTGCATTTCCAGACAAAAGGCGCAGCCGTTGATTTGCGAGACCCGCAGGTAAATCAGTTCCGTCAACGTAGGTTCCAGCGCGCAGTTTTCCAGCGCTTGGCTTGCCTGAACCAGAGCGTTATAGATTTCGGGACTGAGTTCGTAATAGGGCTGGCGTAACATTGTCATGGTATTTCTCCTCGTTTGGATGACCCGCAATGTAGCACTATAATGGACTGCAACAGAGAGCCATATTGTTACCAAAAAAGCAGACCATAAATGCCACGTTATCAGCAAATCGCCCGTCAGTTAAAAAACGCAATTGAGAAAGGCGAACTCAAGCCCGGTACCAGATTGCCCTCCAGCCGGACCTGGGCCCAGGAGCTGGGAGTATCACGCTCGACGGTGGAAAATGCCTATGCAGAGCTGGTGGCGCAAGGCTGGCTCGCGCGGCGTGGACAGGCAGGAACGTTTGTCAGTGAGCAACTGCGACCAGAAAGGGCGCCTGCATCGCCTGCCATCTTCGCCGGAGAAAATCCCAGACCGCAACTATTTCAGATGGGATTACCCGCACTCGATCTTTTTCCGCGTGAAGTCTGGGCACGGGTGATGGGACGGCGTTTACGCACCCAAACGCGTTTTGATCTGGCGGTGGGCGATGTATGTGGTGAACGGGTGTTACGCCAGGCAATTGTTGATTATCTGCGCGTTTCACGCAGCATTGAATGCCAGCCAGAGCAGATTTTTATCACTTCAGGCTATGCGGCATCAATGACGTTAATCCTGCGCGCTCTGGCGCATCCCGGTGAGGGAATGTGGGTCGAAGATCCCGGTTTTCCGCTGATCCGGCCCGTGGTGGCTCAGGAACGCATTGAGTT
Organism: Citrobacter sp. Cpo061; assembly: GCF_030332845.1. Lineage (NCBI taxonomy): Bacteria > Pseudomonadati > Pseudomonadota > Gammaproteobacteria > Enterobacterales > Enterobacteriaceae > Citrobacter > Citrobacter sp. Cpo061. The sequence goes on from NZ_JAOWHB010000023.1 coordinate 20,352, forward strand.
GATGCCGGTAGCGGTGGATGCCGATGGTCTGGATGTCAGCGCCGGGATCCGCGACTACCCGCTGGCGCGTTTTGTACTGCTCACTCCCGCACATCAAAGCCCTCTGGGGGTAGCACTGTCTTTGGACCGTCGCCACCAGTTGCTGGAGTGGGCGACTCGCGCGCAGGCGTGGGTAATCGAAGATGACTATGACAGTGAATTTCGTTACCACGGTAAGCCGTTGCCGCCGCTAAAAAGTCTGGATGCGCCTCAGCGGGTGATTTATGCCGGAACGTTCAGCAAATCGATGTTTCCGGCTTTGCGTACGGCATGGCTGGTGGTGCCTCTGACCCAGGTTGAACGCTTTCGCCAGCAAGCGGCGCTAACGGCCTGTAGCGTCCCGGTTCTATGGCAGCAAACGCTGGCGGATTTTATGCGAGACGGCCACTTCTGGCGACACTTAAAACGTATGCGACAGCATTATGCCGAACGACGACAATGGATGGAAAACGCCCTGACCGAACAAGGGTTTAGAGTCATTCCTCAGGAAGGTGGGATTCAACTGGTGATGAGTGTAGACGGAGATGATACTGCGCTGGTGCGCAAAGCGAATCAGGCCGGGTTAGCGGTTCAGGCGCTAAGCCGCTGGCGAATAACGTCAGAAGGAAAGGGGGGAATATTTCTGTCATTTACCAATATCAGCTCGGCGGAAATGGCGCAACAGGCGGCCTACCAACTGAGGTTGGCGCTGACATAAATCTGTACGTTACTTAAGATATTCGTCTCATCGTGTTCACTCGTTTATGGACTTTTCTGAAAGCGTTGCTAATGCTGAATCAGGTAAGGTAAGCCCGCAGTAAAAGATAACGAGGAAAATAATATGTATTTACGACCTGATGAGGTGGCGCGCGTACTTGAAAAAGTGGGCTTTACCGTTGATGTAGTGACGCAGAAAACGTACGGCTATCGGCGTGGCGAAAATTATGTGTATGTTAATCGTGAAGCTCGCATGGGGCGTACCGCATTAATTATCCATCCCACGTTGAAAGAGCGTAGCTCTTCGCTGGCGGAACCGGCAACGGATATTAAAACTTGCGATCATTACCAGCAATTCCCGCTGTATTTAGCCGGAGAGACTCATGAGCATTATGGTATTCCGCACGGCTTTAGCTCGCGTATTGCGCTTGAACGTTATCTGAGCGGACTGTTTGGCGACGTTAATTCTAACTAATAACGCGACTGGCAGTGCCAGTCGCGAAGAAGCGTGTCAGGCTTTAGCCTGATGATAGCTGCTGACCTTAAACAAGCGGCGGCAATAATCAAGAAAGTAGCCATAGACAGCGCCCATCAGCATTGACACCACGATGTTCGAACTTACTGCAGCCGTAATCTGATGCCAGTCTGCGCCAACCGTCAGCAGAATAATCACATACACCGGCGACTGGAAGGTGACATAAGCCAGCACATCCGCCAGATTTTTTGCCCATCCTGCCTGCGTGGCTTTACGGGCCGCGCGCATGAACAAATCACGATACATGCCGTATGGCCACGCGATCAGTATGTTGACAGGGATAGCGACTAATCTGGAATACAGCGACTGTTCGAAGCTCATTCCAGAAAGGAATATTTCGATCAACATGTTCACGACAGAACAATAAACAACCATCGCGAACGTGTCTGCTACTGCATGACGCAAGCGTGACTGCGGAGAGAACATGTTAATGCTCCTTGTAAAAAGGGGAAAAAAGGTTTTGAATACCTTAACTGCTAGTGATTTGTCTTGCTGCTTTCGCGTTTTAATAGGATATCTGCCTGGATAATAACTATCAACTAGCTGAAAATTTTTATTTATTGTCTTTTTGTCGATAAAATGCTCTGTAATGGTTTGTTTTTTGTTCGTTTTGGTGTTTTCGTTGCTGTGTTAATTAAAGTCTTTTTAGATCAAAGAGTTATTGTTGCTTGTTTTTCTGAATTTTTTGCGCTCCTTTTCTGAATGTTGACTGATGTGCAATATGTATACTCGTTGGTTCCACGAGATGCCGTGGCTTGTTTCTTAAGTGACGCGCTGAGATACCTTGCAGGTATATTCAAAGCTGCAATCAGGGTAATAGAATATATTGTCTGGGCGATAGCAGAATGGATGCTATAAATATCAGAGTTGGCTATTTGTTTAATGACAAACGAATAAATTAGACTGGAAATATAATAATTGGTTGCATACAATATTTAGCGTAATACCGTTTTTATGTTTTACGTTAAAGAGGTTTTGTTAATATGAGTTCAATGTTAAAAAACTTAAATAATATCCGCTCGCTGCGTGCAATGGCTCGTGAATTTTCCGTTGATGTACTGGAAGATATGCTTGAAAAATTCAGGGTAGTGACCAAAGAACGGCGCGATGAAGAAGAACAGCTACAGCGCCAACGTGCAGAACAGCAGGCAAAAATTAATGCCTTGCTGGCGCAGATGCAGGCAGACGGGATCAGCCCGGAGGAGCTGCTGAGCATAACACCTGCGACGGCACGTTCAGTTAAAAAACGCCAACCGCGCCCGGCGAAATATCGTTTTATCGATCTCAATGGTGAAACGAAAACATGGACCGGACAAGGTCGCACACCGAAGCCAATTGCCCAGGCGCTGGCTGCCGGTAAATCTCTTGATGACTTTTTGATCTAATTGCGAAGGCGGTGAGGAGATCCTCACCGCTTATTTTCAGCAAACGCCGAAATCACCCTCTTCGTTATATCGCGTGACATCAGCTGCTTTCAGCGTGAATTTATCACCGCTTTCATTACTGGCTTGTACCGCCACAATTTGATCGTCATTGACTTCAACAACCTTCAGTTTTGGACCGCCCATACGCGGTTGAACCAGATCGCCAGGTTTAAACATATTGTTGTGCTCCTTTATTTATCATTTATCGCAGAACTCACCATAGATCACGTCAACCGGCGGGTACAGTGCTGTTTCAATGATTACCGCTTAATGAGTACGTCGGTTCCAGGGCATGATGTCCAGTAATCGCGCCATACCGCAAAAGCCAGTTACACCAGCGAGTATCAGCCCGGCGCCCACAAAACCGCTCAGCAGGAAGAAGGCGCTACTAACGCTATAGCCCAGAATAACGCCGAGTAGGGCAAGGCTGCCTGCGGCTATCTGCACCTGACGCATCAGCGGTAACGGTTGTGAACTGTCTTTCGCCACCGGCAACCCTGCGGCTTTCCAGCCGTCAATTCCACCTTCCAGCAACCAGACCTGCGCGGGTGCGGCGATGGCGCTCAGTTTTGTTGCCGCATTTTGTGTACGTTTGCCTGACTGGCAGTGAAAAATCACCTGCTCGGCGCGTAAATTCGCTGGCAGCGATCCCTGCTCAAGCGCGGGTAATGGCGCCAGATGTGCCTCAGGAATATGCTCGTGCAGATACTCGTCAGCATCGCGGATATCAATCAGTTTTGCACCCTGCGCGACCAGTGTCTGCGCCTCGCGTGGGGAAATCGTCCCAATAGTCATGATGGCTCCTTATGGGCAATACAGTGTTTTTAATGTGGCGATCAGCGAATTCACGGCCGCATTTTTAATGGAGTAGAGGATGCGCTGGGCATCGCGCTGGCTTTCTATCAGACCTTCTTCACGCATACGCGCCAGATGCTGGGAAGTGGCGGAAGGACTAAGGCCGGTAACACGGGCTAACTCACCCGCGCTGGTACCGGGTGAACCACAGAGCATGCACAAAATCAGCAACCGTTTCGGATTACTCATCGCTTTTAGCAGGGCGGCAGCCTGTTCAGCGCTGGCCTGGAGTTGTTCAAGTTCAGTCATATGTATTTAAGTGTTGTCTAAATTAAGTGTATTCTAAAATAAGTAACCAACGTACGCCAGCGTAAAGAGCGTAAAGGAGGGTAAAACAGCCGCGGAATACTGGCAGAGTTGGGTAGAATGGCTACTCTTAGAGATAAAATCTCTTTTTAAACAATGATTAATTTTTGCTTGTAGGGAGTGTGCATGGGTTTCTGGAGAATCGTTTTTACTATTATTCTGCCCCCGCTTGGCGTGCTGCTGGGGAAGGGGTTCGGCTGGGCATTTATCCTCAATATCGTTCTGACGCTGCTGGGCTACATCCCAGGTTTGATCCACGCCTTCTGGATACAGACGCGTAATTAATTCCTTTCTACTACGGCGCTTCGGCGCCGTTTTCTTTGTGTCCCTTTCTCCTCTGCTACACTTTTGGGTGTTGATTGTTAATTACCGAGGTGGATATGGGACTCTTCAATTTTGTAAAAGATGCAGGTGAAAAACTGTGGGATGCGGTCACTGGAAACCATGACACAGCCGATCTGGCAAAAAAAGTGCAGGAACACCTGAACAAAACCGGCATCCCTGATGCGGATAAAGTGGATGTGCAAATTAACGAAGGCAAAGCTACTGTTTCTGGTGATGGATTAAGTCAGGAAGCAAAAGAAAAAATTCTGATCGCGATTGGTAATATCTCTGGTATCGCCAGCGTAGATGATCAGGTTAAAACCTCTGCACCCGCGAGCGAAAGCCAGTTTTATACCGTGAAATCTGGGGATACCCTGAGCGCTATTGCCAAACAGGTTTACGGTAATGCCAACCTATATAACCAGATATTTGAAGCGAATAAACCAATGCTAAAAAGCCCGGATAAAATCTATCCTGGGCAGGTTTTACGTATTCCGGAACAGTAATATTATTCAGGCTTATTGCGTCAGCAATTTACCGCTCATAGCCTGTTGAATAATCGGAATCGGCGTCAGCAAGTGCTGGCGCATTAATTCGCTGGCGCGCACGGCATCACGTGCCAGAATCGCTTCGGTCAGCGTCTTGTGCTGATCGTGTTTGTCTTCCAGCATTTCAACCGACAGTACCGTTTTACGCAGCCAGATAAACCGGTAGCGCGCCGCCAGAGAAAACAGCCGTTCACGCATTTGCAGCAGATATTGTGAACCACAGCCGGCGACAATCGCCGAGTGAAACGCCTGATGGCGCTGATCCCACTCGTCGAGCATCTGTTCGCTGGCATCAATGGCTTCAAGCTTACTGAGCATATGCGCGCGCGCCAGAATTTCAGCTTCCCAGGCGTCGTCGCCGCGTTCAATGGCCAGCGCGACCAGCATGGCTTCCATATTGGCGCGGGCATCGAAAATATCGAGCAACTCCTGCTCTGACATCGGGGCGACACGATACCCTTTCTGATTAACTACTGTCACTAACCGCTCGGCAACTAACTGCGAAAGCGCTTCGCGCAGCGGTCCCACGCCTAGCTCATAGCGTGAGGTTAGCAGACTCATACGCAGTTTTTCATCAGGCTGATACACACCGCGGATGATGTCGTTCTTCAGCCAGCGGTATCCATCAATGGCCGTCGGTTGGGGAATGGCGGTCATGGTCATACTCCTGAAAGGATTTCCCGGCCTGCGCCGGGAACAGGTTTAATGCGTATTTTGCAATGGTGCTTTTTGCCACGATAGCAGTTTTTTCCAGCGTGACATAATGGGCACGGTGCAAATAATTCCTATGGCTAACAACCCGGTAGAGATAACTTCCAGCTGTTGGGCCGGGCGAAACAGCATGACCACCAGCACAAAGATAATAAACGCGATGACCAGCCAGGTAAGCCACGGATAGAGCCACATTTTCAGTTTAATTTCACCACCTCGCGCCAGCAGGATTTTGCGCATCCGCAGTTGAGAAACGGCAATGACCAGATACACCAGCAGCGCGATGGCACCGGAGCTGTCGATCAGGAATTTAAATACCTTGGCCGGGGCGTAATAGTTGACGATGACGGTGAGGAACGCAGCACCTGTCGACAGTAATACCGCCACATAAGGCGTTTTGCTGCGGTTCGTTTTACCCATAAAGGCGGGGGCATCGCCACGGCGGCTCAGGGAGTAGAGCATACGCGATGACGTATACAGCGCGGAGTTAAGACAGCTGGTCACCGACAGCAAAATGACGCAGTCCATGATCAATTTCGCGTGCGGGATATGCAGTAGCTCCAGCACCGAGCGGTAAGAACCGACTTCTTTCAGGCCCGGCATGTTCCACGGGATCAGCGCCACCACCACAAAAATAGAGCACAGATAGAAGATTGAGATACGCCAGATAACCGAGTTGGTGGCGCGAACGATATGTTTATCCGGGGTATCGGATTCGGCGGCGGCGATGGTAACTATCTCTGCGCCCATAAAGGAGAACATGGTGATTAACATCGCGCTGATCACGGCGCCAAAACCGTTGGGCATAAAGCCGCCCTGATCCCACAGGCGTGAAACTCCGCTAACCTCGGCATAAGGGTAGAAACCGCTAATCGCCGCCGCACCGAGGGTAATAAACGCCAGAATGGCAATCACTTTGCACAGCGCCAGCCAGAACTCGAATTCACCGTAATTTTTAACGCTCAGCAAGTTACTGCCGGTTAACGCCAGCGTGATAACCAGAGAAAACAGCCAGATAGGAATGCCCGATACCCAGGAGTGCAGAATGATGGCGGCAATATTCGCTTCCAGAGGGATAACTAACACCCAGAACCACCAGTACAACCAGCCGATGGTGTAACCCGCCCACGGGCCAATGGCCTTATCGGCGTAAGTGGAAAAAGAACCGGTATCCGGGGTGGCAACGGCCATTTCGGCCAGCATGCGCATAATCATCACCACCAGCAATCCGGCGAACAGATAGGCTAATAATACTGCGGGACCGGCTTCTGCAATCGCCACACTTGAACCGACGAACAGACTTGCGCCGATTACCCCGGCAATAGACAGCATGGTGACGTGGCGTGATTTCAGCCCGCCCCCTAAATCATGTGATTGTGACACTTGCCCCATCTTTAAACCTCGTTATTGTTATTGACGTCGCTTCCTGCACCTTACCCGTAGGCCCGGTAAGCGTAGCGCCACCGGGCATCACAACATTGCCGGATGGCAGCGCTTGCGCTTTATCCGGCCTACAATTTCCCGTTTTTATTCGGGGGTTTAATCTTGCTTTGCCTCGGCAAAACATTGGGCGATAATGTCCAGCCCCTGGCGGATTTGCGCATCTTCAATGGTCAGCGGGACAAGAATGCGCAGCACGTTGTAGTAAGGTCCGCAGGAGAGCAGGATTAGTCCTTTCTCGCGTGCACGCGCCACCACTTCCGCAGTCAGTTTGGCGTCTGGTTTCGTGTGGTCGCCGTTTTCGAACAGTTCGATAGCAATCATCGCGCCCAGCCCGCGTACGTCGCCAATCTCGCGATGGGTTTCCGCGATAGCCAGCAGGCCTTCGCGCAGGGTTTGTCCCAGCTCGTTGGCTTTTTGCAGCAGATTTTCCTGTTCAAAAATGTTCAGTACCGCCAGCGCGGCGGCGCAGGCAATTGGGTTACCGGCATAGGTACCGCCCAGACCGCCCGGTGGGATTGCGTCCATGACTTCGGCGCGTCCGGTCACGCCCGCCAGCGGGAAGCCTCCGGCGATGGATTTGGCGAATGTGGTGAGATCGGGCGCAACGCCCATCTGCTCCATGGCAAACAGCGTACCGGTACGGCCCGCACCGCTCTGTACTTCATCGGCAATCAGCATGATCCCGTGTTCGTCACAAATGGCGCGCAGCCGTTGCATAAAGGAAGGAGAGGCTGCGTAAAAGCCACCTTCGCCCTGAACGGGTTCAATCACGATGGCGGCGACGTCTTCTGGCGCGGCATCGTTTTTGAAAATGCGGTGAATGCTGGCGATAGCATCATCTTCACTGATGCCGTGCAGAGGGCAAGGATAAAGCGCGCGATAGACGTGACCCGGCATCAGCCCCATTCCGGCGGAGTACGGATTGACTTTCCCGGTCAGTGACAGGGTGTAGTGGGTACGACCGTGGTAAGCGCCGCTAAAGGCGATAGTCCCCGTACGCTTGGTGGCGGCGCGGGCGATTTTCACCGCGTTTTCTACCGCTTCAGAACCGGTGGTCACCAGCAGGGTTTTCTTGGCGAAATCACCCGGCACTTTCTTGTTCATGATTTCACACAGCTCCAGGTACGGCTCATAGGCCAGCACCTGGAAACAGGTATGAGACAGCTTTTTCAATTGCGCTTCTACCGCAGAGACGATCTGCGGGTGCAGGTGACCGGTGTTCAGCACCGCAATACCGCCAGCAAAGTCGAGGAATTCACGGCCTTCAACGTCCCAGACCCGACAGTTTTCTGCCCGCTCGGCAAAAATAGGGTGGATCTGGCCTACGCCACGGGGAACGGCGTTGCTGCGACGTTGCATAAGTTCTTTGTTGGTGCTCATCAGGTGTTCTCCAGTATTTGTTTTATTAAAGGCCGATGCACATATATTTGATTTCTAAGTAGTCTTCGATGCCGTATTTCGATCCTTCACGGCCAAGACCGGAGGCTTTTATCCCCCCAAACGGGGCGACTTCGTTGGAGATAATGCCGGTGTTAATCCCGACGATGCCGTATTCCAGCGCTTCGCCAACGCGGAAGACGCGGCTTAAATCACGGGCGTAGAAATAGGCGGCCAGACCAAACTCGGTGTCGTTGGCCTGAGCGATGACGTCAGCTTCGTCTTTAAAACGAAACAGCGGAGCCAGCGGGCCGAAGGTTTCTTCTTTGGCGACCTTCGCGTTATCAGGCACATCTACCAGAATGGTGGGCTGGAAGAAGTTACCGCCGAGTGCATGAGGTTTACCGCCCGCGATAATGCGTGCGCCTTTATCCAGAGCGTCGGCGATGTGTTCCTGCACTTTGGCAACCGCTTTCTCGTCGATCAGCGGTCCGGTGGTGACGTCAGGTTGCAGACCATCGCCGAGATGCAGCTTGCTCACCGCCTGCTGGAGTTTTTCGGCAAAACGCTCATACACGCCGTCCTGCACGTACAGGCGATTGGCGCAGACGCAGGTTTGCCCGGCGTTACGGAACTTCGATGCCAGCGCACCTTCCACGGCTTTATCGAGATCGGCATCGTCAAAGACGATAAACGGCGCATTGCCGCCCAGCTCCAGCGATACCTTTTTGATGTCTTTGGCGCACTGCTGCATTAACTGACGGCCAATTTCGGTTGAGCCGGTAAATGACAGTTTGCGCACCAGCGGGTTGCCGGTCAGCTCGTTACCAACCGCGCTCGCAGAACCTGTCACCACGCTGAAAACACCAGCCGGGATCCCGGCGCGATTAGCCAGTTCTGCCAGCGCCAGTGCGGAGTAAGGGGTCTGGCTGGCGGGTTTAAGCACCATCGTACAGCCTGCTGCCAGCGCCGGACCGGCTTTACGGGTGATCATCGCTGAGGGGAAGTTCCACGGCGTAATCGCGGCGGTAACGCCGATCGGCTGCTTGATGACGATCAGACGCTTATCGGCCTGATGGCCAGGGATCGTATCGCCATAAATGCGTTTGCCCTCTTCGGCAAACCACTCAATAAATGAGGCGGCATAGGTGATTTCGCCTTTGGCCTCCGCCAGCGGTTTACCCTGTTCCAGGGTCATCAGGCGGGCAAGATCGTCCTGATGCTCAATCATCAGGTTGAACCAGCGACGCAGGATGTTGGCCCGCTCTTTGGCGGTCAGCGCACGCCAGGCGGGGAGGGCGCGGTTAGCGGCGTTAATCGCTTCGCGAGTTTCTTCCGCCCCCATTTTCGGTACGCTACCCAATTGCTGACCGTTGGCGGGATTGGTCACCGCGATGGTCTCGCCGCTGTTGGCGTCACGCCAGTTGCCGTCGATCAGTGCCTGCTGGCGAAATAATGTTGGATCGTTAAGTTGCATGATTGCTTCCTGTCTTAATCGGTTTAACGGGTAAATGCGGCGTGTAATGTCTCCACGCTACGTGCCGCACGCAGCGTGCGTCCGGGGTTACTCTGGTTCTCCAGCAGCGCATGAACTTTGCTGACAATATGTGCGCCGATAGGGATTGCCGACGTTGCTGCCGGAGAAGGGGCGTTACAGGTGTGAATTGAGCGTGGCGTGGTGACAAACAGAAAATCGTCGATAAGCTTGCCATCAGGTGATACCGCCTGTGCCCGTACGCCCGCAGGCCACGGCTGCAGATCCTTAAGCGTCAGGCTCGGGCAGTACTTTTGTACCAGCCGCAGATAACCGCTTTTGCACAGCGAATTCTTCATTTCGCCAAGCCCTGAGCGCAGGTTGTTTTGCAGCACGCGGCGAATACCAGAAGAGCCGAGGATCTCCAGCGTATCGCTGAGCGAGAAGTCACGTTTACGGTAGCCTTCACGTTTAAATGCCAGTACCGCGTTGGGGCCGACGGTGACGCTGCCGTCAATCATCCGGGTCAGATGAACGCCGAGAAACGGCATCGCCGGGTCGGGGATGGGGTAGATCAAATGGTTAACTATCTGATTATGTTCTGGCGCCAGGCGGAAATATTCGCCCCGGAACGGACAGATGATAAAGCCAGGTTCAACGCCGAGCATTTTTACCAGTCGGTCCGCCATCAGGCCAGAACAGCTAATCAGCGTCGCGCCTTCATATTCCTGGCCCTGACGGGTACGGACAATTACGCCCGCAGCATGCTCTTTCAGCGCGCTGACCTCGGCGTTGTAAATAATCTCACCGCCTTTAGCCTGGAAAATCTTCGCCATCGCGGCGGTGACTTCGCGGTAGCTGACAATCCCGCTCGACGGGACAAAAATGCCGCCCAGTCCGGTGATATTAGGTTCACGCTCGCGAAGTTCATGCGCATTCAGCCATTCGCGCTCCAGACCGTTAGCGGCGGTGCGATCCCAAAGCGCGCGCATGCGCTCCATTTCCAGAGCGGAGGTGGCAACCAGCATTTTTCCGCAGACGTCGTAGCGGATGCCGTTTTGGTCGCAAAAGGCTTTTGTGGCGCGATTTCCGGCCAGGCAAAATTGTGCCTTCAGGCTGCCGGGGGTGTAATAGACCCCGGCATGAATGACGCCGCTGTTGTGGCCCGTCTGGTGGCAGGCCGGGCCGGACTCTTTTTCCAGTAGCGCGATTTTGGCGTCCGGATAGATATCAATCAGCTGCATGGCGGTCGACATGCCGATAATGCCGCCGCCAATAATCACAAAATCATACATCCGCTTTTCCTTCGCGCTTACTGATGGGTCTGGTAGTGGTTGGTCGCGTACGCAAAATAACCACGCTGGCGCATCAGTTCGCGGCGCAAGTCCGGATGCGAAGTGAAACGATCGCGCCCGTGCAGCCAGAACAGGTTGTTGATCAGCAGGAATTTACCCACTGAAACCGGAACGGAAATAATGCTCTTGCTGGTTTCCAGCGCATCGGACAGGTCACTCAGCCAGACGCCTTCTTCATAGTCTTTTGGCTGGACGAACTGGTCGATGTAGCGCATTACCGGGCGGCCCTGCTGGTCAACGTCAAATACAGGATGGAACACTTCCTGACTGACGTTTTTGCTTGGCGGTGCGGCAAAGCGCATGGCGCGACGTGCCAGAGGATGGGTAAAGTACTGATCCAGATGCTCCCAGTCGTCGAGGTGCAGCAGCAGCGAGTTACCGCCGGTCATGTTCTGCTCGTCGATCTTCATCATCAGCACGTAATCGGTGATTTCTTCGAGGTAGGTTCCGTCGTTGTGTAATTCCATCACTCGGTGAGGCTGGCGCAGATAGCTGTCTGAGTTATCGACGTTTTTCACCACAAAACGTGCGTAATATTGACCGCTCATCGCATCAAAATTAGAGCGTCCGATGAGGTGCGCTACCGCCGTTGCCAGCTTGACCATCTCTTCCGCCTGCGCCACGTCGTCTACGCCAACGGCATTGATTAGCAGTGCGCCTTCGGCACGATCGAGCAGGGTTTTCAGCAGCAGGGGCTGTAACTGATTGCCGCACAGGTCGTCGAGGATCTTGCCCACTTTGAAGCGCAAGAAGGATTTGTATTCCAGCGCCTGAACCGGCCACTGCGAGACGGCCTGCAGAAATTGCTCAGTGGTCTCAGCAGAAAAAGTCAGCTCCAGCAGGCGTGGGGATTGGGCTGACGGTTTCAGCGTGAAACCGCTGTAGTGCTGGGCTGGATCTTCCGTGTTCGGTTTTACGGCAGTCAGTGCGTTCATCAAATCGTTCCTCTCAGTAGATTGTCAGGGAGATATGGCGCAGCTCGTTTCGTAGCCATAAATTAAAAATATCTACATTTTTGGAAAACGCGCACAGAATGAACTTGTTTGTTTATTATTTGTGATCAAAAGCAACAAATATTTAACATTATGAAGGGTGTGGGTTAATGCGAGGGAAAAGATATAGTTTTTTAAAACAGTGGGTTAATCACGCTGCCGTTGGTGATGAGTCAACGGCAGCGACAAAATCAGTAACCGACTTTATAAATACGCCCTGTTTGGATGCCTTCCACACTGCGGCGGTAGGCGTTGGCGACGGTGGTGGCGGGCACGCTTTCAAAGCCCGGGAAGAAACTGTCGTAAGCTTCGGCGGACTCACTCAGCACGGTCGGACTTATCAGGTTAATGCGTTGACCATGGCCCAGTTCACAGGCCGCGGCGCGAACAAATCCTTCCAGCCCGGCATTGATCGTTGCGGCGTTTGTCCCCTGGGCGATGGGCTCGTGGGCGATAATGCCGCTAATTAACGTTATCGATCCGCCATCATTCAGGAAATGCTGCCCGGTTAATGCCAGGCGTATCTGGCCTAATAGCTTATCCTGAAGCCCCTGATTAAAGTCCTGGTCGGTCATGGTCGACAGCGGCCCAAAGAACAGATTACCGGTGGCGGAAACGATCGCATCTACCCGACCGACTTTTTCAAACAAGGCCTCGACACTCTCCTGCGAGGTGATATCGACCTGGTAATCACCCTGAGTGCGACCCACGCGGACCACCTCATGTTTACGGCTCAATGTTTCTGTAACTGCGCGACCCACTGTACCACTGGCACCAATAATGACGATTTTCATAACCACCTCCGCAATAGTGTGAGCCGCTATTCTTTAATGAAAATGAAATCAGATAAACTGGCTAAAAGTTAGATGATTACTAACCAGGGGTTTGTAATATGGATAAACTGCGCGGCATGGAAACGTTTGTCGCCGTGGTGGAGAGTGGGAGCTTTACTTCTGCGGCGACGAGGCTCGAGATGTCTGCGGTGATGGTGGGAAAATATATCACCCAACTGGAAGCGCAGCTCGGCACACGTTTGCTGGAGCGCAATACGCGCCGCCAGAGTCTGACCGATGCCGGACGCGTCTATTTTGAAGAAGCCCGTCGCGTGCTGGAGCAGGTATCGATAGCCGAACGTTCGGTAGAGCGTCTGCGGCTGGCACCTGCGGGGACGCTGCGCATTAGCGCGCCCACTTCTTTTGGCGCTTGCGTGATCTCGCCGCTGGCCGCTGCGTTTTTACAGACCTGGCCAGAGGTGCGTATTGAACTGGATCTCACCAACCGGATGGTTGATCTGTTGAATGAAGGTGTCGATCTGGCGATCCGCATTGGCGATATCCATCAGACTGACGTGGTGGCGAAATACCTGTGTCCCTACCGTATGGCAATTTGTGCTTCGCCAGATTATCTTGCTCGCCATGGCACCCCCCGGACGCCCGCGGATCTGGTGGATCATCTGTGCCTGTCTCATACCGTGTGGACGGCTCGAAACGAGTGGATACTGCCTGGCGTGACGGGGGAGGTCAGATGGAAGCGCGATGCGATCCTGCGCTGTAACGATGGTCATGGCCTGCGTATGGCGGCAGTAGCGGGGGCTGGGCTGTTATTACAACCTGAGGTGCTGCTGGCGCAAGAACTGGCTACGGGGAAATTGATTCGGATCCTGGAAGGGTTTACGCCGCAGCCGCGGCCAATTCATTTGCTGTGGCGACAGGATTTGCGTCCGTTGCCTAAGCTGACACGGTTTGTTGAACATGTGCTGGAAGGAACGCAGGGGCTGCGCGGAAAATAAAAATGCCGGATGGCGTTGCACTTATCCGGCCTACAACCGAGCCAAATTGTAGGCCGGATAGGGCGCAATAGCGCCGCCATCCGGCATATTATTAACCGATATCCACCTGCGGTTTGCTGTTGCGTTTACGGATCATGCGCAGCACCGGCGGGACCACGATAACCAGTACCGCCATCACCAGCAGCACTTTCGCCACGCCGCTGGCCCACAGAATATCCATACTGCCGTTACTGATAGACAACGCCCGGCGCAGGTTCTGCTCCAGCATTTCCCCGAGAACGAAGCCCAGAATCAATGGCGACATTGGGAAGTGCATTTTACGCAGGATGTAGCCCAGCACGCCGAGGGCGACCATCAATACCAAATCGAAGGTGGTGCTGTGAACGGCGTACACGCCAACCGCGGAAACTGCCGCGATAGCCGGTACTAAAAACCACAGCGGGATGGTCAGCATGCGGGTAAACAGACCGATCAGCGGAATGTTCATCACCAGCAGCATTACGTTAGCAATCAGCAGCGCTGCAATCAGCCCCCAAACGATATCCGGCTGCTCGGTAAACATGGCTGGACCAGGGGTGATGTTGTACAGCGTCAGCGCGCCCATCATCACCGCCGTAGTACCGGAGCCCGGCACGCCGAGCGTCAGCATCGGAATAAAAGAGCCGCAGGCCGAGGCGTTATTGGCGGCTTCTGGCGCCGCTACGCCACGAATATCCCCCTTGCCAAAGCTGTCGCTGTTGCCGCTGAGCTTTTTCTCGGTCATGTAGGTGATGGCACTGGCAATGGTGGCGCCAGCGCCAGGCAGAACGCCGACGAAAAAGCCAATCACTGATGAACGCAGGGTGGCCCCTACGCACTGTGCACCTTCTTTGGCGTTGAACAACATGCGGCCCGTTTTACGCACCAGCGTCTGGCCACTGCTGGTATGTTCCAGCATTAACAATATTTCAGAGACAGAGAACAGCCCAATCACCACCACGATAAACTGCACACCGTCGGAGAGATGGACACTGTCAAAAGTAAAGCGATAAACCCCGGTGTTGGCGTCTACGCCGACGGTCGCAAGTCCGAGACCGATAAGCGCTGCCAGAAATGATTTCAGCGGGTTTTGCGCCATCATGCTGCCGAGACAGGCAATGGCGAAAACCATTAAGGCAAAGTATTCCGCCGGACCGAAGGCCAGCGACCATTGGGCTAGCGCTGGGGCAAACAGAATGATGCCGCCGATGGCGATAAGCGAACCAAAGAAAGAGCTGACCGCCGAGATAGAGAGCGCCACGCCACCGCGCCCTTGCTGCGCCATCGGGTAGCCATCCAGCGCGGTCATAATTGCTGCCGCATCGCCGGGCACGTTCAGCAGGATGGAGGAGATGCGCCCGCCATATTCACAGCCAATGTAGACCGTAGCCAGCAGGATCAGCGCGGATTCTGCGGGCAGATGCAGCGCAAAGGCCAACGGCAGCAGAATCGCCACGCCGTTGATCGGCCCAAGGCCAGGCAACAAACCCACAATGGTGCCGACAAAACAGCCTATCAAGGCGATGACCAGGTTTTCCGGCGTCATTGCCACCGCGAAACCCTGAGAAAGATAAATCCAGGTATCCATCGTTTCTCCGTTAACCCAGCCAGGCGCCGAGTGGTAAGGTGACGTCAAGCAGTCTGTCAAAGGCATACCACAGCAGAATGCCTAGCACCGCGCCGGAAATTCCTGCAGCCGGGATGGTTGCGCCGAACAGCATGCCAATCACCACGGTGAGAATGGCGGTGGCGATGGGAAAACCGAGCCACTCAAAACCCCAGGCGTACATCAACAGAACAATCACCATCGTCAGCAGCTTTTGCAGCACGTGGCGACGGGGCCAACTGATGGTGTCCGGATGGCGCAACAGCAGCGCCACGGCGCAGACCAGCATCAGACTGATAATGCCAAGCGGGAAGGGACGCGGCCCTACGGGTTCATAGCTGTATTCGCTGCTGATTTGCCAGGCCACGAACAGCCCGGCTATGCAGAGCAACAGCCAGATACCTGCGAAAATACGATCGCTCATCATCTTTGCCTCTGCGTTTACTTCGCCAGACCGAAGGCTTTAGCCTGCTCACGATAATCCGTGACCTGCTTTTTCACGTAGTCGTCGAGCTGTTTGCCGCTCATGTTGAACTCAAACAGACCGCGCAGATCGCGCTGCTTTTTAAACTCATCGGTCTGCTGGAGTTTGTTAAAGGCATCAACCCACCACTGATACTCGGCGTCGCTGACTTTTGGCCCAACGTAGAAGCCACGAATGATTGGCCACACGAGGTCATAACCCTGCTCTTTAGCGGTTGGTACGTTGGCTAACTGGCCCGGCAGGCGTTCATCAGAGAACACCGCGAGCACGCGGATTTTGTCGCCGCTGAGGTAAGGCACCATCTCACTGAGATCGCCGGAAACCACCTGTACGTGATTTCCCATCAATGCAGTAACCGGTTCGCCACCGCCCTCAAAGGCTACATAGCGCATCTTGTGCGGATCGACATTGGCTTTTTGCGCCAGCAGTGCCGACTTCATCCAGTCCTGGCTACCGAT
This sequence comes from Citrobacter sp. Cpo061, assembly GCF_030332845.1. Taxonomy (NCBI): domain Bacteria; kingdom Pseudomonadati; phylum Pseudomonadota; class Gammaproteobacteria; order Enterobacterales; family Enterobacteriaceae; genus Citrobacter; species Citrobacter sp. Cpo061. Next base: position 36,786 of record NZ_JAOWHB010000023.1, read on the forward strand.
AGAGGCGCCAGCACCAATGACCACGCTGTTGGGATCTTTTTCCATGGCTGTCAGCAGATCTTTCAGCGTCTTCCATGGCGCGTCCTGGCGTACGGCAATCATGCCGTAATCGGTACCCACACTGGCCAGCCAGCGGACATCATCCACGCCGTAGCGACCAAACTTGCCCTGTGACAGATTCAGCAAGGAGCCGCCGGAGAAGGCCACCACGGTGCCTGCTTCAGCCGGGCGTTGGGCAACAATCGCGTTATAGGCCACAGCGCCAACGCCGCCGGGCATGTATGTCACGCGCATCGGTTTTTCGATAGCGCCGGTTTCCATCAAACTCACCTGAATCAACTTACAGGTGAGATCGAAACCACCGCCGGGTTTAGCAGGGGCGATACATTCAGTGCGCGACGGCGCTTGTTCCGCCAGTACAGAGGTACTCATCAGTAAAATGCTTGCAGTAAGGGTACGAAATAACTGTTTTTTCATTGTTTATCCTCACACCGGAAAACCGGATTTTCAGGTACGGAAGAAGATTTTTGTGATTATGTGAGCCGATGTGTAGCAGTTCGGTTGCGTGATTGTTAAAACATTAACCTTTCAATTCCCTTTCAATGCGGCAGAAACTTTACAGGATGTGATATGCGTCTCTTATTAGCGGAAGATAACCGTGAGTTAGCTCACTGGCTGGAGAAAGCGCTAGTGCAAAACGGTTTTGCCGTTGACTGCGTGTTTGATGGCCTGGCTGCCGACCATCTTTTACATAGCGAAACGTATGCGCTGGCGGTGCTGGACATCAATATGCCGGGGCTGGATGGCCTGGAAGTCGTTCAGCGGCTGCGCAAACGCGGGCAGACGCTTCCTGTCCTGCTGCTGACGGCGCGTAGCGCGGTGGCCGATAGGGTGAAAGGGTTGAACGTCGGAGCCGATGATTATCTGGCAAAGCCGTTTGAAATCGAGGAACTGGATGCCCGGCTGCGGGCCTTGCTGCGTCGCAGTGCGGGACAGGTGCAAGGCATACAGCAACTGGGGGAGCTGGCGTTTCACGATGAAGGCTATTTTCTGTTGCAGGGGCAGCCGTTGGCGCTCACGCCACGTGAACAGGCGCTGTTGACGGTGCTGATGTACCGTCGGTTGCGGCCGGTTTCACGTCAGCAGTTGTTTGAGCAGGTCTTCAGCCTGAGTGATGAGGTTAGTCCCGAAAGCATTGAGCTGTATATCCATCGTTTGCGCAAAAAGCTACAGGGAAGCGATGTGCGTATTGCTACGCTGCGCGGTCTGGGCTATGTGCTGGAGCGTAGCGATGAAGTGGGTTAAACCCCAATCGTTGTACCTGCAACTGCTGATGTTTCTGGGCTTGCCGCTAATGTTGCTGTGGGGGCTGTCGGCATTTAACAGCTATGTCAGTGCGCTACAGGCGGCGACCCAGGCGTATGACCGCACGCTCCTTTCATCCGCCAGGACCGTTTCCGAGCGGCTGGTGGTGCGCAATAAACAGCTGGAAGTGAATGTGCCATGGGTGGTGCTGGACAGCTTTGAACTGAATATGAACGACCGACTGTATTACAAAGTGGTTGATCCGGCGGGGAAGGTTATCTCTGGTTATGACGATTTACCGGCGATGCCGCCTGCTACCTCGCGCACGCGTCTTTACCCGGCGCTGGCATGGTTTTATCACACCGAATATCGCGGTGAGGCAATCCGCGTGGCGCGTCTGCTGCAGCCCGTCAACGAAGGCGGCATTGTCGGCATGGCGGAGATTTATGTTGCCGAAACGCTGCAATCGCGGCGTTATCTGGCGCGACAGCTGCTGTTTTCCTCGTGGGTTTCGCAAGGGCTGCTGGTGCTACTGACTCTGGTGCTGGTTGGCTGGCTGCTGCGCCGGGTGCTACGCCCGATGCGCCAGCTGTCATCGCTGATGGTGCGTCGTGAGCCTGGCCTGCTGACGCCGCTGCCGGAGCTGCTGCCATGGTCGGAAACCCGTCTGCTGATTGTGGCTTTCAACCGTTATCTGGACCGACTTCGCGGTCTGATCTCTCGTCAGGAGCGCTTCAGCGCGGATGCTTCCCATCAGCTCAAAACGCCGTTGGCGGTACTGAAAACTCAGGCATCGGTGGCTCTCGCCAGCACCGAACCGCGGCAATGGTATGAGAGTTTACAAGCCATGAGTAGCACGCTCGATAATACCATTCAACTGACGGAGAGGCTGTTGCAGCTGTCTGCGGTGAAGCGCAAGGAGCAGGGGGAAAGGCATTTCTCGCCGGTTAATCTGTATGAGGTGGTGCAAACCAGCTGTTTTACCCGACTGGCGCAGTCGCGTAGTAAAGGGATCGATCTGGGCTATGAGGGGGTACAGGACGCGGTGTGGGTCGAGGGAGATGAAGTGCTGCTCGGCGAGCTGTGTGGGAATCTGCTGGATAACGCACTGAAATACACGCCGTCGCAGGGGATGGTGACCGCCCGGCTGCAACGAGAAGGAGAGGCCGTGGTGCTGGTGGTCGAAGATAGCGGGCCGGGCATAGATGAGCAGATGGTTCATCAGGCTCTGCTACCGTTTCATCGTCTTGATAACGTAGGCAATGTCCCAGGCGCCGGGATCGGCCTGGCGCTGGTCAATGATATTGCTCGTCTGCATCGCACGCATCCTCAGCTAACACGTAGTGAGACATTAGGTGGGCTGAGGGTTCGGGTACGCTTTTTAAGCGTTACCGTATGAGGTATTCATGATGATGATATTTGTTGTTTAATTATAATAAAAAGTAATTAATTGTATTATTAATATCATTTGAAATGTTGTCGTAAGGCAGCTGTTTTTATTTTAATTACTGTATTAAACAGCACCTCTAAGGTGATTCAACGTCACTAAAACAATACTTTTGTGCAATTTATCATACATAAAACACTTTTTCATAGACCATGGGATGTTATCTGTCAATAGCGAAAATGTTGTTAAAGGTTATCTTTTTTGCTGAGGTAGATAAAACTTCTATTGATATCATCTGCATTAAAATCATATAGATACGATTTCACTGGGGAGTATTGTCACAGTAATGAGTATTATTTTTTACATTTACTGACAATGTACCATTGCGTCTTTTAGACTTGTGATATAATTAGCAACATGAAATGAGAAAAAAACAATTAAAGATCAATAAATAATGGGCTGAGATATGCTTAAAAAATCGCTAAAGATTAGCAGCCAAGGATATCCAGTCTTTTTAAAACTGGTCGATTTCATTGTTATCAATGTGACGTTAATTTTTAGCGCCCATTTGCTGGGTTTGGTGCCCTTTAACACCATTGCCATTTTGAGTCTTCTCTTCTCAATCTTTTTCTTGCTGTTTGCTGAATACATTAAAATGTACCAGCAAAAGATTAAGACGATCGGTTTACGTAATCAAAAGCGCTTGGTTTTTTGTACGCTGCTGGCGATTTTTTTTAACGAACTGGTCAGTATGACGGTGGCTGAACCTGAGTCACTGGGCTACTTAGACAGACTGCCTTCTCCTTTTTATTCAGCCATTATTTACTGGTACTTCATTCCATTACCTTTTCTTTACTACATTCGTTTTTTTATTTTTAAGTATTCAACGAAAAAGAGTATACGCGTGGCGATTATTGGTCTGACCGACAATGGTCTGGCCGCAGAAACCGCGCTAATGAATGAATACGCCAATATCACATTAGATCTGGCCTTTTATGATGAGCGCGCCTTATCTCGCTGTGGCGATGTCGTTGATAAGGTTAAAAGCCCCTTTCGTGGTCCGGTGATCAATCTGGTCGAGGAAGCCAAGAAGGGAAACATAGACGAAATCTATATTGCTTTACCGATGGTTGCTTTACATCGCATTCGTCACTTTTTGGCCATGATGTCAGACACCACCGTAGATACCTATATTGTCCCTGACTTTTATACCTACAGTAACAACATGTCCAAGTTACGCTCCATCCACAATCTGCAAACTATCGGTATCTTTAGTTCACCGTTCGAAGGGGCGGGCTCGTTTATTAAGCGGGCGGAAGATTTGGTTCTTGGCAGCATCATTATGGTGATGATTTCCTCCCTGATGCTGGCGATTGCCATTGGTATCAAACTCACGTCCCGTGGGCCGGTTTTTTTCAAACAGGACCGCTATGGCTTGAGTGGGCAAAAAATTAAGGTCTGGAAGTTTCGTTCTATGCGCGTCATGGAGAATTCCGATACGGTTATTCAGGCCACTAAAAACGATCCGCGGGTAACCAAATTCGGGAGCTTTTTGCGCCGCACTTCGCTGGATGAACTTCCGCAATTTATTAATGTTTTGCAGGGAAGTATGTCGATTGTCGGTCCCAGGCCTCATGCGGTTACGCATAATGAGCAGTACCGAAAACAGGTCGAAAATTACATGATTCGCCATAAAGTTAAGCCAGGGATCACTGGGCTTGCGCAGATCAACGGGTTCCGCGGGGAGATCGATGCGCTTTATAAGATGGAAAAAAGGGTTCAGTACGATATTGAGTACATTCAAAACTGGTCGTTATGGCTGGATATAAAAATTATTATTAAAACTATTTTCAAAGGATTTGTCGGTAAGAATGCATACTAAATTACTCGTTATTACCGGAATCGTGATATCGCAGTCCGCATGGGCTGATTTAACACCGAAATCACACATTGGCTTTGCGGGGATAGACTTCCAGGGCAAGGTCGCTGTGGACTATGGTTATAATGATAACGTGTCTTATCAGCCACATAGCAGCGATGCTATCGGTTCCTCGTTTCAGAGTGCGGCGCCCGTTCTGAGTATGATTGGAGAGCGTGGTCAGGATAAGTATTTGCTGATGTACTCTGGGGATTATCGTAACTACTCAAGCGATTCTGCTGATAACTACAACGATCATTTTTTCCGTTTTAACGGTGCCTGGCGGTATGGGCTCAAGCATGGCTTAACCCTCAATCTGGAGGATTCGCTTGGGCATGAATCCCGCGGTCGTGACATCACCGAGGGTTTTTTACCGAGTCAGTTCGAGCAGTATGGGATTAAATCTCCGCTGACGACGAATTTTATCAATAGTGAATTACGCTACAGCTACGGTGCGCCTGATGGTCGCGGCAAAGCGGAACTGGCGTTGTTATACAAAAAACTGACTTTCGGTAACACCTCTGATGTTCGGGACAGCAGTGAGGACTTCTACAATTATATTCAGGAACAGGAATGGCATGAAAATAGCCTGATAGCGGAAGTTTTTGACCAATACTCATCCAGAACGCGCTTTCGCTATAGCTTTATTACTAACCAGCGTCGCTATGATAACAACTCAGAAAAAGACACTAATGAGTATTATTTACTGTATGGCCTGAAGTCGCAGTTGACGGGGAAAACCAATGTCGACATGAATATTTCATGGTTGTATAAAACATTTGAAAACAACGCAAACTCGCATGATTTTAATGGTCTAAACTGGGACATAAAAGCGGAGTGGAAGCCGTTACAACAGTCTGTTTTCACGGCCCACTCTGCGCAAAGCATTAAAGACCCATCGGAAGTTGGGGGATATATTTTAGTGACCCAGTATGGCCTTTCTTACCAGCATTTCTGGTTAGGCACTCGTTTTTCTACTTTATTGGACTACTCATTCACTTCGGAAGACTATAAAAAACAGAACAAGGATCGACATGATAAAGATGGCGTGTTTAGCGTCACCATGAGCTATGACTACACGCCGTCGGTTAATTTTGAGATTAAATATCAGATAGATACATTAAATTCGAATAAGGATACTGACTCGTTTTATATCGGTCCCAACGACAATCAGGAAGTCATTAGAACGTTGGGTTATGATAATTCTATGATTATGCTTAAAGCTAAGGTTCAGATCTAAAATGAAAATAATAGAACTGTGCGCGGTTTTGCTATTCAGTATCCTGTTGGTCGGATGCACAGCGTCCAGCCCGCGATTAATGGACGATCCTGCTACTGTTCAGCAGGATTACCGACTTGGGGCGGGGGATACGGTCAATATCGCTGTTCATGGTCAACCCGATATGACGATGCGGTTTATTTTGGATAAGAGCGGGGAAATTAATTTCCCGTTTGTTGGTGCTCTTAAATTACAAGATAAAACCGTTGATCAAGTGACTAAAGAATTAACTCAACGCCTGACCGGAGATTATTTTACATCTCCAATGGTGACGGTAAGTATTGCCGAGTTCCGCAAATACTATGTTTCAGGTGAGGTAAAAAGTCCAAATGGCTTCGCTTATGAGCCAGGGCTTACCGTCGAGAAATCTATTGCGCAGGCGGGTGGATTTACAGATCGTGCTGACCGAAAAGATATCAACATTCGCCTGTCAGGGAGCAATCAGCTGCTTGAGAATGTCGATTTAACGCACTCTGTTCATCCTGGGGATGTCGTGATTATTGGCATGGGGTTCTTCTGACGATGAAACTATCAATAGTGGAAAACGGCAAAAAACGAGAAAGCAGTGTCGAATTCTCCCGCTTTGCCAAAGAGCTGAAAAAGAACGCCTGGAAAATCGCGCTGGCCGGTATCGTTGCCGGGGTCGTCGCGTATCCGTTAATCAGCATGATGTCCTCAAAGTATGTTTCAACGGCGACGGTGCTGATTAAGGCGCAGGCTGATAACGTTTCTCCGTTTCCACAGGTTGATGGTTTCGATTCAACACGCAGTGGTTACTACGAAACACAATATGCGTTGATGCATTCACGTATTGTGCTGGAGCAAGCCGTACGTGATATGAAGCTGGATGAAAACCCGGAGTTTACCGGGGAAAAAGCCGGTGCTCAGGGGGCTGATAGCAATGAAAGTCGGCAACTGAGAATGGAGCAAGCGCTGAAAACGTTATCGAAAAACCTGAATGTCATCGGTATTCGCACGACGAACCTGGCTTCCATTACCTATGAATCAACTTCGCCTCAGGTTGCGGCTGATATTGCCAACGGCGTCGCGCAGGCTTTCATCAACTATACGGTGGAGCAGAAACGTCTGAAGGTGGAGAAAGCTCGCGAACTGAATTTTGAAAAAATGGAAGAGATTCAGAAGTCGATAGCTAAGCAAAAAGACGAGATGGACAGCTATCTGAAAAATGCCGGACTGCTGACCTTCCGCGGTATCGATGGTTTTGAAACCGAGCAGTTAAGTATCGTAACTAATCGCCTGGCCGATGCGACCCAGCGTCGGGTTGCCGCTGAATCCGTCTATAACGAGGTGAACGGGGGAGGTAAGTCCATTGAGAGCGTTATCTCGCTGCCTTCGGTCTCTAACCACGCTCAGATCCAGGATTTGCGCATTGCGTTGATTCAGGCGCAACGAACGTTGTCCGAACAGCGTAAAGTCTATGGGCCAAAAAATCCCGCCATTTTAAAAGCCGAGGCCGATGTTCAGTCGATCCAAAGCCAGACCGGACGAGTGTTGGGCGAGCTGAAAGTCGGTTTACGTCAGCAATATCTGGCGGCGCTGGCGGACGAAAAAAACTATCAACAGCAAGTGATTGAGCAGAAAGAGATCTTCCAGAAAATGGCGTCAAAACGGGATGCCTGGAACAGTCAAAAGCTGTCGTTAGATAAAATGGAAGACCTGTATAAATCGCTTTATCAACGTACTCAGGAGCTGTCGCTGTCCGGCGTGAATGCCGATGCGGTGTTATACGACCCTGCGGTTCCCGCGTTAAAACCGGCGAAACCGAATAAATCTTTATTGTTGCTGATGGTGGTCATGCTGGTGGTGGTGTTCAGCATCATGTATTTCATTGTCAAAGCGGCAATGGATAACTCAATCGGTACCCTCAGTCGCATGAAAAAACGGCTCAATGTTGTTCCATTGGGTGAAATTCGTCGTTTTAGCGGAACCTCAGGGCGCGCACAGGTGCGGGACATGATCATGAAGAACCCGCTTAATGCCGATATTGTGCACGGTATCCGTACCCGAATTATGCTGGATAATCGACCTTTACAGACGCTCGCTGTGGCGTCGACGGAGCACGGCGATGGGCGTTCTTTGTTGGCGAATCTGTTAGCGAACTCTTTTAGTTTCGACCAGAAAACACTGCTTATTGATGCAGATTTCTTTAACACTGGTGGGCTCACATCCGAGCTGGCGTCAGCTACATCCGCAGGCTTAGCGGAACTGCTGCGCGGGGAGACAGAGCTTGAACAGGCGAGGATCAAACTCAGTGATAATCTCGACTTTATTCCACACGGCAAGAACACCATCTCATCTTTACTGATGCTGTCGTCGGAGCATGTTGAACTCTTAATGCGCGAGTTGAAATCGCATTATCAGCGCATCATTATTGATGTTGCTGCCGTGAATCAGAGCCAGGATGTTCAACTGATCAAACGTGCCGTCGATGGCGTTGTTTTCATTGTGAAAGCCGGGGCGGGGTCCGCCGGACAAATCGCCAACGCGCTGGATAAGATCGAGGAAAATAACGGCGTGGTGATTGGTGCGGTGCTCAATGCAGTTGAAGAAAAGGATCTTGAGACACAAGAGGGTCTGCGTTCACTGAACTTCAGTACCGATCAACTGATGGCAACGCCAGGCCGCGTATGAGTCTACTGAAGAGCGCTTCCACAATAGCCGGTTCATCAGTCATCTCGCAGTTGATTGGTGCACTGTCTATTTGGTTGATTTCACACAAGTACGATATGGCTGAAGTGGGGCTTTATGCGCTCAACTACAGCATCGCCGTGGTGGGCGCTCAGGTGTGTACCTTTGCATCACAGCTGTTAATTCCTAAACAGCAGGATGACGAACTGGTGCAGAATGTCGTGTTTTGCTTAATACAAAGCACGATCATTGCCTTACCGTACGCAGTGCTGACCGCGTGGCTGTTTCACCAGAACATTCTGTTCCTCTATTTACTGACGCTGGCAACGGCGTGGGTTTTAATCTCGGAAAACCTGTCGCTACGCACGGCCAACTTTCGTTTTCTGATTTTCCAGCGTATTTCTGTCTCTGTGGTGGTATTACTTTCGGTTCTGGTTACGCACCATGTACAACTATTTTATTGGTCGTGGGCCTGCACGACGATGGTGCTGACCATAAGCTGTATTTTGCATTCGTTTGATATTCGTTCGGTGGCGGCCAGACATCTGCGGCCCACCAGTAATTGGCATTTTTTCAAACAGAATATTCATCACATTACCAAAGTGGGCAGCGCGGAAGTGCTGGCGATGGCCAGCAGCAATTTGCCTATTATGCTGATTAACTTTTGGTTCTCGGCGCTGACGGCGGGTTATTTTTCCGTGGTTAGCCGCTTTTGCCTGGCGCCGGTGGTGATCATCGGGAATGCGGTGCGCAATACTATTTTTTCTAAATGGTCTATCGACTTCAGAAATAATACCTTCAACTATCAGGAGTATACCAGGGTACGTATGCTATTGCTGGTACTAGGGGTTATCTGTACCCTTGGGGTTTTTATTTTCTATCCGATTGTGATGCGCCTCGGCTTTAGCGAAGACTGGATAAACTCCATTGAGACGTCACGCTACATGTTGCCCTATTTATTCCCGGCGCTGGCGATAAGCCCTCTGACGGTGATAGAGCTTATTTTTGGTTCCCATCGCTATTTTCTGCGTATCCAACTGGAACAGCTGGCGATTGTACTCTTCGCTTTTGTTGTGACGCCCTATTTTTATAAAGATTATGCAACGTCGGTCATCTTGTTTTCTTCACTGACATTTATTCGCTACGCCTTCATTTATCTGAAAATGAATAAGCGGGCCAATCTCCTGAAAGACAAGCCGGTGATACTATGACGCTGAATACCGGATACTATTTACAGGTTTATACCTTTGTCACGCTGATCCTGTGTGGCCTGGTGCAATACTTTACCGGCATGCAGTCAGTGCTGTGGATACCTTTTTTCCTCACCTTATTGATGGTGGGATTATTGGTGATGCAGACGCGTGATGGCTCCTTACATCTGGATGCCCAGGAGACGATTGTCCTGGCGTTGTACTTTTCGTTTCTGGTGCTGGCTGGAGCATCGACGCTGATTCAGGGCGGGATCACCGTAGCGATTGTGGCATTTAAAAACGAAATTGCGCTGTCGCTGGTGATGATCTGTTTGCTGCTGGGCTTTTGCCGGGAATCACAGATTTACCGCGCAACGCGCTATCTGTATTGGGTGTTTTACGCACAGATTCCGGTAATGATATATCAGGTTTTACTGGTTGTTCCCCAGCGCGTTGCGGTGCGCGGCGAAGATGAGAAATGGGACTCCGTGGTTGGCACGTTTGGCGGTGACCCAATGGGGGGCGGGAATACTGCCGCAATGGGCTTGTTTTGCCTGTTAATTATGTTGTTAAAAGTCTCCGAATATAAGCATGGGCTCACCACGTTCAAGTCCATGGCGCTGCATATTGTTCTCGGTATCGGGTTATGCATCATTGGTGAAGTGAAGTTTGTCATCCTGCTATCGCCTATATTCCTGGCGTGGGTGTGGCTTTCACCGAGCTACGTCAAAGACGTTAGTAAGGTCAATCTGAAGACGTTGTTGGTTATTGTGGCGGGAATGCTGTTGCTTATTAGCCTGTCGATTGTGATCCTCGCGTACTATTATTCTACGGCGTTCGGCGGCGATCCGTCGAAAAGCTCGTTAAGTATTTTTATCGACTCCTTAAGCTATATCTTTGATCCGAACTATATTATGTCTACCGGTGAATTAGGGCGCTTTACGACGTTCCTGTTCTGGTTGAAAAATAACGATCTGTGGGGGCTTTCAGGAACGTTATTTGGCTACGGACTCAATGCAACTAACAGTGGTAGTACGGTGTCGCCGGGCTTTTTGAATATTATCTACAACTTAATTCTCGACTCGACTTCCCTGAGTATGCTGCTGTGGGAAGTTGGGGTGATCGGCACGTTACTCTTTATTAGCTTATTCATTTATATCCTGAAAGTTTGTCAGCCAAAGCCATTACTGACGCTTGAACAACTGGACCAGCAGGATCTCCAGTTATTGAGCTTTGCACCGGCGTTTAACGCTTTTGCTATCAGTTGCTTAATTAGCTTACCTTACAGCCAGATACTGATGATTACACCGATGTTACAATTCCTGTTCTATTTATCACTAGGATCAAGTTTAGTGATTCGTCGAACCGTCCTTCGCTGTGTAGGGTAATTGTATGGACCAAAAACCGTTTATTTCAGTGAGTATTAAAACACTCAATGAATCTGAATGTATTGAGAAAACGATCGACAGTATTCGCCGGCAGCTTGTTGATTATCCGCATAAAATTATAGTGGCAGATAGTCTGTCAACGGATAACACCCAACAGCTTGCTATCGATAAAGGGGCGACCGTGGTGTCCTTAACTAACCCAGACGATCGCTGCTGCGGCGTCGGGCATCAGTTAGGTTATCTGTATAGTGAAGGGGAATATCTGCTACTGATGGACGGCGACATGGAGCTGGAAGAGGGCTTTGTGGATCAGGCCGTCGCGTTTTTGCAGGCCGAACCGGAATATGCAGGCGTCGCGGGAACCGTTGAAATGGACGATGCTGTTAACTATGAATTTAAATCGCGTAAGCAGCGTATTAATAAAATTTATCCGCTCGGGGATAGTGACCATTTAGGCGGTGGCGGGTTATATCGCCGATCTGCAATTGAAAAAATTGGTTATCTTACCAACCGTAATTTGCATGCTTATGAAGAAGCCGAACTGGGCCTGCGTTTGCGCGATGCGGGTTATAAACTGCGTCGTCTGAATATTCCGTATTTTATTCATACTTCCCATACTATGCCGACCTTTCAGATGCTCAAGCACCGCTGGAAAAGCGGATACTATCAGGCTCCGGGCGAGCTTTTACGTTGTGCCTGGGGAAAACCTTATTTCGGCAAAGCGTTAAAAATGGTCAGGAACGAAGTGATTTTTTCTGTTTACCTGATTGCTTTGTTCATTGCGGCGGTGACCTTCAATCTCGAACTTTTCGACATTGCATTTCTGCCTTTACTTGCATTTATTGCCCTGAAAACCGTACAGAATCGATCGTTATTAAACGGCCTGCAAAGCGTAATGAACCTGGCCGTGCTTTCAGCCGGGCTGGTTAAAGGGGTGACTAAACCAGTACGCGATCCGTTGACTCCGCCTGACAGCAAAATCATTCATGAATAACTAAGGCTGGCGTAATGAAAGTTTTACTCGTGAATAAGTTTTTTTTCATCAAAGGCGGCGCGGAAACGGTTTATTTTCAAGAACGCGATATGCTGAAACAGGCCGGAGTGCAGGTTATTGATTTCTCTATGCTTCATGAGAATAATTTCCCCTCGGACTATACGGATTATTTCGTCAGTAATGTGGACTACCACAAAGCGAGCAATCTGCTGGGTGGTATCAAAACGGCGGTTAACTTTATTCATAATTCGCAGGCCTGCAAAAAAATGCTGGCGCTATTAGAAAAAGAGCGCCCGGATATCGTCCACTTTCACAACATCTACCATCAGTTAACACCGGCGTTGATTAAAGTTGCGCGCAATTTTGGCTGCAAAACGGTGCTGACTGCGCATGACTATAAGATTGTGTGTCCCGCGTATTCCATGCTGCGCGACGGCAAGGTGTGTGATTCCTGTATCACCGGAACGGTTTTTAATGCTTTCAGGTATCGTTGCCAGGAAGGGTCTGCCTCAAAAAGTCTTCTGCTCTCTTTGGAGGCAACCTGGCAGTATATTGCACAAAACTATCAGGCACTGGATGTGATTGTTTCACCAAGCGTTTTTTTACGCGGTGTCTTGCTGCGTACGCTGCCGAATTCGCGCATTGATGTCATCGTCAATGGCGTTGATGACAGCCGTCCCCTGGCCGAAGTAAGCGATGAAGGCTATATGCTGTACTTCGGCCGTCTGAGCCGTGAAAAGGGCGTGGCAACGTTGTTGGCAGCGCATAAAAAAATGCGGAACAGCGCGCCGCTGAAAGTTGTGGGGCACGGTCCGTTGCATGATGAATTAGCCGCCAAATATCCGGATGTTGAGTTTTTAGGTTATGTGCAACAAGGGGAGGCGCTCGATAAGCTTATTAAGCATGCGCGAGCGGTGATCCTGCCTTCAGAATGCTATGAAAACTGTTCTATGGCGATATTAGAGGCGATGTCCTTAGGCAAGCCGGTTATCGGGTCGCGCATCGGCGGTATACCGGAACAAATTCGTGACGGTATCGAAGGGATTTTATTCGAACCGGGTAATGTGCATGAGTTAGCCAATGCGATGGATGCCCTGGCCGACTCCCCAGAGAAAGCGCGGGTCATGGGCTTACTTGGTCGTGCGCGGTTGAGTGAAAAATATGCGCTGAGTAAACATATGGATACCCTCCAGGCGCTGTATAAAGAACTGCTGAGCAGGCCATAGTATGAGTAAAAAAATAACGGTTTTTGGAACGCGTGGTATTCCCGATGTATTGGGCGGTGTGGAGACACACTGTCAGAATCTTTATCCTGCCATTAAACAGCAGTTCGACGTGGATATTTGCGTGATTGCTCGCTCGCCATATGTAAATTACAAACGATCGGTATATAAAAAAGTCGAAACCTACGCGCTGTGGGCACCCAAAAAGCGCTCGCTGGAAGCTATTGTCCATTCCGTTTTAGCGGCGTTTAGGACACGTATCGACCATTCAGATATTGTGCATGTCCATGCTATCGGCCCTGGCCTTGTGATCCCATTATTACGCGTGTTAGGGAAGAAGGTGGTTTTTACCCACCACGGGCCCGATTACGATCGCCAGAAATGGGGATTTGTAGCCAAAAAAATATTGTTGCTGGGTGAGCGTTGGGCGGTGAGATATGCCAACGAGGTGATTGTGATTTCTGACGTTATTAATCAACTGATCCAGAAAAAACACGGTCGCTATGATGCGCATTTAATTCACAATGGCGTGAACGAGCCGCGGTTATTATCACAGCTCACCATCGACAGTACGCTCTCCCGCTTTGGGCTGCAGCCGAAAAACTACCTCGTGGTGGTTGGGCGGTTTGTGGAAGAAAAAGGGATGCATGATGCCATCGCCGCTTATCAACACAGTGGTTTGACCATGCCGTTAGTGTTAATTGGCGATGCGGATCATCCGACCGAATACAGCGTGCGCCTCAAAAAGCTTGCTGCCGACACGCCAGGTGTTGTGATGACTGGTTTTTTACGTGGTGACGAACTTCAGGCGGTGTTTTCGCAGGCTAAATTGTTTGTGATGCCCTCATACCATGAAGGATTGCCCATTGCGCTGCTGGAGGCAATGTCATTTTCTCTTCCGGCCGTCGTCAGTGATATTCCGGCTAACCTTGAAGTTCAACTGCCCGCCGAGGCCTATTTTAAGGTGGGAGATGTGGCGGGTTTGGCTGAAAAATTAGGCCAAGGGGCAACAGCAAATAGCGTGGACTATGGTGTATATTTGCAAAACTACAATTGGCATGAAATCGCCAAAAAGACGGTTAACGTCTACCACTCCATTGATAAAGATATAGGTTAATTTTGACCAGTCCTCAAAATCGTCCTCCTGCCATCGAACGGTTTTACGCTCACCTTGATGAGCGGATAGCGCAGGAATTGACCCCTGAACAAAAAGAAGGGGTGGAAAAAGCGCTCCTTGCTACAACCCTGACTTCGCGGCATCAGATCGATATTCGCAGAAGCTTTCCTTTTTTCAGTAAGCGTTATTATCTGGTTTTTTTGTTTGGCAGAGATTTACGCCGCCAGCATCGCCAGGAATCAACCCTGTCGAGAATGTTGCTCACTTTTTTGCTGCTGATTGCCGTGCTATTCGTCACCTGCTGCATATTGCTGACGCTGTATATGATCAAATCCGCGTTAGGTATTGATGTGTTCCAAAATTTTCACGTAGGTATCTGGGACTGGTGGTTAAGCCTGAAAGACCGCTAGCGTTAACAAATTGGTGGAGGACGTCATTGCGATGAAGCGTAAATGGGTTTGTGCGTTGTTGTGCATGTTTTTCCCGCTGACGGTTATGGCCGCATTGACGACCGTTACCCCCAAAGCATTGACGGGCCCGTTAACCAATCCGGGGATAGGCGTGGCAAGTTTTCATCAGGGATATGGTGAAACGCTGGGGCTGGCGGACTATCCCAATACCGGATTTGAATACGAGCGTTTTTACTGGCGGGACCTGGAGCCAGTCGAAGGCCAGTACAATTTTGCGTTGGTGGATGATGCCTTCAAATACGCGGCGGCACATCGCCCTGCGATGAATGTCGGGCTACGATTTATGGCTCTGGCAGAGCCGGAAAGCGGTTCGCAAATACCTGACTGGCTGATTAAAAAAGGCGTGAAAGGAACCTGGACGCCGGATAAAAAGACATTTGCCCCGGATTTAGACGATCCTCTGTTTATTGAATACAGCCAGCGTCTGTTGAACGCATTTGGTAAACGCTACGATGGTAATGAGAATCTCGCGTTTGTTGATATTGGCATGGTGGGATCGTGGGGAGAATGGCATAACAGCAACTTCCCGAACCTGAAGCCATTACTGGAGCGATACACCACGGCGCAACTGGATCGCTACGTCGCGATGCACTTTTCTGCTTTTCCGGTGACGCTAAAAACCATGCTGATAAGCGGCGGTCAAAGTCTGGCGAATGCGGTGGCGCGTGGGGCTGGGTGGCGTGCGGACTGTTGGGGGGACCTGCGCGTATTTTCGGACACCTGGAACCATATGGCTGATGATTACCCGCAGCGATTGCTGGCTGCGCAGCAGAGTTATTCAGGGTTCAACGACGTCTGGAAACGTGCGCCGGTGAGTCTGGAGATCTGCTCGTATATGCAGGACTGGAAGAACACCTTTCACTATACACGTGCTGAAGTGCAGGGGATTTTTGACTGGGCGGTCAAGCAGCACGCCAGTACGATTAACCTGAAATCGAGAACGATACCCAGTGACTATCGACCGATTGTCGACAATGCGCTGACCAAATTGGGCTATCGATTTCGCCTTGCGTCCCTGAGCCATGAGTCCGTGTGGGACAGCGGACAAACGCTGACATTAAACAGTACCTGGTACAATGAGGGTATCGCACCGATTTATCTGCCTTACATGCTGGCATTCCGGGTCGTAGACAGCGCCAATAAGGTGGTGGCACAGGGGAATTCCGCGGAGGATATTCGCCGCTGGCTCCCCGGTAAGTATCAGGTCAGTTATGCGTTATCTATGCCAGGCCGACTGGCGAAAGGGCAATACGCGATTGAGGTTGCGATGCTGGATAAATCGGGTGCGGCGAGAATTAACTTTGCCAATGAAGGGAAGCAGAGCAGCGGCTGGTACCGGGTATCAACAATAACGGTACGCTAGTCAGACACAGCAGCGAGCCTGACGGTCAGGCTCGCTGCTGAGAACATTAAATTTGATACCCATTCGGGTTATTTTTTTGCCAGTTCCAGGTGTCACGCATCATTTCATCAAGGTTGTAGATGGCCTTCCAACCTAGCTCTTTGTATGCCAGCGATGGGTCAGACCAACATTCGGCAATATCTCCGGGTCTTCTGGCGACAAACTGATAGTTTATTTTTGTCTGCGCCGCTTTTTCAAATGCCTCAATCAGATTAATCACGGAATAACCGACACCGGTACCGAGATTAATCACCTTATAAGCCGCGCCTTTGCTCTGGCAATCCAGCGCGGCTAAATGACCGGTCGCCAGATCCATGACGTGAATATAATCACGCACACCGGTACCATCAGGGGTTGGATAATCATTACCGTACACCGACACGGTTTTCAGCTTACCAATCGCGACCTGGGAGATATACGGAACCAGGTTATTAGGGATACCGTTAGGATCTTCACCAATCCGACCTGATGGATGGGCGCCAACCGGGTTGAAATAGCGCAGGCAGGTAATGCGAAAATCGGGTTGTGCACGTGACAAATCGGCCAGAATTTGTTCGACCATCAACTTAGACGTGCCGTACGGATTGGTGGTGCCGCCCGTAGGTGATTGCTCGCTCAGCGGCACGCTTTCTGGATTACCATATACCGTGGCAGATGAGCTAAAAATGAAACGATTAACGCCTGCAGCCAGCATTTCATCCAGCAAAACCAGCGTACCGGTGACGTTGTTTTCATAGTAGGCGAGGGGCTCTTTTATCGACTCTGAAACCGATTTGAGTCCCGCAAAATGAATGACATCGGTGATGTTATGGTCGGCGAAAATGTTTTTTAATGCCTGCCTGTCGAGAACATCGGCGATATAGACAATGGGCTCTCTTCCGGTGAGTTCCGCGACCCTGCCCAGCGAGATTCTGCTGGCGTTCGCCAGATTATCGATGACTACGACATCATCGCCTCTTTCCAGTAGCGTTAACACAGTATGTGAACCAATATAACCTGCACCACCAGTGACAAGAATTGCCATACAGACTCCAGATAAACGGGGATTGATTCACGCCAGTACCATAGAGAACGCGTTATTGGTTACGTTTGGTAAGGTAATAGTTGCGATACCTCACCATGCATTTATAAGATATTTTTTTAAGTATAGATAAAAAGCTGAATTTGTTTATTTTTGTATCATAAACAATATAGTTATTTGAGAAGTTCAGCGTGTGGACGCCGTCACTGTGGTTGATCGACGAATTGATTTGTTCGATCAGAGTTTCAGCAAAATTAGCGTCGTTTAGTGTCACTAATTCTTTGATATAGATTGATTTTCCATAAGTTTCAGGTGTGCACTCCTGTGTAAGGAAGTACATTTTATTTTCGACCAGATAGGAGGCACCTGCACCTCGATGATGAGGATTGCTCACCTTCAATGAGGGGGTAATCCGCTGCCATTGTCCATAAATATGATCTGCGGAATGAATAATTATTTCGTTATCCATCGTGGTGGACAACAGATAACAGGTTTCATTAATTGAGATAAATACGTTGTCGGTTAATTTGGTATCAGAGATTAAAACTTTAACTTGTTTCCAGCGTGCAGGGAACTCAATTGACTGAAACAGTATTACCTCTTTTCTTTCTGAAGACTCGGGGATCATGAAAAGTTGATCGTTGATATGTATCAGATAAGGGAATGACAAATGACACTTTAAGTCGTCAAAGCCTTCAAGCCTAATATCTTCAAGTTCAACCAGTTCACGGTCAAGAACGCGACATCGTAGCGTGCCTTTTGAGTTGCGGAAGCTAAGAGCTTCATAGAAAACATACAGTTTATCGTCTTTTTCAATCAGAAAAGGATCGGCCTGAAATGTATATTTCTTTTTTAACTGCTGCGCAGTGGATTTGCTTAATATCTCCAGAGTGTTGTCGGGGAATGAGTGTGTACCATTATGCTTAATAAGCATGATGTCCCACGACTCATGATAAAATAACTTATCCATTATTCTTTTTATTTTTGTTTGCATCTGCACCTGATCCTTTTTATCGCCTGCACCATGTATGAACAGCTGTTTGCGACTCAGTGAATGAGCCTGTCGCAATGTTGTATAAATGTGCGAAAACCGATGTGGAACACCAGTGGCTACTTTAAAACTAGTCGCGAGCCCGTTTTTTGTCCACTAACAGAAATAGGGAGAGGAGATGTCCAGAGCATCCTTGCTCCAGTGGGGGAATTACTCGAAATGCACCTGCGGGTTATCTGCAAGGGAAACGTAGGTTTTGCTGTTTTTATCCAGGGTACGAATTTCACCGCTTTCGATGTCATACACCCAACCGTGCAGACGAAGCGCATTATTGCGCAGCCCAACCGCGACACAAGGATGCGTTTTAATGTTGTTAAGCTGTGCGATAACGTTTTCTTCCACCATAGCGTTAACTTTATCGATTGGGTTATCCCAGGTTTTTTTATCGACCACGGCTTTCGCGGCATCGGCATAGTGCAGCCAGTGAGCGACAGCGGGCATCGGATCCAGGGGCTGGCTATCGGCAATGGCTTTCATCGCGCCACAATTAGAGTGACCGCAGATGACGATATCCGTTACGCCAAGTGCGACAACCGCGTATTCGATGGTTGCGGATACACCACCCGGTTCCGGACCAAATGACGGTACGATATTACCGGCGTTGCGGATAACGAAAAGCTGTCCTGGATCTTGCTGAGTAACGAGTTCTGGTACCAGGCGGCTATCGGAACAGGAGATGAAAAGTGCCTTAGGATTCTGGCTGGATGCCAGGCTGCGGAAGAGTTCCTTGCGTTGAGGGAAAATCTCTTTTTGGAAGTTGAGGAAGCCCTCGATGATATGTTGCATAGCAGTGTCTCTTGTCTCTGTTTAAGCAGGTTATGATGAAGATCACACTTTCCAGTTTAACACCAGCCGACAGAAGGGAAAGACTTTATAGCAGTTCAGCAACATCTTTGGATAATTTTGCCCCACCGTGGCAGGGCAAATCGTGTGATGTACGCTATGCGTTCTGCCATTTCTGGCATGCCGCTTTTAGCCTGTTCATCGCGTCTACCAGTACTGGGCGCGGGCAGCCAACGTTGAGTCTCATATGCCCCTCTCCACCGGGACCGTATTGCGCCCCAGGTGACAGGCCAAGCCTGGCGTCATGCACAAAAAAAGCGCTTAGCTGCTCATCGCTGAGATCCATTTTTTCCGCATTCAGAAACAGAAGATACGACGCGCCGCCATACACTATTGAGATCAAAGGACAGTGCTTTTCAATTTCACTTTTCACAAACGCTACATTGTCGGCCAGATAGGCCAATAATTTCTGGTGCCAGTCGGCACAATGGGTAAAAGCGCTATAAATGGCCGCCTGCTGCAATGAATGCGTCTCGGCAAGGTAGCAGTTATCCAGAAAGTGGTAGAACTGATGGCGTAATTCATCATTCTTAATAATGGCGATTCCGCCCTGGATCGCCGCCGTATTGAAGGTCTTGCTGATGGAAGTAAGCACGATTGACCGACCATCTGGCGCTTCATCAACAGTAAAAAACGGCAAATGGCGCTTTCCTGGCAGGGTTAAATCACTATGCACTTCATCAGACAGAATGATGACGCCAGCCTGCTGGCAATAGTGGCTTATTTTTTCCAACGTTTCCCGCGACCACACCATTCCACCTGGATTATGCGGTGAAGGGAACAAAAACATTTTGCACTGCTTGAGTTTCTCGCTGAAATCATACCAGTCAAATTCATAGTGCCCGTTTTTCTCAATGAGGCGCGTCTGAATCAAATTCCTACCGCTGGTGTTTACCAGATTAGGATAGGGATCATAGATTGGCGTACAGGTTAAAATATTATCGCCTGGACGGGTAAGCGCCATTAAAGAGAGTACGATAGTTTTTATAACACCGGGAATAAAATGTAACCAGTGTGCCTTGATATCGGCATCATACTGTTGTGCATACCAATGAATAACAGATTCTTTCCATTGTGGATAATCCAGGTTATAGCCTTGCACAGGCTGCGACACCACCGAACGCAGCGTGCTCATGATTGGCTCTGGTGTCGCAAAATCCATATCTGCAATCCACAGCGGTAATACATCGGTGGTACCGTACATCTGTTGTAATTGCCCGTATTTACGACAATTAACATCCCTTGTGACAATATCATCAAACAAAGACATTGTTGACTCCTGGAAAGTCTCTGAAAATAGTGTAAGCAACGCAAAAGCGAAGAATGTTTATGTATATCTAATGGATATGTTTAATTTACCCTGGTGATAGCTAATATTTAGCTATTTAGTCGTTTATGATTTTTGCTCAACCATATTCTCAGTGGCTTCATTGGGCTCATATTTAGCAATGCCAATACCGGTTGCCGCCCACAGTAGGGCAAAGATGACACCGCTGTAACAGAGGATTGCCCAGGGCAAGTAATCAAGCGTGGCAACGCCCAGCATAGTGGCGCAATAAACGCCTGAGGCAGACCATGGGATAATCGGTTCGACAACGGTTCCGGCATCTTCAGTGGTTCGCGAGAGGTTTTTTGCCGCAAGACCTCGCTTTTTGTACTCCTCTTTAAAGGCATCACCGCACAGCAGCAACGGTAAGGTCCCATTTGCCGTGCAGGCACAGATGGTAAATGTCGTCACAATCGTGGTAGCCACCAGGCGGAATGTGGATTTAACGCCTTTTGTCAGTGCGTTTATCACGGTGTGCAGAGAGCCTGTCGCACTCATTGCCCCGGCAAAGCTGAAGGCGCTGAAAACGGTAACGAAGCTGCTAAACATTGAAATAGCGCCGCCTCGCTCCAGTAAGCGGGAAACATCGGAAGACAGTGTCGGCAGATTATCTCCGGTAAGCATTGCGAGCTTAAAGCCACTGACCACGGATTCGCCGACAGAGGATGCCGTAAATTGCTGAAAGACTAACGCCAAAATCATTGAGACTATCGTAGATAAAAAGAGCATCGGAATAGGCGGTCTTTTTGACAGTGAGCCATATAAAACGATGATCGGTGGGAGTAGCAGCAGAATATTAAAGTGATAAATCTGACCAATAGAATTCATCAAGTTGGTAATGTTTTCAGGCGCGCTGGACGAGGCATCAATGCCCATGCCCATATAGCTGTAAACGACGCAGCAAATAATAAAACCCGGGCCGGTAGTCCACAGCAGGTGGCCGATATGCGAGTACAGGTTTACCCCGGCAGCCAGTGCAGCCATGTTGGTTGAATCAGAAACCGGTGAGAGCTTATCACCAAACCAGCAGCCTGAAACAATGGCACCAGCGGCAATGGGCAGCGAGACATTCAGACCAATCGCTACACCAATCATGGCAATACCAACGGTCCCGATAGAACCCCAGGAGGTACCGGTGCATACTGAGATCAGTGCTCCCAGCATAAATGCCGAAATATAGAAATACTGAGGGTTAATCCACTTCAGACCATAATAAATCATCATTGGAATAGTGCCTGACACCATCCATGCGCCAATTAAGAAACCGATACTGGCGACAATTAATATGACCGGCAGCGCTTCAGATATTTTATTGCAAATAGATTGTAGAATGTCATCCCACGTGTAGCCGTGAGCGATGGCGATAAACGAGGCGGTTGCCGTTCCCATCAGGATCATGGGTTCAGCACGAATATTGAAGATAAAATATCCGATGCTAATCCCGCCCAGCATGACTACCATGGGTAAAACTGACCAAAAGAAAGACAATGGCTTTCTGTTGTTGGCGGTACAGTTATTTAATTCCATAATTCCATCCCAATCATTAATGGTTGAACACGTCAAATAAATACCTGCTACAGGTCACTCATGTCTGAGTAACATAGTTGCCAGAGCTCATGGCTGAACCCTATTTTATTAACTGCTGCAGATTATCTTTTTTGACCTGCTATTCTGGTGCTTATATTTTAGTAGTAAGGTAAGAGAACGTTTGGTGAATAAATTACCCCTCGGCATAAGGTGAATGATGTCGGCGTTGTTGACTCAATTTGCGATACTGCTGTGGTGGCATGCCGACGTATTTATGGAACGAGCTGTAAAATCGACTGCTGGAGCGAAAACCTGCAATTGTAGCGATATCCAGAATTGTTTTATCCGTATCGCTGAGTAAAGCCCGCACATGGTTAATGCGCATCGCGGTAATATACTGTTTCATCGTCAGTTGCATCACCCGGTGAAAAATACCCATCGCATAATTGGGATTGAGCTTAACGTGTTCGGCAATAGCATCAACCGTAAGCTGTTTGTCGCAGTTGGCGGCAATAAACTCCAGCATCTGGCTGACGTAAAACTGTGAATGCCGTGAAATACTGTTTTTCTGGGTACGCGACGTTTTGTTACCCAGTACCGGCCGCCAGCCAGCGAGGCTAAAGCGCTTGAGCATTAGCGCGATTTCATCAATGGCTAACTGGCGAATTTGTTCGTTATCGCTATTGAGTTCATTCTGCCAACGCTGTACTTCAAACGCGCTCAGCTGCTGTGAAGCCAACGAAGTAATCACCATCCCGTGGGTCACGTGATTAATCAGCTCCCTGTCCAGCGGCCAGGATAAAAACAGATGCATCGGTAAGTTGAAGATGGCCATCTGTTTACAGTGCCCGGCATCCGTGAGTTGATGGGGAGTACAGGCCCAGAACAAGGTGATAAAACCCTGTTTGCTCTTCACCACTTCGTCATTAAAAAGATACTCCACATCACCATCAAATGGCACGTTCACCTCAACCTGGCCATGCCAGTGGCTGTAGGTCATAGCCAGCGGCGCCCGCAGTTCGACATCCATACGCTGATACTCGGAATAGAGCGCCAGCGGACTTCGCGACTTTTTCTCATAGCTGCGACACATATGGGGGTCGAGCGGCAGCTGCGGGGTACTTTTTGCCATTATGGTTGGGTTCCTGGATAGTGATTCCGGCCATGGGGTAACGCCAAAGCATGAACATAGCTTAACCGAAAAAAAACGTCGTTTTCTCTCCATTTTCGCGAAGTTATTCCCAAAAACTCAGATCCTGTGCCTGTCGCTTGCCGATCTGAGATAGCGGGAATGGCGAGCTGTAATCTCAAAAACGCTCAATCTGGGGAGCCCATGGCAAAGCAACATCGTTTATTTGCCCATAAATCAGAGTTGAAGCGATAGCCAGTATTCAGCGAATACCGTACATTTTTATTTGTATCCACAGCTTAAGGAATCATCATGTCCAGGCTCCGTACTTTGGCCGCGGCGGTAGTTGCCGTTGCTGCGATGACGATGTGTGCCACTCCTGTGTTGGCTAACCCCGGTAATGGCAACGGAAATGGTAACAGTGGCAACCATGGTAATAGCGGGAACAAGGGGAATAGTGGTCATAGCCAGAAAGGACACGCGGACCAAAAAAATAACGCACAATCAGAACAGCGTAAAAATTATGGTAAGCCGGACCATGTTGATAGTGACATCAGCTATAACGTGGCCAGGCAGTATGCCGTCAGATACGGTCTAACGGGCTATAAGTCACTGCCTCCAGGTATTGCCAAAAATCTGGCGCGAGGAAAACCGCTTCCTCCGGGGATCGCCAGGAAGAGCGTTCCGCCATCAATGTTGAATCAACTTCCGTATTACCCGGGCTATGAATGGCAGGTTATTGGCGATAATCTGGTGCTGATTGCACTGAGCACGGCGATTGTCACCGCTGTTATTAATGGTGTGTTTGATTAAGGTTCAACGCTATGTCCAGACGAAAGGCCATGTTATTAACATGGCCTTTTTGTTGTGCATTATTCACTAAGGATCACCCGCATAGTCAAAGAATTATATTTTGCATATTTCCCAGTTAATATCTGATAGTTCCGACACGGATCACAATCGCAGTTAAATAAGTTGGCTTGCCGTTGGAGCATCTCCATTATGTGCCTTTTCTTAACAAGGATTACGTTTTATGAACATTCGGCCTCTCCTCGCCTTCACTTTTATCGGAATATTGTGGGGTGCGGGATCTTCACAGGGACAAGCAAAAGAGTGGAATAAAGAACCTGTGGCTGTTTTACAGCAGGGTGCTGAGGCGGGGGATGCGCAGGCGCAGTTTGTGCTTGCAACCGTGTACTTAAAAGGTAAAGAGGTAGAGCAGAATTTCAGTAAAGGCAGCGAGTGGCTGACCAAATCGGCTGAGCAGGGTAATGCGAGTGCCCAGCATCTGCTTGCACTGATGTACTACGAGGGCAAAGGCGGCCTGAAAGATGACAAGAAAGCGGCCGAATGGTTTAGCAAAGCGGCGGCCCAGGGGAATGTCGATGCCCAATACTATCTCGGTGTGCTGTATTTCGAAGGTAAGGGCGTGCAGCAGAATGACAAGAAAGCTGTTGAATGGCTGACACGTGCGGCTGAGCAGGGCAATCTCGATGCGCGTTATCTGCTCGCCTTAGCCTACTTTGATGGTGAGGGCGCGCGCTGGTATGACGGTAAGGTCATTGAGTGGTTTGACAACGAAGTCGGAAAAGGCAATAAGCAGGCCGTCGAGTGGTTAAGCATTGCTGCCGAGCGCGGAAACTATCATGCCATTGAGTGGCTCCATCGTGCGGTTGAGAAGGGCAATTCTGACGCAAAGCGTTTCCTTGAAAGTAAGGCGTCGCTATTAGAGGGCTACAACACCGTTAAGTCATTGAGTAAAGCGGCTGAACGAGGGGATGCCAAAGCGCAGGGATTACTGGGCAGAAAGTACTTTGAAGGTGATGGTGTCGGTCTGGATACTGACAAAGCTTTCGCGCTGTTTAAACAGTCCGCCAGTAAAGGGGACGCGCTGGGCCAGAGCATGCTCGGCGCGATGTATTACCTTGGCGAGGGGGTTGGTGTGGCTCAGGACCACAAAAAAGCGTTTGAGCTGTTTAATCAGGCAGCTCTTCAAGGGGATATGCTGGCCCAGGGCATGCTTGGCATGATGTACGCAAAAGGAGAGGGAACGGCCCAGGACAATAAAAAAGCGGTGGAGTGGCTGGAGAAAGCCGCGGCCCAGGGAGATGCAGGCTCGCAGAAAGATCTTGGCTTGATGTATTTAGAAGGTAATGGCGTCGCTCAGGATGATAAAAAAGCCGCTGAGTGGTTTGAACAGGCCGCAAGAAAGGGAAATGCGGAAGCTCAGGGGATGCTGGGAACCATGTACCTTGAAGGCAAAGGGGTAACTCAGGATTATGCTCAGGCGTATATCTGGAGTGCGGTGGCCTTTGCTAATGGGAATTCTGATGCACAAAATGGACTGGATATCGCGCAGAAGAACCTGAATCCGACAGCCCTGAAAGAAGCTGACGACAAGGCCAGACGCTATTTCGAGCAGCATCGAAATCAATCGGCCCTGTAACGCGCTCGGTTGCACAGTATGGTTTTACGTGAGCCTCTTCGTTAAGAGGGGGAGGCTCACAAACCGTACAGTTTTATTTTTCTATAGAGCGTGGCAATGCTGATCCCCAGTTCTGTCGCGGCTTGTTTTTTCCCCTCAACGCTTGAGCCGAATCGCTGGATGACGTTTTCGATAGCTTCCCTTTCCGCCTGTTTTCCTTTGCTGGCAAGCTGACGGGGTTGCGCGGTCATCGTCGTTTTTCTACCGTCAGCGGCGCTGAGCAGGTAGGGGGGAAGATGGCTGGCGTTGATCCCGGCGGCTTCTCCGCGCATCACAAAAATGTATTCGATCACGTTGCGTAATTCACGAATGTTGCCCGGCCAGTGCCAGGCATAAAGGCGGTTAATAACGTCATCAGGCAGTTTTTGCGGTGGTCGCTGGTAACTGACCGAGAACTCATCGGCAAAATACTGTGCGAGGACCGCAATATCAGCACGGCGTTCACGCAGGGATGGAAGTACCAGAGGGACCACATTCAGGCGATAGAAAAGATCTTCGCGAAACTGATTATTCTCCACCATCGCATTAATGTTTTTGTTGGTCGCGGCAATAATGCGCACATCAATATTGATGGTGTTATTAGAGCCAACGCGGGTGATCGCCTTTTCCTGCAAGACCCTGAGCAGCTTAGCCTGCAGATGCAACGGCATATCGCCAATTTCATCCAGAAACAGGCTGCCGCCGTTGGCCAGTTCAAATTTTCCCATTCGTCCTTTGGGATCGGCCCCGCTGAATGCGCCACGAACATAACCAAACAGTTCGCTTTCCAGCAGTTGTTCGGGGATAGCCGCGCAGTTGATTGTCACGAAAGGCGCGGCTTTACGTGGACTGCTTTGGTGAATGGCAAAAGCCACGACCTCTTTCCCCGAGCCACTTTCCCCGGTGATGAGCACGCTGGCGTAACTGTTGGCGATTTTACCGATGGTGCTTCTGAGTTGCTCCATTGAGGGAGAGTGACCAATCAGTCGCACCTGCATGTCAGACTCATAAGGGGATGGAGTAAGGTTACTCAGGTAGTCGTGTGCATCACGAAAGATAACCATGGTTAAGCGATCGTTATCCTGTGAGGAGAGCGAAATTTGTTTGCACAGTACATGATGTTTCTGACCTTCAAGCGTCAGCCACGCTTCTTCATCGCCATACAGGCTGTCTCCGGTTGTTTCAATGGTCAGTGGTAATCCCTGAACCTCACGGTTGAGGATGCGGTCGGCTGAATGATTGGCATGCCAGATAAGACCCTTGCCATCAATCGCCACCACGCCGCGGTCCATAGCATCGATCAGAAGCCGAAATGCGCCAAGCGTTTCCTGCGCGCGTAAACGCTCCAGGCATTCAAAGACCTTACTGGAGATCATTACGGCGATTTGCTCAATAAAGGTGACAAATTTATCAATCTGGCTCAGTAACGTGTCACGCTGTGCCTGGGTTGAGCAAATAATCCCGATCACGCCAATCACGCGATTATTGAGAAAAATGGGTGCGTTCAAATCCAGCATTTCAGAACAGTAGTGGTGTTTTTCACATAACTGACACAGCGGATGCTCGCCGGGATTTTTGATCAGTACCGTTTCTCGCACCTGCAATACGTGACGATAGATGTAGCCATTTTTGGCCACGTTCTCATTGAGCATATGCCGGTATTTCCCGGTACCCGCGATGCGCATTAAAGATTCATCAATGATTTCAACGTCCGTGCCCGTTATGCCAGAAATAGCGTCGGCATAATTGCATATATCATCCTGAATATTGCTGAGTACTGAAATCATGGTACTTCTCCGGCAGTGTGTCGCATTTCTCAAGGAAAATGATAAATAGGCGAAGCAATGCAAAAATGATTTGCGAAAAATCAATCTATCACGCTGTTTTTGGATGTTTTTCTTATTTTATCTTCAGCGATCACACTATTTATCAATAATGAGAATTTATCAAAATGAGGCGATAAACTGACGCAGTGATATTTTTTTTGTGTCAATTTTTATTTCTATTTAATTTATTGAAATTAAAGCCTTTATTAAAATATTCATAAGAATTTACTCGGTTAATAAAAAGCTGGTAAGCATTTTGCTCTATTGCCAATACCGATAACGGAAATATCTCTGTATTGCACCGATTACAGGGAATGAAATACCAGGACAATGAGGTTTTATGATGCAGGAAAACTTATCATTTTTTATTAACCAGACACCGTTTACCGAACATCCGAACGCGCCGTTGGCACCGTTTAGCCGCCAGGAACTGGTAAAAGCGTTGAATTTTCATCGGTCTATTCCGGGTTACGCGCCGACGCCGCTGTATACGCTACCGGCGCTTTCACAAAAACTGGGCGTAAAAAATATCTACCTCAAAGATGAATCTCAGCGTTTTGGCCTGAAAGCCTTTAAAGCGCTGGGTGGCTCCTATGCGATGGCGTGCCATATCGCTGAATTAGTTGGTAAGGATATCAGCGAACTGCCGTTTGACGTGATGACCAGCGAAGAGGTACGCCACGATCTGCAAACCGTCACATTTGCCACCACTACTGATGGCAACCACGGTCGCGGCGTGGCATGGATGGCGCGCCAACTGAAGCAAAACGCCGTGGTGTATATGCCGAAGGGCTCTTCGCAGCAACGTCTGACCTCTATCCGTAACGAAGGCGCTACCGCTGAGATCGTCGATATGAACTATGACGATGCGGTTCGTATGACCGCAGAACAGGCCGAAAAGTATGGCTGGATTGTGGTGCAGGATACCGCGTGGGAAGGATACGAAAAGATCCCGCAGTGGATTATGCAGGGCTACGGCACGCTGATGCTGGAGGCGATAGATCAGCTGCATCAGGTTGCGCCGACGCACATTTTTGTGCAGGCAGGCGTCGGCTCGTTTGCCGGAATGGTTCAGGGAATGGTGACGGCAGCCTGGGGGGAGAATCGCCCGAAAGTGATCGTCGCTGAAGCGTTAATTGCCGATTGCCTCTACCGCTCAGCCCGTTCGAAAGAGGGGGATGCCATTGCGGTGGGCGGTGATTTACAAACCGTGATGGCCGGTCTCGCCTGCGGTGAGGCGAACAGTATCGGCTGGAAACTGCTGCGCGATTATGCCAACGCATTTGCCTCCTGTCCTGATGAAGTTGCAGCGTTGGGCATGCGCATGTTGGGCAACCCACTGGCAGGCGATCCACAGATTATTTCGGGTGAGTCAGGTGCGGTTACTACCGGTCTGCTGGCGCTGCTGATGACTTCGCCTGAACTGGCGCAAACGCGTGAGCAACTGGGGTTGGATGCGCACTCTCGTGTGCTGTTAGTCAGCACCGAAGGGGATACCGACCCGCAACAATATCTGGATATTGTCTGGGGCGGTCAGTACCCGGGCATCAACAAATAATTCCCTGATTGAGAGATATAACGGAGAAACCCATGTTATCTGCAAACCGCATTGAAGAAGTCATTAAAAACTGTCAGGCGCTGATCCAACAAAAAAGTTATTCCGGTCAGGAAGGGGAAGTGGTTAATGCCATAAAAACAATGATGCAGCATTACCAATTCGATGACATCCACGTTGATAAGTACGGCAACATTGTTGGCGGCATTGTCGGCAACCAGCCGGGGAAAACGCTGGTTCTCGATGGACATATCGATACCGTGCCGGTGAATGAAGAGAAGTGGTCCCGCAACCCATACGGCGGCGATATTGAAGATGGCAAAATTTATGGTCGCGGCACAACTGACATGAAAGGTGCCGTGGCGGCGATGATCTCCGCCGTGGGCTTTTTCGGTCAGGACAATCAGCGAAATTTTGCCGGGAAAATCTACGTTGCGTGCATCGTGCATGAAGAGTGTTTTGAAGGTATTGCTGCCCGCCTGGTCAGCGAGCGCTATAAGCCAGACTACGTGATCATTGGGGAAGCTTCCGAGTTAAACCTGAAAATTGGTCAGCGTGGCCGCGCTGAGATTGTGGTCGAAACCTTTGGTAAGCCCGCGCACTCCGCTAACCCACAGGCGGGGATTAACGCGGTGTACAAAATGGCGCAATTGATCGACAAAATTCGCACGATCACGCCGCCGACGCATCCGGTTCTGGGGCCTGGCATTCTGGAACTGACCGACATTAAATCTTCGCCGTACCCGGGAGCCTCGGTGGTACCGGATTACTGTCGCGCAACCTACGATCGCCGTTTGCTGGTGGGTGAAACCAAAGAAAGCGTGATTGCTCCGCTGGAAAATGCGCTTGCCGAACTTATTGCTCAGGATCCGCAGTTTAAGGCCCGAGTGTCCTACGCGGTGGGTCAGGAGTCTTGCTATACCGGCGCCACGATTGAGGGAGAGCGTTTCTTCCCAGGCTGGGTGTACGACGAGTCCGACGAATTTGTGCAGGCAGCGTTAGTGGGCATTCGTGAGGCTGGCTTTAATCCAACCATTACGCAGTACTCATTTTGTACCAACGGTAGCCACTATGCGGGCGAAGCGGGAATCAAAACCATCGGCTTCGGTCCTTCACGAGAAAACCTGGCACACACCATTGATGAGTATATCGAGATCGATCAGTTAACCGGCTCAGCCAGCGGCTATTACAGCATCATCCAGACACTCTATCGCCAATAAAAATAAAGATAACCACCTCTTACCTTACAGGCGGTGTCGCTCAGCAGCACCGCCATGGAGAATAACGATGAAAACCATTTTCAAAAACGGAAATGTAATCGATGGGACGGGCAGTGAAGGCAGGATTGCCGATGTGATGGTTGATGAAGGACGTATTGTCGAAATCGGTCAAATTGAGGTTGGCATCAATGAACAGGTAATTGATGCAACAGGAAAAATTATTTGCCCTGGCTTTATTGATACCCATACGCACTCTGACCTGTCGGCCATTATTAACCCCGCGCTGTCGGCAAAAATTCGTCAGGGTATCACCACCGAACTGTTGGGCCAGGATGGCGTCGCCTTAGCACCGCTACCTGAAGAATATATTCCAGCCTGGCGTAAAAATATCGCCGGGCTGGACGGTGACACCGACAAAATTGACTGGAAGTATAAAAATACAGACGGTTATCTCAATCTGCTGGCATCGCGTCATCCGGCGACAAACCTCGCGTATTTAGTTCCTCATGGCAACGTGCGCATGGAAGCGATGGGTCTGGATGGGCGTCCTTCGACCCGTGAAGATGTGGCGAAGATGTGTGAAGTCCTTGAGCGGGAGCTAAAGGCTGGGGCATTTGGACTTTCCACTGGACTTATCTATATGCCTTGCGCCTTTGGTGATACTGCCGAAATGATTGAACTGTGTAAGGTCACGGCGAAATATGACGGGATCTTTGTGGTGCATCAGCGCAGTGAAGCTGACGATATTATCAACTCAACCCAGGAACTGATTGATATCGCCAAAGCCACTGGCGTCTGGCTACATATTTCGCATATGAAGGTTTGCGGCAAGAAAAACTGGGGGCTGATCGACCAGATGCTGGGCATGCTGGAACAGGCGCAGGAAGAGGGAATTCGTATCTCTTTCGACCAGTATCCGTATGTGGCGGGCAGTACGATGCTTGGCGTGATCCTGCCGCCCTGGGTTCACTCCGGTGGTACGGACAAATTACTTGAGCGTCTCGCCTCGCCCGAACTGCGCGCCAAAATGATTGATGATATTCAGCAGGGTATTCCTGGCTGGGATAACTTTATCGATTTTGCCGGTTTGGACCAGATTTTTGTCACCAGCGTAAAAACGGCAAAAAATCAGGATGCTGTCGGTTTGAACCTCGTCCAGTTGGGCGAGCTGCGCGGAAAAGATCCGTACAACGCCACCTTCGATCTGCTCTTTGAAGAGGAAAACGCCGTGGGGATGGTCGACTTCTACGGTACCGAAGAGCATGTGATTAAGTTTCTCTGTCGACCTGAGCAAAACGTCTGTACCGACGGCTTAATGGGGGCTGGCAAACCGCACCCGCGCGTGTTTGGCGCATTCCCTCGCGTACTCGGTAAATATGTCCGTGAAGAGGGATGTCTGAGCTGGGAAGCGGCAATCCGCAAGATGACGGGAAAACCTGCTGAAGTATTGGGTTTGCAGGATCGCGGACTGCTGAAGGTGGGTTATGCAGCGGATATTGTGATGTTCGATCCGAACACAATTACGGATAAAGGCACTTTTGTGGAACCCAATCAGTACCCGGAAGGGATTGAAATTGTCATGGTTAATGGGCGCATTGCCTTAATCAATGGCACGGAAAGTTATGCCTGTAGCGGTACGGTTATTAGAAAACAATATTAATAAATAACGCTAAACACGCATGGATCTATCGCGACTATTTATGGCCGCGGTAGATCACTACACCCTAAGGACATCACAATGAACCTACAAACGTCTTTACCTTCAGGTAAACCCAAGACCTGGAAAGCAAGATATACCGTCCTGACCCTGATCTGGCTGGCGTGGCTGCTCTCTTTTCTCGACAGAATGGTGATGAGCGTTTCGCTCCCTTATATTGGCAAAGATTTAAATCTTGATACGACTCAACAAGGTTTAATTATTAGCGCCTTTTTTATTGGTTATGCTGCGTTTCAAATTCCCGGTGGATTACTGGCGGATAAATTTGGCTCGCGCAAAATCATGGCCATTGGTATTGCATGGTGGTCTGTGTTCACCAGCTTAACCGGCGCTGTGCTGACGCTGCCGCTGATGTTAGCAGTACGATTCTTCTTTGGTATCGGTGAGGGATGTTTCCCGTCGGCCTCATGGAAGATGATATCAACCTATTTCCCGTCGAAAGAGCGTGGTCGCGCCACGGCGATTCAGTCAACGGTTAACACCTTAGGCCCAGCGCTGGCGGTAGTTGTGGCGGCAAGCATCATCGGGGCATTTGGCTGGCACATGGTTTTTATCGTGCTGGGTATTCCCGGTCTGTTTATCGCGGCAGGTATCTACTTATTTACGCGTGACAACCCGAAAGATCACCCTGCTATTACGCAGCAAGACCTGGCGGAGCTGGCTGCTGACGATCAGGGGAGCCTGCAAAACACCAGCGCTATCGCGTTTAAAGACGTACTCAAAATGCCAGTGCTCTGGCAAATGGCCAGTATCTGGTTTTTGTTTGATATTACCTTCTGGGGTTTTTCAACCTGGCTACCAAGCTACCTGATTACCGTACGAGAGTTTTCTCTGGCAAAGACCGGCGTCATGGCGGCCATTCCCTTCCTGTTCGGGGCTGGCGGAACATTATTAGGCGGTTATTGCTCAGACAAATTCAAACCCCAGCGTAAAACGCTGTATGTCGTAACCTCTGTTATTGCCGCGGGATTCCTGTATCTGACTTTCAGCGTGAGCAGTGCAGATATGGCGGTGGTTTATCAGTGTGTCTCAGCCCTGTTCATGTTCTTTGCCATGGCGACGTTCTGGGGCATTCTGATGGATACGATCCCGAGCAACATCATGGGGCGGGCATCCGGTATTGTTAACTTTGGCGGCCAGATGGCAGGAGTTGTATCAGCGCCGATCATCGGCTGGCTTATCCAAAGCAGCGGCGGAAGCTATAACAGCGCCTTTATCTTTATGATTGCTGCACTGTTGTGCTCAGCTGTCGTTACACTGACAGTCAAAAGCTCGCAGGCAGTGGGAGCGTTGCCCAGTAAAGCCTGATTAATGTCTCTCTCTTGTGGCTCTGCTGTTCCAGAGCCACATTAAGGATGACGGAAATAAGTGATTTAGAGCCTATCCCATTAGGCTCTTAGTGGAAACTCAGGAATCGGTTTGAAAGAAATGCAGAGGATCTTTTAATCGTTTTCTCTAAGGAAAACAGTATAGGATTTTGTAAACTACAAAAATGAGATGTTTTGTTATCTCTTTTATCTATAACAGGAAAGGGGTAAAAAACCTTATTTTTAGGGAAGCATTCTGTATAAATGCTCATATGGTTTAATACTTCACTGTTCAATGGTTTGGCCTTGTTACATATCTCGTTGGCGAATGCGCTGCATTTGCTGCAATTACAACGACATGCAGAATAGTCAGTCGAGATGAGGGAATCATTATTGCCAATGTTAAATCCTAGCTTTCCTCGCCGGATATAAGCATCCATTATTCCACTGGCTTCATATTTTAGCAGTAATCCCTCCCGTTCACTCCGCGTTAAAGATGGCGATAATATGTAACTCAGCAATAAGGTGGTTCTTTCATTTATGGATGGATATAGATTTAAATTGTTGATCTGTTTCGTCTTAATGATGAAATAGGACGCGATGACAAAGCCAAGGCATCGAGCGGTACTCATCTGCAGATCCCAGTTGTCTTTTTGTACGGTATATTCGTAAGTTACAGGCATGAGTGAATGTTCGTACGCTAGAAAGTCGGCAATAAACTCCATGGTCCTGATATACGGAAGTTGGTTGCCATTCATCTTGATGTATTGATGCTGGCAACACATCAAATGAACCAATTCATGAAAGAAAACGAAGTTCATAAAAGAGCGGGCGGTGTTAAGAGATACCTCTACTGAATGTATGTCAACGCGATTGGCTATAATACATAGCGCTGTATCGGCTAAGGCTGTGTGTTTAAATATGGAGGCAAGATCGAGACTGATGTTTAAGTTGTATGTTCCTGCAACAATAATTACCCATGAATAGAATCTGTGATTAATTGCAATATATGCAATATCTTCGTGGATAACTATCTGGATTAATGGTTCATTTTCGTTCACAAAACCCCATACGGTTTTGTTCACCGGGATGAGAGAGTCTTTACCCAACCAGGCTTCGATCATCAAATCCAGGTCAGTAAATGAGTACCATGTAATATCGGTATCAATATTTTCAGGTGAACACCAGGATTGATAAGGCCATGCGTCAGGCATTGTGTCAGGGAATACAACATTGTTTAATGATTCTCGTATTTGATTCATTTTGCTATACGCCATCAATCAATTGCTTTGCTTACTACCAGAAGAGAAGCGTAAGTTGCTGTTCTGGTAACCTATTTTTCTCCTTAGAATGTGAAAATGGTGCTTTTAACGTTGGCCGGTTTTTCTTCCCGCCAGGTTGTGCCAGTGTACGATCCCTCTGTGTTTACAGTTTCTCCAAAATTCAGGTTAGTAAAATTGTTATCACCCGAAAGTATGAAAAAATGCTCTATCTTATTTTTTTAGCAGCGCATCGATGTAACCTGGAAATTTGAAATGCGCTATTTCTGCTTTATTTAAGCATAAAGACAAGTGTAGGATAATTTCATATAGAAATAAAATTAACAAAAAACTGTCGTAGGCAACGTATTGAAAAATAATATTTGTTTGTAATGTAAAGTTGCTGGCATAGAAATGTGCATGGGAATGTTCAACGTAAGCGGCTATTTGATAGCGGCTTTCCACCATGCCACCCTAACGGAATGATCGTCAGATGAGGGGTGTTTTTTGTATTTTTACGGTTCTAATGCTTACTACCCTATTGATATTAATAGCTTTGTTAAGAATGAACTCTAATAAATGAAAGACCTGTCCTACATGTGTAGGAATTTTCCTTTACGTTGTGTTAATGATTTGATATTTACAAAGGTTCAAAGTTTAATTTTTGTAAATCAAAATGTTATTTTTATGATTTATTCATTCGAATTATGAAAAAATAATAAAATATACGCGTGGCTATGCTAGAATTTTCCTCTTAAAGTCTTGCGTTTATAAAACATAATATTGAAGACTCATCTGCTCTATAGCCATCGCCTCTCTTTATTTATCGGGATTCTTATACGCAATGAACGCGATAATCGTTGACGATCACCCATTGGCTCGCATTGCCATCCGCAACTTACTCGATACCAATGGTATCGCTGTGACCACCGAACTCGACAGTGGGGATCAAGTGGTTCAAACCGTTGAAAAAACTAAACCGGAGTTGTTGATTATCGATGTGGATATTCCGGGTATCAGTGGCATCGAAGTGCTGGAGCAGCTGAGAAAGCGGCACTATGCTGGTGTAATCATTATCATTTCAGCCAAAAATGAATTTTTTTACGGCAAACGTAGCGCCGAATACGGTGCTAACGGATTTGTGAGTAAAAAAGAAGGTATGAATAATATTCTTGCCGCAATTGAAGCAGCAAAAAATGGCTATAGCTATTTTCCCTTTTCCCTTGAGCACTTTACTGGTTCATCCGTCAGCGAGCAGGATAAGCTTGATACGTTGTCGAACCAGGAAATGAGAGTATTGCGTTATATCCTTAATGGCATGGATTACAGCACAATTGCCAGCAAAATGAATATCAGTAATAAAACGGTAAGTACCTATAAAAGCCGGTTGATGGAAAAATTAGATTGTTCATCATTAATGGAAATTTATGATTATGCGCAGAGAAATAAAATAGGATAGAGTAATGCTGGAACGCTTTTTTATTTTTTTGATGGTCATCTTTACCATCGGGTTGTCTACGGGTGTAAGCTCAGCTCGGCAAGTTGAGCTAAAAAGTAACTATAATACCTCAGTGCAAAATATCGGTTTGAACAGGGAAGAAACAAACTGGTTAGCGCATAAAAAAACCTTGGTTGTTGGCACCTGGTTACCGGAAGTCTCCCCCATTGTTTATCAAAATAGCGGTGAATATTATCGGGGCGTCAACGCGGATTACCTTGCGTTAATGCAAAAGAACCTCAATCTAAAAATCATTATAAAGCAGTATGATAATGAGCAAGAGGCGCTGGCCGCGCTCGCCAATAACGATGTTGATACGCTGATAACCCAACTGTCCCGACGCCAGGATGTTGGCGGGAATTTGTTGCGTACTTCGGCATTGCTGACCACGTGGCCGACGCTTGTAACATCGCTAAAAAACACTATGCTGCCGCTGACCTCGAACCATCAGGTTAGCGTCGCGTGTGTGCGGGATTGCCCTTTTCTCGATGTTATCCAGGGGGCTTTTCCTGAGGCTAAAGTCTCATTTTATGACGACGAGTATCAGGCTATGGCGTCGGTAGTGAATGGCGATAACCAATATTATATTGGTAACAATATCACCAGCAGTCATTGTATCTCTCGATACTTCTCACAATCACTGGTTATTACGCACTACTTTGATAAGCAAGAACAATATAATTATTTTGTCGTTAACGAAGATCAGCCTGTATTAAGAAATATTCTTGATGGTTTCATTACGTCAATCAGTAATGAAATTCATATGCAAGTCATGCAGAACTGGCTGAACCGCGGCAACCTTGCCTATCTGAATGCGCCTATTCCTTTCACCGATCAGGAAAAAGCGTGGTTGAAGAAAAAGCATGTTATCCGCATTTTAATCAACCCAGATTACTCGCCCTATACGCTGGTCGATCGCAGTGGTGAGTTACGCGGTATTATTGGTGATTTGCTGAATATTATTCATCTGCAAACGGGGCTCGATTTTGAACCCATTTTAGCTAGCTCCAAAAGTGAGCAGACAAAGCAAATAAGCGGCGAACAGTGGGATATGTATCCCACTATCACGCTAACTCATCAAAACCCGAGCAATTCGGCCTTTAGCGATCCGCTGATGAATGTGGCATTTGTGATGATCACTTCCCGTGAGGAAACCGCCGAATCGCTACTGGAGAAGCCGATACGTATTGCTTTGCCTGCCGGGCATGTGCTGGAAAGTGAGCTGAAGCAACGCTATCCGCAGGCCACTTGGGTGAATGCGGATACTGGCAGTGTTGCGATGGCCATGGTTAAGGAGGGCAGCGTTGATGCGGCAATCGCTACCGAATTGTCGGCAAGATTTATGGTCGATCATTACTACCAGAAAAATATGCACTTTTTTAGGCTTCCAGATATGCCTGGTGCGTCGGTAAGTTTTGCAATCTCTCCCCGCGAGCCGATGTTGAAGTCTGTTATGGATAAAGCGCTACAGGCCATACCGCCACGTGAAATTTTGCAGATGACGGAGAGGTGGTCGAAAATTTCCAATACGCAGGTCGATTTCTGGAGTCGATATAGCAAACAGTTCTATCAACTGGGGATATTCGCGCTGCTGCTGATAGCAATTAGCCTGATCTGGGGGATCTCACTCTCCCGTGAGGTAAATAAAAGGAAACAATCGCAGCGGCTACTGGAAGAGCAGCTTCATCTCAAAGAAGCATTATCTCAAGAACTGGAAAACGAAAAGAATAAAGCGATTGAAGCAACCAAGGCCAAAAGTCGCTTTCTGGCGAGTATGAGCCATGAATTACGTACTCCGGTAAGTTCGATTGTTGGCTTTGTGGAATTACTGTCGAGTTCAGAACTCAGCCCGGCACAGCGAAAAGAGGCGATTGCCCTTACCGGGGCGACGGCCCAGTCATTGCTTGGGCTGATCGGTAAGATTCTGGATGTGGATAAGATTGAGTCTGGTAAATACCAGGTTGTTCCTCAATGGACGGATCTCTCGCAACTCATTGAATTGCAGTGCCACTCTTTCGATGCCTTAGCCAGACAGAAAGGCATTACGCTTGCCTGTGTTAGTCAGTTGCCGGCGAACGAGCGGGTATTTGTCGATCAGCAGGCTTTGCGGCAAATTCTCACCAACCTGGTGGGTAATGCGTTGAAGTTTACCGAGCAGGGCAGCATTCATGTGACGGCCCGTTTGATGCCTGAGGGGGAGAATCACGGTACCCTGACTATTGCCATTAGCGACACCGGTTGCGGTATTAGTGAAGAGGAGCAGGCGGGGCTGTTTCAGCGTTACGCTCAGGGACGCTGCGGGCGTCAACAAACCGGTTCTGGACTGGGGTTATTTATCTGCAAAGAACTGGTGACGTTGATGGGTGGGACGCTGGAGTTGATGAGCGTCCCGTTGCAAGGAACCACGTTTACCATAACGCTGCCGGTTGAAACAGCTCGACAGTCGATTGTATCGGATGGCGATGCGCCCGGTACTTTGTTACCGCTTCCGTGTCTGTCTATTTTGATAGCTGACGATAATCCAACCAATCGCCTGCTGCTCAAGCGACAGTTGAATGCCATTGGCTACAGCGTGGATGAAGCGTGTGATGGGGAGGAAGCAGAAGCCAAACTGGCGAAGAAATCGTACGATCTGCTGATAACCGATGTAAATATGCCGAAAAAAGACGGGTTTGATCTCGCGGCTTCGCTACGTCGTCAACAGCCGAATTTACAAATATGGGGACTGACGGCCAGCGCACTTCCACAGTCACGCGATCGATGCCTGCAAAATGGTATGAACTTGTGCCTGTTCAAGCCTGTGTCGATTCAGACACTGACCCACGAATTGAGTAAAATCGAAACCGGTTATGCATCTCCTTGTACAATCCGGCATTTGAAATTCAATGTGTTGACGGAAAATACCGGCGGCGATCGCGCACTGATGAACGAGATTCTCGAGACATTTCGCGAGGCAACGCTGAATGATATACAAGCGGCAGAGAAAGCCGTTCTGCAAGATGAACCTCAGCTGTTTTTGCGAGCCCTTCACCGGTTGCATGGTTCGGCGCAAATTCTGGGTATCACTGCGCTACAGAACCTGTGCGACCCTTTCGAATCCAGACGACATGACGATCTTTCTCTGTCAGAACGCGAGGAGGCATTGCAGAAGATCATTGCTGTTATGCGGGAAATTGAGATTGAGATAGACAGTCTGATTAGCCATTAATCCCCCTGATCGGGTAGCTGTAGCTGCCCGATCAGGAGAGAAAGTCCTGGTTCAACACTCCGTAGTGCTGAGTACTACTGGCCTGCGCCGATCATCTCGCTATCGACCACAATGCCATCTTCAGCACCTTTTAACACAAGGTTTGCTTCATAGTATTTACCGGAAGTCAGCAGTTTTTGCGCGCTGGCAACGGCTTTACGAGTCTGATTCAGAGGCATCAGGTATTGGGTCTGAAGCACGCTGATACCAGCCAGTTGCAGAGTATCCACTGCACCTTTCCAGTCGCCTTTGGCCATTTTGCCATTCGCTGTTTTGATAGCGGATTCTTTGGCCGGAGTCGCAATATAGTCTTCTGACAGCGCGACCGTAGCGTTAATAACCACGTACTGATCGTCAATCATCTTGGCTTTAGGCGCAGCTTTTACAAATTTCGCCCAATCTTTGCTGTCGCCTGCCAGCAGGGAAGCCGCGTCATCGGTTAATTTTTTAGCGCTGTCAGGCTGTCCATGAAACAGGGCCAGACGAGCAAGCTGAATATCACGCATCGCATTTGCGCCTTGCACTGCGACCTGCATAACATCGGCAGCTTCTTTTTGTACATTTGCGGTAGCAGCTTGCGCCGGAGTGGTTGTGGTAGCAGTAGCAGCCATCACTGGTGCTGAACCCATCATGGTTGCAAGCACACCCGCAAGAATAATCTTTTTCATTACTTTCTCCTGAATAAATTTGGTATATGTCACCAAACGCAATAAGCATATTAAATAATGTTAAAGAGAGGAATCAGAGCCAAGATAGAATAATGACCGTTTAATCCTACAAGTGTCAGATGTCTGACATGTGTAGGAATATACGCATAGCGACATTCTCTTGTTCTTATATACGCTTCCTTAGTGGAAGTCTTATCATTCCACTGTAAGTAACATATGTTGAGTGAGTAATAATTCTTGTGTCAACAGGTTACATTGCGTTTATGTATAACGGAGGATGTATGTTTGTTTTTAATCAGCGTAGCCTGAGAGCGTTTAATGAAAAAAAACTCGTTCATTATAAAAAGCACGCGACGATTATGGCGGTGTTGATGTTGATTTGTGGCATCTGCTGCTTGATTTATCCGATTGCCGCAGGTGTTTATTTAAGCTATGCAACCGGTTTTATGTTCCTGGTATGTGGTTTCTATTCTATTTATAGCCTGTTTAGTTCAGGTAAAAAGCAATTGAAAGCCAAATTTACCTATGCCTTTTTTGCTATCGCGTGGTTACTGCTGGGTTACTGTTTCCTCGTGAATCCTGTGATAGGCATGAATTCACTGGCAATGGTATTTTGCTGCCTGTTTATTCTGGGGGGGATTTTTCGTATCGCCTCTGGGGTCAAACTGTTCCGTAGTCCGGGTTATGGATGGAACATTTTTATTGGTATTTTTGACCTGCTTATTGCCGGCGTATGGCTGAATATGGATCCCGACAGATCGTATGTATTTACCTCAATTTTTATTGGTGTCGAGATGATCTTTAGTTCTTTAGCTTTTATCTGTCTGCGTAGAAATGCGACGCTGGTTAAAACTGATAAGCTCGCCGATAAAAATTAATGCTAACTCTGGAGCGCATAGTGAATATTAAAATGATGGTTTCTGCGGCTATTCTTGTGACCTCTGTTATGGCACCAATGACCCGTGCTTTGGCTACTCAGGCAACGGAAGCTGCGCCACAAGATATGACCTGTAAAGAATTTGTTGATATGAGTCAGCAATACAAGACGGCAATTGCCTTTGTGATTGTTAATAAAAATTCTGACTTTAAAGGCGATGATTATGTTCCCCTGCATGAGGTGGAAACGGAAGCTGTACCGAAAATGGTTAAAATGTGCCATCAGCATCCGAATACAAAACTGGGTGAACTGGCTGTAAATCTGAAAGGTTCCGGTCTGCACTATTGATTAACCGTTTTGATAGCCTGGCTTTAGTTAGAATTGACAACCTCTGTTCCTACCCTCAGTCGTTCCTTATAAAAAATCCGCGTAATGCTTACCCTGCTATCCACGAGAAACTCGCTGGATAGCCGTGCTCGCTAATAACCGTAGACCTGACACACGAAGCCCCATCCCTGGGAATTTAATAATCTAAACCCAGGGATAGGGCAGGGGATCAGCGTCGAGCTTTAAATCGCGCTAACGTATTTTCAACGAGGACAAAGAACACTGGAACAAAATAGATTGCCAGTACCGTCGCGGCCAGCATCCCACCGATAACCCCCGTACCGACGGCATTTTGCGCACCAGAGCCCGCGCCGTTGCTTATTGCCAGTGGAATAACCCCCAGGATGAAGGCGAGTGAGGTCATCAGAATTGGACGTAAGCGCATTTGCGCGGCTTCCACTGCGGCTTCAAGCGGCGTTTTCCCTTCTTTCTGCATAATCTCGACGGCAAACTCGACGATCAGAATGGCGTTTTTAGCCGACAGCCCCATGGTGGTGAGCAGGCCGACCTGGAAATAAACATCATTGCTCAGACCGCGCAGATCGGTAGCCAGCAAAGCGCCGACCACCCCGATTGGCACAACCAGCATCACCGAGAACGGGATCGACCAGCTTTCATACAGTGCCGCCAGCGCCAGAAACACGACGATCAGCGAGATGCCGTACAGCATTGGTGCCTGGTTTGTGGATAGCGCCTCCTGATAAGACAGACCGGTCCAGGCATAGCCGACGCCTGCGGGCAGTTTATTAATCAGCGATGCCATAAATTTCATCGCATCACCGCTGCTTTTCCCTTCAACCGGCTGGCCCAGAATTTCCATTGCTGGTTGGCCGTTGTAGCGTTCAAGGCGAGGAGAAC
The DNA here is from genome assembly GCF_030332845.1 of Citrobacter sp. Cpo061. Classification (NCBI taxonomy): domain Bacteria; kingdom Pseudomonadati; phylum Pseudomonadota; class Gammaproteobacteria; order Enterobacterales; family Enterobacteriaceae; genus Citrobacter; species Citrobacter sp. Cpo061. The sequence continues at coordinate 78,889 of NZ_JAOWHB010000023.1, forward strand.
CGTAGGTCCACTCGGTGGATGAGTAGGCGGAGAGCGGCGTCATGGAACCGGAGGCGTTACGTACGTACCAGTGGTTGATATTGTCCGGCAACATACGGAACGGCGTATCGGCCTGGACATACACTTTTTTTACGCGCCCCTGGTTCAGGAAATCATTGACATAGCGACTACCAAACGCGGTGGAGATGGTCTGATTAATATCCGATAACGCAACGCCCATAGCTTCAGCCTTTTTGGCGTTGACGTGAATGCGGAACATCGGTGTATCTTCCAGACCGTTCGGACGCACCCCGTCGACCTCACCGGATGACTGGTTGGCCAAAGCCAGAAGCTGGTTCCGCGCCTGCATCATTTTTTCATGCCCAAGATTACCGTTATCCAGCAGCTCCATATCAAACCCTGATGCGGTGCCCAATTCTGCGACCGCCGGTAAATTGAACGGATAAACGACGGCATTATTGATGGTGCTTAAGGCCATCATGGCCCGTCGAATAATAGCGGTAACCGAGTTTTCTTCGCCAACGCGTTCTGACCAGGGCTTCAGGCTGATAAACGCCAGACCGTTGTTTTGTCCCTGGCCGCTGAAACCAAATCCGCCGACGGTGAAAACAGAAGCAACGTTTTTCTGCTCTTTCGTCAGGTAGTAGTCGGTTATTTCCCCGAGCACTTTACTGGTGTTCACCATCGTTGAACCCGAAGGCAATTGTGCCGTGGTCATGAATACCCCCTGATCTTCTTCAGGCAGAAACGAGGTCGGAGTGCGTAAAAACAGCACAATCATGCCCGCGCCAATGACTAAATAGACGACCATATAACGGCCTGTGCGACGTAGCAGTCTACGGGTGCTGTCCGTGTAGTGCTGAGTGCATTTCTCCATGAAGTGATTGAAACGGGTAAACAGAAAATGTGTGTTTTCCTTTTCTCCTTCGTGGGATTTCAACAACATAGCGCAAAGTGCAGGCGTCAGGCTCATTGCCACAAATACCGACAGCAGCATGGAGGAGATCAAGGTGATGGAAAACTGACGGAAAATTTCACCCGTTGCCCCGCTCATAAACGCCATCGGCATAAATACGGCGGATAACACGACGGCAATACCAACCAGCGCCCTCTGGAGCTGGCCCATTGCTTTATGCGTTGCCGCTTTTGGAGACAAGTGCTCTTCGGCAATAATACGTTCTACGTTCTCAACCACCACGATGGCATCATCGACCAACAGCCCTATCGCCAGCACCATGCCAAACATCGTGAGCGTGTTAATTGAAAAACCGGCGACGTCGAGTATTGCAAAGGTTCCGAGGATAACCACCGGAACGGCGATAGTGGGGATAAGCGTCGCACGGAAACTCTGCAAAAACAGATACATGACGAGGAATACCAGAATGATTGCCTCGATCAAAGTATGAAAAACACCCTGAATCGAAATCTCGATAAACGGCGTGGTGTCATAGGGATAAACGGTTTTCATACTGGCCGGAAACCAGGCCGATAATCTGTTCAGCTCTTGTTTGACCGCCTGGGACGTTGCCAGGGCATTGGCACCAGCGGCAAGTTTAATCGCAATCCCGGCGGCGGGTTTGCCGTTGTAACGTGCAACCGTTGCATAATTTTCCGCACCCAGCTCAATGCGCGCGACATCGCGCAGCAGAACCTGAGAACCATCTTGCTGAACTTTAAGGAAGATCTTGCCAAATTCATCGGTCGTTTGCAGACGCGTCTGGACGATTATCGACGCATTTAACTGCTGATCGGCTGACTGAGGCATGCCCCCCAACTGCCCGCCAGATATCTGATTATTCTGCACTTTGAGCTGGGTAATGACGTCCTCGGGAGTGAGGTTATACTTGTCGAGCTTTTGTGGATCCAACCAGATGCGCATGGCGTATTGCGAACCGAATAACTGTACGCTCCCCACCCCGGCAGTGCGGCTTAGCGGATCTTTAATGTTCGAGGCCACATAGTCGGCAATATCATATTGGCTCAGGCTGTTATTATCAGAGATAAAACCGGCAACCATTAAGATATTGCTGCTGGATTTATCAACGCTGATCCCTTGCTGTTGTACTTCCTGTGGCAAGGAAGGCATCGCCAGCTGTAGTTTATTCTGTACCTGAACCTGCGCAATATCGGGTGACGTACCCGTTTTGAAGGTCAGGATAATCGAGGCATTACCTGCCGCATCGCTGGTGGATGACATATACATCAGGCCATCAAGACCATTCATATTCTGTTCAATCACCTGGGTGACGGAGTCTTCAACGGTCTTTGCGTCAGCCCCTGGGTAGGCAGCGCTGATGGTAATGGTTGGGGGCGCAATTTGTGGATATTGGGCGACAGGCAGGTTCATTATCGCGATACCGCCCGTAAACATCATGATAATAGCGAGCACCCAGGCGAAAACCGGGCGCTCAATAAAAAAGTTGGCCATGAAGAAAGTGTCCTTAATGCCTGAAATATTACTGTTCAGCTACCGTGTCAGGTGTGTTCAGTTTTGAAGGGAGGACCCGGGCTTTGATTCCCGGACGAATTCTTTGTAATCCGGACACAATGACCCGATCGCCAGGATGTAATCCCGCGGTCACTAACCATTGATTACCAACGGCCTTCACTGCGTTTATTTCACGCAGTTGCACTACGTTTTCCTGGTCAAGGATCAGCGCGGTGGCTTTTCCTTGCTCGTTATGCGTAATTCCTTGCTGGGGGACCATCAACACGTTTTGTTGACTACCTTCATCCAGCAACGCCGTGACATACATACCGGGTAAAATTTCACCTTCAGGATTGGGAAATACGGCGCGCAGGGTTACCGAACCGGTGGTCTCATCAACAGCGGGATCGGAAAACTCAAGCGTACCGGTATGGCGATAGGGCTTGCCGTTTTCCAGCATTAGCTCAACCGGAATTTTGCCTTGTTGCTGGGCGATTTGGCCGTTGGCTTTCTCTTCTTTCAGGCGTAAGAAGTCCTGTACTGACTGGGTTAAATCAACATAAATCGGATCTAATCTCTGAACGGTGACCAGCGCGTTTTCCTGATTGGCAGTAACCAGGGCACCCACGGTCACGGAAGATTTGCCGCTAATGCCATCAATGGGCGAGGTAACATTGGCGTATCGAAGATTGATGGTGGCTTGTTCAAGATCCGCTTTAGCGACGGCAACATTGGCTTGCGCTTCATTAAGCTGTGAACGCGTCGTGTCATAGTCCTGGCGGCTGACGTAATTAGATTTTATTAACGCTGACTGCCGATTGAGTGTCAGACGAACATTATTGGCGGTAGCCTGTGCCTTTGCCAACGCGCCTTTGGCTGAGTCCAGTCGTGCCTGCAGCGGGGCAGGATCAATTTGATACAGTGATTCTCCTTTGCTGACTTTATCGCCTTCAACAAAGTTGCGTTTTATGATGATCCCTCCAACCTGAGGACGGATTTCGGCGATCTCGAACGCAAGCGCGCGACCCGGAAGTTCACTTTTAATATTTACTGAGGAGGGCGCTAAGGTAACAACGCCGACCTCGGGCTCCATGGCGGTTTTTACTGCAGGTTTATTATCGCAGGCGGTGATGATGACGCTGCTAAAGAATAATGGTATCAACAGTAAGTATTTTCTGTTCATAGTAATCCCTGAATAATGTGTAAACACAAATGTTCTTTTATTGCATGCAGGGTGGGGGAGTTGTCGGTAAATAACAAAAGATGGTCAGGCATGAGAAGGGTAAAGCCCATTTCTTCGCTAACAAATTAGCGGTTAAAAATTATATGTAACAGGAAGAATGCATGTTAAGCGAAGGATCTCATGAAGCAGGATGGCGCAATAAGATAAACGCGGGGTGATGAGAAGGGTTGTTTGCCAACACCTGACTCCGGAATATAGTCGCGCCATCTTACCTCTGGGATTATTTCACTAGCTCCGGAGTTACCTGAGTGACTGTATTGGCGTAGTAAGGCGCTCCCCACATCGGCTCAGGCCAGAATGCGCCGTAACCATAATCCCACATGTTATAGGTGGTGTTGACAGACTCAGTTAAATGCCAAACCTGGATTCCTTGTAAATCAACTTTAACAAAGTTGTACGGGACTTTGTTGATGAATCCTGACTCATCTCCTTGAATTGTTCCCAAAATGGTCACGAAATGGTTTCTGTAGTTTACCGGATCGAGGAAACCTTTCTGCTGGGCAAGAATACGTCCCTGATAGCTCGCGTCTATTTGTGGCTTAGCAGAGTCGTTCAGTGGCAAAACGGCGATTTCCAGCAACGTATCATTTTTGGTGTTAATCACATTGATGACTTTACCACCAAAGCGAGCCTGTTGACCGGTATATAAACCGGGCTGGTTATGCACGGAGATAAAGTTTTTTTGGATATCGGGTTGATTATTACCTTTGATATTCTCAGGAATGGAAGCACATGATGCCAGGGTGAAAGCAAGGGCAATAATCATCAACCCTTTTGTATTTTTCATTTTACTTTCCTGCTTAAAAAAGACAGGTCTATAGTAAACCTTTGCGTATTATTGTCAGCATGCGCATTGTTGATTATCTAATATTAATATAATTGTAGCTTATGGTAATAACGGATTGTATTTTATCTGGTCGCTGAATGAGGGCGATATTTTCAACGACCATAAAAGTAACGGCTGGCATCACGGTTTCACGTCACGCTGGCGGGAATGTAATAAAGCGGATCGTCAATTTTTGCGGTGCTCATCACCCGACAGAATGACCGTTTTCATTACTCCCGTCACCCAGACGGTAAGCCAGCGCCACCACTAGCGACTGCACCAGGCACAGCGTCGCAGACTGGGATCGAAACGCGTCAACCTGCGCCTCTTTCACCACAAAGCAGAGATCGCTGAACGTGGCCAGCGGGCTTATCTGGCTGTCGGTAATCACGATCTGGCGCGCGCCGGCATTGGCCGCAGTTTCGCTGACCATCAGCGTTTCTTCCGCATAAGGCGAGAAGCTAATCGACACCACGATATCCTGCGCTTTGATGCGGTTAATCTGCTCGCGCAGCATTCCGCCCATTCCGTCGAGCAAAATAGGGCGACATTCAAGATGGCTCAGCGCGTAGGTAAGATAGGCTGCTACGCTAAACGAACGACGCAGACCTGCAATGTAAATGGTGTCGGCTTCTGCCAGCAATTGTACGGCGCGTTCCAGCATTTCAGGTTCGGCACGGGCTGCCAGCTGCTGGAGCGCCTGGGTATTCGAACGGGCGAACTCCTGCAGGATATCGAGCGGGGTTTCCGGTACGGCTTCGCTTTCCATCTCACGGAACATGCGCGCGCGGTCGCTGTAGCTGGCGGTTTCCTCTACCAGGTTCATACGAAACAGCTGTTTCATTTCGTTGAAGCCGGTGAAGTCAAAGGCGTTGGCGAAGCGGATCAGCGTAGAGGGTGGCACTCCGGCACGTTCAGCAATGACGGCAACCGTATCAAAGGCCACGCTATTGGTATTATCCAGCACATAGCGGGACACCTGCTGCAGCCTCTTACTCAGGCTATCGTAGCGATCGCGGATTTGCTGCTGCAGCTCGTTCAGGCTGGTTGCTGTTGTCATTTTACCTCCTGGTACATAGTTTTATGATTCTAAACGCAAAACCGCGTCTTTGAAATGTCACTCATTCATCTGGCTGTAAAAACGAAACAAAAGCTTCAGGCTTGTCGTCCGCTGAAACGTTATGCCAGTGCACGCTAATCATGCGATTCCGCTTGTTAACATAAAAACCCATCCTTGATCACATTAATCATTATTTATTTTATTTCAACTTAAAATGGAATGTTTGTTTCATATATAGTACACAGATAACAGTGTTCAGGTAACAGTCACGTATCAACAGCGAGAGGTTAAGGATGGAGACAGTAGCGAATTTTATCCACGGCGAATGTGTCACCGGTTCAGGCCAGCGCGTTCAGGCAATCTTCAACCCGGCCACCGGCGAGCAGATCCGCCAGGTGGTGATGAGTACGACACAGGAAACCGAGCAAGCCATTGCGGCAGCGCACGACGCATTCCCCGGGTGGGCGCGCCATTCTCCGTTAAAACGTGCGCGAGTGATGTTCCGCTTTAAGGCGCTGTTGGAAGAAAACATGGAGAGGCTGGCTCGCATCATCAGCGAAGAGCATGGCAAGGTATTCTCTGACGCAGTTGGTGAACTGACCCGCGGCCTGGAAGTGGTGGAGTTTGCCTGTGGCATCCCACATCTGCAAAAGGGCGAACACTCAGCCAACGTAGGTACCGGCGTCGATAGCCATTCGCTGATGCAACCGCTCGGGGTTTGCGTCGGGATCACGCCGTTTAACTTTCCGGCAATGGTACCGATGTGGATGTTCCCCATCGCGCTGGCAACCGGGAATACCTTCGTGCTGAAACCCTCAGAAAAAGACCCTTCTCTCGCTCTGGCACTGGCGAAACTGCTGCAAGAAGCCGGATTGCCGGACGGCGTGTTCAACGTCGTGCAGGGGGACAAAGAGTCCGTTGACGTTCTGTTAACTGACCCGCGCGTGCAGGCCGTGAGCTTTGTCGGCTCTACGCCGATTGCGGAATACATTTATCAGACGGCATCGGCCCACGGTAAGCGTTGCCAGGCGTTAGGTGGCGCTAAAAATCACTGCATTTTAATGCCGGATGCCGACATGGATATGGCAACCAACGCCATTATGGGGGCCGCTTACGGCGCGGCGGGTGAACGCTGCATGGCGCTTTCGGTCGTGCTGGCGGTAGGGAATAAAACGGCAGATGAGCTGTGCTCGAGACTGGAAAAACAGATTGCGGCGCTGCGTGTCGGGCCTGGTCTTGACCAGACACCTGAAAATGAAATGGGGCCGCTTATCTCCTCTGTACATCGTAATAAAGTGCTCGGTTATATCGACAGTGGGGAATCGCAGGGGGCCAGCCTGCGCGTGGATGGTCGACGTTTTAGCGTTAAAGGCCATGAGCAGGGTTATTTTGTCGGGCCGACCCTGTTTGATAACGTCACGCCGGAGATGACCATCTATAAAGAAGAGATTTTTGGACCGGTGCTTTCTGTGGTGCGCGTAGCAGATTACAGCAGCGCGGTGGAACTGATTAACCGTCATGAATATGGTAATGGCACGGCAATTTTCACACGTGACGGCGGCTGTGCGCGTCGCTTCTGCGAAGAAGTGCAGGCGGGCATGGTGGGCGTAAACGTTCCAATTCCGGTGCCGATGGCGTTCCACAGTTTTGGCGGCTGGAAGCGGTCCATTTTTGGTGCGCTGAACGTTCATGGTAACGATGGCGTGCGCTTCTACACCCGGATGAAAACCGTCACCGCACGCTGGCCGGAGATGCTGCAGGACACAGAGGCCGCGTTCTCCATGCCAACGCTGGGCTGACAGGAGGGTTTATGCAAACCGAACGTATGACCATGGCTCAGGCGCTGGTCAAATTCCTTAATCAACAATATATCTGTGTCGATGGCGTGGAAACGCCCTTTGTCGAGGGCGTCGCCACCATCTTTGGTCACGGTAACGTGCTTGGCATTGGCCAGGCGCTGGAGCAGGCACCCGGTCATTTGCAGGTGATGCAGGGATGTAATGAGCAGGGAATTGCGCACATGGCGACCGGATTCGCCAAACAGCATCGGCGCCAGCGTATTTTTGCCGTGACGTCATCGGTTGGGCCGGGAGCGGCAAACATGGTCACCGCCGCGGCAACCGCGACGGCGAACCGTATTCCGCTGCTGCTGTTGCCTGGCGATGTCTACGCCAGTCGTCAGCCGGACCCGGTATTGCAGCAAATTGAGCAATACCATGACCTTGGCATCAGTACCAACGACTGCTTCCGCCCGGTCTCGCGTTACTGGGACCGGATTAACCGCCCGGAGCAGTTAATGAGCGCGATGCTAAACGCGATGCGAACGCTTACTGACCCCGCAGATACTGGTGCCGTATCTATTTGCCTGCCACAGGATGTGCAGGGGGAAGCCTGGGACTATCCGCAGAGCTTCTTTGCGCGCCGCGTTCATTTGATCGAACGTCGACCACCCGACCCGCAGCGTCTGGCGATGGCGCGGGCGCTGATTGCCCGCAAACGCCGTCCGCTGGTGGTATGCGGCGGCGGGGTACGATATTCCGGCGCGCATGAGGCGTTTCGTACGTTTGTTGAAACGCTGCAACTGCCGTTTGCCGAAACTCAGGCCGGAAAGGGAGCGCTGGTTAGTGACCACCCACTTAACCTCGGAGGCATTGGGGTAACTGGAGGGATGGCAGCGAATCAGCTCGCACCGCAAGCCGATCTGGTGATCGGCATTGGTACGCGCCTCACAGACTTTACCACCGGTTCGAAAGCGCTGTTTTCTCATCCGGAGGTTGAGTTCCTGCTGCTGAACGTGGCGGAGTTTGACGCACTGAAGCTTGATGCCACTGCACTTATCGCCGACGCCCGTACCGGGCTTACGGCATTAACTGAAACACTGAAAGACTACCGCAGCGATTGGGGGAAGGAGGTCGCTGAGGCGCAAGAGGCCTGGCGTGATGAGTGCCAACGTTTATGGGAGCGCGACTGGCGTCCCGACGACGAACCCGAAGTGGCTGGGCATCTTGACGCTCAGCTGGCGGAATATGGCGACACGCTAAACACCCGGTTGACCCAGACGAAGGTGCTGGGGCTTATCAATCAGCACATTGAAGATAACGCTATCGTCGTAGGGGCCGCCGGATCGCTACCTGGCGATTTACAGCGTATCTGGCAGGTCAAAACCCCGGACAGCTATCACCTGGAATACGGTTACTCCTGTATGGGCTATGAGATTGCGGCTGCTATTGGAGCCAGGCTGGCGAAGCCGCAGCAGCCGGTATATGCCATGGTGGGGGATGGCTCGTACATGATGCTGCATTCCGAGCTACAAACCGCCGTCCAGGAGGGGATAAAAGTCACTATCCTGCTGTTTGATAACGCCAGCTTCGGGTGTATTAACAACCTGCAGATGGGGCATGGGATTGGGAGCTTCGGTACGGAAAACCGTCACCGCAACCCGCAAACCGGACGGTTGGATGGGCCATTGGTGAAGGTCGATTTTGCTAAAAACGCGGAAAGCTACGGCTGTCGGGCATGGCGTGTACATGACGAGCAAAGCCTGCTGGCGGCGCTGGAAGCCTCGCGTGCGCATTCGGGGCCTGTGCTGCTGGATATCAAAGTTCTGCCGAAAACCATGACCCACGACTATGCCTCCTGGTGGCGCACTGGCGATGCGCAGGTGGCAGAATCTCCGTCGGTGCGAAAAGCGGCTGAGCAGACGTTTGAGCAGATGAAAAACGCACGTCAGTACTAAAAGCGATTAATGCCGGATGGCGCCGCGCTTATCCGGCCTACAGCGGATTCTACCCCAGGCCGGATAAGTCGTTAGCGCTGTCATCCGGTAACCTGCGACAACGAAATTTTCATTTCATTTTTCCTTTCTCTTCATCCATCGCCTCCTTCCTGAACGGAAGGGGGCCAATTCCTGCATCTTTCCTGTTGTTATGTTGTGATATTGATAACAGATTTTATCTCACTCATCTCAAAAGTGTTAACTTGCACCCAAAAACATAATTTTCACTATTTATAAAAATGAAATAAATGTTTTATTTAAAGGGTCGTTAGTTCATCGCATTCACCAACACCGGGAGCCGTTATGTTTAACATTGCTTTACTGGGCGCTGGCCGAATTGGCCAGGTACATGCAGCTAACATTGCCAGTCACAGTGCCACTACCCTCTGGTCCGTCGTCGACCCGAATCAGGAATTTGCCACCCGTCTTGCCACACAGTACCAGGCCCGTTTGCAAAGCCTGGATGAGGCGATGACGGACCCTAACGTTCACGCCGTGCTGATTGCCTCCGCGACCGATACCCATGCGGATCTGATTGAAATGGCCGCCCGCCACGGCAAAGCCATCTTCTGTGAAAAGCCGGTCCACCTGGATCTGGCCCGTGTACGCGACTGCCTGAAAGTAGTCAAAGAGTACGACGTACCGTTGTTTATCGGTTTCAACCGCCGCTTCGATCCACAGTTTCGCCGTGTGAAAACTGACGCACTGGCCGGGCGTATCGGAAAGCCGGAATCGCTGCTGATCATCTCCCGCGACCCGTCGCCGCCGCCTGCGGAATACGTGCGTGTGTCCGGCGGTATGTTCCGTGATATGACCATCCACGATTTTGATATGGCGCGCTTTATCATGGGCGAAGAGCCGGTTTCGGTGTATGCCCAGGGCAGCAATCTGGTGGATCCGGCGATTGGTGAAGCGGGCGATATCGATACCGCGTTCATCGTACTGAAATATGCCTCCGGCGCGATGGCGACCATCGTCAACAGCCGCCGTTCTTCTTACGGATACGATCAGCGCCTTGAGCTGCACGGCTCTGAAGGGCTGCTGTGCGCGGGCAACATTCTCGAAAATCAGGTGCAGCACTACGCGAAGACCGGCTGCACCAGCGCGTTACCTGAACATTTCTTCCTGCAGCGTTATAAATCGGCCTATGCCGCGGAATGGGAACACTTTGTTGCGGTACTGCGCGGCGAAACGGTCCCTGATTGCAGCGGGGACGATGGCGAGCGTGCGCTGTATCTGGCGGATAAAGCGCTGGAGTCACTGCATAGCCAGCGTGAAGTTCTCCTCTGATTGTCACCACAACCTACCCTACACAGAGAGACATAATAATGAAAAAACTGATCTTAGCTGTCCTCATCGCCATGACATCCGGGGCAGCCATTGCTGAAAACGAGCAAATTGTTTTCAGTACGCCAAACCTGGCGATGCCATTTGAAGTTCACATGCAGCGCACGGCGGTGAAAGCCGCAAAAGAGATGGGCGTGAATTTACAGGTCCTGGACGGGCAGGGTAGCTCGCCAAAACAGGTCGCTGACCTGGAAAACGCCATAACTCGTGGCGCACAGGGCTTTATTGTTTCACCGAACGATGTCAACGCGGTGTCCAGCGCGGTAGATGAAATTCAGGATGCGAAACTGCCCGTTGTTACCCTCGACCGCTCCGTTGACAGCCAGAAAAAAGTGCCGCACTTCGGCGCGAACAACTACAAGGGCGGTCAGGCGATTGGCGACTTTGTCAAAACCAAGTTCCCTGACGGGGCAGACATTATTCTGCTGACCGGCCAGCCAGGCTCCTCCTCCAACATTGAACGTACTAAAGGCATTCGCGACAGCCTGAAGGCGGGTGGTGAAAAGTACAAGATCGTTGCCGATCAGACCGGTAACTGGATGCGTTCTGAAGGGATGCGCATTGTCGAAAGCGTTCTGCCTTCGTTGCCGAAGCGTCCGCAGGTGATCCTCTCCGCTAACGACGATATGGCCTTGGGCGCGATTGAAGCGTTACAGGGACAAGGACTGAAACCGGGTGAAGTTCTGGTCACGGGCTTCGATGCCGTGCCGGAAGCACTGGCGCGTGTGCGCGATGGCTGGCTGGCAGTGACGGCGGATCAGCGTCCTGGCTTTGCGGTGAAAACGGCTATGAGCCAGTTGGTGAATAACGTCCGTGAGAAGACTGCGATCACCGGGGCTGACTACCCGCCAACGCTTATCACCAAAGAGAACCTGCAGCAGGCCGAGCGTATTAGTGAGGCCGGTAACTGATATGTCCGCAGCCGCCGCGCAAGTGGCGGCTCTCTATGAGGAGGAGCAGACCGATGTCGCAACCCTTACTGAAAGTGACCGACCTGGCGAAAAGCTTTTCCGGCGTTTGGGCGCTGAGCAGCGCACAGCTGACCGTCGGAGCAGGCGAAATTCATGCGCTGTTAGGTGAGAACGGTGCCGGAAAATCGACCCTGCTGAAAGCGCTGGCGGGCGCGCAGCCGCAAACACGCGGGGATATTTGGTTCAACGGCGAAACATTGCCGGTAGAAGACTCTCCGGTTGAGCGGCAGAACAAGGGCATTATCACGATTTATCAGGAATTTAATCTGCTGCCCAATATGACCGTCGCCGAGAATATGTTTCTCGGACGCGAACCGCGTAAACGCAATCTGATTGTTGACGAAAAGGCGGTAAATCAGGAAGCGCAGGTGATTCTGGATTACCTGCAACTGAACGTTGCGCCAACCACGGCCGTGGCCCGGCTGAGCGTGGCGCAGCAGCAAATGGTGGAAATTGCGCGGGCGCTGACGCTGAACGCAAAACTCATCATTATGGATGAACCTTCCGCCGCGCTGAGCGACAGCGAAGTAGAAAGCCTACACCGTGTGGTGCGGGAACTTAAAGGGCGTGGCGTGAGCATTATCTACGTCACCCATCGCCTGCATGAAGTTTTTCAACTCTGCGACCAGTTCACCGTTTTCCAGGATGGACGATTCACCGGGAATGGCGCGGTTGCACAGACCACCGTAGAACAGCTGATCCGCCTGATGGTGGGGCGCGATGTGGCCTTTAATCGCCGTCCGGCCAGCGAAACTCACCATGAAGATAAACCTGTGCGTCTGGCGGTGAAGGGGCTTAGTCGCGAAAAACCGCCGCTGGATCCGCATGGTATCGCGCTGCACGACATTAGCTTCCACGTGCATGCTGGCGAAGTGTTAGGCATTGCCGGACTGGTGGGTGCCGGGCGCACCGAAGTGGCCCGCTGCCTGTTTGGCGCCGACGGTTTTACTTCCGGCAGCTTTGAACTTGATGGCGTGCCATATCAGCCGCGCGATCCGCTGTTTGCGCTGGATCAGGGGCTGGCGCTGGTACCGGAAGATCGTAAAAAAGAGGGCGCGGTGCTTGGGCTGTCGATCCGAGACAACCTGTCGCTCTCCAGCCTCTCGTCACTGCTGCACTGGCGCTGGTTCGTGAATACCCGCAAAGAGGATGCCCTGATCGAGTCATACCGCCAGGCGCTGCAGATCAAAATGGTCAACAGCGCGCAGGAGGTGCGCAAGCTCTCCGGCGGGAATCAGCAAAAAGTGATCCTCGCGCGCTGCATGGCGCTTAATCCTCGGGTGTTGATCGTGGATGAACCAACGCGCGGCATCGATGTTGGCACCAAATCAGAAGTCCATCAGGTGCTGTTTGATATGGCGAAAAAGGGCGTGGCGGTGATCGTGATCTCCTCCGATCTGCCGGAAGTCATGGCGGTTTCCGATCGGATCATCACGTTGAGTGAAGGCCGGGTGACTGGCGAGATCCACGGCGACGACGCTAATGAAGAGCGGCTAATGACGATGATGGCCATCAACCACAACGCCCTGAATGCGGCATAACGGAGTGATTCATGACGCAGATTATTTCTAAAACGCAGGTTCCTGCCAAACGCGGCGGACGTCTTGATCCCATTGCCTTTTTTGAGCGCTTTGGGGTACTGATTTTCATGATCCTGCTGCTGATTTTCTTTCAGTTGCAGAACAGCAATTTTCTTTCTGAACGCAATATTTTCAACATTCTGACCGAAGTCTCCATCTACGGGATCATGGCGGTGGGGATGACGTTTGTCATTCTGACCGCCGGGATCGATCTGTCGGTGGGCTCCATCCTGGCGGTCTGCGCCATGACCGCCGCGTATGTGATTAAGGGCGACAACTTCACCACCGTCGACCCGAACGCCTGGGGCGGCATGAGCTGGCTGATTGGCCTTGGTATCTGTATGGCGATGGGCACCGCGATTGGTTTTCTGCATGGCCTCGGCGTGACCCGCCTGCGTCTGCCGCCGTTTATCGTCACCCTCGGCGGGATGACGATTTGGCGCGGCCTGACGCTGGTGATTAACGACGGCGCACCAATTGCCGGTTTCGACGCGGGATACCGCTGGTGGGGACGCGGCGAACTGCTTGGTATCTCCATTCCAATCTGGATATTCGCGCTGGTGGCGGTAGGCGGTTATCTGGCGCTACATAAAACCCGCTGGGGGCGCTTCGTGTACGCCATCGGCGGCAACCCGGAGGCGGCGCGTCTGGCAGGGGTTAACGTGAAACGCGTGCTGGTGAGCGTCTACGTGTTAATTGGCTGTCTGGCAGGGCTGGCGGGCTTCATTCTCAGCGCGCGGTTGGGCAGCGCGGAAGCGGTTGCCGGGATCTCGTTTGAGCTGCGCGTTATCGCCTCGGTGGTCATTGGCGGTACCTCACTGATGGGCGGCTACGGGCGTATTGGCGGCACCATTATCGGCTCGATCATCATGGGCATCCTGATTAACGGTCTGGTGCTGATGAACGTCTCGGCTTACTACCAACAAATTATTACCGGCTTAATTATCGTTCTGGCGGTGGCGTTCGATACCTACGCCAAGAGCCGTCGCGGCGCATTGTGAGGATCATGATGAAAGAAGTTCGTATTGGATTGATTGGCACCGGGTATATCGGCAAGGCGCATGCCATCGCCTATGCCCAGGCCCCGACGGTGTTTAACCTGCGCGGCAAGCTGGTGCGCGAAATGGTGGCGGAAGTCTCTCCAGAGCTGGCCGCCGAGCGGGCGCAGGCGTTTGGCTTCAATCGCTCAACCGGAGACTGGCGTGCGCTGGTGGCTGACCCGGCCATTGATGTCGTGGATATCTGTTCTCCTAATCATCTGCACAAAGAGATGGCGCTGGAAGCGATTCGCCATGGCAAGCATGTGTATTCAGAAAAGCCGTTGGCGCTGAATGCCCACGACGCACGTGAAATGGTTGAAGCTGCACAGCGGGCAGGAGTGAAAACGCTGGTGGGGTTCAACTATATGAAGAACCCAACGGCGCAGCTGGCGAAAGAGATCATTGAGCGCGGAGAAATTGGTGAGGTGATCCATTTCTACGGCACCCACAACGAAGACTACATGGCCGATCCGCTTGCGCCGATCCACTGGCATTGTTTTAAAGAGACCGCCGGACTTGGTGCGCTTGGCGATCTGGCGGCGCATATCGTCAATATGGCGCAGTACCTGGTTGGGGATATTCAGCAGGTCTGCGGCGACCTGAAGATCGTGGTGCCACAGCGTCCGGCGAAAGTCGGTTCCTCGCAAATGGTGACGGTAGAGAACGAAGATCAGGCCCACGCGATGGTGCGCTTTGCAGGCGGTGCGCAAGGGGTGATTGAAACCTCGCGCGTTGCCTGTGGCCGCAAGATGGGGTTGTCGTATGTGATTACCGGGACCAAAGGAACCATCAGTTTTACTCAGGAGCGTATGGCTGAGCTGAAGCTCTATCTGCATGACGATCCGGTCAACCGCCAGGGGTTTCGCACTTTACTGGTTGGCCCGGCGCACCCGGACTACGGCGCGTTTTGCATGGGAGCCGGGCATGGTATCGGCTTTAACGACCAGAAAACAGTAGAAGTACGTGACCTGGTGGACGGCATTGCCGCCGATGCACCGATGTGGCCGGACTTTGAAGAGGGCTGGAAGGTGTCGCGCGTGCTTGACGCTATCGCACTCTCGCACCAGGAAGGCCGCTGGCTGAACGTGAACGACATTGTCTGAAGAGGTATCAACGTGGAAAAGCAGTTTGATGTGATATGCATGGGCCGCGTGGCGGTTGACCTCTACAGTCAGCAAATTGGCGCGCGCCTGGAAGATGTGTCGAGCTTTGCCAAATATCTTGGTGGTTCGTCCGGCAACGTGGCTTACGGCACGGCACGCCAGGGACTGCGTTCTTCAATGCTGGCGCGGGTTGGCGACGAACATATGGGGCGTTTCCTGCGTGAAGAATTAAACCAGGTAGGCTGCGATACCAGCCATCTGATCACTGATAAAGACCGCCTGACGGCGCTGGTGCTACTCGGCATTAAAGACCGGGACACCTTCCCACTGATTTTTTACCGTGATAACTGCGCAGATATGGCGATTACCGCCAGCGATGTTGATGAACAGTACATCGCTTCTGCTCGTTGTCTTGCCATCACCGGGACGCATCTTTCTCATCCGCAAACCCGCGAGGCGGTGTTGACGGCGCTCGCTTACGCCCGGCGTCACGGCGTGCGTACGGCGCTGGATATCGATTATCGCCCGGTGCTGTGGGGACTTACTTCCTTAGGCGACGGCGAAACACGCTTTATCGCCGCCGATCAGGTCACCCGCCAGTTGCAGGAGGTGCTGCATCTTTTTGATGTAATTGTCGGTACCGAGGAGGAGTTTCATATTGCGGGCGGCAGTACCGATACGCTGCAGGCGCTGTCGCAGGTTCGCGGCGTGAGTCACGCGACGCTGGTCTGCAAGCGCGGTGCGCTTGGCAGTTCGGTGTATACCGACGCGATCCCGGCCCGGCTGGACGATGGCCTGACGGTCACCGGCGTACGCGTAGAGGTGCTGAACGTGCTGGGGGCGGGGGATGCGTTTATGTCTGGCCTGCTGCGCGGCTATCTTAACGATGAGGGGTGGGAGCAGGCGTGCCGCTATGCAAATGCCTGCGGCGCACTGGTGGTATCACGTCACGGCTGTGCGCCGGCGATGCCGAGCAAAGTTGAGCTTGATGATTATCTTTCTCGCGCTGCAGAGGTTCCGCGTCCGGATCTCGATCCGCATCTCAACCATTTGCATCGCGTGACGACCCGTCGTCGCACATGGCCGGAACTGTGCGTGATGGCCTTCGATCACCGTAGCCAACTGGAAGAGATGGCGTTGCAGTGCGGCGCGTCTTTGAAGCGTATTCCGGCATTGAAACAGCTTATTTTGCAGGCCAGCCGTGAAGCGGCCAACAGCGCCGGGCTGGAGGGCAAGGCCGGGCTGCTGTGCGATGGTACGTTTGGTCAGGATGCGCTGAATGCGATAACCGGAGAGGGCTGGTGGATAGGTCGCCCTATCGAACTGCCGGGGTCGCGCCCGCTGGAGATGGAACACGGCAATATAGGCTCGCAGCTCATTAGTTGGCCGCAGGAACATGTGGTGAAGTGTCTGGTCTTTTTCCATCCGGAAGATGCCCACGCGTTGCGTCTGGAACAAGAACAAAAAATCGCTGAGGTGTACCGCGCCTGTTGCCAGTCCGGTCATGAGCTGCTGCTGGAGGTGATTTTACCGGCCAGTATGCCGCGCAGTGATGAACTGTATTTGCGCGCCATTTCCCGTTTCTACAACTTAGGGATCTACCCCGACTGGTGGAAACTCCCACCGCTGGCTTCTGCTGGCTGGACGGCGTTGAGTGACATTATCGAACGGCGCGATCCGCACTGCCGTGGCGTGGTGATCCTGGGTCTGGACGCTCCGGCAGAGCAACTGCGTGCTGATTTTAAAGCGGCTGCGGGTCATGGGGTGGTGAAAGGTTTTGCCGTGGGACGCACGCTGTTCGGCGACGCTTCCCGCGCGTGGTTGAAACACGATATTGACGATGCGCAGCTGGTGGCGCGCATTAAAGATAACTACCTGCAGCTTATCGCCTGGTGGCGCGAGCGCGGACAAGCATAATTCAGGAGAAGATGATGACGGTACAATTAGGTATTAATCCACTGACATGGACGAATGACGATCTTCCTTCACTGGGCGCTGAGACGTCGCTTGATACGTGTCTGAGCGAGGGCAAAGAGGCTGGATTTGCTGGTTTCGAACTGGGCAACAAATTCCCGCGTGAGGCGCGACTGCTCGGCCCCATTTTGCAGCGCCACGACCTGCAACTGGTTTCCGGCTGGTACTCCGGACGTCTGCTGGAACGCAGCGTGGAGGAGGAGATTGCCGCTGTGCAATCGCACCTGACGTTACTGCGCGAACTGGGAGCGAAGGTGCTGGTCTTTGCCGAAGTCAGTGGCTGCATTCACGGCGAGCAGCAGACGCCGGTACATCTGCGTCCGCGCTTCCCGCAAGAGCGCTGGCAAGAGTACGGTGAAAAGCTCACTGAGTTTGCGCGCTACACCCAGCGGCAGGGAGTACAGATTGCCTATCACCACCACATGGGAACGGTGATTGAATCTGCTGAAGATGTGGATAATCTGATGACGAATACCGGTGATGAAGTTGGCTTGTTGCTCGACACCGGGCATTTGACCTTTGCGGGTGCCGATCCGTTGGCTGTGGCGCAGCGCTGGGCATCACGTATCAACCATGTTCACTGCAAAGACGTACGTGCCGACGTGCTGGCGGATGTCAAAAACCGCAAAACCAGCTTCCTCGATGCGGTGCTGAGCGGCGTCTTTACCGTGCCGGGAGATGGCTGCGTTGACTATCCGCCAATCATGGCATTGCTGAAGGCGAACCAGTATCAGGGGTGGCTGGTGGTGGAGGCGGAGCAGGATCCAGCCATAGCGCATCCGCTGACGTATGCGCGTCTGGGCTATAACAACCTTAGCCGTCTGGCACGGGATGCCGGGCTTATCTGAGGAGGTGATATGTCACGTTTATTATCACGCTGGCAGCAGCCGGACGCGCAAGGGTGTACGCAGTCAGTGACGCCGGAAAGCGCCGGTTGGGGATATGTTGGCTTTAGAGCGTATGAACTGGAGGAAGGGCAGCAGCTTACGCTGCCCGCCGTCAGCGAAGAACGCTGCTTGGTACTGGTCGCCGGACGCGCGACCGTCACCACGCCGGGCGCAACTTTTACGGATATCGGTGAGCGGATGAGCCCGTTTGAACGCATCAAACCGTGGGCGGTTTATGTCACTGCTGGTGAAACAATACAGGTTCAGGCGGTGACCAGACTGGAGCTGGCGGTCTGCGCTGCACCGGGGAAAGGCACGCACCCAACACGGCTGATCGCACCTAAGGATATCGACGGGGAAGCCCGCGGCAAAGGGCACAACCAGCGCTACGTGCACAACATCTTACCGGAAGATAAACCCGCAGATAGCCTGCTGGTGGTGGAGGTGTGGACCAACGAAGGTTGTACCAGTTCTTACCCAAGCCATAAGCATGACACCGATAATCCCCCGCAGGAAACCTATCTGGAGGAGACTTACTACCATCGCCTCAACCCGCCGCAGGGATTCTGTATGCAACGGGTGTACACCGACGACCGATCGCTTGACGAGTGTATGGCAGTCTATAACCGCGACGTGGTGATGGTGCCGAAAGGGTATCACCCGGTGGCAACCCTGGCGGGATATGACAGTTACTACCTTAACGTGATGGCCGGCCCGGTTCGCAAATGGATGTTTACCTGGGAAGATGAACATGCGTGGATTAACAGGGATTATCCGGTTGATAAGTAAGGTCATGAATGACTTTTTTAACTGCGAGTCGTTTTTTTCCCTCCTTTTGATGAGTAAAAGGGGGAAGAATGGGATGACGGTTGGCGCTATTTAAGTGCTCATTATTCTCATAGATCGCCTGGCCATGAGAATAATGCAAGCGTCGATATATTTGGGGTTATGGCAGTAGCCGGGGTGATCTCGAGAACACCCCGGCTATCTTTTGTTTATATCCCGATCAGGAATTTGGTTGATGGTTCTCAACTACCCAGACGGTGAGTACTTTTTCCAATGTTTTATCTCCCGTCGTCGCCTTCGCTCTCACCCAACTTACACCGGCCGTATCCGTTCTCAGTTCAGAGTAAGCATTCCCTAACTTAAAGTTGGTTTTATCCGGCGTCATCGTAAAGGTTCCGCTGCCGGGTTTGGCTTTGCTGCCTGCGCTAAATTCGACACTGCCGTTTAACGGGTTACCGAATTTATCCTGCAACCGGGCCATAAAGCCTACCGGCTCAAGGTTGGCAACGGCATAGCCAGGATCCTGCTCCAGAGTGAGTACTGGATTCTGGGCATCGGCATTCAGCATTATCGAAGCATTTGCCGAGACATTGCTACCGTGTTCAGCCAATGTGGCGGTCAGCGTGTAACGACCCGCCTTATTACCGTGGACATTTACAGTCGCAGTACCGGAACCATTGGTGGTGACAAGCGTATTGTCAATCACCAGAGGATCGCGTGGCGATGGGCCTGTAGCCGTAATTTTCAGCTTACGGTTGCTGACGCCGTTCCCTGATGTATCGGTCAGATGCAGGGTAAACGCCACGTTATCCACATCACTGACTACGGCGGATGTAGTTGACGGTTCGATCGTCAACGCGGCATTTTGCAGATCCGATACCACCTCAATCGCCTTACTCGCCGTAACGCGTTTACCCTCTTTGATGAAGGTTGCCTGCAATTGATAGTGCCCAGCTTCTGCGGCAATAAAGGTTGTTGATGCCATTCCTTTCTCATCCAATGTCAGTTCGGACTGGCCCAGTTTTAATCCACTGGCAGGGGAACTGGTCAGGTGCACGTCACCACTAAATGGGTTGTTTTCACCGTCGACAACCTGTACCTGAATTTCATGTGCCGCTGATGTGTTTGCCACAATGCTCTCAGACGGTGCGGTCAAATTCAGCGCTGCGCTGTTAATATCAGGTACGAATTCCAGGTCAACGCTTGAGGACTCAACGCTGTGCTGCCCATCTGTAACCCTGGCATTAACGGTGTAATGACCTGCCTTAACCGTAGTTAACGTTACCGTTGCGTAACCGTCTTTATTGGTGGTGATTTTCTCCGGGTACACGAGCCCTTGTGGCGTTACGATAAGCTCCACTTTCTGTCCTTCAACCGACGCGGCGGTATTGTTGAGCATGATCTCAAGCGTGGCACCATCGCGACCGTTTGCTGCAATATTGGTGATTGCGCCATTGTCTTTGGCCGTCAGAGACAATGTTGCCCCCTCCATTGCAGAGGCAAATGTTACGCTTAGCGATGAGCTGATGTTCCCCGCGCTTAGCGTAATATCATAAGTTCCCGGCGTTGAACTGGTCAGTGAGAATCTTGCTTCACCTTTGGCATCGGTCTTCACAACGTTCTCCCCATTCGCGATCTTAACCTGTGGCGGTAACGCCAGAGTGACCGTGTATCCGGACAGCGGGTTCCCATAACGGTCGGTCAGGGTAACGACCGCGACATTACTCTGTTTGCCATCCGCCAGCGCATTGTCCCTGGTCAGGTTAAAAGCCTGCACCACCGGTTGCGTTTTGTCGGCAATCCAGTTGGCTTGTTTTTCCAGCCCGGAGAAATCATGCTTTTGTGACGTCACACCAATGCGTGTCGCCTGAACCAGTTCAGACGTTGCCTTAGCGCTGTACACGCCGTCTTTCTCTTCTACGGCAGTAAAACGGACTTCGCCGCTGGCTGAAACTGCATAAAAACGTAAGCTGTCGTCGCCGGTGATGGCATTCCCGTCTTTATCTTTTGCTTCTAACGCCAGGCTAATCGGGTGTCCAACGACCTGCTCCATGGGCATTACTGTGAATGTCGATTTTGCCGCCTCTGCGGAAACCGCTTTTAGTGTCACCGTCAGGGTTTCTGTTTTACCCAGGACTTTAGCGGTGATGCGTGCCGTCCCCGCCGTTAAACCCGGCGTCAGCGTGGCGGTATACACCCCGGTGCGGGTTTCCTGCACTTCACCAAGTTTTGGAGCCTGTGCTGAACGCTCACGATTTCTCTGTGTGTCAGGCGTAAACGCTAAAGACAACTCAATGTCATGTGCAAGCCCTGTTAACGGATTACCATTGGTATCTTTAAGCACCAGCGTAACCGGATGCTGTGACTTCCCGTCAGCCGCGATGATCGGTTGCTGCTCGCCGTTCAATGTAAAATCCATTGTGCCGACAGAGGCCGAACTCCCCGTCACCGTCACGTTCATCACCGCATAGTTAGAGACATTTCCTTTAACATCTCGCGCCGTTGCACCGATTTGCCAATGATTAGTGCCGCCTGGTGTATAAGCGGGTAACGTCAGTTGCCATGATGTGCCGCTACCGGAAATGCGTCCGCCAGCGGCGGTAAATGCGCTATCGTTCCACTCTACCGACTGAATGCCCCAGTGGGATTTATCCAGCGAAATAGTCACCGGAATAACGGCGCCACCTTCCCCCTGTACGCTTTCAGGCAGGCGGATTTTCAGAACCGATTTTTTGCGGTATTCCAGAACAATATTGTTATTTCGTTCGACAAAATCGTAGCGTCCGTGCTGAACTTCGCGCATTAACGCAACATTGTCGCTGTCCAACTGCTTCGCCAGCGGGATGCCGGGGCGATAGTTAATCTCTATGCCGAAGCGTGAATCATGAGTATTGCTCTGCCCCTGCTTGTGTTCAGCGGAAAGCGTAACTAGCGGAACCGGCGTATAGCTGATCCCGCCTGTAAAGGCGTACGGATTTTCCTGAAGATGATCGCTGCCAAAGAGGCCGACATTCTTGCCGTAATACTTTTCATATTTAAGCGATGCGCCCAGTTGCGGATACGATGGTAACCAACCTTGGGTATAGATATCCCATCCATCCGCCGGACGTTCCTGATAATCATCCAGATCGTGAGAATCCTTCCATTTTGATAATCTTAAATAAGCATTTGCGCCTGCGCGTAAATAATCTCGCCAATACTCAACGCCTGCACCCATACGTGCGTGATGACGACTTAAATCGTAGTCATAAAATAAGTTTGCGCCCAGCATTGAATTATCCGCCGTGAAATAGCGATAACCCATGCCGATATTAGT
Organism: Citrobacter sp. Cpo061; assembly: GCF_030332845.1. Classification (NCBI taxonomy): domain Bacteria; kingdom Pseudomonadati; phylum Pseudomonadota; class Gammaproteobacteria; order Enterobacterales; family Enterobacteriaceae; genus Citrobacter; species Citrobacter sp. Cpo061. The sequence goes on from NZ_JAOWHB010000023.1 coordinate 101,225, forward strand.
TTGGGTTCTGTCATCGGTACGGTGAAGCGATGTCTGGCTAAATAAAACATGCTGCTTTGTATCAACCCACGGATAAAGGAAATCGAACGCCGAATCTTTCAACGAGAAAGCGTCATCGACGTTGAGTTGAATACGCGCATTACCGTACTTCTGTAGCCACTCTACCACCTCCTTCGTTGCCTGTGCTGAGACGGTATTGGCAGCAAAACTGCCCGCATGGCCGTTTTCAATACTTCTGCCAGCCTGCGCGGCGAGAGAAGACAGGCCGCGCAGTTCTTGCTGTTCTGCGGCGGCCTGCGATGCCTTAACGGCTGACGCATGGCTGATGGTTGGCGTGAAGCTAAGAAGGGCAGGATACAGAGCCTGCAAAGCGATTGTTGACCATGCGACAACCTTATTAACGGGGCCTGTTGCCCCATTGCTCCGCGAAATTTTCTTATTTGACATTTGTAACTCCAATATCAATTAAAAAAATCAAAGGTTATTCCATGTACTGAACGGGATGCGTAATATATGTATTTAGTAGGAAAATTCAAGAGTTGTTCATGGAGAAGTTAACTGGATATTTTTACACTATGCGGCATTATGGGCTGGCTAACGATGTCGAACGTTTAAATGACGAATGTATTTAAAAAATACGTTTATTTTTATCGTGACGATTTTAAGCTTGTAGGGATATTATTTAACCATGGTCGTTCACTGTTAAATAAAAAGAGTTATCAGGAAATTAATCTGCCTGTTCGTATTCAGCTATCATCACGTTCTCCGGATCTAAGTCTGGAACGTGTCAACACTTTCAGGACGGGGCAATAGACACAAAAAAGCCCTCAGCTTGCGCTGAGGGCTTTCACCGGTGTTTGGTGGAGCTGGCGGGAGTTGAACCCGCGTCCGAAATTCCTACATCCTCGGCACTACATGCTTAGTCAGTCTTTACATTCGCCTGGCACCTGCGGACAGACACGCCACTACCAGACTAGCCTGATTAGTTTTAACGCTTCAACCCCAGGCAGGGCCTCCACGCGATCTCTTTTGGGTTTGACCTCTCTTTGATCCCCGTCTTAAGAGCGGAAGCTAGGGAGAGAGGGCTCAGAGCAGGTTATTAAGCTGCTAAAGCGTAGTTTTCGTCGTTTGCGACTATTTTTTTGCGGCTTTTTACGAGGCCAACCGCCCCTCGGCATGCACCTTGGGTTTCGCGAATCCCGTCGAATCCAGAATCAGCCCCAATGTATTAGAGCAAGTATAACAGACTTGTGACACGCGTGACCAGCCCCCGCAACCCCTAATCCTCAAGGATTTAGCGCTCGCGCAGCGCTTCTTTTGCGCGATTAAACGGTTTGATTAAATAGTCGACGATGGTTTTTTCACCTGTTTTTATATCCACTGTGGCAATCATGCCAGGTACGATGGAGAAATGGCGTCCCAGTTTGTTCTGTAAGAAGTCCTGATGCGTGCGGATAAACACGCGGTAATAGAAGATTTCCGGTTTCACTTTGTCCTGAATGGTGTCCGGAGAGATGGTTTCGACTACGCCTTCCAGTCCGCCGTAAATGGCGTAGTCATAGGCGGTTATCTTTACCAGCGCCCGCTGGCCGGGATGGATGAACGCGATATCACGCGGCGACAGGCGCGTTTCTATCAGCAGATGATCGTCCAGCGGCACAATCTCCATCATCTCGCCGTTGGGCGGGATAACGCCGCCGATGGTGGTGACCTGGATGTTTTTCACAATACCGCGCATCGGCGCGCGTACGGTCAGGCGGGTGACGGAATCCTCGCGTCCTTTTAAAATCGCCGCCAGCATATCCACTTCGGCGTTGGCCTTTGACAGCGCTTCCCGCGCCTGCACGAAATATTGCGAGCGCAGATCGGTGATTTTTAATCCCAGATCGCTTTTTTGTCGTTGCAGGCGCAGCACTTCTACGTGGCTGGCAGCACCGCTTTTCTCCAGCCGTTGGGTGATGGCCAGTTCTTTATTTACTGAGATCAGTGCATCCTGAAGTTCTGCCATTGAATCCGCAAGCTGCGCGCGGCGGCTTTTATACAGGCGAGTTTCGGAGGCGATGAGATCCGGCCAGGCGCGCAGTGAATCGGGAAAGACCAGCGGCAGATCGTTAACTTCGGCATTAAGCCTTGCGCTGGAAGCCAGTGAGGCGCGATAACGGGCTGCACTCTCCCCAACGTTGGACTCAGAACGGGTGGGGTCGAGGCGGGCGACTATTTGATTGGCCTGCACTTTATCTCCCTCGCGTACCGTAAGCTCGGCGAGAATGCCGCCATCCAGCGACTGCAAGACCTGCTCTCGCGAGCTGGGGATCACTTTCCCGCTGCCGGTTGAGACTTCATCCAGCTTGCCGAAATATGCCCAGATACCCAGGACGGCAAACAGCAGCGTGCTGAGCAGAATAATACGGCTGGCCCCGGAAAAACGGTGCTCGCGGCGGATATCGAGGTCGTCCATGGCGGCATCATGCGGATTGGTTTTCATTTTTCCACTCCCGACCGTGAGTTGGGGCGGGTGCCCGGCTCGCATTTAATGCCTGCGCTTTCGGGGCATCCATAACCAGTTGGCCTTCTTTTAATACCACCACGCGTTCGACCAGCTCCAGAACCGGTACGCGATGAGTGGCGACAATCAATGTGCGGTTGCCCAGCCACTGGTTCAGGCGCTGAATAAACTCCCGCTCGGTATGTTCATCCAGCGAGGCGCTGGGTTCGTCGAGCAGCACGATATTGGGCGATCGCAGCAGCATTCTTGCCAGCAGGATCGACTGCCGTTGTCCACCGGACAAACCGTTGCCGCCCTCCATAATGGGATGCGCCAGCCCTTTGGCGAGCTGTTTAACGAAAGCTGCCGCGCCGCTGACCTCCAGCGCTTCGAAGATCTGCGCGTCGCTGGCATGCGGTGCGCCGAGGGTCAGGTTCTCGCGCAGGGTGCCGAAAAACAGCCGCGCGTTCTGGCTAAGAAAACCGATGTTGCGGCGTAAATCAGCCATATCGATCTGCGCCAGACTCAGGTTGTCGAGCCGGACATCGCCCTGGATAATCTCCACACCACCCGCCATGGCCTGCAGCAGGGTTGATTTCCCGGCACCGTTACGCCCGAGGATTGCCACGCGCTCGCCGGGCATGACCTCCAGGCGCGAGATGCGCAGCGGAACGCGCTGATCGTCGCTGTGGTAGCGAAAGTGTGCGTTCTCAAACAGATAATGACCGTGAAAAATTTCCTGATGCACCCGGTCTTCGTCGTACTGCGTTTCGGTGGGGAGCTGCATGATGCTGTCTAACCCCATCTTCGCCGCCTTGACCTGTTGCCAGCGGGCCAGCACGCCGCACAGATTAGCCATTGGGGCAATCATTCTGGAACCGAGCATCGAAGCGGCCACCACGGCGCCGGTGGTCATCGTGCCTTCAATGACCATCGGCGCGCCGAACATAATGATCGCGGCGTAGACCAGACTTTGTACCGACATGCCCCAGCCAATCAGCCCCTGAGTCAGCCTGCGCGTGCGCAGCCCGGACTCTCCGGTAATGCGGATGTAGCTGTTCCACTGCTGTAAAAAGCGGTTTTCCGCCTGCATCAGCTTGATGTCTTCCAGCCCCTGGACGCTTTCTACCAGCACCGCGTTGCGCAGGGTGGATTCATGGGCAGCCTGGTTGGCGAGCACCGCCAGCTTCTTCTGTAACAGCAAACCTGGCAGGATCATCAGCAGGGCCGCGACGGGCGCTATCCATGCCAGCGGCGGGGCGATAAAAGCCAGCACCACGATAAACAAAAAGAAAAACGGCAGATCGACAATGGTCGACATGGTCGAGGAGGTGATCATCTCGCGAACCTGTTCCAGCTCGCGCAGTTGAGAAATGAAGCTCCCCGTCGAGCGGGGGATGGCGCTGTTGCGCAGGCGCAATGCATGGCTGAACACGCGATCGGAAATGCGCATATCGGCGCGTTTGCCGAGCAGGTCCATTATGTGGGTACGCGCTTCGCGCAGCAAAAAGCCAAACAGCACCGCCACCAGAACGCCAGTGGAGAGAACATACAGCGTTGGATAAGACTGGGCGGGGATCACCCGGTCATAAACCTGCATGGAAAAGATAATCCCGGCGAGCGACAGAACGTTAATCAGAAAGGCGGCAATCATGACCGGCAGATAAGGACTAATGTCTTTTAACACCAGTTCGCGCATCCAGTCGGGCTTGAAGCGCGAAATATAGCGGTCTACCCGACTGTCCTTCAGCGCCGACAGCGGGCGCATCGCGGTAATACTCACGATCTCCGGCAGAAGCTCTGCGACCGTGAGCCGGTTACGCTGGCCCTCTTCGGCGATGATAAATACATCCAGTGCATCTTCGCCGTTGAAATGTTCTATCACCATTAGCTGGCCGTCGCGCAGTTCCGCCACCACCGGCAGACGCCACTGACCGAACGCCTGCGTGGCGGTATCCAGCGCATGAAATGACAGTCCCGCCTGACGCGCCAGTTGCGACAGGGCTGTGGCCCGGCTTTTTCCCGCAAACCACGGGGCGTTGGCCTGGATTGCGCCGGGAGAACAGGCCACGCGATAGTGATTGGCAATATGCGTCATCGCCTGCGCCCACTGGCTAAGAGCGTGTTCGCTAATCGCATCTTTTGCATGTGAATCGAGGTCGCTCATAGCTTGATCTCCACCGATTGAATGCTGCGATTATTTAAGGCGAACGCCTGGCGAAGCGAGCCAGTGTTATAGAGGCAGTTCAGCTGGAGCTGGCGCAGCTGGTTTTGAGTCTGGAGTTCCGCAAAACGGGCCTGATACACCTCTTGCTCGGCGTTAAGCACGTCGAGCAGCGGGCGCGAACCGAGGTCCAGATACTGCTGTTGATAAAGCTCGCGCGTTTGTTCACTCAGTCGCTGCTGGCGGCGCAGAATCTGCAGGGCGGTGGCGAGGCTCATTGCCTGGCTGCGGGACTCCAGTAATTTTTGTCGTACTTCGAGTCGGGTGCGCTGGATGGAGTATTGTGCAGACTCTACCGCATGGCTGGCGGCGTTGCGCCTGGCGGTGAGTCCGCCCCCCTGATACAGCGGCATCTCAACTTTTACCCACGTGGAGTACTGGGTTTTGTCGAGCACCTCATGGCTGGGATATTTGTCGTTGAGATAATGCTGAACCGACGGTTCCAAAGAGATGGTGGGCGTCATCTGCGCGTTGGCGTAATCGAGATTTGCCTGTGCCACATTCGCTTGCGCCCAGGCCGCCAGAACCGCGGGAACCAGTTTATCTTCCGGTTTGACCACATCGCAACTGCTGTCCAGTTTGGCCGGGAATTCGTTGCTGATGCCGTTAAGTGAGTTCCAGCCGAGGTAACTCATCAATGTGGCCTTACTGCTGTCGAGATTGGCCTGATACTGCGCCAGCTGAGAACGTGCAGACTCGATACGCGCATCGGTTTGCACCACGTCGGACAGCGAGGTTGCCCCTTCATCATTGCGTTGTCGGGTCAGTCGACCAATGTCGTTTAAGGCGGTGAGCTGTTCTTCGGCGGCGTCCACCATTTGCTGCCACGTCTGCACCTGGACTATCGCGTTGGCGGTTGCGTGGGCGATGGTATCAATACTGAGTAACACATTCGCCTGCTGTTGTGCGGCTCCGGCTGTCTCGGCGCGGACCTGGCTTGCCACTTTGCCGAAGTCGTACAGCATTTGTGACACCGAAATAACCAGCGCCGGGCTAAAGCCGTGGTCGGTATAGGTATTGCTGTAACCGTTATTCATTCCGGCAGAAACCTGCGGGTAATATTTCGATTTCGCCACGTCGATCTGTTCGTTTTGCGAAAGCAGTTTGCCGATCGATTCACGAATAGAAGGATGCCAGCTCACGGCACGACTTACCGCGTCGTTGAGCATCAGGTTGCCGGGGGCGGCAGCGCTCAGCGGCAGATCGGCAACCGCGCCGTCCAGCGAGGGAAGCATCTGGCTGGTGGCCAGTCCTTCCGGCGTAATAATTTGCGGTTCATCTTCGGCATTCACCCGCAGGGTACAGAGCGTTAATGCCAGAAGTAATGCAACAGGCGCGACATTTCTCATAGTTTATCCCTTACAAAATACGGCAGCGACGACTGTTATTGCCCCGGACGTCATGGCATCCGGGGCTGTAGTTATGGCGCTTTAACGCATTGCGTTAACGTCAGGGCACGATGTGATTTTGTTGCACCAGCTCATCGAGCGTGGTGTGTACGTTCTCCAGCGTTATGAGATTGGTTGAGTGATATGTGTTGCCCGTACCGTCGCGGTCGATGGCAATCACCGTGTTGTTACCGCTGGTGGTTACGGTGAGGTAGTTGCCGAGCGTAGCGTTCTGCCCGTTCCAGCCCACCAGCAGGTCGCCGATATCGATTTTGTCACCCTGGGCCAGTGAGAAGTTGGTCCAGGTGTCGGTAGCACCATTGCTAATGTTGCCGCCGGTAGCGTCGTTGGCGTTGAGCAGGTGATAAATCAGCGTATCGCCGTAGGCGCTGCCAGTCAGGCGATCGGCATCGACGGTACTCACCACTTGCGGATTCATATTGATGGTCAGCGTAGCGGTATCGGTATGGCCATTCTGGTCGTTAAGGGTGTAGGTAAATGTCTCTTTGGTGACGATGGTGGAGAGCGAGACATCGCTGTTGAGGGCATAGGTGTAATGACCATCAATGCCAATGGTCAGTTTGCCGTACAACCCGTTAATGATGGCGCTGGTCGTGCTACTCAGCGGATCAAGCGTGGCGGTACTGCCGCCCGTGCCGTTCACCGTCAGCAAGGTATGCACGCTGGCAATATGGTCTCCGTCATAAATATTGCCGGTGACGCTGTTCGCTATGGAAGTCTCGAAGTTTTGCAGGTCGATTATCGTACCTTTCACGCTGGGGGTGATGGTGATATTCCCCAGCCCCAGCCCCCCGACGCTTCCGGTATAGTCGAGGCGATAGTTGCCGGGGTGCAGTACGATCCCGCTCAAGGCTATATCGATATTGCCACCAACCAGCAATCCGCCATTGAAAGAGTTACCGGCAATCTTGATGTTGTTGCTGTCATACAGCGCCCAGGTGACGGTCAGCCCGCCCAGCGTCAGACCTGACGCGACGTTAAAATGCAGTATGGCGTTTTGCACCGCCGTTCCCGTAGCGATTTCAATGACGCCAGTACCACTTTTTGAGGTGGGTGAAAGGAGTTGGGCACTCCAGCTGGCGTTCCCGACGCTGTCGTCGGTAAACGACCGGGAAGTATCCGCCTGGGTACTAACCGCCATCGTGCTGCTGACGTCATTTACTGCATCCAGCGCCTGTGGGGTTGGTTTGATATTCAGCGATGCACTGCCGGTATCGCCGTTTGGCGCTTTGACCTTATACACGAAACTGTCCGGCGTATTGATACCGTCTGCGCCCAGTCCGCTTCTCAGCGTGTAGGTGTAGTTCCCTTTCGCATCAATAGTCAGCGTGCCGTACTGCCCGTTAATGGTGGTTGTACCCGTTCCGTTTACGGTGACACCGTTAACTTCGGTGATAACGGTATTGGCCGGAGCCGAGTCGTTGAGCAGCAGGTTTCCATTGGTTGTCGCACTCAGGCTGTCGACGGCGTAGGTGTGATCGGCCTGGATATTCAGGGTATAGCTGGTCAGCAGCGTCAGACCGCCGGAGGCGTTAAGCAGGAACAGATAGTCACCGCCAGGCAGGGTGATGGTGTAATCCGTTGAGCTACCTCCTAGCAGCGCCGTGACCCAGTTGGGCTTCACGCGGAACTGCTCATATTGCTGAATGGACTCGTTGAAGCGATAAACATAGAGGTCAAAACCGCCAACCGTGACGCCGAGAACGCTGGCCTTGACGGTCAGCGTGCGGGTTGCGCCATCATCCACATTAAATTTGATCGGATTGGTTAAACCATTAACCAGACTGACATCCAGCACATTACCCAGTCCGACGTTGGCGAGGGTGAAGCCGGTTTGCTGTGATGTGCCATGATCAACCGCGATGACCTGCGTCCCGTAAGTCAGCGCAGCCACATCGTCTGCCGCGGTTACCGTACTGGTGGTGGGCGCCTGACCGAGCGTTACCACCAGTTTTGCCGAGGAGTGATCGCTGCCATGCGTCAGCGTGTAGGTGAAACTTTCGGAACGGCCATACACCGAGATTGACGTATTGGTCAGGGTATAGGTGTAACTACCGTTCTGATTGATATGCAGGATGCCGTATTTCCCCTGCACATCAATGCCGCCCGCCGGGATGTTCACGACGTTGCCGTTACCGTCGGTGATGGCGGTGACCAGCGTGCCGGAAGGGGCATTATCCTGCCCGTTGGCGGGATCGGTATCGGTGATGATATTGCCAGACTCGGTAGTACCGCCGGTGATGGTTCCTGCGCTGGCTTTTACCACTGAGACATCAAGGCTGGTGTATGCCCCGGTCGCCAGCAGGTTGGTGTTGTAGCTGACCACGCGGTAATCACCGCCAGTCAGTCCGCTGTAATTGAGCGTTACGCCTGAGGCGCCCAGAGTGAGGAGGCTGGCAAAGTCTGGTTTTCCGGTATCCACCACCGTCACCCAGGCATTCAGCGCGGTGTCAAAGCGCTGGATGACGACTTCAAGTGTGTTTAACAGCGACAGCACCACGCCGGTCGCTGCGGCATTGATTGTAATGGATCCGCTGCCGCCAGAAGCGATGCTGAAATTCACGCTTGCCGTATCGTTCCCCAGCACGTTGGCGACATTTCCCAGCGCATTGACCAACAGGAAACCATAATCGCTTTGATGCTCGGTGCTGACGGTGACATCGGTTTGTAGCGGCAGGCTGGTGACATTGTCTTCAGCCAGTAGCGGCAATACTGGTGCGAGAGCGTTTGTCGGCGATGAGGTATTTCCCGCCGCATCGGTCGCCGTGGCGGACAGCGACTGCCCTTCAATCTGGCGAACCGGCAGGTTGACGCTGTAGACACCGCTGCTGTTGGCGATTGCCGTCACGCTGGTGCCGCCGGGCAGAGAAATGGTGACCGTGCTTCCCGCTTCGGCGACGCCGCTGACGGTACCGCCATCGGCGCTGATCAGGAGCGTTGGCGCGGTCGGTGGCGTGGTGTCCACAATCACGCTGAACGAACCGGACAACCCACTTGCGCCGTTGGCGTTGGTTGCCGTGGCGGTAAACGCATGGTTACCTTCGCTGAGTGCACCGGATGGGGTAAAGCTCCAGATCCCGTTACCGTCTGCGGTCGTGAAGCCCATTAGCACGCCGTTGTTGTACAGATTGATGACGGCGTTAGCCTGCGCCGTTCCGCTGAGCGTTGGCAGGGTGTCATTGGTGGTTTTACCGGGAGCGACGGGTCCCATGATAGTGCCGACGTCATCGAGCACGCTGGAAATAACAGGCGCAGGTGGTACGCCGGTAAACGGTGCCAGCACGTTACCCGCTGTACCGATGTTGCCTGCGGCATCCTGTGCGCTGACCAGCAGAGTTTGCCCACTGATTTGCGGTGGGTTCAGAGTGAAGGTGAAATTACCGGAGGCGTTGGCGGTTGCCGTGCCGAGCACCGTTCCGCCGCTGGAGGTAATAATGACCGTGCTGTTTGGTTCGGCAACGCCGGTGAGCGCGGTGCCGTTGGCGTTTACCGCCAGCCCGGTTGGGATACCCGGGGCAACGGTATCGACCACGATCGCTGCCGCAGACGATATGCCACTGGTATTACCCGCACTGTCCGTTGCAGTGATGGTAAACGAGTGGGTACCTTGTGCCAACGCGGTAGTCGGGGTGTAGCTCCAGTTGCCGCTGCCGTCCGCCGTTACGCTGGTGACAAAGCTGCCGTTATCATAAATATCAACTCGCGCGTTGGCTTCCGTGATGCCGTTTAACGTTGGGCGCGCGTCGTTGGTCGGCTGATTGCTGCCAATCGGCCCGGTGTTTGGCCCGACATCGTCAATAATGCTGCTGATTGAAGGCTGCGTCGGCGCCGTGGTGTCAACCACCACGCTAAAGCCTGCCGTCGCGCCGCTGGTGTTGCCCGCCGCATCAGTGGCGGTGACTGTGAAGGTGTGCGATCCATTAGCCAGCGGTGTGGTTGGGGTAAACGACCAACTGTTATTGCTTTGCACCAGCGCGGTACCCAACAGGGTGCTTCCGTCATAGATGCTGATGGTGCTGCCTGCCTCGGCGGTGCCGTTCAGCGTCGGGCGTGCATCGTTGGTCAGCTGTCCGTTGCTGAGCGCTGCATTGAACACGCCGCCTGCGATATCATCCACCACCGAGACCAGCAGCGGGACGGATGGTGCAATGGTGTCGACATTAATCGTAAACCCGTCTGAGACAGGGCCCACGTTCCCGGCGGCGTCGGTGGCGATGGCGGTAAACACATGCTGACCGTTGCCAAGTGTGGTGGTCAGATATTCCCAGGTGCCGTCTATCGTCGCAGTCACCGTTGCCAGCAGCGCGCCATTATCGTAGATGGCTACCCGGGCACCGGCTTCCGCTGAACCGCTGAGAACGGGACGGGTGTCGTTGGTAAAGGCTCCGTTCGATAGCGTTCCGGTTCCCGGCTGCACGTCATCAAACGCCTGGATAATCGTTGGCGCAAGCGGGGCGACGGTATCAACAACGATGTTAAATCCCGCAGACGTCGGGCTGACGTTTCCGGCCGCGTCGGTGGCTGTTACCGTCAGCGCGTGGTTACCGTTGCCAAGTTGGGTTCCCGGTGTGAAGCTCCAGGCGCCCGTACCATCTACAGGAGCAGATCCGATCAGCGCTCCGTTATCGTAAATTTTCACCATGGAATTGGCTTCTGCCGTACCGCTAAGCGTCGGAAGTGGATCGTTCGTGGCCTGACCGTTGTTCAGATTTCCAATCAGTGGGCCGACATCATCCGCAACCTGAGTAATCACTGGGGCTGTCGGTGCCAGAGTATCGACGGTGAAGGTAAAGCCACCAGAAGGCAGGCTGGTATTGCCTGCGCTATCTGTAGCCGTGACGGTCAGAGTATGCTGGCCGTTACCCAATGCCGCAGAAGGCGTAAAACTCCAGTTTCCGCCTGCGCCGACGATGGTGGTGCCAATGGCCTGACCATCGCTCAGCACGGTAATGGTTGCGCCAATTTCACCGGTACCGCTAAGCGCCGGGCGACTTTCGTTGCTGATTTGCCCATTGGAGATAGGCCCGGTTGTCGGCGCAGTATTGTCCTGAACGGTCAGAATTACCGGTGCAGACGGGGCAATTGAATCGACCAAAATGGTGAATGAGGTGGAGGCTCCGGTGGTATTGCCAGCTGCATCCGTCGCCGTCACGGTAAAGATATTTTCCCCCTGCGCCAGCGCGTTTGTCGGGGTGAAGCTCCAGTTACCGGATCCATCGGCATTTGCGGTGCCAATGATCGTACCATTGCTGCGAATAGTGACAATGGCATTGGGTTCGGTAATGCCATTCAGTGTAGGTTGGGCATCATTGGTCAGTTGACCGTTGGTCAACTGAGTGCTTCCTGGCTGATCGTCGATGACTGACACAATAGTTGGCACTACTGGTGGGAGTGTGTCGACCAACAGAGAGAATGGCGCGGTTGCCGGGCTGACGTTACCCGCGGCATCCGTGACCGTGGCGGTCAACGCGTGATTGCCCTTGCCGAGCGCCGGAGAAGGCGTAAAGCTCCAGTTGCCGCTTCCGTCGCTGGTGGTTGTGCCAATCACCGTGCCGTTATCGCGGATGGTGACCACGCTATTCGCTTCGGTGGTACCTTCCAGGGTTGGCGTATTATCGTTGGTTGTCTGCCCGGAAATGAGCGTGGTTGTTCCACCTACATCGTCGGTTACTGACACAATAACTGGCGTACCAGGCAGGCCTGTGTCCACCGTTATTGGGTAGGATGCGGATGGGGCCCCCTGATTGCCAGCCGCGTCAGTGGCGCGCACGGTAAACGTGTGAGGGCCGTCATTCAGGGCATTTTGCGGGGTAAAGCTCCAGTTTCCGCTGTTGTTAACGGTAGTGGTGCCGATGGACACGCCGCCGTCATAAACCGTAATGGTCGCCCCAATCTCGCCAGTACCACTCAGTGTTGGGCGCGTGTCGTTAGTGCTTTGTCCACTGCCGACATTGCCCGTCACCGGAGCCACGTCATCAGTAACGGCGGTGATGCTTGGCGCGAGCGGCGCGGTGGTATCGATGGTAATGGCATAGTTTGGCGACTGGCCGCTGGTGTCGCCATTTACCGTTTGAGAGACAGCGTAGTTCCAGGTCGTGCCGTCCGCCAGCGCGCTGGGGATGGTGTAGCTCCAGGCTCCCGTGCTCGCATCAGCCCGGACGGTGATTAGCAGGATTCCGTTTTGGTAGATATGTACATCAGCTCCGGCTGTTGCCACGCCTTGTAAGGTTGGCTGCGTGTCATTGGTCGTTTTTCCGTTTGCAATGATGCCAACAGTAGGGGCGAAGTCGTCAAAGATTTCAAGAGTGGGTGGAATAGGTTGCCCTGAGTTTGATGCCGTAAACGAAGTCTCAACGCTTTGATTACCCGCAGTATCCTGCGCGATAGCTGTTAGCAAAGCGCCTGAGGTCTGTCCAGGAGAGAGCGTGACGGTAAATTGACCTGTCAAGGCATCAGCGATTGCGCTACCTAATACCGTAGAACCCTTCGAGATAATCACAGTACTTCCAGGTTCTGCTGTTCCCTTAACGTTTGTTCCGTCAGGGTCAACAGTTGTGATCAATGGTGCATTTGGGGCATTAGTATCAAGGTTTAACGTTACTGGCGTTGCAGCGGAGATATTGTTTCCATTGCTGTCTTTTGCGATAAAAGTGAGATTATTCACGCCTTCACTTAGTGGCACGTTGATACTCCACGTGCCGTCAACACCGACCTGAACAGTTGCTATGGCGTCAGGAAGACCATTGTCATAGATGTATACAGTACTGCCTGCAATGCCGGTCCCGCTGATTGTTGGGAGGGTATCGTCCGTTACGCTACCGTTGCTTAGTGAGCCAGTAAAGACACCCTGATCGTCTTCAATGTTGCTAACGACCAACGGTGTCGAATTCACCGTAAACGAAATGCTGTTTGAGGTGCCGCTGGGGTTGCCTGCAGCATCGGTAGCGACTGCCGTCAGCGTGTAGGTGCCATTGGGCAGCGCCGTCGTCGGTGTGATAGTCCACAAACCATTCACTACGGTCGTGGTGCCGATAACCGTCGTGCCGTTATACAGCGTAATGATCGAGCCGCTTTCTCCTGTTCCGCGCACGGTCGGCGTACTGTCATCGGTTGTGCCGTTCTCTGCGATATCTCCCTGAATAGTGCCTGCGTTGTCATCTGCCGCCTCGATCGTAGGCGTTGCGGGAGGCGTAATATCAATGTTCAGGGTGACGGCAGTCGACGGCTGGCTGACGTTGCCTGCCGGATCGGTTGCGGTGATGGTGACCTGATAACTGTCCGGGTTAATATCCGTGGTCGGCGTAAAGCTCCATGTGCCGTCTGCACCAACCTTGGTGGTGCCCAGTGGTGTGGTATTGCCGTCGAGATACACCGAAATAACATCCCCCGACGTACCGGTGCCGCTAAAGGTTGGCGTGGTGTCATTGGTATTGCCGTTAGTGACCGCACCCGTTACCGGAGCCACATCGTCGGTAATGATTGGCGCGGCTGGTTGTGCGGGAGGTGTGTTGTCTACCGTCAAGGTAAAGCTGGCCGATAGGATCCCCGTGTTGCCTGCAACGTCAGTCGCTGTAGCGGTGAACTTATGCGGCCCGTCGGCGAGTGAGGTTGGGGTAAATGTCCAGGTGCCGTCTGGCTGTACGGTGACGGTGCCAATAGGACCACCATTATCATAAATCGTAATCTTCGCGCCGGGCTCGCCGGTTCCGGAGAGTTCGGGATTCGAGCTCTTGGTACTGCTGCCGTTATTCAGCGTTTGTAGGTTTGTCCCAATCAGACCTTCTGCGGAGCTGATAACCGGGGCTGCTGGTGGAGTGGTATCAATCGTTAGCGTAAAGTTTCCGGCATTGCTGGCGTTGCCTGCAACGTCCGTGGCAATAGCGGATAAATTGTGTGTGCCTTCACTGAGCGGTTGGTCGAGTTGAATACTCCAGGTGCCTCCGGGCAAAACAGTCGTGCTTCCAATTGGCGTAGCTCCATCATAAAGAGTGATCTTAGAACCGTCTGTTCCGGTTCCTTTCAGCTCTGGCAAGGTATCGTTTGAACGGCTTCCGGTAGGCAGATCGATCGGTGCATTCCCAACGTCGTCGGTAGCAGCCAAAATGACAGGAGCGCCCGGCGGTTGGGTATCTACGGTAACGCTGACCACTGTGGGTGAGGTGATGACATTACCGGCGGCATCAGTTGCCGATACCGTAAACTGATGGGTGCGATCGCTGAGCACCTGATTCCCCGGAACGGTATAACTCCAGGTACCCGAGCTGTCGACAAGAATAACCGTCAATAACTGAATGCCATCGTACAGGTTTACCAGTGAACCTGGCTCACCGGTACCCGAGATGGTTGGCGTATTGTCGTTGGTGACCCAACCGTTATTTGCAACGCTGCCCGTAATGCTGCCAACGTCATCGTTAACCAACGTTATCACTGGAACAGTTGGCGCAATTGTATCGACAATTATTTTCCAGCTTGCCGCGCTGCTGGTGTTATTCGCGGCGTCTGTGGAGGTCACCGTGAAGATGTGAGCGCCCTCGCTTAGCGCCGAGACTGGCGTATAGTTCCAGTTACCGTTGATATCAGCGACAACGGTCGTCAGCAGGGTGCCGTTATCGTAAATTTTGACCTGAGAACCTGCTTCGGCGGTGCCTTCCAGCTTAGGTTTGCTATCGTTGGTGACATCGCCGTTATTGAGAGGGCCCTGATACATGGGCTGGTCATCCGTCACGGCGGTGATGATGGGCGTTCCAGGGGCGGTAATATCCGGAGCCACCGCGGAAGTTGGCTGACTCTCGTTATTGCTACTGTCCGTTGCGGTAACTTTTACCGTTTCGCCGTTCATTTTCGACGGCGTAATCGACACCGTGAAGTTGCCGCCGCTGTCTGCCTGGCCTGTGCCGATCTGAATACCATTGCTGTCTTTTACAGTGACGGTGCTTCCCGCTTCAGCATGTCCGCTTACAGAACCACCGTCCCCGGCGACGGTGACGCCGGTTGGCGCGTCAGGCGCCGTGGTATCCGGGGCGGTAATCGCGCTGTTGCCGCTGGTATTGCCAGCCGCATCCGTCGCGTTGGCGACAAGATGTTCTCCGTTGGTCTGCGGCGGAACCAGCGTGGCGGTGAATTCTCCGTTCGAGCCGGCGGTTACTGTTCCAATTATCGCGCCACCAGGATCCAGAATATGTACCGTACTGTTGGGTTCCGCCATGCCGGTAACCTGATCGCCTGTAGGATTAATCACCAGATTAGCTGGCGGCAGCGGGGCCGTGATGTCTGGCGCGAGCGCGGTTTCCGGTAGGCTTGGGTTCCCGGCAGGATCGGTGGCGATAGCGGTAATGGTTTCACCATTGGTCTGAGGCGGGTTAATGGTGATGGTAAATGAGCCATCCGTTCCGGCGACGCCGCTGCCGATCTGAAGACCGTTATTATTATTGATGGTCACGGTACTTCCTGGTTCGGCTGTACCGGTGACGACAGAGCCGTCGGCAGATACGTTCAGATCGTCCGGCGCTGACGGTGGCTGAGTATCGATAGTGATATTGAATGCCGCTGACGTTCCTCCCGTGCCCAGGTGGTTGGTTGCTGTGGTGGTGAAGGAGTATGAGTCGTCCTGCAAGTTGGTGTTGGAGGTCCAGGTCCAGTTGCCGCTGGAATCGGCAAGCACGCTTACAACAAGCGCGCCGTTGTTATAAATGTTAACCGTGCTGTTGGCGTCTGCGGTACCCGAGATCGTAGGCGTTGGGTCGTTGGTGGCCTGATTATTGTTCAATGGCCCAGTTGAGGGGGTAACATCATCCACAATGCTGATGATAACAGGCACGCCCGGGTAGCCAGAGTTGGTGGCATTGAAGGACGTGTCTGGCCCGACGTTGCCTGCCTGGTCCTGAATCTTCGCGATCAGCGCTTCACCGTGCGTCTGTGAAGGTGAAATCGCGATGACGAAATTGCCGGTTTGATCAACGGTAGTTGAACCCAAAACCTGATTATTACTACCGATGATAATGACCTGGCTTCCTACCTCAGCACTACCGGTTACCTCGGTGCCTTGCAAGTTTACGGAGGAAATGACCGCGCCTTCAGGCGGGGTAGTATCGACGGTGAATGTCGGTACACTCGTTTCCGCGCTCACGTTACCCGCATCGTCAGTTTGCGTCAGCGTCAGATTATGAACACCGTCGCTAAGCGGCGTGTCAGGTGTAAACGTCCAGTTACCATTGTCATCCACCTGAACCATGCCAATCAGAATGCCATTATCAGAAATGCTGATGTAAGAGCCCGCTTCACCAGTGCCTGTGAGTGTTGGCGTGGCATCGTCGGTTACACCGTTATTACCTATCAAGCCTTTAATGGAACCTGAATCGTCAGTTACTTCTGTGACCACAGGGGCGTCGGGGGCAAGCGTATCGACAATAATCTCCCAACTGTCCGACATGTCGCTGCTGCCCGTACCGTCTGATGCACTGACGGTAAACTTGTGGGTACCGTCTGCGAGTGGAGAGGATGGCGTAAACGACCAGTTGCCGTTGGCATCGATAGTGACCTGGCCTATTTCGACGCCGTTATCAAAAATATGCAATGTGGCATTTGCGGGGCCGGTGCCCTGAAGAGTGGGCGTATTGTCGTTGGTGGATTCCAGCTGATTAACAGGGCCAGTAATCAGCTCCTGGTTATCGATTACGCTGGTGATAACGGGTACGTCAGGCATGTTAGGGGTTGTTGTTGGCGGTGAACCACCATCCCCATTACCACCGTTGCCATTACCGTTGCCATTTCCGCCATTTCCGTTGCCGGCGTTATTATCACTCCCGCCGCCACCACCGCCGCCACCTCCACCATCCGCCGCGAGGCCAATTCCGCCTGCGACCGCGATCCCACCAAGAACCCACGGCCAGACGGCGCCGCCTTCATGGCTTCCCTCGGCAGTCATTAGCGGAGTGAGATCGTCCAGATGCTGGAAATGGAATGCCCCATCAGTATCCTGAACCCACCACAGCGCGCCATTACTGTCTTCCAGAACAAGCTGGTTTTGCGCATCACCTTTTCCGACATAGAAGTTCTTAATGGTGATGGTTTCACCTGAGCGGAGTGTGACAACCAGATCCTGATTCACGCGAGTCAGTTGACTTACCTCCTCACGTGACACCGACAGTTTCACGATAGAAGGCGAACTGAGCGTAACTTCAGAGGATTCAACATTTGTGGAAACGCCAGTTAATTTTGATACAACGGCGAGTAGACGCATATGTTCACTCCTGATGGCATGTCGGGAGTATTAATCCGCAACAGCGCGCTGGGAAAATGAGCAGACAGGGGCCCCGTTCACCATAAAGATGAATTTACACAGGTAATTACATTGATTAGATCATGCAGAGGTTCATTTACTTATCAAATACGTTCGGGCCCTGTTAGCTGAATAGTTCTTTCGTATTAGATGATATAGTCAGAAAGAATGTATTCTGCAACTTATCCATATATAAAAATATATTTGGCTAATTGAAAAGTATACTTCCCGGTGTGTATTCAATGATTTGTCTTTAGTTAACTTATTGTATTTAAAGGTTTACTTATTTAATTGAAATGGACGGGGATATAATAAACAACAGTAATAATAGTGTTATTAAATAAGTTTGAATATATGCGATATGGTCTTGAAGTTTTATTTTATTAGACTATGGGGCGCTACGGTAATGCCAGGGGAGTTTATTTCATACCTGAACGATTCAGCACAAATAAACCATAAACCTGATGAATGTATTGGGTGGGTTTCAATAACTAAAAAATAAGAACCAGTCTCAGGATGAGAGACTGGTCACAGGAGAATAGCGTTTAGCGACCAGCATTTTTCATAATACGCGCTTTATCTAACTGCCATTCGCGTTCTTTCACATCGGAGCGCTTGTCGTGCTGTTTCTTACCTTTCGCGACGCCAATTTTCACTTTGCACCAGGCATTTTTCCAGTACAGTGAAAGCGCAACAACGGTATAACCGTCACGATTCATTCGACCATACAGGGAGTCGAGCTCACGTTGGTTTAACAACAGCTTACGGGTACGGGTGGGATCACATACCACATGCGTTGAGGCAACAGCCATTGGCGTGAAGTTGGCGCCAAACAGGAACGCTTCGCCGTCTTTAAGGATGACGTAGCTGTCGCCGATGTTAGCTTTACCCGCCCGCAGGGATTTGACTTCCCAACCTTGCAGAGCGAGTCCTGCTTCGAACTCTTCTTCAATAAAGTATTCGTGTCGTGCGCGCTTGTTAAGCGCGATTGTGGCTGAGCCAGGTTTGTGTGCTTTTTTCTTCGTCATAATGCCGCTCAGTATAGGTAATCTGGAATCGAAAAACACCCCATTTCATCCAGCGGGGCGCAAGGCGCTATCTTAGCACGAGTTAGGCTATAGCGTTTTTTTTAGCGGGGGATAAATGGTATTATTTGTGTGATTGATATTGATGGAAATTGTTATGCCTCAGATTAGCCGGACCGCTTTAGTACCTTACAGTGCGGAACAGATGTATCAGCTAGTGAATGATGTTAAATCCTATCCCCAGTTTTTACCGGGATGCACCGGTAGCCGTGTGCTGGAGTCGACTCCGGGACAGATGACCGCGGCGGTGGATGTCTCGAAAGCAGGGATTAGCAAAACGTTCACTACGCGCAATCAACTGACCAGTAACCAGAGTATCCTGATGCATCTGGTCGACGGACCGTTCAAGAAACTCATTGGCGGATGGAAGTTTACGCCACTGAGTCATGAAGCGTGCCGCATTGAATTTCATCTCGATTTTGAGTTTACCAATAAGTTAATCGAGCTGGCATTTGGTCGTATCTTTAAAGAGCTGGCTTCGAACATGGTGCAGGCCTTCACGGTCCGCGCGAAAGAGGTTTACAGTGTCAGCGTCAGCTAAAATTGTTGTTGAAGTGGCGTATGCGCTACCCGAGAAACAGTATCTACAGCGCGTGACGCTGCAACAGGGCGCTACGGTGGAAGAGGCTATCCGCGCTTCCGGGCTGCTGGAATTACGTACCGATATCGATCTCAGCAAAAATAAAGTGGGCATTTACAGCCGTCCGGTAAAGCTTGCTGATGTTCTCCAGGACGGTGATAGGGTGGAAATTTACCGGCCACTGATTGCCGATCCGAAAGAGCTGCGCAGACAGCGAGCAGAGAAATCTGCTAAAAAATAGCAGACAATAAAAAAGGTGCTCATTGAGCACCTTTTTTTAATCTGTTAATCCTACTTGTTGTCGGTCAAAGCAGGTTTGTTATCAATGTTCGTCAAAATGCCGCTGCTGTTAAAGGTCAGCGTCAGTGTTTGCTGGGTTACGCCTTCATGACCAGGTTGCTGACGGAACACATAAAACCAGGTGTTAGTGCCAAAAGGATCGGACATCATTGGTGTACCCAGAGCATAAGCAACCTGCTGTTGCGTCATACCCGTGCGCACTTTGGCGACATCGGTAGGTGTCAGATAATTTCCCTGGTTGATGTCAGGGCGGTAAACCACTCGCTCCAGAGTGGAACAGCCTGCAGTCAACATCAGTAGTACTGCTGCAGCAGCAGTCAGCGTTTTACAGCGCATAGTGATTTGATTCCTTTTCGGGCCCGAGCAGTACGCGGCTCATATGTAATATGCCGATGATAATAGACCTTTCACCACTTTAAAACCTTTTGCTGTCGGGTCGGTCGGCGATTTTATGTTGAACTCAGACCTTAACAAGGTAAAAAAGTTTATGCCGCCAGCAGTTCTTTTGCATTTGCGAGGGTATTGCGCGTCACTTCGCTACCGCCAAGCAGGCGGGCTAATTCCTGCAGGCGAGCGCGTTTATCAAGCGGCTGCATGTGTGTTTCGGTCATCGCGCCATCCGTTTCTTTGCTGACGTAGAAGTGTTGATGACCACAGCCAGCAACCTGCGGCAAGTGAGTAACGCACATTACCTGAGTTGACTCGCCCAACTGACGCAGCATTTTTCCCACTACCGCAGCAGTCGGGCCGCTGATACCGACATCCACTTCATCGAAAATCAGCGCCGGTGTTTCCATTTTGCGTGCGGTAATAACCTGAATAGCCAGCGCAATGCGCGACAGTTCCCCACCTGAAGCCACTTTCGCAATCGGCTGCAACGGCTGGCCTGGGTTAGTGGTCACTTTAAACTCTACGCGATCGGCACCGTCTGCGCTCAAATGATGTTCCTCAAATTTCACATCAATGCAAAAGACACCGTGCGGCATTGAGAGAGTATGCATGCTCTCTGTAATCAGTTGTCCCAGCTCCTGAGCATAATGCTGGCGCTGTTTGTGCAGCATTTTTGCCGTTTCCAGAGCCTGCTGGTGGTGATTGTTCACCGCCAGGGTTAAGGTTTCGAGCGAGTCGGCCTGATCGTCTAACTGCTGTTGTTCATCCAGCAATGACTGATAGAACTGTGGCAGCGCTTCAGGGGCAACATGATGCTTGCGGGCCAATGAGATTTGTTTGGAAATACGCTGTTCAAGTTCGAACAAACGGTTAGGGTCCAAATCCAGACGATCGCAATAGTGGCGCAGCTCGTCGCTGGCTTCGCTGAGTTGGATCGTGGCCTCTTCCAGCATATCCAGGATACCGGAAAGTTTGCCGTCCATGCCTGCCAGTTCAGTGACCAGCTGCTTTGCAGTGTACAGCTGGCTTTGCAGGTTGATGTCTTCGCCATCCGCCAGGATAGCCAGCGCCTGTTGGCTGGTGGTGAGCAATTGCCCGCTGTTAGCCAGACGCTTGTACTCTTCATCAATTTGCTCAAATTCACCCGGCTGCGGGTTGAATTCGTTCAGTTCTTTTAACTGGTATTGCAACAGTTCCGCCCGGGCTGCGCGTTCCTGACTCTGTTGTTGATGATGCGCCAGGTCACGGCAGCTTTGGTGCCACAGCTGGTAGCGCGCAGCCATTTCCTGAGTCAGGGACGCTTCATTGGCGTAACCATCCAGCAGAGACTTTTGGTGTTCTGATTTTGTCAGGAGCTGATGCGCATGCTGACCGTGGATTTGAATAAGCAACTGGCCCAGCTCGCGCAACTGTGACAACGGTACGGCAGTGCCGTTAATGAAGCCGCGTGAACGTCCATCGCTGCTGATAACACGACGCAGCAAACATTCACGGCCTTCCTCAAGCTGGTTTTCTTCCAGCCAGCGCAGAGCCGCGGGGGTGTCTTTTAAGGCGAATCGCGCGCAGAGGTCGGCTCGCGTGGCGCCTGCACGTACCATGTCGGCGTCTGCGCGTCCGCCCAGGCACAAACCGAGAGCATCAATGGCAATGGACTTACCCGCACCGGTTTCACCGGTAATAACGGTCATTCCGTTCTGGAAATCGATCTCAAGTTCACGAACGATAGCAAAATTGCTGATGGTCAGTTGTGCCAACATAGCTGTTTTCCTGTATGAAAAACCATAACTGTAATTACATACAGTATAAACTGGTTTTTTATACAGTAAAGAGGTTGGCGTTAAATTAAAATAATTTTTTTGACCAGCCTAGTTTAGTGCTTAATGTGTTGAAATAGCTGTAATCTTTTGGGTGTATCAGGTTCAGATGATAATCACAGCGGCGAATTAATACGTCTTCACCTTCCTGTATAGGCAGGGCGATCTGGCTGTCGCAACTGATTTCCAGATCGTTACGGCGATGAGAGAAGCGCAGGCGAATGGTGCTGCTACTGTTGATCACCAGCGGTCGTGCGGAAAGTGTATGCGGGAACATCGGGACCAGCGTAATAGCATCCAGCGAAGGCGTCAGGATCGGACCTCCGGCAGAGAGCGAATAGGCGGTAGAGCCGGTCGGTGTGGAAATAATCAAGCCGTCCGAACGCTGGGAGAAGGCAAAAATTTCATCGATATAGACTTCAAATTCAATCATGTGCGCCACTTTTCCGGGGTGCAACACAACTTCATTGATCGCAGTGCTAATACGCTTTTGGCAATCCTGTTGGCACACCTGGGCTTCAAGTAAAAAGCGCTTTTCGCTGATGTAGTGGCCTTCCAGCACGTCAGCTAACTGTTGTTGAGCATTGTCTGGGTCAAGGTCGGTCAGAAAACCGAGATTACCGCGGTTAATGCCAATAACCTTGATGTCATAACGTGCCAGGGTGCGTGCGGCGCCCAGCATATTGCCGTCGCCGCCGACTACCACGGCGAGGTCTGCCTGCTGGCCAATCTCTGCGAGCGTACCGGTTTTCACATTTTTCAGCTGCAGCTCGTGGGCGATTTGTTGCTCAACGATAACCTCATAACCTTTGGCGCACAGCCAACGGTAGAGCATTTCATGTGTGGTCAGTGCAGTGGGGTGACGTGGATGCCCCACAATGCCAATACACTTGAAATGTTTGTTCATTTTCTCGAGGTCCTTGTAACGAAGATTAGTGACAATGTGAGTACTTCCCTTGAATCCCTGAATCTGATCCCCATAATAAGCCAAGTTAGCGAGATGAATGCGAAAAAAACGCGGAGAAATTCATGAGTAGTAAAGAACAGAAAACGCCTGAGGGGCAAGCCCCGGAAGAAATTATCATGGATCAGCACGAAGAAGTTGAGGCGGTTGAACCAGACGCTTCTGCTGAGCAGGTGGATCCGCGCGATGAAAAAATTGCGAATCTGGAAGCTCAGCTTGCTGAAGCCGAAACGCGCGAGCGCGACAGCGTGTTGCGTATCAAAGCGGAAATGGAAAACCTGCGTCGTCGTACCGAACTGGACGTAGAAAAAGCGCATAAGTTTGCACTGGAAAAATTCGTCAACGAACTGCTGCCGGTGCTGGATAGCCTGGACCGTGCGCTGGAAGTTGCGGACAAAGACAATGACGCTATGGCGGCTATGGTCGAAGGTATTGAGCTGACCCGTAAGTCAATGCTGGATGTTGTGGCGAAGTTTGGCGTACAGGTGGTTGCGGATATCGACGTGCCGATGGACCCGAACGTGCACCAGGCGATTGCAATGGTAGAGTCTGACGACGTTGCTGCCGGTAATGTGCTGATGGTTATGCAGAAAGGCTATACCCTGAACGGACGTACCATCCGTGCGGCGATGGTCTCTGTGGCGAAAGCCAAAGGCTAATCAGCCTCAGACCGGGTAATGCTGATGCGCTACCCGGTCTGGATTACTCTCACTGGTCCGATACGCTTTCCCGCAGCGGTTTGACGGGCAACACCTGCACCTGTTTAATCATATTATCCTGCACGTCGAGAATATCGATATCGTACTGCCCAATACGCACACGTGTGCCAGCAACCGGGATCTCTTCCAGCGCTTCAAGAATAATACCGTTCACGGTACGTGCGTCATCTTCCGGCAGGTGCCAGTTAAACGCCTTATTGATTTCACGAACGTTGGCGCTACCGTCAATGATCACCGAACCGTCATTCTGCGGCGTGACTTCTTCGGCAAGCGTCGGTGACATTGAGGTCGTGAAGTCACCAACAATCTCTTCCAGAATATCCTCGACCGTAACCAGTCCTTGAATATCGCCATATTCATTAACGACCAGGCCCACTTTCTTCTTATTGCGCTGAAATTTAATGAGCTGGGTGCTGAGTGGTGTGCCTTCCGGAACGTAATAAATTTCGTCGGCGGCGCGTAACATGGTCTCTTTGGTGAACTCTTTTTTCTCGGCCATCAATCGCCAGGCTTCACGTACGCGCAGCATACTGATGGCATCGTCGAGCGAGTCGCGATACAGCACAATACGACCGTGCGGGGAGTGCGAAAGCTGACGCACGATTGATTTCCAGTCATCGTTAATATCAATGCCGATGATTTCATTACGCGGGATCATGATGTCATCGACGCTGACTTTTTCCAGGTCCAGCACTGACAACAGCATATCCTGGTTACGGCGTGAGATTTGCGAGCGCGATTCATTCACCAGCGTTCGCAGTTCATCTTTACTCAGCGAACCGCTCACTACGATATCCGTTTTGATGCCCATCATGCGCATCAGAAGCCGCGTAATGGTGTTGAGTAGCCATACTAACGGCATCATCAGAATCTGCAGCGGAGCCAGCAGGACGCTGCTCGGATAGGCAACTTTTTCCGGATATAGCGCGGCAATCGTCTTTGGTAGCACTTCGGCAAAAACCAGCACCACAAACGTCAGTACCCCGGTGGCAATGGCGACGCCAGCATCGCCATACAGGCGCATACCGACAATGGTTCCGAGCGCGGAGGCCAGAATATTCACCAGATTATTACCGATGAGCACCAGGCTTATCAGGCGATCCGGCTTGCGAAGTAACTTTTCAACGCGTTTTGCCTGGCGATTTCCCTGTTTGGCCCGATGGCGTAGGCGGTAGCGATTCAGGGTCATCATTCCGGTTTCAGAACCGGAAAAATAGGCGGAAATGACCACCATGATGAGGAGCGTGATAATGAGCGTGGTGGTGGAGATGTGTTCCACGTAGGGTTCCTTAAAGATTTAACTCACGAACTGCTGCAGGATACGGCTGCCGAAATAGGCCAGCGTCAGAATGCCAGCGCCTGCGACGTTAAACCATACGACGCGACGTCCGCGCCAACCTTCATGGTAATGTCCCCACAATAGAACGATATAGACAAACCATGCCACGATAGAGAGAACGGCTTTATCAATGTTCTCGGTACTGAACAGGTTATGCATGTAAAACAGGCCAGTGCACAGGGTGAGCGTCAGCAGAACCACGCCAATTTGGGTGATATGAAACATCTTCCGCTCAATACTCATCAGTGGCGGCATCTCATTGCTGAAGGCCAGTTTCTTGTTTTTCAGTTGGTAATCGATCCATGCCAACTGTAGCGCGTAGAGCGCGGCGATAATCAGCGTGGCGTAAGCGAACAGTGATAGCCCGATGTGAATCATCATGCCAGGCGTAGCTTCGAGATGGGTGATGAATTCGTTAGGCATAAACGTGGCGAAGGCCAGGTTTATCAGCGCAAAGGCGTAGACAATGGGCAACAATAGCCAGCCACGATTACGGGACGCAACGATGGTCATTACCGTACAGATCATCAGGCTTACCAGCGAGCCGAGGTTCAACAGACTCAGGTTTTGTCCGCTTTCACCGCCGGGTAGGATACGCGCTTCCAGGGCGATAGCATGACTTACCAGCGCAACGACCGCAGAGAGAATAGCCATACGCCGCCAGCCGCTGTTTTTTTGCAGCAGAGCGGGAATAATCAGCGCGAGGCTGACTGAGTAGGCGACAAGGGCGAGCAGAGCAAAAACGGGCATATAGGTGTCGACAGTTGGCCAGTGATAAAGAAAAGCAGTATAGCGTTACGTGACCGCTGCTCCAACCGTTGCATAACAACAAAGGCGGCTTCATGTTATACTGCGACAAATTTCTGTTGATGTGTCGCTGTCGCGACCGACCGTTTCCACCCCAGGCGAGAGACAATGTTTGATAATTTAACCGATCGTTTGTCGCGCACGCTGCGCAATATCAGTGGCCGTGGACGCCTTACTGAAGACAACGTTAAAGAGACGCTGCGCGAAGTGCGCATGGCGCTGCTGGAGGCTGACGTAGCGCTGCCGGTAGTGCGTGAGTTTATCAATCGCGTAAAAGAGAAAGCGGTTGGTCATGAAGTTAACAAAAGCCTGACGCCGGGTCAGGAGTTCGTCAAGATTGTCCGTAACGAACTGGTTGCGGCAATGGGCGAAGAAAACCAGACCCTGAATCTGGCTGCACAGCCGCCAGCCGTGGTGCTGATGGCGGGCCTGCAGGGTGCGGGTAAAACGACCAGCGTCGGTAAGCTGGGTAAATTCCTGCGCGAGAAGCACAAGAAGAAAGTGCTGGTGGTCTCCGCGGACGTTTATCGCCCGGCGGCGATCAAACAGCTGGAAACGCTGGCCGAGCAGGTCGGTGTGGACTTCTTCCCGTCGGATGTCGGCCAGAAGCCGGTCGATATCGTTAACGCCGCGCTGAAAGAAGCCAAACTCAAATTCTACGACGTGCTGCTGGTGGATACCGCCGGTCGTCTGCACGTTGACGAAGCGATGATGGACGAAATCAAACAGGTCCACGCTTCTATCAAGCCGGTAGAAACACTGTTTGTGGTCGATGCCATGACCGGTCAGGATGCCGCAAATACCGCAAAAGCCTTTAACGAAGCGCTGCCGTTAACCGGCGTAGTGCTGACAAAAGTTGATGGTGATGCCCGTGGCGGTGCGGCGCTCTCTATTCGTCATATTACCGGTAAGCCGATTAAATTCCTCGGCGTCGGTGAGAAAACCGAAGCACTGGAGCCGTTCCATCCGGACAGGATTGCTTCGCGCATTCTCGGCATGGGCGACGTGCTGTCGCTGATCGAAGATATCGAAAGCAAGGTTGACCGCGCACAGGCAGAAAAACTAGCCAGCAAGCTGAAAAAAGGCGATGGCTTCGATCTCAACGATTTCCTTGAACAGCTTAACCAGATGAAAAACATGGGCGGTATGGCAAGCCTGATGGGCAAGCTGCCGGGCATGGGTCAGATCCCTGACAATGTGAAATCGCAGATGGACGATAAAGTGCTGGTGCGTATGGAAGCCATCATCAACTCGATGACGATGAAAGAACGCGCTAAGCCGGAAATTATCAAAGGTTCCCGTAAACGCCGTATCGCTGCCGGTTGCGGTATGCAGGTACAGGACGTAAACCGCCTTCTGAAACAGTTCGACGACATGCAGCGCATGATGAAGAAAATGAAGAAGGGCGGAATGGCGAAGATGATGCGTGGTATGAAGGGGATGATGCCCCCAGGATTCCCAGGCCGCTAATCGGCCTGGCTTGTTTGCCATTTCGGCACCGGGGTGTGCTCGCCATCCTCACGTACTGCGTGTACGCTCCGGTGGCTGCGCACACGCCGGCACCGAACTGACGGCACCGCCAACGGCCTTTTATAGCAGAGTTATCAACTGCTGATTGCATTTTCCCCAGAAATCAGTAAAATTTTCGGGCTTTTAATATGACACCCGGGCTCCGTTCCTCGATGGGGCCTGGGTGTTTTATTCACACAAGAGGATGTTATGGTTACTATTCGTTTAGCTCGTCACGGCGCTAAAAAGCGTCCGTTCTACCAGGTTGTTGTTACCGACAGCCGTAATGCACGCAACGGTCGCTTCATCGAGCGCGTTGGCTTCTTTAACCCAATCGCTAGCGAAAAAGAAGAAGGCACTCGCCTGGATCTGGATCGCATCGCTCACTGGGTTGGCCAGGGCGCGACTATTTCTGATCGCGTAGCTACGCTGATCAAAGCAGCAAACAAAGCAGCTTAATCTGTCACGGTGGTCATGATGAGCAAGCAACTCGCCGCACAGGCTCCTGTGGACCCCATCGTTTTGGGGAAAATGGGGTCTTCTTACGGTATCCGTGGTTGGCTCAGAGTGTTTTCTTCCACTGAAGACGCCGAAAGCATTTTTGACTATCAGCCCTGGTTTATCCAGAAGGCGGGTCAGTGGCAGCAAGTACAGCTGGAAAGCTGGAAGCACCACAATCAGGATCTGATCATCAAGCTGAAAGGCGTTGACGATCGTGATTCGGCGAATCTACTGACTAATTGCGAAATTGTCGTGGATTCCTCGCAGTTGCCAGCGCTGGAAGATGGTTCCTACTACTGGAAAGACCTTATGGGCTGCCAGGTAGTGACTACTGAAGGCTACGATCTCGGTAAAGTCGTCGATATGATGGAAACCGGTTCGAATGACGTCATCGTCATCAAGGCAAACCTGAAAGATGCGTTTGGTATCAAGGAACGTCTTGTGCCGTTCCTCGATGGGCAGGTTATCAAGAAAGTCGATCTCGCTACTCGTACTATCGAAGTAGATTGGGATCCTGGTTTTTAAACCACCGGATAAACGGTAAAAGTCGGCGTTATGGGGATTGGCTTGTGTTTATAGGTATCGTTAGCCTGTTTCCAGAAATGTTCCGCGCAATTACCGATTACGGGGTAACTGGCCGGGCAGTAAAAAATGGCCTGCTGAACATCCAGAGTTGGAGTCCTCGTGACTTTACTCATGACCGGCACCGTACCGTGGACGATCGTCCTTACGGCGGCGGACCGGGGATGTTAATGATGGTGCAACCTTTACGGGACGCCATTCATGCAGCAAAAGCTGCGGCTGGTGAAGGCGCAAAGGTGATTTATCTGTCACCTCAGGGACGCAAGCTTGATCAAGCGGGCGTCAGCGAACTGGCCACGAATCAAAAGCTGATTCTGGTATGTGGTCGCTATGAAGGAATAGATGAGCGCGTGATTCAAACCGAAATTGACGAAGAATGGTCAATCGGCGATTACGTACTCAGCGGTGGTGAGTTACCGGCAATGACGCTGATCGACTCCGTGTCCCGGTTTATTCCGGGAGTTCTGGGTCATGAGGCTTCGGCAATCGAAGATTCGTTTGCTGATGGGTTGCTGGATTGCCCGCACTATACCCGACCTGAAGTGTTAGAGCAGATGGAAGTACCGGCGGTGTTACTGTCGGGGAACCACGCTGAGATACGTCGCTGGCGTTTGAAGCAGTCGCTGGGCCGGACCTGGCTTAGAAGACCTGAACTTCTGGAAAACCTGGCTCTGACTGAAGAGCAAGCAAGGTTGCTGGCGGAGTTCAAAAAGGAACACGCACAACAGCAACATAAACATGATGGGCAGGCGTAAGCCCCCAATATCAGTTTACCCAGGATAAGAGATTAAATTATGAGCAACATTATTAAGCAACTTGAACAAGAACAGATGAAGCAGGACGTACCTTCCTTCCGTCCGGGTGATACCGTGGAAGTGAAAGTATGGGTTGTTGAAGGTTCCAAAAAACGTCTGCAGGCATTCGAGGGCGTGGTTATCGCTATTCGTAACCGCGGTCTGCACTCTGCATTCACTGTTCGTAAAATTTCCAACGGCGAAGGCGTTGAGCGTGTCTTCCAGACTCACTCTCCGGTAGTTGACAGCATTGCTGTTAAACGTCGTGGTGCTGTTCGTAAAGCTAAACTGTACTACCTGCGTGAGCGCACTGGTAAGTCTGCTCGTATCAAAGAGCGTCTTAACTAAGATTCGCGCAAGCGACATCCTGTTAGAAAAGGGCTGGCCGAAAGGCTGGCCCTTTTTTTATTGATGCTGCCCATAATATGTCGAAATATTGTGGAGTGTGGTTAATAAATAAATTATCCGATATTTTGGCGGGAACTGAAGTTCAGAAAGCATTGTTTATTGTTGTTACGGTTGTAATGGTGGATGCAGTGCAGTTGATTACATGTTGATGGTGATTATAATAAAAATAATTATATTGATATGGTTGCATCGCCTTGTTTTTACGACATATTAGAAACGGATCACAAACGGTAAACATTGTTTTGATAGTATGTGGTCTGTAATTGCGAAACCCAATGCTTCTATATTTACCAAGATTATTGTTTGGGTGATTACGCTGGGTTTGGTCCTGTAGCTGGCTAGTGCTCGATAAGGATTTTAGTACCTAACTGGTGCTAAAGCGTGCGAGGAATGTCAGGCAGCAACAATAAAAATCATGAGTAATATTTGATGTTCTCTATTTAAAGGATAATACTAATGAAAGTATGTTTTTCTTTTCTAATAATAATACTGCTCTCAATTTCATCTTCTACTGTATCTGCAAAAAACTACCCATGTTCTAAATCTAAAGGTGGAGTATCGCATTGCACCGCTGACGGAAAATTTGTCTGTAATGATGGTAGTATTAGTCGCTCTAAGAAAAAGTGTTCTTAAATATTGTCTTCTGAGGCTAACTGGATTATATGAAGCCGAATGTCTGACTCATTTACAGCTAGCTGACTTTCACGAAAACGGAGGGAAAGAAGAATCGTACGGTTCCGATCCCTCAGTGGCTCTGTTACGAGCTGGATCCTTTGCAGGGAAAAATGTACCACCCCTGCTATCAGGAGTTCAAGAAAATGCTGGCTCTGACCGATATACAGTTGGCTGAAGGACAAAAAACTCATGTATTACGACATACTTTTGCTAGTCATTTTATGATTAATTGTGAGAATATTCTGGTACTCCAGCAAATACTTGGACACGCGAATATTCGTGAGACCATGCGGTACGCACATTTTGCTCCAGACCATCTTGAAGAAGCTGTAATATTAAACACATTAGCTAATTTTAAAAATGGATTATTAAAATGGAAAAAGAAGAATTGACGTATGATGTTTATGAACGAAAGTTCATGGGGATAGCGAATCTCTCTGAAGTTATTATTTTTATTATAATAGTTTACTGTGTGTTATCAGGAACATCTTTAGTTAAAATTTATACCTATGTAACCAAAAATTATAATACGGAGGTATTCACGCCTGGTATTTGGTTTACAACACTTGGATTAACATTAATTCCTATATCATTCATAATTGTTAATGGGATTTCACCTGTCCAGAATGCCTTGCTCAGTATTTGTAAATTCAAACCAAGAGTAAAGCCTTCAAGTAGAGAAAGTGAGGTTGTGTATGACGATTGTATGGAGTATATGTCATTTCTTGCGGTGAGTTCTGGGAAATTGGCAAAAGATGTATTTAATCGAGGGATTATTTACCTTTTAGTAGGGATCTTTTTTTCAATAGCTGGAGTGTTATTTTTTTTACAATCGTGTTAACTTTATAAAAACACCTGATGATTATAAAGAAATTCTGGTAATACTCGCTCCAAACTTTGGTGTTTTGTTTTTTATTGAATTGGTTTCATTTTATTTTCTCAAGCAGTATAGATAAACTATGGATGAGTTTCGGTACTATGAAGCAATAAAAAGATCCCGAGAAGAAAATTTGGCTACATTCAAAATTTTGATTGAAAAAGGTAAACCAGAGGAAGCAAGTACTATTATCGAAAAGATTAGTGTTAGATCGCAAATCGAAAAATTAAGAGAAGGCGAGACGAGTGATATTATTGAATCTAAAAAATTAGAAAAGGGCGAGTTAGAGGTCTTAGTGAAAGCGATCGAAGCGCTAAGACCCAAATCTTGATGACCACATTCTGCCCACATAACATGTTTTTGACCGCATTTGGTTGTAGCAGTGATACATAAAACTAACTGTTTGTAATGAAAATGTATGTTTATCAATAGTGTCATGTAAAAGCGTCTTAACTAAGATTCGCGCAAGCGACATCCTGTTAGAAAAGGGCTGGCCGAAAGGCTGGCCCTTTTTTTATCCCGACGTTTACTCTTTTGTTCTTTATGGCAATGGATGGACTGCGCGGCGCGCAGCCAGTTGGGGGACGATTATGGTGTCGTGATCACGACCGCCACGCGGCGGTTTTCAGCGCGACCTTTTGATGTCTGGTTGCTGGCAATGGGATATTTCTTCCCGAGTCCCTGAGTAGTCAGGTTGGTGCGGGGAATATTAGCGCCCTGCGCCCAGGCATCGGCAACGACATTAGCGCGTTTGAGTGACAGAGCTTCGTTATAGCTGTCTTCACCGTAGTTATCAGTATGACCATCCAGGCGAGCATGATTTAGCCCGGTAGCTGCCAGTTTGGATGCCATTTCCTTGATCTGTTTTTCACTTTCAGGACGGAGTTTATAGTCATTTTTGTCAAACAGGATAGTGTCAGACAGGCCGAGAGACCAGTCTCCTGATGCTTCAGTAAATCCGTATGATTTCATGGCTGCAATTTGCTCTGGGGTAAATTTTCCCTGAGGTGCCTGACAGCCAGCCAGAATCAGTAAAAGCAGAAGAAACGGGGATAATAAACGTTTTAGCATGTGTGTAATTCCTTATTTTTTAATAATGCGTTCAGAACGCAAATGTTTAGCCTGATACATATTTTGATCGGCAAGTTCTTGTAATTTTTCGGCAGAGGCATGTTCCCACGTCAGCGCAAACCCAATACTGAGCGTCATGCTTGCCAGATGACCATTATGCAGGTCAAAAGGTCGGTTAAACTCTTGTGACAGTGCCGCGCAGATCCGCTGAACCTCATATTCAGAATGAACGCTGTACAGCACCATAGCGAACTCATCGCCGCCAAGTCTATATGGGTAATGGCGACTCCCCCCAAACTCGGATAACCTTTTTGCGACTTCAATCAGGACCCGATCCCCCGCTGCGTGGCCCCAGGTATCATTAATAAATTTAAAATTGTCGCCATCAAGGAATAACAATGCCGAGCTGCTGTGGGCGGCATCATCATTCATTAGGGCATTTATGCTGCTGCGAAATGCGGCGCGATTTGCCAGACCCGTCAGAGGATCATGTAGTGCAGTACGCAACAGCTGAGCGTTTTTTGCCTGCAGTTTAAGTTGCCACTCCTCCATCTCGTCCAGCAGACTATTAAAGTCCAGGGCGAAGAGATGAAACTCTTCAATGCGTTCCTCTGATACGCGCCGTGAAAAGTTACGGTTGGTACGAACATCATGTACCACCTCGGTAATGTTTTGCAGTGCATCCACAACGCCATTGTGTAAATAGCGAGTGAGCATTAATGCAATTCCGGATGCCAACAGAATGCACCCGGTAAGGACGGCCAGCGACAAATAGATGAAATGACTGATAACGCTATCGCGCGCAGTCAATCGTACTTCGCCGATGACGTTGCCATTATGCAAAATCGGCTGAGTGACCGGTTGTGGGAACAGCCAGTGGCTGATCATCCCGCTGATCTTTTCAGTGGTATCCTGCGCGTTATAGCGCCAGGTGGCGATCACCTTCTGGTTTTTATTACGAACTTCTGCAACGGAAAATTGCCCCTGCTGACCCAGTGCCGCCAGCGTTTCAGTTGCTGCAACACTATCAGAAAAGACTAATGCAGCTTCGAGCGTACGGGTCATGGTAGCGGCAGTCAGATCCAGATTCTTTTGCGCATACTGTCTTAATGCCAGCACGGAAGAAATGCTGAGCAGCAGCCAGATCAGCATCATGGTTACCAGAACGCTGATTATGCTGATACGCCGTAATGTTCGCTTAAACGTCGGGCGTGCTATGGGAGAATGGCCCTTATCCATGCTTATTATTCCGTGCAAGCATCAATACGTCTGGACTGACCCTTACGCCGCTGCGTGAAAGGGAATCCATATTTACGGAAAATCTCACATCTTCGTCTTTAATTATGAGGCAAAAGGCGCTGCCAATAACGCATTCAGGGTTCTGTTCAGCAATTAATAACAATGCCTTAGTCGGATATTTATTCTTTAATTCCACCTGATAAGTAGGGGATTCTTTTCCAAAATAAAAACCGTCACACTGCGAAACTAATATTTCTTGTTCCGTACGGATGATGACGGGAAGATAGGGTAATGCGCCTGCACTGGTATCTTTCAGGACACTGGAAAAACGCGATGAAGAGAAAATACACAGTTTTGGGGGCCCGGAAAGTGCAGGCCAGCGTGTATAACTGACGATGCCGGAAACCATAGCGCGTACCGATTTTGCTTCTTCCGTAACGCTTTGGGCATACAGCGGTAATCCGGTCAGGAGCAGTGCCAGTAGAAGTATGAGTCGGTAAGAATAGCTCATGAATAGTTACCTACCAGCGTTTGCTGTAAAACGTCGAAATACATTCAAGATTGTTTGCAACAAAATAACATTATTTTCCTAAGCCGTCATTATTCCTAGAATAATGCTATTGGTGATTTAAGTTAAATCCTAATGGTTTATAAAATATAAACCATTGTTTAATTTAACCTTATCGAGGCAGCACCCTCGTTTGCCCCTTGCTGCCAGGCGCTGTGTAACTGGTCAACATTTTCGACAGTATCGCAACTGGGCGGAAAAGTTTTCCCGGTCAGGCCTCTGGCATAAACAAAATCCTGCTGGCAGGTTTTACGTTGTCCCTCGGCGTAACCCTTAAGGTATTCCGTACGATCGACGTCGGGGTCATTGTAGTTGTCGGCAAGCGTTTCATTATCTTTAACGGCATAACCCGAAATGGCATCTTGTATCCCGGCGTCGTACCAGTCGGTACCAGTCCAGGTAGGGGCATGGGTGTAGGGGTCTATCTGACATCCGCTAAGAAGTAATAGAAACAAGATGCTGATGAGTTGCTTCATTGCCTGTGCTCCTTCGTTTTTTTAAGCATAGTGGATCTGAAAATTCGGTGATGTAAATTTAAATGTACATTTGCAAGGGCTGTTTTTGCCTTGAAATAACATCATGTAAATTAAAATTTACGGATTGTGGATTGAAATCTTTACCTATTGTGATATCGTTATTTCCTCCTCGCTGAGGATCAACTATCGCAAACGAGCTAAACAGGATCACCATCATGCAAAAAGACGCGCTGAACAACGTACATATTACCGACGAACAGGTTCTGATGACTCCGGAGCAGCTGAAAGCTGAATTTCCGCTGAGCCAGGAGCAAGAGGCGCAAATCGCCCAGTCGCGTAAAACCATCTCAGATATTATCTCCGGTCGCGATCCGCGCCTGCTGGTCGTATGTGGCCCATGCTCCATTCACGATCCTGAAATGGCGATTGAGTATGCTCGTCGATTTAAAGCCCTTGCCGCAGAGGTCAGCGATAGCCTCTACCTGGTGATGCGCGTCTATTTTGAAAAACCCCGTACCACTGTCGGCTGGAAAGGGTTAATTAACGATCCTCATATGGATGGCTCTTTTGATGTTGAAGCAGGTCTGAAAATTGCGCGTCAGCTGCTGCTTGAACTGGTAAATATGGGACTGCCGCTGGCAACTGAAGCGCTGGATCCAAATAGCCCGCAATACCTGGGCGATCTGTTTAGCTGGTCCGCAATCGGTGCCCGTACTACGGAATCGCAGACTCACCGTGAAATGGCTTCCGGTCTTTCGATGCCGGTTGGCTTTAAGAATGGTACCGACGGTAGCCTGGCGACCGCCATTAACGCCATGCGTGCGGCTGCGCAGTCGCACCGCTTTGTCGGTATTAACCAAGCCGGGCAGGTTGCACTGCTGCAAACACAGGGGAATCCGGACGGTCACGTGATCTTGCGCGGGGGTAAAGCGCCGAACTACAGCCCGGCAGATGTCGCCCAGTGCGAAAAAGAGATGGAGCAGGCGGGACTACGACCTTCTCTGATGGTAGATTGCAGTCATGGTAATTCCAATAAAGATTACCGCCGTCAGCCTGCCGTGGCTGAATCCGTGATTGCACAAATCAAAGATGGCAATCGCTCGATCATTGGCTTGATGATTGAAAGTAATATTCACGAAGGCAACCAGTCTTCCGAACAGCCGCGCAGCGAAATGAAATACGGCGTATCCGTAACTGACGCCTGCATTAGCTGGGAAATGACGGATGCGCTGCTGCGTGAAATTAGCCAGGATTTAAACGGCCAGCTGTCGGCGCGTGTAGCATAAGAGGTTGGTTATGGTTGCTGAATTGACCGCATTACGCGATCAAATTGATGAAGTCGATAAGGCGCTGCTGGATTTACTGGCACGCCGCCTGGAGCTGGTTGCCGAAGTAGGTGAAGTAAA
Organism: Citrobacter sp. Cpo061; assembly: GCF_030332845.1. Lineage (NCBI taxonomy): Bacteria > Pseudomonadati > Pseudomonadota > Gammaproteobacteria > Enterobacterales > Enterobacteriaceae > Citrobacter > Citrobacter sp. Cpo061. The sequence goes on from NZ_JAOWHB010000023.1 coordinate 136,725, forward strand.
AAGCCGCTTTGGGCTGCCGATCTACGTGCCGGAACGGGAAGCCTCTATGCTGGCCTCTCGCCGGGCGGAAGCGGAAGCCCTGGGTGTGCCGCCGGACCTGATTGAAGATGTGCTACGCCGCGTTATGCGTGAGTCCTACTCCAGTGAGAACGACAAAGGGTTTAAAACGCTTTGTCCTTCTCTGCGGCCGGTGGTGATTGTCGGCGGCGGCGGTCAGATGGGGCGTCTGTTCGAAAAAATGCTCACCCTGTCAGGTTATCAGGTACGGATTCTGGAACAGCAGGACTGGGATCGCGCGCCGGAGATCGTCTCTGATGCCGGCATGGTGATCGTCAGCGTGCCGATCCACGTCACCGAGCAGGTGATCGCCAAACTACCACGTCTGCCGTCTGACTGCATCCTGGTGGATCTGGCTTCGGTGAAAAATGGTCCTTTACAGGCGATGCTGGCTGCACATGATGGCCCGGTGGTGGGGTTACACCCAATGTTTGGTCCGGATAGCGGCAGTCTGGCCAAACAGGTCGTCGTTTGGTGTGACGGACGTCAGCCGGAAGCTTATCAGTGGTTTCTGGAACAGATTCAGGTATGGGGTGCGCGACTGCATCGGATCAGCGCCGTTGAACATGACCAGAACATGGCGTTTATTCAGGCACTGCGTCACTTTGCGACCTTTGCTTACGGTCTGCATTTAGCGGAAGAGAACGTTCAACTGGAGCAGCTGCTGGCGCTCTCTTCGCCGATTTACCGCCTTGAACTGGCGATGGTTGGCCGTCTGTTTGCCCAGGATCCGCAGCTCTATGCTGATATTATTATGTCGTCTGAGAGCAACCTTGCGCTGATTAAACGCTACTACCAACGTTTTGGCGAGGCAATAGGTTTGCTGGAGCAGGGCGATAAGCAAGCGTTTATCGACAGCTTCCGTAAGGTGGAGCACTGGTTTGGCGATTATGCGAAACGCTTCCAGAGTGAAAGCCGTACTTTGTTACGCCAGGCGAATGACAGCCGTCCTTAATTAAGATGCCGGATGGCGGGTTTGCCTTATCCGGCCTTCAAAAATCGTATGAACCGTAGGCCGGATAAGCGTAGCGCCATCCGGCATTGCCAAACGTTAGCTCGGATCGACTGGCACCACGTTCTCACTTGGATAGCATCCCAGTACTTTCATCGAACGCGTAATCTCACCCAGCTCTTTCAATGCTTTTTGCATCTGGGGCGATTCCAGGTTGGCCTGGATATCAAGATAAAACATCTCTTCCCACGGATTGCCGTGAATCGGGCGTGACTCCAGTTTAGTCATAATCAGATTATGGTTACGCAGCACCAGCAGCGCCTCAACCAGCGCACCGGCTTGTTGCCCCGTCGCCATCAACAGGGTTGTTTTTGCCGGAACCTGATCGGAAACATTAATTGCTTTGCGTGCCAGCACCACGAAGCGGGTGATGTTTTGCGACTGGTTAGCCTCAATATGCTCGAGAACCTGTAATCCATACAGTACGCCTCCGGCTTCGCTCCCCAGGGCCGCCACGCGCGGTGAGTTAGCCTGCGCAACTTTTTCCATCGCCGCAGAGGTGCTTTCAGTGTACTCAATCTTCCAGTGCGGGTAGCGATTCAGGAATTTGCTGCACTGCTGGAACGGCTGCGGATGGCTATATACCGTTTCAATACTCTCAAGATCCGTCGTGCCAGACACCAGTACACAGTGGTCTATCGTAATGGTCATCTCGCCAACGATAGACAGGCTGGTGTGCTGCAGCAGGTCGTAAACGTCGTTAATCCCACCGGAGCTGGTGTTTTCAATCGGTACCACAGCATAGTCAGCCTGTCCGGTTTCGACCTGATTAAAGATATCGGCAAATTTTGCGCAGCCGCTTTCAATAAATTGTTCAAAATGGCGGGCAGCGTACTGACGTGCGGCGAGATGGGAATATGACCCTTTTGGCCCAAGGAAGGCCACGCGCGCGGAGTGTGGGTTAATTTTGTTCAGGTGCTGCTGGAGCAGAGCCTGTTGAGTCAGGACGGAATCTTCGATTATGAGCTGGAACAGGCGAGTAATGTAGTGAGCATCAAGATGATGTGTTTTGCCAAGCTGAATGAGTCGGTCCAAAAGGTCACGTTCACGATCGATATCACGAACCGGACGATGCGAAAGCAGTTTGGCTTTACCAACTTCTACGGCCAGTCCACGTCGCTCAGCCAGCAGGGCCAGTAATTTTTCATCCAGCGTGCTGATCTTATCGCGCAGCGCCAGCAATGGGTTTTCCGATGTCATAGTGTTGCCTTTCTTGTTATCAATAAAAAAGGCCTCCCGTGTGGGAGGCCTTATTGTTCGTCTTCGCATTCTTTATCACACGACGAAACGCCTCCCATTCAGGGGAAGGTAAAAAAGAATGCGAAGAAGAACGGGACAAGTTTCATGTAATTTTCCTTTGGCTACGTCAGTAAAGTACCCGTACTGTTTTCACCCTGTCAACAAAAAACGCGCCCGAAGGCGCGTTGGCGATACACTCAATGTAAGGGACTACTCTTCTTCTGCTTCGACGAAGTTGGCGTCTTTGACTGAAGTTGTTGCACGACGGGCTTCGCCTTTGTGCTGCACTTTATTGAGCTGCCGTTCCAGCTTGTTGATCAAATCGTTAATTGCGGTGTACATATCCTCGTGTTTTGCGCTGGCGACCAGATGTCCGTTCGGTGTATTGATGGTGGCATCAGCAATGAAACCCTGTGGCTCCTTAGACAGAATGATATGTGGATTAATCAGATGAGTTTGCCATTTTTCTAGTTTGGCGAGACGGTCTGCGACATGCTGGCGAATTGCCGGAGTAATTTCCATTTGTTTACTGGTAATGTTCATTGTCATAAATTTTACCTCTTGTCTTTCCCGTCTTGGTGATTCCAGCATACCGTTCCTAATGTCAAAATGTGTGATCTAAATCACATTATTTTGTCGCTTTTTGTCAAGAAAACCTTTTTGTGAGGCACCGCAGGAACAGGCGATTTTTTACTTGAGGAATACCTGAAAGCAGGCCATATTTGATGGGATGCGTCGGAGCTAAACCGCTTCAGTTGTGGCGTTAACGGATAAAAAAACGGCAGCCCAGGGGCTGCCGTTTTGCATTCTGAGGCAAATCAGGTATTGCTGCTGTTGGCGGCAATGATTTTCGCGACTTTTTCAGCCTGTGCATTCATCTGCATCTGGCGATAAGCGTTTTCCATCAACGGCAGGGCATTACGTGTTGCCTGGGTATCCGGGTAGTCGCGCAGCATGCCTTCCACACGGTTTACCACGGCAACCCATGCGCCGCGGGCAGTATAGTATTCCGCAACGGAGTATTCATACTTCGCCAGGCGGTCTTTCAGGAACACCAGACGTTTGGTGGCGTCAGTGGTGTACTGGCTATTCGGATACCCACGCACCAGTTTGGAAAAGTCATTAAACGCAGCTCGGGCATGTTGCGGATCGCGATCGCTACGATCAACACCAAAGAATCCTTGCAGTGCGCTATCATCCAACGCCATATTGGTCAGGCCACGCATATACATGACATAATCAATGTTAGGGTGTGTCGGGTTAAGACGGATAAAACGATCGATGGCAGCCTGAGCAAGTGGCAGATCGGCGTTTTTGTAGTAGGCGTAGATGAGATCTAATTGCACCTGCTGAGAATACGGTCCAAATGGATAACGGTTATCCAACGCTTCCAATTGCGTTATTGCCTGTTTCCAGTTACCGTCCTGCAGCTTTTGCTGAGCAGTCGCGTAGATTTCATTTGGCGGATTATCGGGCACCTCTTCCTTTGAACCAGAGCAACCCGCCAAAAACAGGCTCAACGTGGCTGCTGCCACCAGATATTTCATGCGCGTCATGACGTTTTGACTTTCCTCAAAATGTAATACGGGAGATTCTCTGTTCCTGCTCCCGGTTAAGACCAGCTACAATAGCACACTATATTAAACGGCAAAGCCGTAAAACCCAACGTTAAACGAAGAAGCAGTTTATGGCACAACGAGTAGAACTCACCGCAACAGTCTCCGAAAATCAGCTCGGTCAACGCTTAGATCAGGCTTTGGCCGAATTGTTCCCTGATTATTCGCGATCGCGCATAAAAGAATGGATCCTCGACCAGCGCGTACTGGTAAATGACCAACTTTGCGATAAACCGAAAGAAAAAGTGTTGGGTGGAGAGCGTGTCTCCATCAATGCAGAAATTGATGAAGAGGTTCGTTTTGAACCTCAGGATATCCCACTGGATATCGTTTATGAAGATGACGACATTCTTGTCATCAACAAACCCCGTGACCTTGTAGTGCATCCGGGCGCCGGGAATCCCGATGGTACGGTATTGAATGCGTTACTGCATTACTACCCGCCAATCGCGGATGTTCCTCGTGCTGGTATCGTGCACCGTCTGGATAAAGACACGACCGGATTAATGGTGGTGGCAAAAACGGTTCCGGCGCAAACACGTTTGGTGGAGTCGTTGCAGCTGCGCGAAATTACCCGTGAGTACGAAGCCGTGGCAATTGGTCACATGACTGCTGGCGGAACCGTTGAGGAACCGATTAGCCGTCACCCGACCAAGCGTACGCACATGGCGGTACACCCAATGGGGAAACCGGCGGTAACGCACTATCGCATTATGGAACACTTCCGTGTGCACACGCGTCTGCGGTTGCGTCTGGAAACCGGACGTACGCACCAGATCCGCGTGCACATGGCACATATCACTCATCCGCTGGTGGGCGATCAGGTTTACGGCGGTCGTCCACGTCCACCGAAAGGCGCTTCTGACGAATTTATCTCCGTACTGCGTAAGTTCGACCGTCAAGCGCTGCACGCGACCATGCTGCGTTTGTATCACCCGATTTCCGGTATCGAAATGGAATGGCATGCGCCGATCCCACAAGATATGGTGCAGTTGATTGAAGTGATGCGCGCTGATTTCGAAGAACATAAGGATGATATTGCCTGGCTATGAGTAAGCTAATTGTCCCGCAGTGGCCGATACCGCAAGGTGTCGCGGCGTGTAGTTCTACCCGTATTGGCGGAGTTAGTATGCCGCCTTACGATTCGCTGAATCTGGGCGCCCATTGCGGCGATAACCCGGAACATGTTGAAGAGAACCGCAAACGACTGTTTGCTGCGGGCAATCTGCCGTCAAAGCCAGTCTGGCTGGAGCAGGTCCACGGTAAGGATGTCCTGAAACTGACCGGCGAGCCTTACGCCTGCAAACGCGCAGATGCATCGTACAGCAACACGCCGGGTACCGTGTGTGCGGTGATGACCGCTGATTGTTTGCCGGTGTTGTTTTGCAACCGTGCCGGAACCGAAGTTGCTGCGGCCCATGCGGGTTGGCGCGGATTATGCGCCGGCGTGCTGGAAGAGACGGTGGCGTGTTTTGCCGACAAACCTGAAAACATTATTGCCTGGCTAGGCCCGGCGATAGGTCCAAACGCGTTTGAAGTTGGACCAGAAGTCCGCGAGGCGTTCATGACGAAAGATCCGCAAGCGGACCTCGCATTTGTACCGCGTGGCGACAAGTATCTGGCGGATATCTACCAGCTTGCGCGCCAGCGTCTGTCCAGTGTCGGGGTAGAGAACATCCACGGCGGAGACCGTTGCACCTTCAGCGAAAGTGAGACGTTCTTCTCTTATCGTCGCGACAATACCACGGGTCGTATGGCAAGTTTTATTTGGCTGATATAACCTAAAGAATCAAGACGATCCGGTACGTGTAATTTTCTTTTCACATAATTCAGGTCATTCACCTTGAATAATTGAGGGATGACCTCATTTAATCTCCAGTAGCAATTTTGACCTGTTATGGGAGGAGTTATGCGTCTGGATCGTCTTACTAATAAATTCCAGCTTGCTCTTGCCGATGCCCAGTCACTCGCATTGGGGCACGACAATCAATTCATCGAACCACTTCATCTAATGAGCGCCTTGCTGAATCAGGAAGGGGGATCGGTACGTCCTTTATTAACGTCTGCTGGCATTAATGCTGGCCAGTTACGTACAGCCATTGACCAGGCGTTGAGCCGTTTGCCACAGGTAGAAGGTACTGGTGGCGATGTGCAGCCTTCTCAGGAACTGGTGCGTGTACTTAATCTTTGCGACAAGCTGGCGCAAAAACGTGGGGACAACTTTATTTCGTCAGAACTGTTCGTTCTGGCGGCGCTTGAGTCACGCGGTACGCTGACCGACTTATTAAAATCAGCAGGCGCGACGACCGCCAATATCACTCAGGCAATTGAACAAATGCGTGGAGGTGAAAGCGTGAATGACCAGGGGGCTGAAGACCAACGTCAGGCCTTGAAAAAATATACCGTCGATCTGACCGAACGTGCCGAACAGGGCAAACTCGATCCGGTCATCGGCCGTGATGAAGAAATTCGCCGTACCATTCAGGTGCTGCAACGTCGTACTAAAAATAACCCGGTGTTAATCGGTGAACCCGGTGTCGGTAAAACCGCCATCGTTGAAGGGCTGGCCCAACGCATCATCAATGGTGAAGTGCCGGAAGGCTTAAAAGGCCGTCGTGTACTGGCGCTGGATATGGGCGCGCTGGTTGCTGGGGCCAAATATCGTGGTGAGTTCGAAGAACGTTTAAAAGGTGTGCTGAACGATCTCTCGAAACAGGAAGGCAACGTCATTCTGTTTATCGACGAATTGCATACCATGGTTGGGGCGGGTAAAGCCGATGGCGCAATGGACGCCGGGAACATGCTGAAACCAGCACTGGCTCGCGGGGAACTGCACTGCGTAGGCGCAACAACGCTTGATGAGTATCGCCAGTACATCGAAAAAGATGCGGCGCTGGAACGTCGTTTCCAGAAAGTGTTTGTGGCTGAACCTTCAGTGGAAGACACCATCGCAATCTTGCGTGGCCTGAAAGAACGTTATGAACTGCACCATCATGTGCAGATTACTGACCCGGCGATTGTTGCGGCTGCTACGCTGTCTCATCGATATATTGCCGATCGTCAGTTGCCGGATAAAGCTATCGACCTTATTGACGAAGCGGCATCCAGCATTCGTATGCAGATTGACTCCAAGCCGGAGGAACTCGACAGACTCGACCGCCGTATTATCCAGCTCAAACTGGAACAGCAGGCATTAATGAAAGAGTCTGATGAGGCAAGTAAAAAACGTCTCGATATGCTCAACGAAGAGCTGGACGACAAAGAACGCCAGTATTCTGAGTTAGAGGAAGAGTGGAAAGCTGAAAAAGCTTCCCTCTCGGGAACGCAAACTATCAAGGCTGAGCTGGAGCAGGCAAAAATCGCCATCGAACAGGCGCGCCGCGTTGGCGACCTGGCGCGGATGTCTGAACTGCAGTACGGCAAAATTCCTGAACTGGAAAAACAACTGGAAGCAGCCACCCAGTCTGAAGGCAAAACCATGCGTCTGCTGCGTAATAAAGTTACGGATGCAGAAATTGCTGAGGTGCTGGCGCGCTGGACCGGGATCCCAGTTGCTCGCATGCTGGAAGGCGAACGAGAAAAACTGTTGCGTATGGAGCAGGAGCTGCACAGCCGCGTGATTGGTCAGAACGAAGCGGTGGAAGCCGTTTCTAATGCCATCCGTCGTAGCCGAGCGGGCTTGTCCGATCCGAATCGTCCGATTGGTTCATTCCTGTTCCTTGGTCCAACCGGTGTCGGTAAAACCGAACTGTGCAAAGCGCTGGCAAACTTTATGTTCGACAGTGACGATGCAATGGTGCGTATCGATATGTCCGAGTTTATGGAGAAACACTCGGTGTCTCGTCTGGTCGGGGCACCTCCGGGATATGTCGGTTATGAAGAGGGGGGTTACCTGACGGAAGCAGTACGTCGTCGTCCGTACTCTGTCATCTTGTTGGATGAAGTGGAGAAAGCACACCCGGATGTGTTCAACATTCTGCTGCAGGTGCTTGACGATGGTCGTTTGACTGACGGACAGGGGAGAACGGTCGACTTCCGTAATACGGTTGTCATCATGACCTCGAACCTGGGGTCCGATCTGATCCAGGAACGCTTCGGCGAGTTGGATTACGGTCACATGAAAGATATGGTGCTGGGCGTCGTGAGCCACAACTTCCGCCCGGAATTCATCAACCGTATAGATGAGGTTGTTGTATTCCATCCGTTGGGTGAGCAGCATATTGCTTCTATTGCTCAGATCCAGTTGCAGCGTCTGTACAAACGTCTGGAAGAGCGTGGCTATGAAATCCATATTTCTGACGAGGCGCTTAAACTGCTGAGCGCGAATGGTTACGATCCGGTGTATGGCGCGCGTCCATTGAAACGTGCTATCCAGCAGCAGATCGAAAACCCGCTGGCGCAGCAAATTCTGTCTGGTGAACTGATTCCGGGCAAAACGATTCGTCTGGAAGTGAATGACGATCGCATAGTGGCAGTGCAGTAAGTCACAAAACAACAATAAACGGGCCCTGCGGGGCTCGTTTTTGTTTAAAATCCAGGCAGAAATGGATGTGTTGATTGAAAAGTAATCGCTTGATAAGTTTTTTATATTTTTAACTTGTCAGCCTGAAATAACTCCCTATAATGCGCCTCCACTGACACGGAACAACGGATTACAAGCCGCCGGGTCAGCGGGG
>NZ_JAOWHB010000024.1:0-219 GCF_030332845.1 Citrobacter sp. Cpo061
ATAATGCGACTCCACACAGCGGGGGTGATTAGCTCAGCTGGGAGAGCACCTCCCTTACAAGGAGGGGGTCGGCGGTTCGAACCCGTCATCACCCACCAACTACTTTATGTAGTCTCCGCCGTGTAGAGTAAGAAATTGAGAAGTGGGTGATTAGCTCAGCTGGGAGAGCACCTCCCTTACAAGGAGGGGGTCGGCGGTTCGATCCCGTCATCACCCACC
>NZ_JAOWHB010000025.1:0-225 GCF_030332845.1 Citrobacter sp. Cpo061
TTATTGCGGGATCGTGAGGCGCTGGCAGGGTGTCGGGGCGGCGAGCCCTGACAAAAGGCATTTGTGGTGCCACGTGTGCGCGGTATTACAAATGCACATCCTGTCCGCTGCGTTAACTTTTGTAATCAGAGAACGTCAGAGGATGTCACTTTGCGGCGCTAGCCCTATCCTGCATAGTATTAAAAAATGCAGCTATGGCGCGTACGGTGCCGAGGAAAAGCCCGA
>NZ_JAOWHB010000026.1:0-268 GCF_030332845.1 Citrobacter sp. Cpo061
GTGCATCCGGGAGGATTCGAACCTCCGACCGCTCGGTTCGTAGCCGAGTACTCTATCCAGCTGAGCTACGGATGCATCGGAAAACTTGCTTTACTGCCGATATTGATATCGTGATAAGCGATATCAAGTAAGAGATGGTGCATCCGGGAGGATTACTCGGCTGCGCCTCGCCCTGCGGGCCGTTGCTAAAGCAACGTTATCCTCCCTGGTGCTCGCGATTATCTCGCAGACCATAAAACAACAGTTTTGCTGTTGTCTCGGAGAAGAT
>NZ_JAOWHB010000027.1:0-390 GCF_030332845.1 Citrobacter sp. Cpo061
TGTGGTTCTTGTAGGCGTTTCTTGACGGGGTGGCCTGAGAGATTTAGTCTGGTGCGGAAACAAAAAAACCACCCGGCAAGGTGGTTTTTTGAAGGTTCAGTAAACCGGCAAGTTTCTGAACCGAGGTAACTGGCTTGGAGGAGCGCAGTCGCCAAAACTTGTTCTTTCAGTTTAGCCCTATCCGGCGCATAACTTCAAGACTCTCTCCTCTAAATCAGTTACCAGTGGCTGCTGCCATTGGCGCTTTGTCGTGCTTTTTCGGGTTGGACTCAAGTCGATAGTTACCGAAAAGGCGCAGCGGTCGGGCTGAACGGGGGGATCATGCACACAGCCCAGCTTGGAGCGAACAACCTACATCGAACTGAGATGCCTACAGTGTGAGCTATGAGA
>NZ_JAOWHB010000028.1:0-284 GCF_030332845.1 Citrobacter sp. Cpo061
AGTGCTCACACAGATTGTCTGATGAAAAGTAAATAGCAAGGCGTCTTGCGATTGAGACTTCAGTGTCCCCTTCGTCTAGAGGCCCAGGACACCGCCCTTTCACGGCGGTAACAGGGGTTCGAATCCCCTAGGGGACGCCACTTGCTGGTATGTGTGAGTGAAAGTCGCCGACCGAAGTATCTCAAAACTGACTTTCGAGTCACGTTTGAGATATTTGCTCTTTAAAAATCTGGATCAAGCTGAAAATTGAAACGACACACTGTTTCATTTCTCCGTAATAAGAA
>NZ_JAOWHB010000029.1:0-324 GCF_030332845.1 Citrobacter sp. Cpo061
TGGTCGCTGGGTAGACCTGCGCGTTGAGATGCCCAGGAACAGCCTCTGGAATATTAAACAACAGGAAGTACAGGAAGCCATGGAAATAGCTGAACGTGAGCGCCAGCAAAATCAGCATGATACCCAGTCGCAAAATTGATGGTCGCCGCAACCATGCCGTATGCAAGAGCATGATTGCGGCCGACTGGCGAACGTTCGATAGTGCGAGTATTGAATGAATGCCAGTCACGGCGGATTGTACTTTAGCAATATGACGGTTCAAGGCGTTTAATCTGAAACCAGCCACATATCAGCCTCTTCAAACATTTCCTGAACAGTACGGCT
>NZ_JAOWHB010000030.1:0-216 GCF_030332845.1 Citrobacter sp. Cpo061
CGCCGGGAGCGGATTTGAACGTTGCGCAGCAACGGCCCGGAGGGTGGCGGGCAGGACGCCCGCCATAAACTGCCAGGCATCAAATAAAGTGAAGAAGCCCATCCTGACGGATGGGCTTCTTTGCGTCTGTGCGGGATGAAAACCGCCGGATGCGGCGTGCCGCCTTATCCGGCCTACAGGGGCCGGGCTGAACGTATTTTGTAGGCCTGATAAGCG
>NZ_JAOWHB010000031.1:0-292 GCF_030332845.1 Citrobacter sp. Cpo061
GGGGAGACCCCACACTACCATCGGCGCTACGGCGTTTCACTTCTGAGTTCGGCATGGGGTCAGGTGGGACCACCGCGCTAGAGCCGCCAGACAAATTCTTTTCTAAGTGCCGAATTTTAACCGAAAAACTGGTGCTGATACCCAGAGTCGAACTGGGGACCTCACCCTTACCAAGGGTGCGCTCTACCAACTGAGCCATATCAGCACACTAAATTTGATGCCTGGCAGTTCCCTACTCTCGCATGGGGAGACCCCACACTACCATCGGCGCTACGGCGTTTCACTTCTGAGT